>NZHP01000036.1 GCA_002691465.1 Gammaproteobacteria bacterium | reverse complement strand
ACTGCAGTATTGGCCAATCGTTTGCTCAATATTCCAATCATTGATTGTTCCGCCTTTAGAAACAACCCAAATCAAGTCACCAGTTTTGCATTGTTTGCTGATGGCGTCTTTAAAATCATGAAAGTTCTCGCCGGAAATCCAGCAGTACTTCTCTTGATCATGATCCTCGCTCCATGCAGGATTGAAAATAAAGAATGAAAGAATGAAAAGAATCATAAAGACTGTGAATGCTAGATTTCTTTTGATCTGTTTTTCATCCAATTTCTTCATTGGATCTTTCCTTTTGCAATCACCTTATGAATGTTTTGTGTGTTAGAAATTGACTCTAAGGGGTTATCATTCAAGATCACTAGATCAGCGAGTTTACCCACTTCTATTGTTCCCATTTGGTCTTCGATGCCAAAGAATTCAGCAGGAGTGATGGTTGCCGATTTGAGCACCTCCAGATTAGACAAGCCCGCTTCGGACAGAAGTTCAAGTTCTTTATGCAGACTGTATCCAGGAGTCAAGTAGCCAATCGGAGTATCTGTGCCTGCGATAATTTTCACTCCTTCTGCATGCATTTTTTCGACCAGCATCAGGCTCCAGGCATCAAATTTCAAGGCATCCTCAGTGGCATCAAACTCCGCCAGCTTGAGAGATCCATTCATCCAATCTTCCTTTGCAGCTTTTGGCAGCTCACTGTAAGTTTCTCGCCATTCCGGGTCGGCATAGAAGCGTCTTGAATCAAATGTATTGATGGTGAGTGTGGGCGTTTGAAAAACACCGTATTCTGATAATTTCTTAATGATCCTGAGGCAACGCTCATCATCGGTGTTATCAATGGCATAGTACCTCTGAGAAGAGTGGATGTGGGTACGAAGTGCAGAACCTGCGATTTCATCCTCATTTTCTAGGCTGATTTGTCGTTCGTCCAAAAGAACTTCTGCATCCTTGGCGCATGCAAGATCCATGTTTCTTACATGTTGCATTCCACCAAGCCCTGCTTCAATCGCTTCTTCAAGATCAATGCTCAGAGGGACATGACCGGTTACTCTCAATCCATTCTGGCTGGCCACTTTGAGTAATTCCAAATACGTGTCTCTGGTTAGCATTTCATATGATTTTAGAAATGTAACACCCTCTGCAATAAGTCCATCAACCACGCCTGGTATATTTGAATTTTCATCTATACCGATCGATAAATTTGGAAAACCAGGCTCCAGTCCTTTGTATACCCTGTCTGCGCCATCAATCAGGGGTCCGGCATAAAAAAGTCTTGGGGTTGTATTTGGATTCTCTTTTATAAAATTCAGCGATGGTCGCAATTTAGATATGATGGCTCCCGTATCTCGAATGCTTGTAACTCCATTTTTTAAGTAAAGATCAAAATGTGTTTCATGGTCTATCTCAGGTATAAAAGTAAGATGAACATGAGCATCCCAGAGTCCAGGGATGAGGTATTTCCCCGTACCATCGATAAGCTTTGAGTCAAGCTCAGCGCCATCTAAGTCAGAAGTCTCCGAGTCCTTAATGGATTGAATCACTCCGTTTTTTATATAAACAGATTGAGCATTTCTAATCTCATTTTTTGCATCGATCAAGGTTATATTTTCTATCAAAATCTCTGCTTGCAATGAAGAGAGTTGGAGTCCCATCAGCAGTATCAAAAATTTAATTCGATCTTTCATATTCCCTCCGTTATCACAAAGTCCCTTAACGAGCAGTTTTTGATATGTTTGAGTGCAGCTTGGTAGGCATCTCCTGCATAAACCTCTTCGGCAAGTTTAAAACTTGGAAACTCTACAAGAACAGTTCTCTCAAGTTTTGCATTTTCTTTATTGATTTGTTGACCGCCTCTTACCAAGAACTTTCCATCATTTTTCGCAACAACTTCAGTTGCAACCTTTGCATATTCTTCAAAGGCTTCCGGATCATGATACTCGCACCTAACTATCCAATAGCCTTTCATAGGGCCAAACCTCCATGCCGTGAATAGCATTTCTTACATCCATGCTTAAATTGACGCTTCCAACACGCTCCTTGGTTTCAAGATTGAACAATGTAATAGAAGATGGCGAAGAACCCATTGCTATATGATTTTCATCAATGACGCATAAACCTCTTGCAAACCCTTGCCTGGCTACTCGACTGTCGTCAAAGTCATGATGGGTCAATTCTTCTTCAGGGAAAAGAGGCACTCTGAAGTTTGCTTCTGAGCCGTCTCTTTTGATCCAACGCACACAATTGCTTTGCGTGTCATTGAAAAGGACGCCGTCTTTAAATGGTCTGGAGTTATGCGTTCCCTCAGGCAAACTGCAAAACTCAGATGGGTTTAGATCGCTATCCATTCGAATTAAAGCATTCGTTCTTAGCCCGCTTGCGAATAAACCTTTTTTTGAGCAGCGCACATTGTTGAGATGAAGATTGTTTCCTGGTTCGGGTCCATCTTCAGTTCTAGGATCATACAATTGCGATTTCCATCCCTCTTGAGTTTTTCTGAGATGTAAACCTCGAGTAAATTCATCTCGTTCCAGATCAAAAACCAATAAAGAATCATATCCCGTAGAGGTTATGAATAATAAGTTCTCAAATCGATTGATTTCATGAGCATGTTTCAAAAATCTATTTTTATAGGACCTTTTAACTTGAAAGTTCAGGTCGTATACAAAAAGCTCGTCACTTGCTGCGATGTAGATTTCATCGCCTCTGAATTCTATTCCCCTGAGGCCTCTATCCCAGCCTCTCCCTGTGAAATCAATCCCAGAATCATCCCAATCGACAACCAAGTCTGCTTCTTTTTTCTGAAAATCAACAAGGTAGATACCTCCATGACTTTCGCCTTGTTGGCTTCCTCTGACAACAGAAGTTGCTATGATGGTGGGTAACTTTTTCATACCTTATTGTAATCCATATATATAATTTCTGAGTAGAGGTTTAATAACGTTTTAAAAATGAATAGATTTACATACATTATTTCTTCAACAGTATTTTTCGTCTTTTGTACTACTTCCGTGCAATCTCAGATTCTTACTGATATTTACTGTGGTCATTTATTAAATATCGAATCCGGAGGATGGACCAGAAATGCTTTAATCAAAGTAGATCAAAACTCTGGGAAGATCAAAGAGGTGACTAATTATGCCAAAGTAAGCAGCGACTTATCTAAAGATAATCTAGACCTTTCCGATCAGTATTGTTTGCCTGGTCTAATCGATATGCATACTCATATTTCTGAGGATGTTTCAGGTGATCTCATTGAGTTTTACTCCATATCACAAGAAGAACAACTAAAAATTGGCAGAAAAAACGCACATATTACCTTGATGGCTGGTTTCACAACCGTACGTGATGTTGGAGTATATATCGCTTGGACAGACAAAAGACTCAGGGATGAAATTGAGTCAAAAATAACGACTGGCCCTAGAATGAAGGTTGCTGGATTCTATTTAACCATACCTGGTGGGGGAGGAGAGGTAGCAATACCTGGATATGAAGGCGATGTTCCAGATCATATTAGAGTGGGTGTTGCAAGAGGAGCGGATGCATTTCGCGAGAAAGCAAAACAAGTAATTGAAGGAGGCGCCGATCATATTAAGCTCATTGCATCGGGCGCTGTTCTGGCTTATGGGAGTTTGCCCGGGAGTCCAGAAATGACCCCAGAGGAAATTTCAGCCGTAGTTGAGGAGGCAAAAAAGACAGGAATAAGAGTGACTGCTCATGCTCATGGTGCTCTATCAATTAAGCAGGCCATTTTGTCTGGCGTCAATAGCATTGAGCACGCATCATTGATTGACGATGAAGGGATCGAGCTTGCAAAGAAAAATGGAGTTTCCCTAACAATGGATGTCTATAACGGAGACTATATCAATGAAATGGGTCTGACTGATGGTATGCCAGAAGAATTTCTTCAAAAGAATAGAGAGACCACAGAAATACAGAGAGCAAATTTTAAAAAAGCTCATGAGGCAGGAGTCAAGATTGTTTTTGGAACTGACGCCGGAGTTTATCCCCATGGAAAAAATGCAAAACAGTTTAGTTATATGACAAAATACGGAATGACGAACCTAGAGGCCATTCAGGCAGCGACTGTCAAAGCCTCAGAGGTATTGGGAATGGAGCAAGAGATAGGGAGAGTAGAGGAAGGATTCTTTGCAGATATCATTGCGTTAAGTAATAATCCACTGATCAATATTAAAAGTCTTGAAGACATTCATTTCGTTATAAAAGAGGGCTATCTTTATAAAGATAGGAGTAAAGAGTGATCAAAAAATCGATGCTTTCAATTTTTTTTGCCTTAATTGCTGCAAATAACCTCTATTCAAACCCAGATTTATCAGTCCCAACAGTTGTTTTGACGGATGTTACTTTTTCCATTTCAGCGTCAGGTTATGATAGAGAGCGAGCATGTGATTACAGGATTGAACTGGAAGAGAGTTTGATTGAACCATCGCTTTGTTCGTCTGGTGGAGATATTGAATTTGAATTCTTAAGGTTCTCAAAAGCAACGTCTGAATCAGTAAGACTCTTACTTGATGGAAGCGTTGTGTCAGATGCAGCTATCAATGTCCTTCCTGGTTGGGTCTCTCTATTACCGCCTCTTGTCTCAATTCTTATGGCCTTAGTTTTTAGAAGCGTTGTTCCAGCTCTGTTTTTAGGTATTTGGATTGGGTCTTATGCAATCATGGGTTTTAAGGCAGATTCTATTTTAGAGAGTCTCCTAAACATTACCTCCATTTACGTAAAAGATGCTTTAGCTAATCCTGACCATGCAGCAATCATTATTTTCAGTCTAATGATTGGCGGCCTTGTTGGAATCATTTCTAAAAACGGAGGTATGCAAGGCATCGTTAATAATCTATCTAGATTTGTGAGTTCATCAAATCGTGCACAGTTGGCAACTTCGTCATTGGGCGTTGCTATATTCTTCGATGATTATGCCAATACACTCGTTGTAGGCAATACCATGAGGAAGGTCACTGATAGCCTTAACATATCGAGAGCCAAGCTTGCATTTTTAGTTGATGCAACGGCAGCACCAATTGCATGTGTTGCATTAATTACCACTTGGGTTGGATACCAGGTTGGAATGATTGATATATCTGTGAGTCAAATCAGTGAAATTGATCAATCGGCATATTCCTTATACCTCAATTCCATACTTTATAGTTTTTACCCAATTTTTATGCTTTTGTTTGTTTTTTTGGTGGCAGGCACAGGAAAGGATTTTGGCACGATGTACCAATATGAAGTTGCTGCTCGTTCTGGCAATGATCTGTCTCTTGAGCAGAAAAGTAAGGGATACACAAATGATGATGAAACCAAACAACTCGAGGCTAAAGATCCATCCAAAGCAAGAGCCTTTAACGCATTTATACCCATTTTAATGTTTATTCTTTCCACAATTGCAGGGCTCTACTCCACAGGTGAGGGAGACAATCTCCAAGACATTATTGGTTCTGCAGATGCATATACGGCATTGCTCTGGGGTTCATTGATCGGTGTCTTGACTGGCTTTACTCTGACGTTACTGCAACGCATTTTGTCGTTGGAAGAAACTGTGCAAGCTTGGTATGAGGGCGTGAAATTTATGATTTTTGCCATCATTGTTTTAATTTTGGCATGGTCTCTAGCTCAAACAACAGAGATCTTACAAACTGCCAATTATTTGGTTTCAATACTCGGTGAGTTTTTGCCAGTTCCTTTGATTCCAACAGTGATTTTTCTTTTATCAGCTGCGACTGCTTTTGCCACCGGATCAAGTTGGGGAACTATGGGTATATTTTATCCAATTGTAATTCCTCTGGCTTGGCAGATCATGTTTTTAAATGGCGTTGCTGACATGGAACACATTCATATCATTTATTCCTCAGTGGCCTGTGTGATTTGTGGGGCTGTTTGGGGCGATCATTGTTCGCCCATCTCGGATACCACAATCATGTCTTCCATGGCATCTGGCTGTAATCACATTGATCATGTTTCCACTCAGCTTCCTTATGCTTTAAGTGTAGGTACAATCGCATTGCTTTTAGGAACAGTGCCCACTGGGTATGGCATTTCGCCCCTGATTATGATTCCAGTTGGATTGTTTACCGTATTTATTTTGTTATCAGTTTTTGGGAAAAGAGTGGAGTAAAGAATGGAGAAAGTTTCATCAAATCGAAGTTTTAAGGGAGTCCATGAAGTTTGGGCACATGATTCTAATGCAACTTCTTGCAAAATGACGTTTTCAATATATCTTCCCGATAACCCTCAGGGAGATAAGCAGAAGACATTAATCTGGTTATCTGGCCTGACCTGTACTGAAGAGAATTTTAGAGTAAAGTCAGGCGTTCAAAGATTTGCCTCCGATCACAATATGATCATAGTATCTCCAGACACCAGCCCAAGAGGTGAGAATGTCCCTGATGATCCAAATTATGACTTTGCTCAGGGCGCTGGGTTTTACCTAAATGCCACTGAAGAACCTTGGGCAGAAAATTTCAATATGTATAAGTATGTTGTCGAGGAGCTCGTAGAACTGATTCAGGATCATTTTCCAGTTGATGAAAATCGTATAGGGTTATCTGGACATTCCATGGGAGGCCATGGCGCACTCACTATCGCAATTAAGAACCCGGATATTTTTAAATCGGTTTCGGCATTCTCTCCAATTTGCAATCCAGTAAAAATTCCTTGGGGACAGAAGGCCTTCACAAGATATCTCGGAAAGGAAGAGTCTTCATGGGATGATTATGATTCCTGCAGTCTAATCCGAAAGCAAGGATGGCAAAAAGACATACTCATTGATCAAGGCGAAGAAGACGAATTTTTAGCAGATCAATTAAAGCCAGAATCTTTTGCTAAAGCGTGTGATGAAAAAAATGTTTCTCTGACGCTAAGAATGCAGCCAGGTTTTGATCACAGTTATTTTTTTATTGCGACCTTTATTCAAGATCACATAGATTGGCACAGTCAGAGACTATAATGCGTATGATTTGAGTTCACTCAAGTACCATTTAATAAAACGTCGCGTACTATGTTCTTTGTCGGTATAGGGCCCTGATTGATATTTGATGGAATTAACTCCTTTTTGGTTATTCACAATAATGGTTTCATCAGCATAAGTGGTCACATCCCAAAGCCACATGAGCTTTTCTTTATCATAGTCTTTGTTTTCTTCGGCATCTTTGTTGACGAGCCAATAAATATCACACTGACATTGATCTTGGCTTGTTGGCGTGAATATATAGCCAACGATATGATCGCAATAGGCAAGGAAATAACTGACAGGACCGATATTAAAGTCTGAACATCCTTGATTGAATTCTTTGATGCCTCCCAAGAGTGGTGCCAAAGGTTTGCCGTCTTTGCTTCCTGTCATGTATCCATCAAATAGGGCATATCTTGAGTAGGCATATTGTTCTTGGTCGGGGTCTTTATTTGAAAAATCTTTGTTGACCTCAATGTCTTTTAGTCCACAACTATCTAGATTTTTCATCATCTTTTCTTGTGCCTCATCAAATCCAGGTTCATCTTCAATTTTAAGCGAGTGAGAAAGAGAGTATTCGGGATGAGCTGGTCCACAGTGATAGCATTCTTGATAATTTTCTACGGCAAGCTTCCAATTTGATGCAATGGGATAATTTTTGTGTGCTGCCACTTTTAGATCTTTAAACCCGAACATCTCAAAGGGTTCTTTCAAGTCACTCTGGAGATTTTTAAGTGATTCAGGATTATCCGAAAGATTGATAAGAAGCATCCCAGAGGCGGACTCAATATTGCATGGGTGGAGTCCGAGCTCTGATTTCTCAATACCCTCTCTTAAGCTCTTTGCTGCCAGAAGCTTTCCATCAAGGTTATATGTCCAACTGTGATATGGGCATGTAAAGCGTGAGGTATTTCCTTTTTCCTCAAGGCATACTCTAGAACCTCTGTGACGGCAAACATTAAAGAATGCCTTCACTTTATTCTCTTTATTTCTTAGAACAATGATTTCTTCATCGAGTAACTTATATACAAAGAAATCACCTTTATTTGGAATCTGAGACTCGTGTCCGATAAAGATCCAGCTGTTGTAAAAAATATTATGCTTTTCTAGGTCAAAGATTGACATATCTTTATAGAACCTCTGATCCAATGACCAGTCTTCTTGCTGATGATTTAATAATTCTTTAATACTGTTCATGGTTATCGCTAAATTGGCTACGAATCTAACATAAATTTAAAAGTTCTTTAATACAATCTGAGAATTAGTTAAGTTCTTCGTCTTTTTCTTTTCGATCGGATTTCAACATTATTTTTTTCTGGAAATTTGAAAATCTTTTTTAATTCTGAAAAATCATCGCTTTCGTGCGGTATTGACATGGCTTTTACAAAATAGTCTTGGAAAAGAGGTTCCGTTGCAGTTTCGATTTTCTCTATTTGTTTTACTGCAGTTTCTATTTCTTGCCTACTTTCTGAATCGAGCAATGCAATTCTGGCACCAGTGCTCGCTGCATTTCCTGCAGAAGTTACTTCACTGATTTTACAGTTGGGTATCAGCCCAAGCACCATTGCATATTTAACATCTATGTGACTGCCAAATGCCCCAGCAAATCTGATTTTATCAACAGCGCTGATTCCAATCTTATCCATTAAAAGTTTAGCGCCAGCATAAAGGGCAGCTTTTGCAAGCTGGATAGCGCGAATGTCATTCTGGGTGATTATTATCTTTTGCTTGCCATCAAATAACAAATACGAGAAAGTTCTTCCATCCTTGAAGATTACGTCGGTTGATCTTTCTTTTTGTTCTTGTATGAGTCCTTCAGATGAAATGATTCCTGTAAGGAACATTTCAGCAATGGCCTCAATGATCCCAGATCCGCAAATGCCAGTCACACCTATGTTTTTTGTATCTTCGTCAAAATCAGGATCATCGGACCAAAGGTCAGAGCCGATGACTTTAATTTTTCCCACCAATGTTTCAGGATCAATTCTTACTCTTTCGATTGCACCGGGTGCCGCCCTTTGCCCAGAGTTAATCTGTGCCCCCTCAAATGCAGGGCCAGTGGGACTGGATGCAGCGAGTACTTTATCTTTATTGCCAACAATGATTTCAGCATTTGTTCCAACATCAACAATCAAGCTGTAGGCGTCTTGCTGATATGGTTTTTCAGTCAAAATCACCGCCGCAGCGTCTGCACCAACATGTCCTGCAAGGCATGGAAGGACATAGACGGATGCATTGTCATTGATTCCCAAAGCAAGGTCCTTGGATGATTCTGTTACTGAATCAGATGTTTTTAGTTTAAATGGGGCAACTCCTAGCGGCACTGGATCAAAACCAAGAAATAGGTGATGCATGACTGGATTTCCTACAACAGTTGCCTCGAGAATATGGTTTGGATCTATTTGAACTTTTTTACATGCTTTTGTGATTAGTTCTTTGATTGACTCTCTTACAGTTTTGGTTAGTTTTTCTTCTGAACCTGGGTTGAGCATGCAATAAGAAACTCGACTCATCAGATCTTCTCCAAATCTGATTTGTGGATTCATTGATCCTTCAGATGCCATGACCTCGCCGGTTTGCAAATCACTGAGATTGACTGCAAGCGTGGTCGATCCAATATCAATTGATACACCGTATATTTTTTCAACCAACCCTGGCCAAATATCAACTACGGTATTTTTTTCTCTAACTGCAATCGTTCCATTATCAGCCTCGCTGAATAATTTGTGATCAAAATACTTTGGGAGTATTTGACTTATTTCAATGCCCCAATCATCTCTGAGTTTCTCATTTATCAATTGCTGAAGTTGGTCATTTGAGTCAAATGAGGATTGACTTAGATCAATAAGATGCAGTTTAGATAGTGGATTTATGGTCACAGAAGAGGCTTCAAATTCTTTTCTTACAACTTGTTGATGGAGCTGACTTTCTTCAGGGATATCTATAACGACATCACCAGAAATGATTGTTTGACAGCCAAGCCTTCTTGATGCTTCCAACCCTTTTCTTTTTGAATATTTAATTTCAGATTCAGTCAGTCGATTGAGATTGGAGAAACTGGATGTAATACCATGTTTTGCAAATTCTCCTTCTGTGGGTTGAATTTGACATCTTCCACAAATTGCTCTTCCACCGCATACAGAATCTAGATCTACTCCAAGACTTCTTGAGGCCTGAAGTATAGTAGTCCCTGGATCAAAATGACCTCTCTTTCCTGAAGGCATAAAAATAATTTGAAACTGATTTTTTTCAGCCATGGCTGTTGATCTAGCTTTTGGGCCTTCTTCGTCTGGTTTTCCTTGCTTTAGAACTTGGCTCTCGATAATTAGCAATCCATTGTGAGCACTCTGGGTCATTTCCGGCAACTACATTTGCTGCTCTAACAGATTGCATGATTTCTTTTTCAAGAGGGTTTGTGATCGCACTGGTCATTCCCGCACCTATCGCCATCGCGATAAATGCCGTATTAAGACCGAGCCTGTTCGGCAATCCAAAACTTAGATTTGAGGCACCGCATGTGGTATTTACGCCCAACTCATTTTGTAGCATCTTGATGAGCTCAGTTACTTGCTTTCCTGCTGAATTGATTGCGCCAATCGGCATAACCAACGGGTCGATTACAACGTCTTCCTTAGGAATCCCATGATCCATTGCTCTTTCAACTATTTTCTTTGCAACTTCATATCGAACATTTATATCTTCTGAGATTCCTGTATCGTCATTTGAAATTCCGATCACAGCGCAGCCATATTGTTTGACTAGTGGTAAGACCGCTTCTAGTCTGTCCTCTTCTCCTGTTACAGAATTCAATAGCGCTTTTCCTTTATAGGCTTCTAGCCCAGATTTGAGCGCATCAATAATGGATGAATCAATACATAAAGGTATGTCAAAATTATCCTGGATAAGCTTGATACTATCAGCAAGTATTTTTGGCTCATCCGCCAATGGAACCCCTGCATTGATATCTAACATTTGAGCACCAGCAAGTACTTGAGCCTCGGCATCACTCAACACACGATCAAGATTCCCTGCTTTCATCTCCTCAGTTAAAAGCTTTCGACCTGTTGGATTAATTCTTTCTCCAATAACAGTGAAAGGACTATTCGGGCCAATCACGATTTCTTTTCTATCTGAGCTGATTTTTGTATTTGCCATATTTTTATTTACTCTTCCTTAATGCCTTTTGATTTTACTGTTTTTTCCAGCAAATCATCTGAAAACATTTGTTCTAATAATTCGATCTCTTGATCAACAATAGATTGAGGATCATCCGTTTTAATTTTTACTATTTCTCTTCTCCAATCTGCCATGTAAGCATCACTAGAACCTTTCCCGGCTCTCATCGCAGCTCTATCAATCGCTTTTTCAAATCTTGGACTCATTTGTTTTTTAAATTTCCCAGATTTTGTTTTAAAGATTATATGGGAGGGTATATCACGCCAAAATACAGTAATCAGTTTTCCCATCTATTTCATTACCTCATTCAATTGATTTCCAAGGTTTTTTAAACCAGTGAAGTGGACAGAAAACTCAAGATTGAGATAATCAGCACATTCCCTAGCCTTTGATTCCAGAACATTGTCTTGTAACTGTGCGAGATACACAACATTTTTATAATTTCTGAAATAGTCTTCTTTTAAGCTTGGATATTTTTGTATACCTAGACCTTCGATTACAAGTCGATCAAAGTTCTTAACCAAAAAATCTGTGAGATAAAATGTTCCAATTTCTTTCTCGCTTAATTCTTTGAAAACCGACGATCCAGAATAAAACTCATAACAATGAGCACCATCCAGCCTCTCAATATCATAGTCTTTTAATAGCAAGTCAATTAATCCTCCAGTTCCGCAGTCTGCATATGCTAGAAATATTTTTGAGTAGTCATTGATATTTGAATCAATAGCCTCTTTTATTTTTCTTGGAAGTATTTTTGGTGTGTTATGAAGTTCTGCATTCAAACACTGGAGTCTGACATTGTCCCAATTATTTAATTCTATGATTTCACTGACTTCATGCGCTATAGCACCACATCCTATGATGAGAATATCTTTATTTTTCATACCTTAACCCCGTGTAAATGGGAAGATGAAAATCATAGCATATCGTTTGTCTTCAAATAAATATTGGTCTTGAATTAATTTTATATAAGAATTAGAGGGTAATTTTAACCTTTTCTGATGATTAGATAATTTGAAAAAGTTATAATTAGTCATCAAGTAATTAATTCCATACCAAAATGGCCCACGTTAAATCATATTATGCCGCCACAGCTAATCAGGACCTCAGATTTGAGCGGCTTAACTCAAATATTAGAACAAAAGTATGTGTGATCGGGGGAGGGTTTACGGGACTCAATACAGCCATCAATCTTGCGAAGAAAGATTATGATGTTGTTTTAATTGAATCAGAAAAGATTGGATGGGGAGCAAGCGGAAGGAATGGGGGTCAGCTCATCAGTGGCTTTTCTTTTAGCGATCATTTTGAAAAAAAAGGTACCGAAAAAGACATTCAGAATATTTGGCTCCTCGGTGCAAGATCTGCAGATCTGGTGAGAGATAGGATTTCTGAATTTTCAATCGATTGCGATCTTAAAGAGGGATTCATTGACGTTGCAACGAATAGAAAACACATGGATGAATTGATTCATCGATCTGAAGAATGGGAACAATCTGGGTATCATCACAATTTGGAATTGGTTGATGAGACACAAGTAAAAAAATACGTCAACAGCAAAGCATATGTCGGTGGATTAATTGATTCTGGTTCAGGCCACATTCATCCCCTCAATCTTTGTTTGGGAGAAGCAAAGGCCGCCTCAGAAATTGGGGTTAAGATTTATGAGAATACCCGTGCAGTTGAGATTTCAGCAGGAAGTCCTGCAAAAGTAGTGACGGAAAATGGCATTATTGAGTCAGATTATATTGTCATTGCCGCTAATGCATACATTGGGGACTTGAATAAAAAACTCAGAAGAATGGTTATGCCTGCTGCAAGCTGCATTATTGCAACAGAGCCTTTGAGCAATGAATTAGCAGAGAAAGTGATGCCATCAGACATGGCAGTTTGCGATCAAAATACAATTCTCGATTATTATCGTCTTTCCGCAGACAAGCGAATGTTGTTCGGCGGAAGGTTTAATTACTCAGGTAAAATTCCTAGCGATGACCGGATAAAGGTTGAGATAAAAAAAAGGATGGTTTCTGTTTTTCCACAATTATCAGAACTAAGAGTTGATTATGCTTGGTCAGGCAATGTTGCAGTCAGTCTTAAGAAAATTCCTCAGTTAGGAAAGGTAGATAAAAACATTTTCTATTCCCAAGGATACTCTGGACACGGGGTTGCCCCCACACACATGGCCGCAAAAGTGATTGCAGATGCAGTCGATGGAGACGATGAAGTCTTGAATCTATTGTCTTCGGTGAGTCACATACAATTGCCCGGTGGGAAATGGTTCTCCAGCCCGGCGACAGCCATTGGCATGATGTACTATCAGCTCATGGATAAGCTCGCAAATTTTTCTAGATAGTTATACCTGATCGCTTAACTGTTTCAGGTATGGCAGATAGATTTCTCGGTGCCATAAGATGAGCTCCATGAACGCCCTCAATTTCTTGGAATGACTGAATAAGCTCAGCACAAATATTTATTCCTTCCTGAATTTGATCGCCAGCACTTTCCATCCGTTTAACAATGGAATCTGGCATGACTGTTCCAAACAGTTTATCCCGCATCCATTTTGCCGATTTATCGCTCCTTAAAGGACCAATGCCAATGATGAAATACAGCTTTTCAGACAGGCCGGTTTCGACAATTCTTTGCATGTACTTTTTGACCAATTCCACGTCATAGCAAAACTGAGTTTGAATAAACATCGCACCAAAGGATGCCTTTTCATTCAAAGCCTTAGGATCCCAGTTATCTTCAGGTTCATGCAGAATTGCTGCACCTCCCGGAAAGAAATTTGATTTTGATTGAAGTTCTTTGCCAGACATTGTTTTCCCTTCATTATTCATACCATCCATGATGGAGAGTATGGTTTTTGAATTGATATCGAAAACAGCTTTTGCGTCTTTTTGATCGCCATTCTTTACGGGATCACCGGCAAGCGTTAAAACATTGTCTATGCCCAGAGCAGATGCTCCCATTAGCTCGCTTTGAATTGCTAATCTGTTTCTGTCTCTGCAGGTAATTTGGAGTATGGGATCAATCTCTTGGTTTCTAACAATCGTCGATCCTGCAAGGCTAGACATGTGTGCAGTCGCACCAGGATTATCCGTTACATTGATTGCATGGACAGAGCCTTTGAGAATTTTTATTTTCTCTTCCATCTCATATGAAGACGCACTCACTGGCGCAGGAATTTCTGCAGTAATTGCAAACCTGCCAGATTGAAGAACATCTCTTAGTTTTTGATAATTTTCACTCATTCCGTCTCATCTTTGCGTATAAGGCTTTTTACCAAACCAGCAGCCATGATTATATACACAATCAGAAGAGGAGGCGAGATTAGAACAATAATTCTTTGAAATGGTTTTAGTTTATCAATGCCTTGAAGATCGGGTGAGTCCGTCACTCCTATCAAAATTGCAAAAGGCAATAATGCGATGAAGAACGCCCAAAATATTCGGTTCCATACCTCAGGATTTTCGCCTGCCTTCATTTTTTTTGTTGCAGATGAGGCCAACGTGTATGCGCCTGAATCAAAAGTAGTAGCCATGAAGACCAAACAAAATATACCTACCAAGGGCAAGATCCATTTCCCCAGTATCATTCCTGAAATACTTCTGGAAACCATCACAGCTGGACTTTCGTTTGTCCAGATATCAATGATTGGTATAAGTCCATTTACTTCTTGATAAATGGCATTATTCCCCATGATCATAAAGAACAGGGATGTTCCCATTGTTCCGAATCCGAGTGATCCAAGAATCATCGTTCTGATTGTTCGACCTCTTGATATTCTTGCGATAAAGATGCCGACAAATGGACCAAGCCCAAAGAACCATGCCCACATGAATATAGTCCATGCTTTTGAGAATTCTGATTCACCAAATGGCGGCGGGCCCATGCTCATTTTGAGGAAATTTTCTCCCATGAACATAACGCTTTGAATAGAGGAAGTGATTATGTATGAAGTAGGGCCGAAAATAAGGATGTAAATAAGCACTATGAATGCTAGATATGCACAAAATTTACTTAGTTTTTGGATTCCTTTTTCTAGTCCGAAATACGTGCTTATGGAGTAAATTACTAAGCACAATAACAGGCATGAAATTGTTACTGTTAAGCTTTGTTTGATTAGAAAGAATTCGGTAATTGTTGCGCTCACAACCGGCGAGGTTAGACCTAAACCTGCACCCAATACCCCTACCAATGCAACCATGTAAATCAGATCGATCAACCTAGAAATGTAATTATTTTCACCGTCATTGAGTATGCCTTCACAACCCGTGCTTGCCTTCAGACTTTTCGCGCCTTTGACATGATAGTTATATCCTATGGCTACCGCAGGAAAGGAATAAATTGCCCATCCCGTGATGCCCCAATGAAACATTCCGTATGATGATGCCCAGGCTATAGCCTCTTTAGACCCAGGCACTGCATCGAATGGTGGTCTGAGATAGTAATCGACCCATTCAGTTGATCCATAGAGAACCAGTGAGGCACCGATTCCACAACAGAAAAGCATGGAAGACCATCCAAATATCCCGTACTCAGGCGTTTCATCTTCTCTGCCAAGTTTTATGTTGCCGTAGTTACTAAAAGCCAAAAGCAACAGAAAAATCAATGTTAATAGGCCCATGATCAAATAAGCGCCTCCGATATTGCTCGCAATCAAATCGTATGCAGAATTGAGAAACTCATTTGTAGCACTGGGAGCGATGAACATTGGGACTAGAATTGATAAAGATATCAACACAGTAAGAATGAAATTAGTCCAATCTATATTGTCTTTCTTGTTTAAGATTTTTTGATCCTTGAATTGAATGAATATTAGTCTAGGTAAAAAGAAAAATTAGTCTAGAAAAATCTATTTAAAGATTTTTTGAAATTAACAAAACCCTATTTTCCATTTCTTACGAATTTTAAGTATGATATCACCTCAAAAATTATGTATCAGACATCAAAAATTGTAATTAGCCCTAGAGTCAGAAAGTCACCATATTTTGACTCCACCATGAAGTATGGAGCTTCAGCTTTCACCATATACAATCACATGTATATGCCGATTGTTTTTGAAGGACCTGAAAAGGATTATGAAAATCTTCTGAATGGAGTCCAACTTTGGGACGTAGGTGTAGAGAGACAGGTAGAAATCAAGGGACCCGATGCATCCAAACTAGCACAATACATCACCCCTCGCGACATCAATAAATGCAAAATCGGGCAAGCATTGTATGCACCGCTTCTCGATTTCGAAGGTGGTTTCATCAATGACCCGGTGATGCTCAAACTCGCAGACGATCATTATTGGTTCTCGCTTTCAGACAGCGACGCGTTGTTGTGGGTGCAAGGTGTCGCCTCAGGCAAAGGTTATGATGCTGAAATATCGGAGCCAGATGTTTCACCCTTACAAATTCAAGGCCCAAACTCAACAGAACTGATGAGCAGGGTATTTGGCGAATGGATCGACGATCTTGCATTTTACAAATTTAGGGAAGTGACTCATTCAGGAATACCGATGGTGATTGCAAGAATGGGTTACAGCAGAGAAAGATGTTATGAGATTTTTCTTCAGGACGGCAGCAAGGGAAATCAACTTTGGGAGATCCTTTGGGAAGCCGGTAAAGATTTAAATATTACTCCAGGAACCCCAAATCAAATATTCAGGCTTGAAGCCGGCATCCTGAGCTTTGGAGCAGACATGCACAGAGAAAATAATCCTTTCGAAGTGGGTTTGGATTGGATGATAGATCTGGAACAAGAAGATGATTTTATTGGAAAAGAAGCGCTTAGAATCATCAAAGAAAATGGCATAGAAAAGAAATTAATGGGAGCCGAGATTGCTGGATCAAAGATGGAGTTCTTCAATGAGGAGAACCTCGATGTTTCCATTGAAGGAGATAGAGTAGGCGCCATGATGTCTGCAGTTTACTCGCCAAGATTTGAAAAAAACATATGCTACATCATCCTCGACGTTGAACATGCCATTACCGGTAAAGTTGTTGATATTCATACTCCCGATGGAGATCTCAAAGCCGAGCTTGTTGAACTACCCTGGATAAAAGAAAGAGCCTAAAATGGATCAATTTATTCCACCCGTGAAAGATATGATCTTTGCTCTCAGAGAAGTTGTAGGGAAGGGCGATCTAAATTCTAATTCCGGGTTTGAAGACTTTGATCGAGATTTTCTCGAGACCGTTTATGAAAGCGCATCAGAAATTACTTCGGAAATAATTGCACCAACAAATAAAGATGGAGATAGATTGGGAGTCTCCATTGATGACGGTAAAGTCACAGTTCCGAATGGATATGCAGAGGCATACGATGCTTATGTGGATGGTGGATGGTCAACATTGAGTTGTAATCCGGAATATGGTGGACAGGGCATGCCTGCTTCGATTTCTATGCCTGTAAATGAAATGGTTATGGGAGCCAACTTCTCTTGGGCTCATCTGGTCCTTCTTACAAACTCAGCAATCAGAGCTGTTGACGCTCACGCAAATGATGAGCTCAAAGATTTGTATTTAGAAAAATTAATTTCTGGAAAATTCAGTGGAACCATGAATTTAACTGAACCTCAGGCAGGGTCAGATCTTTCGGTAATGAATACTGTTGCAGAACCAAATGGCGATAGTTACAAAATCACAGGCCAGAAAATCTTCATCACGTGGGGCGAGCATGATTTGTCCGAAAATATAATTCATTTGGTATTGGCGAGACTGCCTGACGCTCCAGAAGGAGTGAAAGGAATTTCTTTGTTCTTGGTTCCCAAAATTAGACTCAATGCCGATGGAGCACTGGCAGAGAGAAATACACTAAAAGCAGTTTCAGTCGAGCACAAGCTCGGCATCCACGGGTGTGCGACTTGCGTAATGAGCTTTGAAGAAGCCGAAGGATTTCTTATTGGAGAACCTAATCAAGGATTGGCTTGCATGTTCACAATGATGAACGATGCCAGGATTGGGGTAGCATGCGAGAGTGTCGCAATTGCTGAAAGAGCCTATCAACAAGCTGTGAATTATGCAAAAGATAGAATTCAGGGCAGAACTCAAACCAGTGATTCTAGAGTCTCAATCATCAATCATCCTGATGTCAGAAGGATGCTTCTCAGTATGAAATCATTGATTGAGGTCATGAGGGTCTTGGTTTATGAAAATACGTTTGAATGCGATCTTGCTGAATCAAAACCAGAGCACACTAAACGGGCAGACCTTCTTACCCCGATTACAAAAGCTTGGTGTAGCGAACTATGCCAAGATATAACCTCCATTGCTCTTCAAGTTCATGGTGGCATGGGATATGTAGAAGAAACCGGAGCAGCACAACATTTCAGGGATGCCAGAATCACAACAATCTATGAGGGCACCACCGGTATTCAGGCAAATGACCTGATAGGTAGAAAGTTCATCAGCGACAATGGCTCTGCAGTCAATGATCTATTGGATCAAATTGAGACTGAAGTAGAAGACTCAGATATAGAAAGCAAAATCAAAGCAGAAGTCAGTCAAGCAATAGAGCAGGCAAGGAATGTCTCTAAGTTTATTCTAGAGAATATTCAGAATGACCCAAATTTAGCTGGATCATCTAGCTACAGTTTTCTAATGATGATGGGCTATCTGGTTGGCGGATGGATTGCAGTAAGAAACATCACTGCTGCAAAAAATAGCTTGAAAGAGACCGACGACAAAGAGTTTTACAATGCAAAGATCATTTCATCCAATTTCTACATTGAACAATTTATGCCATTGGTGAGAAGCTTTGGAAGTTCTGCAATGCAAGGCTCTAAATCGATGATGTCAATGCCAGACGATCAGTTTTAGCTCTCTACTTTAAATCAAGAAATCTTTTCACTTCTTTGAATTGGGATCCCATTATTTTTGACCACTCTATTTTTAACCAAGGCGTATATTGATTGGGGTTTTCTTTTATGGATCGAGTCAGTTCCTCAATTGACAAATACTTCCAATCACTTATTTCATTTGGGTCAACATTGGGTTTTTCGGCGCATTTTCCGATCAAAACATGGCACAACTCATTTTCACTTCCAATATCCTCAAATTTTTCCTGATATTCGAACTTAAACAAAAAATTGAGCTCGGCCTCTATGGATAATTCTTCTTTGATTCTTCTTTGTGCGGCATCTTCAATCGTTTCTCCCAGTTTTGGATGACTGCAGCATGCATTTGACCAAAATTTCCCCCAAAGCATTTTTTCTTCACTCCTTTGTTGCATGAGCACTTCATTTTCTTCATTGAATATGAAAACTGAAAAAGCTCTGTGGAGAATTCCATTGCCAAGATGGCAATCTTTTTTTAAAGCCGATCCTATTTCTTGATCATTTTCATCGACCAAGATCAATTGATCCTCAGATGATTTGTCGGTGTATCTTTCAGTCACAGTTCTTTACTGAAAAATGCATCGCTTTGAATCCTTCATTCTCAAAAGCCTCAATAACATCTGATGGATGCTCTGAGACTGCAATCATCGCTCCACCACCACCACCGCCAGTGAGTTTTGCTCCAAATGATCCCGCATCTCTTGCGATGTGAATCATTCTTTCAAGTTCAGGTGTTGAAACTTGAAGCGTATTCAAAAGGCCTTGATTGAAATTCATCAGTTCGCCGAGTTGCTTGATGTCATTGCTCTGGATTGCTTGAATGCCTTTTAATACTATCCCATCAATATCGTTGAAGATTCCTTCATACATGTCTTGATTGCCTTTCCATTGTTCTCTTACACGTGCGACAGTTTTTGCTGTTAATCCCTCTGATTTTGAGAATGCTAAGACAAGATCAAATGGTTTCTCTATCTGCAACTTTTCTTTGAGGGTAGACTCACCTTTTCTGAAGATCAGAGGATGTCCAAATGTTGCGATCGTATTGTCGATTCCACTCGGATTACCATGCGCTATCTTTTCAGACTCATAGGCCATTTTGTTGATTTCGTGATCTGATAGATTCATTTTGAAATGATGATTCAGTGCTTTAATGATTGAAACAGCGATCACTGCTGATCCACCAAGACCCATCCCACGTGGAATATCAGAGAAGACTTCAATTTTCATTCCAGTGCTACTGAGGTTCATTTTTTCCAATATTAAAGCAGCAGGCTTTTCGAATGATTGTCTCTCGTCTGGCTTTTTATCCAAACGGTATTCAACTCCCCAGGATGGAATCATTAAAAGAACCCCATTGTCTGCATCTTCGACTTTCACTCGGATATTCATAGGTATAGGCACTGCAATAGCATGACGGCCATAAACCACAGAATGCTCCCCTAAAAGGATCACTTTTCCATGAGTTACTGCATCAAATTGATCTGTTTTTATGGGTTCTTTTTTTGTCAAATTTTTAACAATCTCTCTTGCCTTCCAAACCTTGATTTCACCACTCACTAATAATTCTTCAAGAACATCATCAAACATCTCATGAGGTGCATCAGCTGCTTTAACAACATTCCTTGCATGCAATGTCATATGACCTTTCTGAATACCTTCTGTTGATAGTGCCTTTAATGCAGAGAAGTTTTGAGCAAGTCCAACCGCAGCCATGACCTCAGATAATTCTGTGGCTGATTCAACATTCATAATTCTTAGATTGAGCGCTACTGCTGGATTCGATTCAATGGGTGCTCCAACAATTCCAACTTTCAATGGGACTTCAATTGTTCCAATAAGATCTCCATTGCCATCTTTTTTCCATTCTGAGAGAGACGAATATCTTCCGTGCCTTGATGCATATGCATGAGCGCCTGCTTCAATTGCTCTCCAATCATTTCCAGTCGCAAGCGCAACTGCATCAATTCCATTCATGATGCCTTTGTTATGAGTGGATGCTCTATACGGATCTGCTTTCGCAAAATCAGATGCGATAATGATTCCATCCCTGATTTGTTCAGGATCATAACCCTTCTTAGACATAGACTCTAAAGGGATTCTCATTGTTGCTTTAGCAATCGATTGATCCGTTAAGTTTGACAAAATTCTTAGGAAAACCTTCCCCTCGGTTATGCTTTCAATCAATGGCGCAATTCCCTCACACATTCCATTGACTAAATTTGCTCCCATCGCGTCCTGAGTATTGACATCAATGTTGACGATAAGCATTTCTCCATCGAAGGATTCCATGGGATAAGTTTTAATTGAGAAGCCAATGGCACCTCCGCCTCTCGCAACCATACGCGGATGAAAACTATTGGCAAGATCAATGATTTCTTGTTTGCGAGATAAGAGATCATTTCTTGCTTGCTCTAAATTCTTTATTCCAACTACTTGAATTTGACCAGTGAGGATTGGATCAGAACACTCCGTCAAAAATCCACCTCCTTGTCTAGAGATTTTTGCAGCCGCACTCAATGCTGCAACTATCGACGGTTCTTCAACGGCCATTGGAATGACATATTCTTTATCATTTATCAGAAAGTTAAGACCCAAGCCAATTGGCATACCCATCACACCGATTACATTTTCGATCATCTTGTCTGCACTGTTTATATCCAGCTTCTGTTGCTGATTTTTCAGAAGCTTATAATCTTTTTTTGAGATTAAGCCTCGCTCATACACTGCATCAAGACGCTCGCTGATCGGCATCTTATAGAAATTTGGAATCCTAGATTTATCCATATTTTTTATAATTCCTGTTTAAACAGACGATCAGTTTACTCAGAAACTGATAAATTGTGAAAAAATAAGGGCTATTGAGATGAAAAAAATCTCCTACTGAGTTAGATTAGTGGGTCGGAGTGGAAAAAAGAATGGCAGCGAATAGAAATAAACCTTGGTTAAAGAGTTACCCTGAGGGTACGCCTGAATTTATTACCTTGGATCCAAGAAAAACGATTGTTAAATTATTGGATGAGGCTGAATCAAGTTATCCAAATAACAATGCTTTTGTGAATTTTGGCATAACGATGAACTATGAGGATGTTCAAACCAAATCGAAAAAATTTGCAGCTTATTTGCAGAATGTATTAGGCCTCAAGAAGGGAGACAGAATTGCGATGATGATGCCAAATTTATTGCAATACCCTGTTGCAATTTTTGGCGCTCTTCGTGCAGGCTTAATCGTTGTTAATGTTAACCCTCTCTATACCCCAAGAGAACTGGAGCATCAACTCAGAGATTCAGGTGCAAAGGCGATATTGATTTTTGAAAACTCAGCACATGTTCTGAGTGCTGTAATTGAGAATACTGAAATTGAACATGTCATCGTAACCAAGATCGGTGATTTCTTGGGTCCTATTAAAGGATCATTGATGAATTTTGTAGTGAAATATCTAAAAAGGATGGTGCCAAGATACTCATTGCCTGGAAAGATTGATTTTAAATCAACACTTGGAAGGCCAGTAACAGACTTGGATGAGGCACCGATTTCAATTGATGATTTGGCATTCTTGCAATACACAGGTGCAACGACTGGTCTTTCAAAAGGAGCAATGCTGTCCCACGGCAATGTGATTGCAAGCTTAGAGCAGCTTGAAGCCATGTTGGTTGATTTGATTGACGAGGAGGGAAACGACATCTATATCAATGCACTGCCTATTTATCATATCTATTCACTTTCAGTGATCGTTCTAGCGGGTTATACAAATGGAGGTCTTAATGTTTTGATCACAAATCCGAGGGACACCGACGGATTTATTAAGGAAATCAAGAAGTGGCGTTTCACTTTCTTTAATGGCGTGAACACTTTGTATGAGAGTCTACTTAATCACCCCGAGATAAAAAATGTCAATTTTGATTCAATGAAGCTCTCTGGTACCGGTGGCTCAGCTTGCAGGCAGTCAACTGCAGAGAGATGGCAAGAACTCACTGGCAATGTTTTACTTGAGGGTTATGGGCTCTCTGAGACATCCCCGAGCGTATCAGTTTCTCCTGCATATTTGACAAAGTTCAATGGCTTCGTTGGTTTGCCTGTTCCGAGTACTGAGATTTCAATACGCGATGAAACTGGCAAACAGGTACGAAGAGGCGATCCAGGTGAGATATGCGTTAAAGGACCTCAAGTCATGCAAGGTTATTGGAAAAATGAAGAGGCAACAAATGAAGCTATCGATGAAGAGGGTTTCTTTAAAACTGGAGACATAGGAACTTTAAACAGCGATGGCTTCATTAAGATTGTGGATCGAAAGAAGGACATGATTTTGGTCTCAGGGTTTAATGTTTATCCGAATGAAATCGAAGACGTTGTAAGTCTTCATCCAGATATTATTGAAGCTGCATGTATTGGCGTTGATGATGAGAAAACAACTGAAGCAGTCAAGCTGTTTGTTGTCAAAAGCAATTCCAGTTTGACTATTGATGAAGTGATGGATTACTGTAAGGAAAATTTCACAGGCTATAAAGTGCCAAAGCACATCGAGTTCATTGACGAGCTTCCTAAATCAAATGTTGGAAAAGTATTGAGACGATCACTTCGAGAGTAATTCATCTACTTTCTCCCAATGCGCTTCACTCATCCAAGTTCTTTTAAATGAATTCAGCTCCACTTTTTTAAGTTGATCGTGAATGGATCTCTTGTGTTGTGAGGTTACCGCTTTAATTCCGCGAATGACATGTATTGGAGTAGAGCGATATGTATTTTTGAGCGCATCGATTCTCGCCTCCAATGCTTCCTGAGTCTTTTCAACTTCTTGGATGATTCCATGAGCAAAGGTTTCCTCTGCATTCATCATTTTTCCTTCAATGAGAATCGAAAGCGCCTTGCTGCTCCCAACGCTGTCAATGAGATCTATGATCCCACCCCATGCTGTTGTAATCCCGAGCGAAGAGTGAATGAATCCAAATTTTGCATTTTGACAAGCAATTCTATAATCGCATGCCATGGCTAATTCAGCTCCACCTCCCAACGCGTATCCATTGATATTGGCTATAACTGGAACAGGAAAATATCGTATTTGATCCAGCATGGCACGACCATTCATCGCCATCGCCTCAGTTTCATTGTCTTCCTTAACCGAAATCAGCTCCTTTAAGTCTCCTCCGGCAACAAAAAATTTTTCTCCTGAACCTTTGATGCACACACACTTGAGATCCGACCGGTCTCTGTGCTCCATGAGCAATTCATTCATCGTAGCGATGATTTCATTGCTTAATGCATTGCCGGCTTCCTCTCGATTAATTACAAGTTCAAGCACAGAGTCTTGAATTTCTAGCTTTACGCTTTCCGTCATTTAGAAATACAGTCGCATGATGCATTCAGCAACGCAGGCAGGGCGATCTTGATCTTTGACCTCAACCGAATACTCTTCCACCAATTCGATACTTCCTTTGACCTCCTCAACAGAGATAAGAGTGCAATTCGCCCTGATCGAACTACCCGAGATGACTGGACCAGGAAAACGCAACTTATTGATGCCGTAATTGATGATGTTTTTTGTTCCAGGAAAAACCGGAGTTGCCGGATCAACCAAACCTCTTAGTTTGGGATAGAGCGACAAAGTAAAATACCCATGAGCAATAGTTGCTTTGAAGGGTGATTCTTCAGCAGCTTTTGATGGATCGATATGAATCCATTGATGATCCTCTGTTGCATCTGCAAATGCATCGATCTTTTCTTGAGTAATTTCTATCCAATCACTTTGATGAATGAGATTACCCAGTTGGCTTTTAAGTTCATTTAATACGGCTTCTTGTGACATATTTTCTCCTTGTTATTTTTCTGCAAAACCAAATCCTAACAAATTAAGAATAAATCAAAGAGTAGTAATTGTTATTGCGACGAAATAATTAAGTAATAAGATGTATAATATAAGCTGGTTCTGTTGATCTGGCAAAACGATTAAATAAGATGTCAGAAATAAGAAAAATTCCAATCATTCTTTGTGTTCTCTTTCTTTTGGGATGCGAGACACAGCAAATGGGAGGTGGACCTCAGAGTCCCTCTTCGCAAACTCCTAGTACGCCCTCTGTCAGCATGCCTTCGCCTAGCCCAACGATGCCTTCATCTGGATCGCAATCAACCTCATCAAGCTCTTCACAAAGCGGTTCAACTCAGCAGGGCTCTCAAAGCAGTTCTGGCGCACAAAGCCAAACAGGCGGCAGCTCGCAGTCAGCCGGAGGCAATTCAGGTCAAATGGGCTCAGGCCCCATGACATCTTCCGCTGGTCAATCCTCACAAAGCGGTGGGACAATGGGCGGTTCGCAAAGATCTGCATCCTCTATATTTGAAGACTCACTTGGAGATTTTGATAAGGACATCGCCTCAGAAAGAGTGGTCATTGCATCGGCAGACAGAGGAGATGGCATGACTGGGCAAGAGTCAGCCGACGCATCTGCAATCAGTGAGGGTGCATTGGAAGGTGGAATGGATGGTGCTATGGGCACCAGTGGGTCCGAAGCAGAGGCTTCTCAAAGTCAAGAAGGTGAGGCTCAGGAAAGTCAGTCAACTTCTGATTCCAGTGACGAATCATCTCAATCGAAAGCAGATAAACAAAAGGAACGAATTCCTGATGATATTCCGATGGACGGGACGGGTGAAGATGTCATAGCGAGACAAATAAGAGAGGCAGCTATTCAAGAAGATGATCCAATGATCCGAGAAGCACTTTGGGAAGAATACAGAAAACATATGGGAATTAAGAAATGACGGGAGTTTTAAAGACACTTTCATTCCTCTCTTTGATGCTCTTCATTGGAAGTCACCAAACAGAGGCAAAGACAATTAAGTACGAGAAAGTTCAGCTTGATATCGCTCAAACCGAAATCCCATTCGAAGAATTGCTCGATATAGGGATCATGCTCTTTGATCCGAATGTACCTGAAAAGGAGAATCCGATGATTTTTCCTGAAATCAGAAAGGCTGAGGCTAGATATATGCCATACCATCTAAAAAAGACTTTGGAGAGCACTGGTCACTGGGGTGGTGTGTGGGTTCTTCCCGAGAGATCAAAAGCCATTGATCTAATCGTTGTTGGTAGAATTGAAAAATCCGATGGTCTTGATGTGGAATTAAAAATCGGAGTATGGGATATTGTTGGAACTCAATGGGTCAATAAAACATACAAGTCAAATATTGCCAAGAGCTCTTACAGCAAACGAAGAGATATCACACAAGACCCATATCAAAATATCTTTAATAAGATCGCCAATGATCTCTTGCAAATCAAACAATCCAAGGCCAGAGACGAGCTCATTCGACTATCTCAAACTGGAGAAATACGTTTTGCTTCAGAGCTGATACCCGTTTACGATGATTACATTTCCAAAAATAAGAAGAATGTTTATTCGCTGGAACGTCTTCCTTCTGAAGATGACGAGATCATGCAAAGAATACTCGAGGTGCAAGAGAGAGAATTCTTGCTGCTCGATACTTTGAATGAGTATTATGGTCAACTTTATGAAAACTTATCGCAGCCTTACGAAGATTGGAGAAGGCTTTCTAGGGAAGACATGATTACCTATGAGGAACTCCAAAGATCTGCCAGAACCAGAAAAATATTGGGGGCTGTGGCATTGGCAGGCGCTTTGGCTACGGATGGGGACAGCAGAGCGAGCAGTACGGCTAGACAAATGGCCATTTACGGCGGAATGGAAGCAATGAGAAGCGGCTTCTCAAAGGCTTCTGAAGCAAAGATTTATCAGGAATCATTAAAAGAATCCGGAGCAGACTTTGATGCCCAAGCGCAACCGCTGGTTATCGAATTGGAAGGACAAACAATTCGATTATCTGGTAGCGCCGAGGAAAAGTTTCAAGAGTGGCGAAGGCTTCTCAAAGAAATTTACATTGACGAGACAGGTTTCAGCATTCCTCAGGCTCAGGCTGAATAATCAAAACTCATGAGTGAGTCGACTGATCAAAGAACCACTGATGCATCAGTAAAATCTGATGAAAAAACCTTATATCAGCAGAAACTAGAGAAAGAGCGGTCAAGGTCGGTCAGTTTTCGAAAAGGAGCTGGAGTCCTGTTTGGTCTAACTTTTTTATTGGTTCTTGTTGTTTTTATTCTTCCTTCAATTGTTCAAGATGACAACGAGGATATGCCGACCCAAGAGATAGACGAAAATCCAATCCTCATTCCAAATCAAGAAATACTCGCTCAGAAACCAATTGCCGAAGCACTGCTTTCTGAACTACTCATAAAGATTGAGTCCTTAAAGCTTAAGGGCATTCTTTTTTGGGGAATGAGAGAGTGGGAAGACGTACTCATTGCACAACAAGAGGGCGATTCAGCATTCCTTGAGCAGAAGTATGATATTGCTGCAGATCAATATCGACAAGCTCTTCAAAAACTATCAGACATGGAGATCTCTATACCGAATGTTTTATCCAATGCACTTGAATCAGGAAAGGCATCAATCCTGGATGGCAATAAGGACGATGCGATTGCTAGTTATGAAATTGCCCTGGCCATTGATGGAAGCAATTTAGAAGCCAAAGAGGGTTTGGATCGCGCCCTAAAGCTTGATCAAGTCTTAGAGAGGACGCAAAAAGGTCAAATTGAATTTGACATGGGAAACTATGAGCTTGCCATTCAATCATTTGAAGATGCTCTGTCAATTGATTCAAATTGGGAACCCGCAAAGAATGGACTCAACCGATCCAAAAAATCATTTGAAGAAGAGATATTCCAGGAATCAATCTCAAAGGGATATCAATATTTAAATGAAGAGAATTTTGAGGAAGCCGAGGACTTGTTTAATCAATCTTTATTAATTCGGCCAAACTCACAAGAGGCTAAACAGGCGCTTGATGAGCTGAATTTAAAAAGAATTGCTAGTCTCACAAAATCACTCAAGTACAAAGGCTTGATCGCAGAAGTCAATGAGGAATGGAAGCAAGCGAAGGGCTTTTATGAAGACATTCTTGTAATTGATCCAAATATTGAGGAGGTCAAAGAGAGTCTTAGTAGAGTTGAATCCAGGATTTTGCTTGCCTCTGAAATGAAATCCATCATAACCAGAAGCGACTCCTATAATGACAATAAGGTTCTGGGACAAGCTCAAGCAATATTAGACACAGCGAGGTCGATCGAGCGAATCGGACCCAAATTGCAAGAATCTATTCAAAAGTTAGATGCTTTGATCCAAGTTGCATTGATTCCAATTGATGTCATATTTGAATCGGATGAGCTGACCGAGGTAACAATCTTTAAAGTCGATCAAATGGGCACTTTTTTGCAAAGAATAGTTTCCTTGAGGCCAGGAATTTATACTGCTAGAGGTAGTCGAAGAGGCTTTAAAGATGAAACCATAAGATTCAGAGTAGCGCCGAATCAGCAGAACCAAAGAATCAGAATTGTTTGCAATAAGAAAATATGAGCAAAATTATTATTCAAAATGGCAATCAATCTAAAACGATTGAGCAAGATAATTTCCCTATAAGGATTGGTACTGATCTCAATTCTGATGTTCTGATATCAGGATCGCTTGCTCAAGGTTTGGCTGCGACCATTGATCGGATAGGCGATAAATACCTACTGCAAATTACCAATCAATCCATTGAAGTTTTGATGAATGGGGAGAGATTGAAGGGAAGCCATTGGATTGAGACTGGAGATGAGATACATATCAATAATGCAATTATCGAATTTAATCATGACGGCAATGACCTTCTGCTCTCGGTCAATGACATCAGCGAAGAACAGCCTACCTTATTTGAAAAAAGACAATCAGACAGCATATTTGACAATAAAGCTTTGCGATACATCGGAGCTTGCGTCTCGCTTCTAATCATTTATTTTGCCTTTTACTTTTTCACAGCAAAAGCAGTCAAGATTGATGTTTTGGATCAATTAGATAAAACCCTCATTAGCGATGAAGTCACGGTATCTATAAGCGGTGGATTGTTTCCAAAAGCAAATATTGGAGGGCGGTATTTGCTAAGGAGCGGTAGTTATGCAATTGAAATCAAAGCTCCTGGTTATTTCATCAAATATGATGAAGTCATTAATATAGATGACGGTGACTCACAGGACATTGACTTCGAATTAAGAAGGCTTCCTGGCCAAATTAAATTGATTACAGATCCAGATTTTGGAGATTTTTATGATGAATTTGACCTTTTCATTGATGGATCGAGGTTTTCATCTGAATCCTGCGAGAATAAATCAGATAATTGTATTAAGACCCTCATTCTGGAAGGTCCATTGCTTAATGCTGGAGAGAGGGAAATCGAACTTCGATTCGATAAATATTTTCCAGTCAAGAAGAAAATCTTTGTTGAAGGAAAGAGTGAGACACAAGAATACTCATTTGATCTTGAGCCTGCATGGGCAGATGTAAGCGTAATCTCTGAACCTGAAGGCGCAAGCATTTTTAACGGCGATATAAAATTAGGCATTACTCCATCCAATATTCAGTTGATACAAGGTAAAAATAATCTATCACTCAAAAAATCAGGATATAAAGATTTTCCTATCGAATTGGATATTGTTGCTCAGCAATCTATCTCGCTCGACTCATTAACGCTTTCTCGACTCGATATACCATTAAATATAGTCACTACGCCGGAAGGTGCATCGGTCAATATCAATTCTTTGTATAGAGGTTTAACTCCGATTGAAATCATGCTTGAACCTCTTGTCGATCATGAGTTGATAGTTTCAAAACCCGGTTATAAAGATATCAATAAACGCGTTAATCTCGATACCATTGAGGGCTTGTCCTCAGAAGGTAAAGAACGGGAAGTTTATGAGTATTCACTCCAAGCAATTTTTGGCCAAGTATCCTTTATTGGCACTGATGGAGCAAAGATTTATCGTGCGGGTGATCTGATTGGCGTGATTCCTTTTGATATTGAAATGATAAGCGAACAACAATTGCTGCAAGTCAAGAAAGATGGTTTGGTCAGCCAAGAAATTAAGATGACCCCTAATCCGAATTACCCACAGAAAATTGAAGTAAATCTACTGACCGAGGAGCAAGCGGTTTTGGCTGCGATTCCAAAGACTTTGATGACCTCACAATCACAAGAAATGAAATTGATCTTACCCGGTTCTTTTATCATGGGAACGCCCAGACGCTCCCAAGGAAGGTTGTCAAACGAGAATGAAAGATTGGTTGAGATCACCAAGCCTTTTTATATTGGAACAAAGGAAGTGACGAACAATGAGTTCAGAGCTTTCAAACCAAAGCACACATCCGGTGCTGAAATGTTCAGAGAGCTTTCCAATGGAATGCATCCAACTGTGATGGTCAGTTGGTCTGATGCAGCAGCTTATTGCAATTGGTTAAGTCAGCAGGAATCTTTGATGCCTGCTTATGAGAATGTTGATGGGCAATATAAGCTCAAAAAGCCAGTGACGAATGGGTACAGATTGCCGACAGAAGCCGAATGGGAATGGGTTTCAAGATACAATGGTGGGGCAGGCGAGCAAAGATATCCATGGGGCGACAGCATGCCTCCCGTTGAAGAAAGTGGAAATTATGCGGATGAATCAACAGAAAGTCTTTTGACAAATGTACTCAGTGATTACTGGGACGGTTATCCAGTCACTGCACCTTCAGGACGATTTTATCCAAATTTGTTAGGAATTTATGATCTCGGAGGCAATGTGGCTGAGTGGGTCTCTGATTATTATGCTGTTCCAACGCGTCAACTCCGATTGGTGGAAAATGATCCCTCAGGTCCGTCTGAAGGAACCGCAAGAGTAATCAAAGGATCAAGTTGGAGAGATTCATCTCTCACAAAGCTTCGTTTTGCTTTCAGAGATTATGGAACGCAAGGAAGATTGGATGTTGGATTCAGAATCGCAAGGTATACTGATGTGGACAATGAAAAAGATGAAAACAACAATTAAATCGTTTCTTTTTGTGATCATAGGATCCTCACTATTATTTGGTATCACTTCATCAGGGGCACAAGAATTAGAAAGCGAGGCAAAATCACAAGAGGAAATTGATAGAGAGCTTGAAAAGGAATTGGCAAAGATTCAAGAGGCGTACGAAGAAGAATCATTGGAAGAATTTGTACCATCAGAGCCATTGTCTGCAGATGTTGCAGTGAGCTTTCCATCTGATATTTAGGAGCAATTAATGAATGGAAGTAATTTATCGAAGGAATTTTTATATCAAGCACTTGCCTTGATCGTTTCCATAATATTGGTTCATGCGACCTATGTTTCCTTGATAAGACCTGAGGCAAAGGCAATCATCGCAGAGCAACAAATGATGATCGAACAAGACATCAATTATGTGCCAGATAGGTCGTTCTATGTCATTGTCAGAGACTTTGAGCAGGAGGCGTGTTTTATTCTAATGCTTTGGGCTTTTGCAATCATGGCAATTAAAGCGAATGCCTCGATCAATGAAAGGCGTTTACTAGGAGAAGACTTGATTCCAATACGAGTAGGAGAGAGCATCAACCCAACGTCTGCCACTGACTATCTTCGTCAATTAGAAGGATTGGATGAAACAAAGCAAGATCTATTTTTGACCAGAACATTGATCAATGGACTGAAACGCTTTAACACAACTAAGAATGTTCAAGATGTATCGACCACCACTCACACGATGGTAGAGTCTGAAGCTGAAAGATTAGAATCAGAACTTTCAATGATCAGATACATTGCTTGGGCAATCCCTTCAATCGGGTTCATCGGCACTGTAAGAGGAATTGGAGCTGCACTTTCATTGGCGCATAGGGCTGTGGACGGAGACATCAGTGGTGTTACACAGAATTTGGGTGTTGCTTTTAATTCAACCTTCATTGCCTTGCTGATCAGCATTGTCATCATGTTTATGGTACATCAACTTCAGCTGCTTCAAGAAAGACAAATCTTTGAAACAGAAACCTACTGCGATGAAAATCTGATCACGCATCTCAAAGGTGAATGATTCCCTGATTTATGGCTAGAAGACGGTTCAACGTATTCAATCTCTCGTTTTTAGATGTGATCTCATGTGGATTTGGTGCGGTGATACTATTTTTTATGATCATAAACACTCAATCAAAGACAAGAAGCGAGCAGGCAAATGTGGAGCTTCAAGCCGAAAGTCAACTTTTAGAAGAGAGAATCTTTGACGAACAGAAGAAACTTGTAGTCCTTAAAAATACAATCGATCAAATGGATGCCGAGAATGTAATCATACAGGGCAGTGTCAATGACTTGGCTAAGAAGATTGAGGATCTTCTAAGAGAAATAGAGTTTCTAGAAAATAATTCAGTTGCCTCTGTCGCCGATATCAATCAGCTTCAATCTGATGTGAAACAGTTGGAGGAAGCGAATAAACGAATGATGTCTCAGATGGAAAGAGCCAGTAGCAATCCAGGAGACGCATTGAGAAGCTTTGATGGAGATGGCGATCGTCAATACCTAACAGAATTGAAACTCGGAGGGGATCACGTTCTTTTTCTGATTGATTCTTCCACTAGTATGCTCGGCAGGACTTATGTCAATGTCATACGTTATCGAAATATGTCAGATCAAATGAAAGTTAAGGCACCCAAATGGAGACAGGTTGTGAATAGCGTTGATTGGTTGACCACAAGACTCAAGCCCGGGACTAAATTTCAAATTTATGCTTTCAATGAAGATGCAGAAACCATCATTACTGGCTCAGACGGAGATTGGATTGAGGTCAAAGATGGAACAGAGGTTGACTCTGCTATTCAAGATTTGAAATCAGTCGTTCCTGATAAGGGAACAAGCCTTGTGAATGCATTCAGTCAGATCAATCAACTATCACCAAGGCCCGATAATATTTTCCTGATTACTGATGGCCTTCCAACTCAAGGAAAGAGAAAGCCAATTCGGGAGATGATCAGACCTGAACAAAGATTGAGTTTTTTTGAGCAAGCCTTGAGAGAACTGCCACCGGTTCCAGTGAATGTTCTTTTATTTCCAATCGACGGTGACCCTTTCGCAGCCGAGGCATATTGGCGTCTCGCAATAAGATCAAGGGGAAGCTTTATGGCGCCAGCGAGTGATTGGCCATAATGAGAAAGCGTAGAAACATGGAAACCTTTAATTTGTCTTTTTTAGACGTGGTTTGTTGTGGCTTTGGCGCAGTAATTCTTCTTTTAGTGATTACTAAAATATACGAACCTATAAGTATCGAGGAAAGTAAGGTGAATATGGAGGAGCTTGTTGTCGAGCTTGAGAGGCAACTCAATGAACTAAGGGGTGAATCAACGGTTCTGAATACAGAGATGCTGGATTTAGAAGAGCAGATTTCTGAAAACAGCGAAAGAAAAAATAAGCTCAGTGGAGACATTTCTTCGTTGGAGGCTGAATTCAAGGCGAGTCAATCAATGGCAGAAGAGTCGGATGGAATGCTCAACAATTTATTGTCGGCTAGACAACAACTCACGGAGGAAATGAAGAAGTTATTGGTGGACTACGATCCACTTGATGATAGTGCTGTGGGCGGAATCCCAGTTGACAGTGAGTATGTTATTTTTGTAATTGATACATCCGGAAGCATGTTCCAAGGACCATGGAATTTAGTTATTGAAAAAGTTTCTGAGACTTTGGCAGTATATCCTGAGATCAAAGGCATACAGGTTCTAAATGATGAAGGTGACTATATGTTTTCATCTTATGCTGGCAAATGGATACCCGATTCAAGAGAAATTAGGAGAAACATCACACAGACCCTCAGGTTTTGGAATCCGCCAAGTGATTCAAGCCCTGTAGAGGGGATTACTGAAGCCATCAATACTTTTTATACCCCTGATCGAAAGATTAGCATATATGTTTTTGGAGATGATTTTTCACGAGGTTCTGTTGAGGCTGTTTGTCGTTATATTGCTCAAATCAACAAAGCTGATCGATTTGGTAATCGATTGGTAAGAATACATGGGATTGGCTTTCCAACTCAAACAGGAACATCAAACGGCGCAAAATTTGCACATTTGATGCGAACACTTTCAGAACAAAATGGCGGCACATTTGTAGCTTTGCCAACTTTATAGGAGATGAACAATGAGTATTGAAGAATTAGAAAAAAAACACTGTGTACCCTGCGAGGGTGGAGTTGATCCGCTTGATGAGGATGCGGCTAAGCAAATTGCAAAAGCAATTGATCCCGAATGGTCAATAGCAGATGATTTCAAGTCGATTTCAAAAGAATTCAAGTTTGATGGTTATAACAAGACCATTTCATTTGTGAATGCTGTGGCTTGGATTGCAGAGTCTGAGGATCATCATCCAGACCTTACAGTGAAGTATGGATCCTGTACTGTTCTCTATACAACCCATGCGATTGGTGGATTGTCTGAAAATGATTTTATTTGTGCAAAGAAAATAGACAATATCTTAGCTTAAAGCGCTTCATAAAATTCATGAGAGTGATTTGGTAATAAGTAAGGGATCACCTTCATATGATGTTCCTTGCTCATACTCCTTCCAAAATTTATTCTGTCTTGAATGCTCTCCCATTCCTCAATCATGACAAAATGTTCTCCATGATCATGATCTTCCTCGGGAATATTGGCGAGCTCTTCTTCCGAGTAAGTGGCTCTGACGGCTTTTGCCATTGCTCCATTTTTCGCCCTGAAAATTCTTCTTGAAATAAAACCAGGAGCTTTTTCATATATATTTTGCAAGTCCTGATAATATTCTTGCACATCCGAAGCATGATCTTCTTTGGCATAAATAGTGACTATATAAGTTTCCATTTTCATTTATCCTCTGATTGAATTACTTTAGCTTTTAAGACATCTTACAACCAGAAATGAATCAAGTGTATGTATCAGAAGAAAAATTTTTTTAATGCGGCAGAAGCTTTATCAGGAATCATTATGCAGACCCCGTTGCTTTGGTCAAAAAGCTTAAATGAGAAGTTGGGATCCAATCTGTACCTCAAAGCAGAGTGTCTTCAGCATACTGGATCTTTTAAATTAAGAGGCGCTTATTATTCTATGCATCGAGAGTTTATTAGAAGTGGCAAACGGGATGTTGTTGCTTTTTCCTCTGGCAATCATGCTCAGGGTGTCGCATTTGCTGCAAAATTACAGAATGTAAAGGCAATCATTGTCATGCCTACCGATGCGCCAGAATCAAAAATTAAAAATACAATTGCTCTAGGAGCAAAGGTTATTTTTTACGATCGTTACACCGAATCAAGAGAGGAGATTGCGCAGAGCTTAGCAAATAAGAATGATGCATTTTTGATTCCTGCTTATGATCATAAGGATGTGATATGTGGCCAGGGAACAGTCGGACTGGAGTCATTTCATCAGATGGCAAACATTGGTCGAACGATAGACCGCTTCTATTGCCCAATCGGAGGAGGGGGATTGATTGCTGGCTCATCATCGGCATTGAATCTTTTGAATCCAAATACAAAGATCATTGGAGTTGAGCCTGAATCGCTAAATGATACTCAAAAATCAATGGCTTCAGGCAAAAGAGAGACGATTGAGATTCAGCCCAATACGCTTTGTGACTCTTTGATGGCAAAGACACCAGGAGAAATTACATTTAAAATTAATCATTCGCTGGTCTCCTCCATTGATACGGTCACTGACCAACAGGTAATTGAATCGATGAGATTTGCATTTGATGAATTTGAAATTGTCGTTGAGCCGGGAGGTGCGGCTTCGCTTGCATCAGCAATAGCAGCGATTAATCGAAAAGAAGTTACAGAAGAGGAAAGCATTGTTGTGGTCCTTAGTGGAGGCAATATTTCAAAAGAAAGGCATCAGAACCTCATTAATTAATCATTGATGTATCATTTCATAAATCGTATCTTATGATGGTTTTTTGACAATAGTCGCAAGGTGACCGATACATGAATACAATACAGGTTAGAAACCCAAGAACAGGCGAAAATGATTACAGTTTCGAGGCAACAAAGGCTGATGAAATCTCAAGCATCGTCTCCGAATTAAGACAAAACCAAGCCAGCTGGGCTGCGAAAAGTATTGACGAGAGGGCAGATGTTCTGGATCAATGGGCAAAGATGGTTGCTGAAAGTGGTGAACTTCTAGATGCACTGATTGCAGACACAGGTCGTTATTTTATTTGTACCGGTGAAGTTGCTCAAATGACAAAGATGGTCCCAGGTTGGAGAGCAATTGGAAATAGGGTTTTTTCTGAGCAAGAACCACTTCAGTCGTCTGTTCCAACTGTCACCTATACGCATCAATATAAGGCATTTGAGGTCGTGGGAATTATAGGCCCTTGGAATTTTCCATTCTTAATTACCCTGATTGATTTAATACCAGCACTCATGGCAGGATCTACTGTGATTGTAAAGCCTAGCGAGATTACACCCAGGTTTATTAAGCCAATACAAGACATTATTCAAAAGATACCCGAGCTTCATAAAGTGTGCCGATTTGTTCAGGGCGGAGGCCAAACAGGTCAGGATTTAATTGATAATGTGGATGCCCTTTGTTTTACAGGTAGTGTTAAAACAGGAAAACTGGTCTACGAAAGCGGTGCCAGAAACTTTATCCCCGTCTATGCTGAATTGGGAGGCAAAGATCCAGTGATAGTCACTGAAAATGCAGACCCTATAGAATCTGCACGGATAATTCTAAGAGCATCTGTTCAAGCAACGGGGCAAGCGTGTCAGTCAATAGAACGAGTATATGTGCATCAATCAATCGCAGATCAATTGATCGAGTCATTGGCCGAACAAGCGAGTAAGGTGACGCTCAATTATCCAGACGTAAGAAAAGGACATATTGGCCCACTGATTTTTGATAAACAGGCAGATATCATTTCCGATCATATAGAAGATGCAAAAGAAAAAGGGGCAACAATATTGACTGGAGGAGAGATTGAGGATCATGGTGGTGGAAAGTGGGTCAAACCAACCGTGATAAAAGGTGTTGATCATTCAATGAAAGTGATGACAGAAGAGACCTTTGGCCCCATTATTCCTGTTATGGCATTTGAGGAAATTGAAGATGCAATTAATTTAGCAAATGATACCGTTTATGGTCTTTCAGCTGCTGTTTTGGCTGGCAATCATGAAGAGGCTTCAAATATTGCTAAGCAAATTGATGCAGGCGCTATCACACTTCAAGATTGTGGAGCAACAACATATGTTTTTGATGGCGAGAAGAATTGGTTCAAATATTCTGGGATTGGAGCATCAAGAATGGGTGAGATGGGAATGCTTAGATTTTTTAGAAAAAAAGTTCTTTATGCGCAACACGGAGAGACCCATGATATCAATGCAATGGGTGAGAGATAGCCTTAAAACATTGACTTAGGATCGTCTCCATCGATTTCAGGATCAGGATCTTTGCCCTCCATAAAAGGGCCTGTAATCATTTGATCATATGACATTCCAGGGCCAATCATGGGAAATACCATCGCATCAGGATCAATGACAACTTCAAGAAATGCTGCTTTCTCAAAATTGATGAATCGTTCGATTGTTTCTTCCACTTTTGATTGTTCAGTCAATCTTTCTGAAAACTGAAAGCCGTCTGACTTTGCCGACATAATGAAGTCTTTTGTATGAAGTGTTTTATCGCTTGCTGATAAACGGCCACCATAATAAAGTTTTTGCCATTGTTTAACCATTCCATCACCAGAATTATTGAGTAAAAGCACTTTAACCGGTAAGTCATAATTTGTAATGGTTTCTAAGTCTCCCAAGTTCATCCTAATGCTTCCATCGCCATCCACATCAATGACTATTTTATTGGGATGTGCAATTTGAGCACCGATCGCAGCAGGAATACCAAAACCCATTGTTCCCATACTGCCAGATGTTAGCCAAAGCCTCGGCTCTTTGAAATCAAAGTATTGAGCCGCCCACATTTGGTGTTGACCTACACCGGTTGTCACAATTGCTTCGCCCTTTGTGACTTTATTAATACAATCAATGACATGCTCTGGCTGAATCAAATCAGATGTGCGATTAAAGTTTAAAGGGTATTTTGATTTTAGTTCGCCTGTGTGACTGACCCAATCTCCAAAATCAAACTCAAGATTATTTGATTTCGCATGTTTTATGAGATCTTTTAGCGCCAATGACAATACTCCCAGATGAGACCAAGCAGCATTCTTCACTTTATTAATCTCGGAGGGGTCAACATCGAAGTGAGCAATGACTTTGGCTTTCGGAGCAAATTTATCAGGTACGCCCGCAACACGATCATCAAAGCGAGAACCTATCGCTATCAAGAAGTCACTTTCTTGAACGGCATAGTTTGCATAAGGAGTGCCATGCATACCAAGCATGTGCAGAGATGAGCGATGTTGAGTATCCACCGCACCTAAGCCCATCAGGGTTGAAACCGCTGGTAGATTAAAATAATCAACAAATTCTCTGAGTTCTTTAGATGCACTTGCTGAGATTACACCGCCTCCAAAGTAAATCAGTGGCTTTTTTGAATTGCTAAGATGAGCAAAGAATTCAGATGATTTTTCTTCATTCAAACGTGATTTTTCAATGGCCAATATTCTATTAGAATAAGCTGCAATATTAGCGTCTTCATAATCTTCTTCGGATATCTCAGCTGTTTGAACATCCTTTGGAATATCAACAACAACAGGCCCCGGTCTTCCTGATGTGGCAACCTCAAATGCCGCTTTTAAAGTTTTTGCCAGCTTATTTTCATTTGTAATTAAAAAAACATGCTTTGCAACAGATCCCATAACGCTCGTTACTGGCGCCTCTTGAAAAGCATCACTTCCAATGGCTTTTCTGCTGACTTGCCCACATATAATAACCATAGGAATTGAATCTGCCATGGCGTCTCTTACTGGTGTAACAGTATTGGTTGCACCTGGACCCGAAGTGACCATAACCACTCCTGGTTTTCCAGTTGATCTGGCATATCCTGAAGCCATGAAACCGGCGCCTTGTTCATTTGAAGGCACAATTAATGGCATTGGGTTTTCAGGATTAGCCGCGTTGTATTTAAAGACCTCATCATACGTAGGTAAAATAGCTCCCCCGCTGTAACCAAAAATGGTTTCAACGCCTTCTTCTGCGAGAACATCTACAATTATTTCTGAGCCCGTTTTCATTTTTCTTATCTAATAATTTAACCAGTAATATCTATAAAACATTACTCGTATATTTTTTCAAGGATGACACCATACTACAAAGATAAATGAAAAGTAATAATCATAACTTCCTTCATTTGTTTGATTTAGTATGTACAATTCACTCCATCACAGAAATTTTAAGACAATCAATGAAATGAAGCACACAATTGCAATTTTGGTACAGAATGAGTCTGGAGCCTTAACGCGTGTATCATCTATGTTTTCGACCAGAGGTTTCAACATTGATTCATTGAGTGTTGCGCCAACAAAAGACTCAATGACCTCAAGGCTGACTCTTGTCACTGATGTAAGCGATGAGCAGATGGATCAGATTGTTAAGCAATTGTATAAGTTAATTGATGTCATTGATGTTTTAGATATTACACCATTGGATCACATTGAAAGTGAGTTGATAATGGTAAAGCTCAAGATACCCGAAGACAGTCTCAATTCAATTAAAACAATTTTCTATGATTTCTCTGCTGAAATAATCAATGAGAAGGATGGATTGACCATAATTCAAATGTTGGCAGAGCCAAAAAGAATCAATGAGTTTCTAAAATCTATAGAGAGCTTGAGCGATCTGATTGCGATCGCTCGCTCTGGACCTTTATCTATTGTTAAAGGCGATATAAATCTCAGTCTATAACTGAAAGAGATCCCTGCATAATTGCATAATGCCCTGGAAATGAGCAGAAAAACGTATAGCTTTCGCTTTTGGAAAGATCAGCAGTTGAAAAAGACACAGTTGTAGTCTCGCCACCACCAATAATTTTCGAATAAGCAATCACTCTCGAATCATTTTGAGGAACATAGTCATTTTCAAGTCCAGCTCCCCCTCCAGCTTGTGCAACGGGCATAAAATCAGACGACTTTGTGAGCACCCAGTTGTGTCCCATGATATTCGCAGGCAATTGACCTGTATGCTTTAATGTGACAGTAATGGTTTCACAGCCAGCACTTACGGTCATTGCTTTTGAGTTAAACTGCAGTGCATCGTTTCCTTCAATAATTTGATCGCACTCAGCGGCATAAGGTTCCAAGCTTAATGTCGAAATAATGAGTAAGACGAAAATATTTATTTTCACTGTTTTTCTCCTGAATATTTTTATTTATCATTCGATGAATGATTGAAATCAGTTCATATTTTTGATGAGTTCATCCCCAAACTCGCTGCATTTGATGGGATCAATATTCCCCATTAGTCTTGCAAAGTCGTAAGTCACGGTTTTCTTTTGGATGGTTGCATCCATCGATTGAACGATAAGATCTGCTGCTTCAGACCATCCCATGTATCGAAGCATCATTTCACCGGACAATATTACTGAACCAGGATTTACTTTATCCAAATCTGTGTATTTGGGTGCCGTCCCATGGGTTGCCTCAAATACTGCATGCCCGGTTATATAATTCAAATTTCCACCAGGTGCAATCCCAATGCCGCCTACTTGTGCCGCTAGTGCGTCAGATAAGTAGTCACCGTTGAGATTCATTGTTGCAATCACATCGAATTCCGATGGCCTAGTGAGTACTTGCTGGAGTGTGATATCTGCAATCGCATCTTTAACCAGTATTGAACCACTTTCGATCGCCTCTGATTGTTCTTGATTAGCTGCGTCTTCGCCTTTTTCTGTTTTCGTTCTTTCCCATTGATCCCATGTGTAAACATGGTTGCCGAATTCCCTCTCGGCGAGTTCATATCCCCAATTTCTAAAAGCACCTTCTGTATATTTCATGATGTTTCCTTTATGAACAAGGGTCACGCTCTTTCTCTTGTTTTCTATTGCGTATTCAAACGCAGACCTGAGAAGTCTCTCAGAACCTTCAATTGAAACAGTCTTAATCCCGATTCCTGATGTTTCAGGAAAACGAATTTTGGAGTACTCTTCTGGGAAAGATTCTTTAAAGAGCGAAAGGAACTTTTGATTGGATTTTGTGCCTTCTTCAAATTCAATTCCGGCATAAATGTCTTCGGTATTTTCTCTGAAAATGACCATGTCTACATTTTCAGGACTCTTTACTGGAGAGGGCACGCCCTTATACCACCTAACAGGTCTAAGGCAGACATATAAGTCCAGTAATTGTCTCAAAGCAACATTCAGTGATCTCATGCCACCTCCAATCGGAGTTGTCAGCGGTCCTTTGATTGAAACTAAATATTCTCTGCACTGTTCAACGGTTTCATCCGGCAGCCAGTTGTTGAATTTATTGAATGCTTTCTCGCCAGCGTAGACCTCTAGCCAGTCTATTTTTCTTTCACCTGAGTAGGCTTTTTCTACCGCTGCATCGAAGACTCTGACCGATGCTTTCCAAATGTCAGGGCCAATTCCATCGCCTTCAATGAATGGGATCACGGGGTTGTCGGGAACAAGGAGTTTTCCATTATCCATTTGGATTTTAGAACCACCTTTCGACATGTATACCCCTATAAACTTAGCTTAATATGTGTTCGTGCCACATTATGAATAGTTTATTTTTTGAATACAAGGGCTATTGAGGATCAGTTTCTATCCAGGAATTCAAAAAGAATCTCACAGAACGCAATTTTCTGCTCTTTTCCAGCGACAACATGTGCCACGTCTTCCATCATCACTCCCTCAGCATTTGGAATTCCTTGTTCGATTGGCAATGTGGTTCTGGGTCCAGTGACGAGGTCTTTTCCTGCATGAATGATTAATGTTGGCGCCGATATTTCTTTTAATCTGTCTTTGACATCATGATTTATGCAAGCCTCAACCAGTCTTGCATGGGTCTCGTAGTTTCCATTCAGCTCTTTCCAACCTGCTTTTGGGCCTAGTAATTTGTCTCTGTTTTCATTGTAGTATTCCGGGAGGAAAGAATAGATAGAAACTTTTTCCTGAAAGGTTAGGAAACCAGAATCTCGATGCACATCTCTGAATAATTTAAGCTGATCATACAAATAGGTATCGCAATATGCCCATGCACCCATATTGACCATGCTTCGAACAAGATCTGGACGATTGATTGCAATTTCTTGAGCGACACAGCAGCCCATGCCAACTAGACCGATGAGATGAACGTTATTCCATCCCAGGTGATCGAGCAAACCAGACAGATCATCTGCATGCATTTTCATTGAAGGCTCAATGCTTGAATCATCACTGGAGTCACGTATACCTCTGTAGTCAAAGACTAAAACTTGGTATTTTTCAGTCAATCCTCTTGCCAGAAGCCCCTCGTTTCCATGACAAAATGTCCCCCATCCTCCCATGCAAACCGCTGGGTCACCTTCGCCATGAATTTCATAGTACATTTCATGATTATTTATATTGATGCTTGGCATATCAGCTCCCTAATAATGTTCGGTTAAAATTATATAGTCTGCCGCCAGGCTGAGCTATTACTTTCTTCACGAAATACTGGTAGTCTGAAACTTAAATCATCAAATAGGGGATTGCTCATTAACAGTAAAGAGACCAAGACTATCATGGAGTTTCTCAGCGAGAATCCTGACGTCGATGTGAACACAGCATGGGAGCGATGCTGGGGCATACAAACCAAGATAATTGAGAGAGTGAAGGCCCGCTATCAGGTTGAAAAACATCCATCGTGCGATGGAAGGGAATACTTTGATTCAGATGATCATCCAGTCCATGGGAAAATGGAGGGCTCGTTCAATTCATATACAGGCGATGAAGTGGATTGGTTGGTTCATTCCTGGATAGGTAACAGAAAGAGAAGCATTCTCGATATCAACGCCACAGTTTTTCTTGGTCAAATGAATCAAGTCCCCCACTTAACGATCATCTTTGGAACAATACCCAGACTATATTTCTATGCAGAATACACACCAAGGATGGACTTGAGGACAAATCCAGATTATGTATCAAGATATTATGAACCTGTGAATCAAGATTTTTTAGAATTTCGTTCCAATCATGATTGGACACGTTTTGTAAGTCACGGAACTTATTTAAGGTCTCTCATGTCTCCAATTTGTGTTAGTTCGCATGCAGAGCTCAATGATGCAAATATTGATTATTGCGAAGATTATCTAGAAAAGTTTATTCAGCGTTGGTTTAACTGGCTGGATGAAGCAGAAGAGCTGCCGATGGAAAAAAGAGATGAGCAACAAAGATATGATTATGCAGTTAGAGAATTGGGCTATAGGAATGATCCCATGAATATTCTTCCAATAGAGGTATTTGGGCAAGAGGAAGCCAATCGGATGCTTGAGATGCGTATTGGCATAGATCAAATAGCAGAAACCAAGGGTAGATGGACTAAATGAGCACGATGACCAAAGCATTATTGATTGATGATGATCAAAAACTTGGTGATTTATTAAAAAACTACCTCAAATCTTACGATATTGATTTATCTGCAATCAATGATCCTCGAAAGGCAATCGACACCATAAAACATCTTGGCCCAGATCTTTTGATACTCGATGTAATGATGCCACATATCAATGGGTTTGAGCTTTGCAAAATGATCAGAGAAGAATCCGATACGCCGATTATTATACTCAGTGCACGCGGAGAGTCCGACGAAAAAGTGAAAGGAATCGATCTGGGCGCTGACGATTACCTATCCAAGCCATTTGAGGCAAGAGAGTTGGTTGCAAGAATACACAGTCTCTTGAGAAGAACACAAAAAGATCTCGCTGTGAGATCAGATCAAATTTTTCAAGTTGATCAACAAAGACTTGAAGTTTCTCTTGATGGGAACGTCTTAGACTTGACGACAAAAGAATTTGAACTGATGGATTTATTCATAAAGAACCCTGGCGTCATTTTTACAAGAGACGAGATTATCAAAGAAATTAAGGGCATTGATGCCCATTTATTTTCAAGATCGATCGATATCCTCATATCGCGATTAAGGCATAAAATAGAAAATGATCCAAAAGAACCAAAGATTATAAAGACCATATGGGGAAAGGGTTATATGTTTGTCGCAGCAGGGTAGATTAAAGATGCTGCAAAGGATTAACTCGCTCTCAATCAAATTATTTGGAGTGTTTATAGTCACCGGTATTGCCTTTTTTTACCTTTTAGATTTTGGTGTTAGATCATTGATCTTGAATGAGGAAGTCAGAGACACTCTTGATTATTATCAGACCAGTTATCTTGGAAATTTGATGGAAGATCTCGGCTATCCTCCAAATGAAAAAACAGCAGCGATGATCAGCGAAGATATGCCTTTCGATATTTTGATAAGAGGTGATGATTTTGAGTGGAGCTCGACTGATCAATTTCCAAATACCAATCAAATTGATTTTCAGCCCAGTGCGTGGGATAGCATTAAGATAAAAAATGCCAGTGACCAAGTGCCATCAATTATTGAGAATTCAGAATTCGCAAGACACGAAAACAGGACCTATTTTCAAATACCCTATGGTGAATACACCATCACAATGGTGAATCCAAAAATATCGATCGAAGCTGCTCCAACATACTTGTTTGAGGCAATAGCTTTGATGAGTCTCACAATACTTTTATTGACCTTTCTGCTTGTTAAAAGAATGATCAACCCAATCCAGAACATTCAACAAGCTGCGACTAAGATCGGCGAAGGAAATTTAAAGCATAGAATCAATATCGACAGAGAAGACGAATTGGGTTTGTTGGCAAAAGAGATCAATTTTCTAGCAGACAATGTAGTTGAAATGTTAGAAGCCAAGCAACGATTAAATATGGGCGTTAGTCATGAACTTAGATCCCCATTAACCAGAGCAAAGCTTCAGGTCGAGATGCTCGGTGATCAAGACAAAAGAGAGAATCTTTTGGACGAAATACAAGCCATGGAGAGCATAATCTCGACTTTACTGGAAAGCGAGGCAATCAACTATGGGCACAAGAAATTAGATTTAGGCGCTGTTGAGATCGATAAAACAATAGAAGAGTTAATATCCGCTTCACATTTTCTGAAGGACATAAAGATTGCCTTGAATCTAAAAGATGGTCTCGCGGTTGAAGGGGATTCAATATTACTGCAGGTCATGTTGAAGAATATACTTGAAAATGCTTCAAGGTATACATCGCTTGAGAGAAACCAAATAGACATTGCGACCGATCAACTCAATGCCGATTCGATTGAGATAATCATAAAAGACTACGGACCAGGCTTGAAAGCGAAGGATCTTGATAAAGTGTTTGAACCCTTCTATAGGGCTGAAGAATCAAGAAGCAGGAGTAGCGGCGGATATGGTTTGGGATTGTATCTCACAAAGCAAATAGTGGATGCACATGGCGGCGAGATCTCAATTCATAATCACGAAAACACAGGCGCTGAGGTGCGTGTGATTTTGCCCATCAAGCAGAGTTGACGCTTTTTACTTTCTGCTTATAGAAAAATAGAAAAATCTATGCTCTAATCGGCGTAGTTTTTGAGGAATAATCATGCCGAAAATACACGTTATCGATAGCGAAGGCGAGGAACATACTGTTGAAGGACAGGTGGGCCTTTCTTTAATGGAGAGTTTGAGAGATCTTGACAATGGTGTACTCGCACTGTGCGGAGGAATGTGCTCATGTGCAACGTGTCACTGTTATATCGAGGAATCATGGGCGAGCAAATTAGGCGAACGTGAAGACGATGAACAAGAGCTCTTGGAAGATCTTGACTCTTATAAGGAAAATCAATCTAGGTTGTCTTGTCAGGTTGAGTTTTCAGAAGAAATGGATGGCATGAAAGTTGAAATTGCACCAGATGAATAAGGAAATAACATGATTAAAATTTTTCATGCACCCGGCAGTCGATCAGTCAGAATTATTTGGCTTCTTGAAGAACTAGGATTGGATTACGAGCTCGAGGTTCTAAAAAGAGGCGAAGTCAATGAGGCCTTTATTGAAGCAAGCCCTTTTTCGAAATTGCCCACAATCATAGACGGCGATATTGTAATGTCAGAATCTGTAGCGATCGTCCAATACATATTGCAAAAATATGGAGATGGAAGACTAGAGCCTGATCACGATTCAAACCAATATGCAGAATATCTTCAGTGGCTAAATTTTGGCGAGTCTGTCTTGATAGATCCAATTGTATCAATATTGATTAATAAGGTGTTCAGACCAGAGGAGCATCGTCATGAATATTCCGTTCAAAGTGCTGAAAAGTCATTTGCTAAAATGATTAAAACTCTGAATTCAATAATGGAAGGCAGAACTTATATCATGGGCGATGATTTCACAGCCGCTGACATCATCAATGGTTATACATTGAGGTTGGCAGACAACTTACAGTTACTCCCAGGTGAACCTGGAACAGAAAATGTGGTGAATTATTTTAAATCTTTGGCGAGTAGAGACGCTTACCAAAAAGCAATTTCTGACACTAAATCATAGGCCAGCGTTGAGACCAAGGCTTTGCTGCTTCTAGTTCGAGCGCAAGTTCCAATAATTCTTCTTCATTTCCATAGCTTGCATGCAGATGAGTGCCAATAGGAAGCCCCGATGATGACCAATGCATTGGCAGTGAGATTGCAGGATCACCAGTAACATTTGCAAGCGGTGTAAAGGTAATAAAGTCCAGAGATCTTTCAAGCAAAGTATCAAATGACACATCAGGCGCCATTGATCCTATCTTTGGAGCTACACTTTGCGTCACAGGGGACAGTATAAAATCAAAAGATTTAAACAGTTCTTGAGTCTTAAGAGTGTCATCTCTGAGCCTAGAAAGTGCCAATTCAACTTTGCCCTCAGGTTGAGAATCAAACCATTTTCCCAATCCCAATGTCCATGGTTCGAGCAATGAATCGATCGAAATTTCATTAGACACAAAATTTTGTTGAGCCAAATCAACGATCCCTTTTGCTCCAAAGGCCCACATGGTTAGGAATGAATCACTGAAACGATTTCCATCGATAAAAGGATTTATTGCTTCTACGTGATGACCAAGATCCTGGCAGATCAGAGCGGAGCTCTCGATTGCATTTTTGACTTCAGGATCAGCTTCTTCTCCAAGCATATTTGTTGTAATCATTGCAATTTTGAATTTTTTTCCTTTTGGAGCAATTCTCTCAGGTACAGCCTTTAATTTAGAATTATTCCTAGCCTGCATGTGGTGAAGTGCGGTAATCGTGTCTCTTATGCTTCTTGTATGAACGAATCTCACGCTCAAATCAATTGGCCGATTTGGTTGTGCGTCATCAATTGTTCTGTGAATGGTTGGTTTCAAGCCCACGATGCCACAACACGAAGCAGGTACTCGAATTGATCCGCCTCCGTCAGAAGCTGACGCAATAGAGACCATGCCTGATGCAACTGCTGCAGCAGAGCCGCCACTCGATCCTCCTGGAGAGCGTTCAAAATTCCAAGGATTTCTTGCAGGACCCAACAAAAGAGATTCAGTCACTCCCAATAAACCAAACTCAGGGGTATTGGTTTTTCCAAGAGAAATGAGGCCCATGTCAAATGCGGCCTGAACATTTGAGGAATTTCTTTTGGCTATGCGATTTGCAAACATGCGTGATCCACCCGTGGCTCTGACGCCTCTGTGATTAAGAAGATCTTTGATGAGGTATGGCACCCCGTTAAAGGGGCCTCTTCCATTATAATTTTTTGCAGCCAACAATGCTTTTTCAAAAGATCTGGTGACTACCGCATTCAAATAACCGTCCACAGCTTCAATTCTATTGATGGCTGACGTGACCATCTCCTCAATTGAAACCTCTCCTTTTTTGATTAGATCAGCTTGAGCAGTTGCATCCATCATGAAGAAAGGATCATTTTTAGCCAATATCTCTTGGACGGAAACAAGATTTGATAACCCAAGAGCCAACCCCGATTTCAGGAGCATTCTTTTCGATTTATTTGGCATGCCCATTATTTACATTAGCTCTTTAACATTCTCAGGCGGTCTGCCAATGATCGCAGATGCTTCATTGAAAACGATCGGACGCTCAATCAGGATTGGGTGTTCTATCATGATAGAGATCAAATCATCATCAGAAATATTGGGTAAATCAATATTAAGTTCTTTGATGATTGACTCACCCTTTCTGACCAGATCAGATGCTTTCATTTCTAACTTCTCAAGCAATGAGTTTAGTTCCGTCACCGTCGGCGGATTTTTAAGATAGAAAATTATTTCTACTTCAATATTATGGCTTTCAATTATTTCCAATGTTTTCCTTGATTTGCTGCATCTCGGATTATGAAAAATTGATAAAGCCATTATGGATTACATCCTTTGCGCACCGTCAAGATCAACGCACCTTCCTGAGTAGTAATCATTCGCGAAGATAAACTCAGCTGCTTGTGCAACCTCATCAGGTTCTCCTATTCGACCCACAGGAACCATTTTTGAAAGTTTTTCTTTTACATTATCAGGCATCCCGGCAACCATCTCTGTGTTGATAAAGCCTGGTGCGATTGAGTTTACTCTGATTCCATATTTTGAGAGTTCTTTCGCCCAAACTACGGCCATAGACTGAACACCTGCTTTCGTTGCTGAGTAATTTGTTTGACCAAAATTTCCATGTCTTGCGACACTAGAAATATTGATGATCACACCACCTTGTCCACCTTCAATCATATGCTGAGCAGCTTCTCTGCCACACAAGAAAACACCGGTTAGATTGATATCTATTACAGCTTGCCATTCTTCAAGAGACATCCTTTTTACAAATTCTCCATCTTTAAATTTAACCAATAGACCATCACGTGTGATACCGGCATTATTGATTGATCCGACCAAAGGACCCATCTCATCAACTACTTGTGCATAAGCATTGGCAACATCATCTTCTTTTGTCACATCAGCAGAAATGCACATCACCTTTGCTCCGGCACTTTCACATGCGGATGCAGTATCGGCAATGCTGTTTTTATCCAGATCAATCAGACCCAACTTGCAGTTATGCGAAGCCAATCTTTTTGCCATTGCTGCACCGAGCCCTCTTGCAGCTCCAGTGATAATAATTGTCTTATCTTTTATGTCCATAATGTCCTCATATATGTATTTTTTTTAAAATATAGATTGTGAATTGTAACCGAAAACCTTAGCAATTGAATCATGAATATTCATTCAAGAAATTGAGTAAATTTAGAGATTTCTGTAAACTATTTCTTCTTAAAAATTACCATCAATTAAATTATAAGGTGAGCAATGACTGACGCATATATTTTTGACCATGTAAGAAGCCCAAGAGGAAGAGGTAAATCCGATGGCTCTTTGCATGAAGTAACACCGGTAGAATTACTTTCTCAGGTTTTGGGATCTCTGAGAGACAGAAACGAACTCGATACAAGCCGAGTCGATGATGTCATCATGGGTGTCGTTCATAATCAAGGTGAACAAGCTTCGAATCCCGCAAGAGTCGCAGCAATCCATGCCGGGTATGCAGAAGAGGCTGCCGGAAAACAATTGAATCGTTTCTGCGCATCTGGACTTGAGGCGGTCAACTCTGCAGCTGCACAAGTGATGTCCGGTATGTCTGATCTTTGTATCGGTGGAGGCTTGGAGTCTATGTCAAGAGTGCCAATGGATACGGTTGGCGGCGCTTTAGCTGTAGATCCACAGGTTGCTTATGGCAGCTATTTTGTTCCTCAAGGCATCAGTGCCGATTTAATTGCATCAAAATATGGATTTTCAAGAGAGGACGTTGATTCATATGCAGTTGAGAGTCAAAGGAGAGCATCGCATGCGAGAGACGAGGGCTATTTCAATAATTCCATTGTTCCAATTAAAGATACTCTTGGAGAAACAATTTTGGATCATGATGAATGCATAAGAACTGGAACGACAGTCGAGGATCTGGCTAAGCTGAATCCGTCTTTTCAGCAAATTGGTGATTTTGGATTCAATGATGTCGCGATTCAAAGATATCCTGAAGTTGCAAAAATTGATCACGTTCATCACGCTGGAAATTCCAGTCAAATAGTTGATGGAGCCAGCGCTGTGTTGGTGGGTTCTAAAGAAATTGGTAAGGAATTGGGGCTTACTCCAAGAGCAAAAATAGTTGGCTTTTCTTCAACAGGAACCGAGCCAACCATAATGCTGACTGGACCAGCGCCATCCGCGAATAAAGTGCTAAAAAGATGTGGTATGAGCAAGGATGATATTGATCTATTTGAGCTCAATGAAGCCTTTGCTGTTGTTGTTCTGCATTATATGAAAGAAATGGGAATTGATCATGATGAGATCAATGTTAATGGAGGTGCAATTGCCATGGGGCATCCTCTTGGCGCAACTGGCGGAATGGTATTGGGGACACTGATTGATGAAATTGAGAGAAGAGATCTCAGTACAGGGTTGGTGAACTTATGCATTGGAGGCGGCATGGGTACTTCAACAATCATAGAGCGCATTTAATCTAATCGAAAAGGAATACGAATGAGTAAGAATATTAAAATGAATATTGATCAAGATGGCATTGCTGTCATTGAGATTGATGTTCAAGATCGTCCGATGAATGTCATCACGGTTGATTTTGCTGATGACTTTAAAAATTGCGTTGAACAAGTCCTTAATGATGAAAAAGTTATTGGTGCTGTTCTGACATCAGCAAAAAATGATTTCATGGCTGGCGCCGATCTAAAGACTATGCTGCCAAGCCTAATCGGTCTTGGTGATGCCTCAGCCATGGCTGAGAAAGTGATTGAGAGCCACAAGGTTAACCGAGCCATGGAAACTGGTGGTAAACCATTTGTCGCTGCAATTAATGGCACAGCTTTAGGTGGAGGATTGGAGATCACTCTTTCATGTCATCACCGAATTGCAGCAGATAGAAAAGATGCTGTACTTGGTCTACCAGAAGTAATGGTTGGGTTATTGCCTGGCGGTGGAGGAACTCAAAGGCTTCCACGCATTATTGGAATACAGCCTGCATTGGAACTCATGACACAAGGCAAGCATCTTAAACCCCAACAGGCAATGGCGATGGGTATTGTCAATGAACTGGCAGCTCCAGAAGAATTATTGAGTAAAGCCAAGCAGTGGATATTGGATGGCGGAAAAGCTGTTCAGCCATGGGATAAGAAAGGATTTAAAGTTCCGGGTGGATTTGATCCAAATTCGAAAGGAACAATTCAAATGTTCTCAGTGGTCAATGCTATGGTTGCAAAAAATACAAACCATAATTACCCGGCTCCTATTTCTATTGTTTCTTCAGTATATGAAGGATGCTTACTCCCGATTGACAAAGGACTTGAAATTGAAGCGAAATACTTTGCTGGACTACTCATGGATCCAGTTTCTGGAAACATGATAAGAAGTCTCTTCAACAATAAGCAATCAGCAGACAAACTTAGAGCAAGACCCGATGGCGTAGAAAAACACACCGTCAAAACTTTGGGTATGCTTGGTGCTGGAATGATGGGAGCTGGAATTGCATTGGTGAGTGCAAAAGCTGGGATAAAAGTTTATCTGCTTGACTCATCACTTGAGAGCGCTGAAAAGGGAAAGGCTTATTCAGAGAAGTATTTCAAGAAGAGCGTCGCTAAAAAGAAGATGACTGAGGAGAAGAGAGACGCCATTCTGGAGAATATCATTCCAACCACTGACTACAATGATCTCAAAGATTGTGACTTAATTATTGAAGCCGTTTTTGAAAATAGAGAAATCAAAGCCGATGTGACGCAAAAAACTGAGGCAGTTATTGGAGAAGATATTGTTTTTGCCTCAAATACTTCGACATTACCAATATCTGGTCTTGCTGAGTCGTCTGCTAGGCCTCACAATTTTATCGGTATGCACTTCTTTTCCCCTGTGGAAAGAATGCCATTGGTTGAGATGATCATGGGCGAACAATCTTCTGATCAAGCATTGGCGAAGTCTTTGGATTACATAGCCCAAATCAAGAAAACACCGATAGTAGTTAATGACAGCAGAGGTTTTTATACCTCGAGAGTATTCAGTACTTCATGCAATGAAGCCAATGAGATGATTAAAGAAGGAGTAAATCCTGCACTAGTAGAAAATGCTGCAAGACATGCTGGATATCCAGTTGGCCCAATTGCAGTTCAAGATGAAACAACCATTGATCTTTCTATCAAAATTCATAATCAATCAATCGAAGATTTGGGAGATAAATATAAGCCCATGTCCTCAATCGATGTAATGCAAAAGATGTATGACTTAGGCAGATTGGGTAAGCGATTTGGCGGCGGTTTTTACGAGTATCCCGAGGGAGGGAAAAAATTCTTGTGGCCGGGTTTAGCTGATATTTATCCAGTAAAAGAAAAGCAGCCTGATATTCAAGAGATCAAGGATCGGTTGATGACTGTCCAGTCACTGGATGCATATCGATGTCTCGATGAAAATGTTCTAACTACACCAGATGATGGTGACTTAGGTTCAATTTTCGCATGGGGATTCCCCCCTTGGACCGGCGGAGTCTTCTCTTACATTGACATGGTTGGCGTGGAAAGCTTTGTTGACAGGTGCGATGAATATTGTGAACGTCTCGGCGAACGATTTGAAGTTCCAGAGAGTTTGAGGCAAATGGCAGAAAAAAAAGAAAAATTCTATCCATAAAGTAATTTTCTGATCGCATTTATCACCTTGGCGGGCAAAAAAAGCTTTACTGATGAAGTCAAAAGAAATAATTAATCAATTATGTGATGTCGTTGGCAGTGATGCTGTAATAACTGATGTCAAAGAAAGAGAGTATTTCTCAATGGATGTTTTTGATATCGATCAGGTTGCAGAGATTGTTATTCAGCCTCGGTCAAAAGATCAAATCTCAAGTATTCTAAAAGTTTTATCGGAAACCGATTACCAGATAATCCCAAGAGGCGGCGGCATGTCTTACACAGGGGGTTATACACCTTCAACGGAAAGATCTGTGATTATTGATACATCATTATTGAACCAGATCATTGAAATCAACTCTGATGATATGTACATCACAGTAGAGGCTGGATGCACCTGGAAAAAAATCTATGAAGCTCTAAAACCGCTGGGTTTGAGACTTCCTTTTTTTGGAACTAATTCAGGCTCAATGGCAACTGTTGGAGGCGGATTATCCAATGGAGCCCTTTTCTTTGGGACGGGTCAATATGGATCTGCTGCAGACAACGTCTTAGGTATGGAAATCATTATTGCCGATGGAACATTGATCAAAACTGGACAAAATGCATTTGCAAATGCAAAGCCGCATCACAGAACATACGGACCGGATACAACAGGTTTGTTTTGTCATGATGCAGGCTCACTTGGAATTAAGGTTCAAGCAACATTTCCTTTAATATACTGGCCCAATAGTGTGGGTTATTTATCATTTTCCTATAGATCACTCGAGGATGCTGTTGCCGCATTATCATCTATTTCTAAATCGGGATTGACAGAAGAGTGTTATGTATTGGATCCAAAATCTGCAGGAAGTTTAACCGATGTTTCAAATGTTGAGGGCGCAAAATCTGTGCTTAAAGTCTTAAGAGAGCAGTCATCATTTATTAGAGGCCTTAAAGAGTCAGTAAAGATGGCTTTTACTGGAAGAAATGTTATTCCTGAAAATTCTTATTCCTTGCACATGGTCATCTCGAATCACTCTCAAAACGCACTTCGCTTTGATATAAAGGAAGCAGAAGTTATCGCTGAGAAATACAATGGAGAATCCATTCCCAACAGTATTCCAAAGGCCACGAGAGCAGACCCGTTTCCTCCAATGAATGGAATTCTTGGACATGCTGGCGAACGCTGGGCTGCACTTAATGCCAAGGTCCCTCATACCAGTGCCTTAATCGTGAATCAACAAATCATCCGACTTATGGATCAATATAAAGAGAGAATGGATGCATGTGGAGTTTGGTACACACTCTTAAATATTGGTATTCAGCAACATTCTTATTCCATTGAGCCAGTCTTGAGATGGTTGGATGAATGGCCAGAGCTTCATAAGCGAACTGCCGAGCCATCATTTCTATCAACTTTTGAAGAGCCCTCTCCGAATATTGAAGCAAGAGAGTTAGTGCATGAGATCAGAAAAGAAATCATTGGTTATTTTGCGTCAATTGGCGCTGCCTCAAATCAGATAGGTCGGGCATATGACTACATGGGCTATCTCTATAAGCCATCAAAAGAGCTACTGATAAATATTAAAAATAATCTGGATCCAAAAAATAAAATGAATAGCGGTGCACTTGGCATCAGCGAACATTTCTGGAATCATCATAGAAAAACTGATTAAAAAAAATGTCAAAGAAACTTATCAATCAAGAAAGAGCCGAAAGAATTCTAGATCGAGAAAATATTGATGGCTTGATCGCTATGGCTCCAGTAAATTTCTACTATGTTTCAGGCTATTGGGGTTTGTATAACACCCCCCTCGGATTCGATGCTTGCTACTTTTCTGTGATGCCAAAAGACAACAACAAGCCGCCTGGAATAATTCTTCCTGCATTAGAAGTCAGAAGATTAGAGACAATGGGTAAACCTTGGATTGAGAACATTTTTTTATATTCAGCAAAAGGGGACGGTGAGTTATTTGATGATGATGCTCCAAAAGGACAGGATTATCCAGGCTGGCCTGTTGATCCAAAAGCGTCTTTGAATCCTCTTGAGGAAAAATGGAAGTCTATAATCCATGAGTATAGAGACAGTTATTCAGAAAATTCAATCCAAGCCCTCATTCGAGCAATCAAAGCAGCTGATTTGGATGGAAAAAGAGTGCTGATTGATGATCTAAGGATTGAAAAATGGCTATCTGAGGAACTGGGCATCGGTGTGGAGTGCATATTCAAGCCTCAGTTATTCAATGAGATCAGAATGGTCAAGACAAATAATGAAATTGAAATAATGAGAGAGGCTGCAATTATTAATGAGCAATCAATGCTCGCAGCAATTGATTTCATGAGTGAAGGCGTTACATGGGAAGAGTTGGAAAATTTCTACATGTCTGAGATGGCAAAGAGAGGCGGAAGAGGCGTCTATATGATGTGTGGAGTGGGAGAGCTACCGAATGGAGTTTGCAGGGAAGGTGAGCCAATTATGTTTGATGCACTTGGTCAATATAGAAGATATCACGGTGATTTTGGAAGATGTGCCGTTATTGGTGACCCCAGTCAGCTTCATATCGAGCGTCACCAAGCTATTTTAGAGGGCTGGGAAAAGGCCAAAGAATTTCTAAAACCAGGTAATACTTACGATCAGATTTCAGCTGAGGTAGGTGGCCATATCAGATCACTGGGCTTTGATTCTTTTAGGAACCCAGTTGTTCATGGCTTAGGACTTGAGCATACGGATGATCCAAAGAATTTTGGCACACAGCCCGGAGTGAAAATCAGTCAATCACTGGAAAAAAATATGGTCATTAATATCGATATGCCTTTTACAGAAATAGGATGGGGATCAGTACATATGGAAGATACTATTTTAATAACTGATGACGGTTTTGAAAGACTCTCATCTGCTGATTTTGATCTCAGATCTACATGAGTGCAATTATTGCGCCAAAAGGAAGTCCACTCGATACAGCCATCATTGGCGTTGAGAATTTAAATCAATCAATTGGGTTTTATCGAGATTTAATTGGATTATCCGTAAGCGATCCTTTTGATTGGAGAGGAAAAGATTTTGAGGACATTTGGCATTTGCCATCAGGATCGCATGCAACTGGATCTTTTTGTGAACTCAAAGGCTGCAATGCAGGAAGAGTTTTGTTGCTTGATTTCAAAGCAGAAAATAAGAAGCTAATTCGACCAAAAGACACTTCGCGAGCATATGGACTCTTTAATTTGAATTTTTATACAGACGATATTGAGTCAGATACTAAAAAATTTGAATCGAAGGGCTATCGTATTTGGTCTAAGCCAACCTATTATGAAATGTCTGAAGGGCAAGGTTCGCCGACAGAGGTTATATTTGATGGACCTGATAACATTGCTGTGAATTTGGTTGAATTGACGGACGATGATCCTTTATCAAAAGTAGGCCAAATGAAGATATACACTCAGAAAAATGGGCGTACTCCAACTGGATTGACACCCGTGGTTACTTCTGCACACACCACAAGGGATATTGATCTTGCTGTAAAGTTTCATAGAAAGGTTCTGCAAAACGAACTGCTAATCGATGAAGTTTTATCAAGTGAAGAGCAGAATGAGTTTCTTCAGTTGCCACGCAATGCTAAAACAGCCGTTAAATTTATGCAGGGCAATCATATGTTTGGAAAAATTGCTTTGTCACAACCTTTGAATTATGAGTGTCATGACATGGTACCTGATGGTATTGCACCCAATATTGGTTATATTTCTCAAGCATTTAAGGTTAATAATCTTGAGTTTTCAGAAAAAGCCATCTCAGACCTTAGTTGCGAGATATATAACCAAAGGCGCTTGGTTGATTTCCCGGGATTGGGGCAGATCGAAATCATAACAGTCAGAGCTCCTGGATCAGGTGCATTGCAACTTATTTATGAATCAAAAGAGTCATAAATAAGATTAAATAATTGTTAACTATTGACCTCTCAAATTGACAGCATACTGTCGATTGTTTAACCTATGATCTCTCTAAATAAATGAATATAACTAAGGGGAACAAATATGGCCAACCAAATGGGCGATGCGTCTGAAGGAAGAGCTTCAGGAAAAGGTAAGCCTCTCAATTCTATAGAGCATAAAACATCAAAATCTACTAAGGCGTGGATTAAAAAGGAATTGGTTCAACAGCAGAAAAGATTTAAGCAAATTTTGCAAGATATGGAAGACCTAACACCAAAAAGAAATAAATGGTACGCAGAGTTTTTGGAAACAGTTTCGACTCGAGGAACGAATATTGACGGCGATACAAGGCAAGTCATTGCAAAAGAAAATCTACCTAAACCACCAAAAAGAAAACACAAAGTTACATATGAGCCAAAAGACCTCAAAGGCTTTGATCATTAAATTTATAGAAGGGGAAAGAAATGCCTAGACCACATATTGAGCCTTATGACGAGAGACCAGCTCCATTCAAAAGAATGACACTGCCTGGATTTGGTAAAGGAATGCATTATAAAATGCTGAGTATGGATACAGATACCGGTGCTTGTTCATTGCTTGTAAAGTTCGAGAGCGGATACAAATTACCTCCTGGTATGAGTTATTCAGAGTTAGAAATGTTTGTTGTATCGGGTGCCGTGACATACGGTGATATAACTTATGGAGAAGGACATTACTTCCTTATCCCGCCAGGCGTATCAATGCCTCAGATGACTGTTAAAAGAGGCGCTAAGGTTATTATGTTTTATAACTATGGAGAACCCAGCTTCATTCCATCTGATGAGGATCACCCACTTGCTGAAAGGCATCGTTTATCAATCATCAATTCAATGGAGGATATTGCATGGATGCCTGGAAATAGAATTGTTCCTTCAGTTGCGTCAGGGTGTATGCTCAAGTTATTGAAGTATGATATTCACACAGAAGCGCATACTTTTTTATACTGCATGACCCCAGGTTTTTCGCAAGACAATATCTCATATCATGATTGCTGTGAGGAGTCCTATCATATTTGGGGAACGTCATGGATGATGCAATTTGGCGATTTACCGACCGGGGGATATTTCTGGAGACCCCCATATATAAATCACGGTGCTTTTGCCAGCAAGAATGGAATCATTGCGATTGGAAGAACGGATGCGCATTTGCACAACTACTTCCACCACAATCCATGGACAAATCCGAAAGAGAATGCTGATAGAGCAGCTGCAAGATTAAGACGTATCAGGCCTTCTCTTTACAAGTGGATTCGTTCGCCGGATGGACACAATCACTTCACTGATTTTGAGTATCCGCATTACCACGATCACGACCACGATCACGGCTAAGACTCGGTACATCAATCAAAATGTCCGGGCCACTTAAGGGACTAAAAATACTGGAGCTTACCAGTGTTGTCCTTGGTCCTTGGGCAGCTCAGATACTTGCAGACATGGGTGCGGAGGTCATTAAGATTGAGGCGCCATTTGGTGATAGCAATAGACAGTTGGGCGCATCCAGAAACCCAGGAATGGCTGCATTATATTTATCCAATAACCGAAACAAAAGAAGTCTCGTGCTCGATTTAAAGCAAGAAAGTGCAAAAAATGCTCTTTTTGAAATCATCAAAGATTCCGATGTCTTTCTGCATAACAATCGGCCACAAGTGATGACCAAGTTTGGATTAGAATATGAGCAGATCTCCGAGGTTAATCCAAGCATAGTCTACTGCGGTACCTATGGTTACGGGAAGAATGGTCCATATGGCAAAAAAGGTGCACTGGATGATTCAATTCAAGCTGCTAGTGGGATCGCAAGTTTGAATGAATTGGTTTTAGGAGAGCCTAGATACTTGCCCACAGTTGTTGCTGATAAAACAACAGCCATTACTGTTGTTTACTCCATCCTTGCTGCCTTATTTCATCGAGAAAGAACTGGTGAAGGTCAAGAGATAGAGGTTCCTATGTTTGAGTCAATGGTCTTCTTTACAATGGCTGAGCATATTTGGGGTGAGATTTTTGAGCCAGCTTTGGGACCAGCAGGCTATACCAGATTGATGTCTCATCATCGAAAGCCATACAAAACCAAAGACGGATATATCGCTGTTCTTCCATATATGAATAATCATTGGCAAACTTTCTGCGAGAAGGGGGGAAGGCCTGAGTTGGTTGAAGATGAACGTTTTAAAGATCTATCTTCAAGAGTAAAAAACATCGATGACACATATTCTGAGACAGGAAAAATACTCGCCACTAAAACTACAAAAGAATGGCTGGAAATCTTTGATGAAACAAAAGTACCCGTAATTGTTGTAAACAGTCTGGATGATCTTTTTCATGACCCTCATCTCAATGAGGTGGGTTTTTGGAAAGAATACGAGCATCCGACAGAAGGCAAGCTCAAGATGCCTGGATTTCCAGCAAATTTTTCCAAAACACCTGCAACAATTAGGAAACACGCTCCCAAACTTGGAGAGCATACAATTGAGATTCTAAAAGAAGTAGGAATTAGTGACGAAACCATCGAACAGATGATTTCGTCGAAAGCTACATTGATTTCTGACTAAGCTCTTTTTTGAATTGATTTAAGCTCTTCAATTACGTCATCGGTGTGTTTCTCAGGATCCACACTTTTATAATGCTTAACAATTACCCCGTTTGGGTCAATGATAAATGATTCCCTCTTAGTAATTGTCATCATCAAGAATTTACCTAAAACCCCGTAACTCACTGCAGATTCTTTTTCTGTATCTGCAAGAATTGGATATGGAAGACTGTATTTCTCACTGAATTCTTTATGTGACTCTACATCATCCAAACTAATACCAAGAATTTGTGTATCCAGATCATCAAATGCAAAGATATTATCTCTGAAGTTGCATGCTTCAGTAGTGCAACCTGGCGTTCCATCCTTTGGATAGAAGAAGAGAACAACATATTTTCCTCTGTAATCTTCTAAAGTATGCCAATCTCCATTTTGATCTTGGAGTTTAAATGTCGGTGCGGAATCCCCCACTGCAGGTTGGCTATCGGTGTAAGCATCTGCCCAGACAAAAATTGAGATTACTGCTGTAAAAGATAAAAGTTTTAAAAAGTTCTTTTTCATAAATCATTCCCTAAGTTCGTTGTACTACATTAGAACATATGTATTAATTAGTCTACATGGAATCTTTCGATCATAAAATCGGTTTGGTTTTACCTGGTGGTGGTGCCAGAGGAGCTTATCAAGTCGGTGTTTTAAAGGCGATCTCGAATATTCAAAACAGGATAGAGAAATCACCATTTGATGTTATTAGTGGAACCTCTGCCGGAGCAATCAATGCAAGCATGATCTGTGCTGAAATTGGTAATTTCCATCAATCCATTTTTAAGCTCGAAAATGTATGGAAAGGATTTACAACCAATCAAATTTACAGAACTGAAAAGTTATTCATGTTGAAACAAAGTATTCATTGGTTATTAACTTTGATTACTGGCGGCGTGCTTACCAAGAATCCTAGATCTCTTTTAGATAATCAACCTTTAAGAGAATTGTTAAAGGAAAAAATAAACTTTCAAACTCTAAATAATAATATTTACTCAGGAGCTTTGGATGCGCTCATTGTTACAGCTGCATCATATGAAGAGAAAGAATCAGTATCATTTTTTACAACCAGCAGAAAGGTTGAGAATTGGGAAAAAGTTGGAAGATCTGGAAAAAAATCTGAAATAAATGTTGAGCATTTAATGGCAAGTGTGGCACTACCAATTATTTTTCCAGCGATCACAATTGATGGAAAGTATTATGGTGATGGGGCAATGAGACAGGAAACTCCACTTTCACCAACCATTCGTCTCGGCGCATCAAATCTTTTGATCATATCAACTGAGTCATCAAAAGATCAAGATAGAGATCACTCAGATAAAATTTATCCTGATTTTTCAGAGATCGGAGGATATATATTAGACGGATTATTTTCAGGAAGTCTCTATTCTGATCTTGAACGTTTAGATCGCATTAATCAGGTAATCGCTCTAAACGAGGATCAAAAGGTTCAAACAGAAACCAAGGAAATGAAGCAAATAGATTATCTTGTTATTTCACCCTCAGTTGATGTAAGTGAGATTGCCATGAATTGTTACAAAGATATTCCCTTGAGTTTAAGAATGTTATTCAAAGGAATTGGGATTGAAAAAAATTCCAATTCAGAATTATTAAGCTTCTTATTATTTGAATCAAGTTTCACTAAGTCACTGATAGATTTGGGGTTTCATGATGCAATGGAAAAAAAGCAAGAGATAAAGAATTTCTTAAGAATTTAAAGAAGAATTAGAGTAGCAAGACCAAGGAAAGTAACGAAGCCCAGAACGTCTGTCAATGTTGTCATCATCACACCGCTTGCCAAGGCAGGATCAATTCCAATTTTTTTAAGTAAAAAGGGTATAGTGACCCCGGCAATTGCTGAAGCAAAAATATTTAGGAGCATTGAGATACCAACAATGATTCCTATTTCCCAAGTTGTTTGAAATAGTAGAACTGCAAATACTGAAACAATAATTGCCCAAAATGTTCCATTAACAAGTGCAACCATCATTTCCTTTGAAAGCAAACGTACTGCATTTGATGCCTGAATTCTACCCATTGCAATACCTCTGATTACTAGAATTAATGTTTGATTGCCTGCCACCCCTCCCATGCTAGCGACAATAGGCATCAAAACAGCAAGTATTACGATTTGATCAATTGTTGATTGAAATAAACTTACTGCTGATGCAACCACAAATGCCGTGAGTAGATTTGCTCCAAGCCATACAGCTCTTCTTCTTGAGCTTACAAAAATAGGTGCAAAGATGTCATCTTCATCATCAAGCCCTGCCATATTGAAAATTTCACTGTTGGCTTGATCTTGAATCGCGTCAACAACATCGTCAACAGTTATTTCTCCTAAAAGTTTATTCTCATCATCAACAACAGGGAGCGAGATCAAGTCAAGATTCTGAAAGGTTGATATTACTTGCTCAGCAGAGGAAGAGGCACTGATGGGTCCCACCTGACTATCCATGATTTGCTCGATTGGAATTTCGGTATCTTCAGTAAAAAGATCAACCAATCTTACTGAGCCAATGTATTCATTATTTCGATTTATGACATAAATGTAGTTAGTATTTTCTGGTAATTTTTCTAGTGATCTTAGATATCTTATAAGGCTCTTAATATTTAGACCTCTTCTGATCGATAGAATGTTCGGATTTGTCAAGCCACCGGCACTATCCTCATCATAAGACATGACTGATTCTAGTCTTATTTGATCTTGTCTATCTAATGCTCGAATGACTTCATCTGTAATTTGATCTGGTAAATCATTGAGAATATCTGCCAAGTCATCTAATTCAAGATCTTGTGTTGCAGCAATAATTTCATTTGTATCCATCTGGTCAATAAGAGTTTGCCGAACATCTTCGACAAGCTCCTTGAGTACTTCACCTTCATCCTCCTTCTCAACCATGCGCCACAGAATATTTCTATTCCTTGGCTCCATCGCCTCTAATAATCTAGCTATTTCAAATGGGCTGAGTGAAGAGAGTTTATTTTGAATCCCTATGGACTTCTCTGCTTCAAGGTCATGCAGAAGCTGGATTAGATTTTTTTCAGTAGTTGAAATATTTTTCTCCACTCTGTCTACTCTGTCAAAAATAAATAGAAAGATCTATCTACATTGTGAAGCTTTCCCCAAGGTAAACCTTTTTAACCTGCTTATTTTCCAGTATTTGATCTGGTGTCCCGTAGGCAATAGATGTTCCTTCACTTACAATATATCCTCTATCACAAATCCCTAAGGTTTCTCGCACATTATGATCTGTGATAAGAATCCCAATACCATCTGATGCAAGTGATTTTATGATACTTTGTATTTCTAGAACAGAAATCGGATCAACGCCTGCAAATGGTTCATCTAGTAATATAAATTTGGGCTCGATTGATAACGTTCTTGCAATCTCTACCCTTCTTCTTTCACCCCCCGAAAGACTCAGTCCTAATATGTTTCTAACATCATTTAGGTTGAGCTGATTGAGAAGTCTTTCGAGCATTTCGGTTCTTTTTATTTGAGACAGATCACTTCTCATCTCTAATACGGCAAGAATATTCTCCTGAACAGTTAACTTTCTAAAAACCGAGGCTTCCTGTGGTAGATATCCTATTCCAATTTTTGCTCTTTTGTGGATTGGAAAGCGTGTAATCTCTTGATCATCTAATATAATTTTTCCACTGCTACATGAGATCAAGCCCACAGTCATATAGAAAGCAGTGGTCTTTCCTGCCCCATTTGGCCCTAGTAAGCCAATGATCTCTCCACTTTTAATATTGAAGCTTAAATTATTGACCACTTTTCTAGAGCGATACTTTTTTTCTAGTGATTCTGCTATCAATATGCTCATGATTAATTATTCCATTGAAGTTGAAGTATTGCTTGTTCTAAATTTAATTTGATTATCTTCAAGTGTTGCATTAATTCCAAAAGCCTCAATTGTATTATTATTCAGAGTGATTTTTACTTGTTTGTTTGTTGCAATTGTCATTTTATTTGGATTGATCTCCAAATATTCCGTTTCAATGATAGATGGTCCTAAAGTCGCATTGTTTCTAATCAAAACATTGCCAGTTAAGACGAGAATGTTTGAATTATCATAAAGCGCACCTTTGTCAGAAGAAATCTTCCAGCTATTAAGGTCATCTGAATAATATAAGAGACTCACTTGGTCTAATATTATCTGATTATTTGTATTTTCTGATCTGGCTTTTTTAGAAAAAACTTTATAAGTCAATGATCCCTTTTGGTCAGCGCCAAAAAACTCTGCATTTTTTATACTGTAAATCCTTTCATTTGATTCAAGCACTGTTTCTGTTTCAATTTGATTAGTAGATAAGTAAGCAATAAAGCTTCCAGCTACTAAAAAAAGCAGAAAGATTAATTTAGAGAAAAATCCAAGCACAAACTTATTTTACATTAAGCCTGATCTGAATAGATCATGAATATTGAGTGCTCCTATGACTTTATTTTCATTCGTAACGATAATAGAAGTTATTTTTTTTTCTTGAATGAGATTCAAAGCATTATAGGCGAGAGTATCAGCAGGAAGTACAAATGGATTCTTAGTCATGACTTGACGCATTTTAGTTGTCTTAATATCTATGTTTGATTCAAGCGTTCTTCTGAGGTCTCCATCAGTAAAAATTCCAACAAGTTGATCCTTCTCATCAACTATTGCTGTCATTCCCAATGCTTTTTGTGACATCTCAATAAGACCTTTTGAAAGCGTATCACGTGAGTAAACGACCGGAACCTCATCTCCTGTATGCATGATATCTTTGATCGATAGCAGCAGTTGTTTACCTAGCGAGCCTCCTGGGTGTGATTTGGCAAAATCTTCCTTTGTGAATCCTTTGCGCTCTAGAAGAGCAACTGCAAAGGCGTCACCAACTGCCAACGCAGTAGTAGTGCTAGCAGTAGGAGCTAGGTTCATTGGACAGGCCTCTTCATCAACAGGTACATGGATATGTATGTCAGACTCAGAGGATAATTTAGATTTAATATTTCCCGTGAAAGAGATGATCTTAATCTCTTTTTTCTTTAGATATGGAATTAAGGAGATTATTTCTTCAGTCTCTCCAGAATAAGAGAATATTAATACTATGTCTTTTTCGTCGATCATACCAATATCACCGTGGATTGCCTCGCTTGGATGGATAAAGTACGAGGGCGTGCCTGTGCTTGATAGCGTTGCTGCAATCTTATCTGCAATGTGCCCTGATTTACCAAGTCCCATGACGATTAATTTTCCATCACACTCAAGACATAATTCACAGGCATCGACAAATGCTTGATCGATTTGATCAATTTGTTTTACCAGTGCCTTTGATTCAATTTCAAGAACCTTTTTCGCAACTGCAATGTAATCAAAATTTTTCATGAAAATTTAAACAAGAAGTATAATTCTTTTTATCTACGTATATATTGTCAACAAATTAAGAATATAATAAATAGGATGAATCCTGAACAAATAACTCAATTAATACAGTCTGCTATACCAGACGCAGATGTTTCTGTTTCAAGTGACGACAATGTTCATTTTACTGCTACTGTGATCTCATCATCTTTTGAAAACCTCTCTTTGATTGATCGGCATAAAATGATTTATGCTTCTCTTGGAGATAATATGAAGCAGGAGATTCATGCGCTTAGCATAGATGCAAGGACACCAGATTCCTAATCATAAAAACCATTGAAAAAGTTAGTAATTAACGGCGGATATCCTCTTAGTGGGAGCGTGAAAATTTCAGGCTCTAAAAATGCCGCATTGCCTATGATGACCGCGTGCATTCTATCGGATCATAATATTACTCTAAATGGTATTCCTGATCTGGCTGATGTCAAAACATTGATTACTCTATTAGATTCTATGGGGATGAAGACAAAAAAAAACCATAAAGGTTCTTTTACATTTAATGCGAGTGAAATTGAGTCAAAATTTGCATCATATGAACTAGTCAAAACTATGAGGGCATCAATTATGGTCCTTGGACCATTACTAGCAAAACATGGAGAGGCAAAAGTTTCATTGCCTGGAGGTTGTGCAATTGGCGCTCGACCAGTTGATCTTCATATAGAGGGGTTAGAAAAATTAGGAGCATCAATAGAAATTAAAGACGGATATATATTAGCTTCTGCCGAAAGATTAATAGGCTCAACATATTCTTTTCCTAAAAAGAGCGTGACTGGAACTGCAAATATTTTGATGGCTGCCACCTTAGCCGAAGGAGAAACAGAGATTGGCAATGCGGCTTGCGAACCAGAGATTGTTCAACTTGGCGAACTTCTGAATTCTATGGGAGCAAAAATTGAAGGTCTCGGAGAAGATTTCATATCAATAGAGGGGGTAGAGAATCTTGAAGGCGCTGAAATTGAAATTATTCCAGATCGAATTGAGGCAATTACAATGATTATCGCTGGAATCATAGCCCAAGGAGAGCTTAAGGTTGAAAATATCAATCCTTTACATATACAACAACCCATCGAGTTGATTCGGCAATGTGGAGCAAAGTTTGAGATATTTGAAGATTCTTTATTTTTGAAAGGACCAGATACGATTCTTCCCATTAGTTTTGAAACTAACCCGTATCCAGGAATCCCAACAGATATACAGGCGCAACTGATGGTGTTAAATACCATTGCACATGGTGACTCTAAGATAAAGGAGACCATTTTTGAGAATAGATTTATGCATATATTGGAGCTCAAAAGAATGGGCGCCAATATTGGAATTGATGGAAATACTGCAATTGTAAGAGGAGTTTCAAAATTAAATTCTGCGCAGGTAATGGCAACAGATTTGAGAGCGTCTGCAGCATTGATTCTTGCAGGTTTGATTGCAGATGGAAAGACAATCATTGATCGCATTTATCATTTGGATCGTGGATATGAGAATATTGAAGAAAAGCTATTAAATATAGGTGCAAAAGTTAGAAGAATTGACTAATGATTTTTGTTTATTCGTGTATAATCGCACATGCTTTTTAGGTTAAAGGTTTCCAAATGGCAGAGAATCTTAATAGAAGGAAGTTTTTATCAATTGCGACGAGTCTTACCAGCGCAGTTGGAGGAATATTTGCTGTTGGAGCATTTGTTTCCACCTTCCAACCAAGCAAGAAAGCAAAAGCCCTTGGTGCTTCCATTAAAGTAAGCTTATCAAAACTAGAGCCTGGCTCGATCATAAAAGTAATCTACAGAGGTAAACCAATTTGGGTCTTACGAAGAACTGATGAGATGATAAGTGAGTTGGACAATGAAAATTCTTACCTTAGAGATCCTAAATCTGAATTATCTATTCAGCCAGATTTCGCCAAAAATAAATTTCGATCAAAGAATCCAGAATTTTTTGTTGTGGAGGGGGTTTGCACTCATTTGGGGTGTGCTCCAATTGAGAAGTTTGCGATTGCACCTGCAGATATGGGTCCAGACTGGAAAGGTGGTTTCTATTGCCCTTGCCATGGATCAAAATTTGATTTATCAGGAAGAGTCTATGCTGGCGTACCTGCTCCCTCCAACCTAAGGGTTCCTGCACATAATTTTATTGATGAAACCACTTTATTAGTCGGCGAGAATAGTTAGATTTATGGCAAAGCAAACAGAAAGTATATTTACAAATCCACTCTTGAAATGGATTGATGACCGATTTCCTCTGTCTTCCCTAATAAAGGATCATGCTACAGAATATTATGCTTCCAAAAACTTCAATATTTGGTACCTATTTGGAGTTTTGTCGATGGTTGTATTAATCATTATGTTGATCACAGGGTTTTTTCTAACAATGAATTATAAACCATCTGCAGACGATGCTTTCAATTCTGTTGAGTACATAATGAGATCCGTTGAAAATGGTTGGCTCATTCGATATATGCATTCTACTGGCGCTTCATTCTTCTTTATAGTGATTTACTTACATATGTTCAGAGCAATGTTATATGGGTCATATAAAAAGCCTCGTGAACTGATATGGATACTCGGAATGTTGCTATACTTCTGCCTCATGGCGGAAGCATTCTTTGGTTACTTATTGCCTTGGGGAAATATGTCTTATTGGGCAGGCCAAGTAATCGTAAATCTTTTTGGGTATATCCCATTTGTCGGTGATACCTTAACCGAATGGATTAGAGGGGATTATTTTATTTCAGATATCACATTGAATCGTTTCTTTGCATTTCATGTTATATTTCTCCCCCTTGCTATCGTTGGCCTAGTTGCTGCACATATACTTGCGCTACATCATGTTGGATCAAATAATCCAGATGGGATTGAAATAAAGAAAAAACTTGATGAAACTGGCAAGCCAATTGATGGAGTTGCTTTTCATCCATTCCACACAAGTAAAGATTTAGTGGGGATTACAATCTTCTTAATCATTTACTTTGCCGCCGTATTTTTTGCCCCAGAAATGGGAGGGTATTTTCTAGAAGTAGATAATTTTGAACCTGCTGACCCACTTAAAACACCCGAACATATAGTGCCTTCGTGGTACTTTACACCATATTATGCAATCTTGAGAGCTGTTCCAAATGCGGCATTGGGAGCATTGTTCCTTGTCTTAGCAGTCGTCTTGTTTGTCTTTTTGCCATGGCTAGATAAGTGTGAGGTTAAATCGATTCGATACAGAGGATGGCAGTATAAATTTGCACTCACATTGTTTGCAATATCATTCATTGCACTGGGTTATCTTGGCCTTCAGCCTGCTACAGGTATTTATGTATTCTTGGCAAGATTCTTCACCATAACTTATTTTGCTTTCTTCTTGCTCATGCCGTTTTATACAAAGCTTGAGAAAACAAAAACTGTTCCCGAAAGAGTGGTATATAAGAAGAAAGAGTCATGAAAAGTTTATTTGCAATTTATTCAGTATTTGCATTTATCTCAGGGGCAACATTTGCTGCAGGCTCAATGGATCTTGATGAATACATAGAAGGGATGAATGTAAAAACTTCTGATTCAAAGTCACTCCAAAGAGGCGCAAGAAATTTTTTTAATTACTGTTCTGGATGTCATACACTTCAATACATGAGATACAATCAAATTGCTGAAGATCTTGGCATCAGTGAAGATCAACTCATGCAGAACCTTATTTTTACTGATAGTTCACCACAAGATTTGGTTATGAATAATATGCTAAAAGAAGATGGTGACCGTTGGTTTGGAAAGGCTCCACCGGATCTTACCTTAGTTACAAGAAGAAAAAGTCCAGAATATGTTTATGGGTTATTGAATTCATTTTATCCAGACAATAATTCACCCACTGGTGTAAACAATCATGTTCAAGAGGCTTCAAGTATGCCCCATGTTTTATGGGACCTCCAAGAGAGACTTTCAGATGAAGAATATAGTCAGTTTCTAAATGATACCGTTGGATTTTTGGTCTATGCAGGAGAGCCAATCGTTGAAAAACGCAAATCAATGGGTGTTTGGGTCATAGGTTTTTTACTTATTTTCTTAATATTTAGTTATGCTCTCTATAAAGATATTTGGAGGGAAGTTAAGTGACGAATGTTTCTAACAGAAGATCAATGATGGGTTTATTCTCAGGCAATACCTGTATAAGGTCCCACCAAGTTAGGTTTGTTCTTAGAGAGAAAGGAATTACAACTGACATCCAAAATGTCGGAGGAAAAAAAGTTCCTGAAGATCTCATTGCTTTAAATCCTTATGCTTCGATACCGACCCTTACTGACAGGGAGCTTGTAATATATGACTCCGGTGTGATCATTGAGTATCTGGACGAAAGATATCCTCATCCACCATTGATGCCTGTAAGTCCTGTTGACAGAGCCAAAGTAAGATTGGCACTAGTTTCATTGGAAGCTGATATTGTATCAACCGCTATACAACTCGATGCAGAACTTGGCACTAAGAATGAAAACAGTCTGAGGAAAAAACTCAAATCAATGTTGAATGCGTCACTGGATTTATTTTCTTCGAATAAGTATTTTCTCAATGATGAATTAACAGTCATAGACTGTGTTTTGGCTCCAATACTTTGGAGATTAGAGTACTTCGGTATCTCACTTGGCAAGGAGCAAAAAGCCATTACCGATTATATGGAGAGAGTTTTCTCTCGTGAAACCTTTCAAGATAGTCTTAGCGAGGATGAAGAAGAGATGCATCTATAGTCTTTAATGCATGAAAATTAAATGACAGGCACTCTTTATCTTGTTTCTACACCAATAGGTAACATTAACGATATTACAATTCGTGCCATAGATGTATTGAATAGTGTAGATAGCATTCTGACCGAAGATACAAGAGTCACATCTAAGCTTTTAAAGCATCATGCAGTAAAAACAAAATCATCTTTGCAATCTTTTAATCAAATCAACGAGGACAGGAAAGCCCCAAAAATTATTTCTGAACTAAAAGAGGGAAAAAACATTGCACTTGTTTCAGATGCTGGAACGCCACTAATTAGTGACCCTGGATATAAATTTATTAAGCATGCAAGAGAGAATAATATCAGAGTTGAGCCTATCCCTGGCTGTTGTGCACTAATAGCTGCAATCACATCATCAGGCCTGCCTTCCGATCGATTTACTTTTCAGGGTTTTTTGCCTAGAACTGCTAATAAAAGAATTAATGAACTCAAAAAATTGAATCATAAAGAAGAAACACTGATTTTCTATGAATCCGTTCATAGAATCCAATCTTCCATAGAAGATATGATCAATGTTTTTGGAGGCAATAGATCCGCTGTAGTCTGCAAAGAAATCACGAAGATGCACGAGTCATTTATTGGCGAAACATTGACTGATATCTCCCAGTATTTTAGGAATAATAAAGAGAAAATAAAAGGAGAGTTTACGGTTGTTGTTCAGGGTTCTTCTAGAGAAGAAATTATCAATGAGGAGCTTGATACAATCTTGAGCATTCTCATGAGTGACCTATCTCTTAAGAAAGCTGTTGAAATTGCCAATAAGGTATCTAAATCCAGTAAGTCAAAAATTTATGATCGAGCGCTAAAGATTAAAAATCAATAGCCTTGTATTTTCAGATGCATTGATTAATAATCCTCCTTGGAGTTGGCCAGACAATCGCTGAATTACAGAGGAAAGTCCGGGCTCCTTCGGGAACGATGCCAGGTAACACCTGGAAGGCGCGAGCCTATGGAAAGTGCATCAGAAAATAAACCGCTCTATTTATTTAGAGTAAGGGTGAAAAGGTGCGGTAAGAGCGCACCGCCTTATTGGCAACAGTAAGGGCATTGCAAACCCCATCGGGAGCAAGACCAAATAGAAGAGTAATGATAACCCGAAATCACTCTTGGGTGGGTCGCTTGAGGTGTTTGGTGACAAGCATCCCAGATGAATGATTGTACTAAGACAGAACCCGGCTTACAGGCCAACTCCATATCCTCTAATTATCTCTTTTATCTATTGACATCATTTGTATATAAACTATAGTTGTCTATTAGTGGTAAAAAGTGGGATAAAACGCTTGATCTTACTGATAAACATAATGTTTAGAGGATTGAATAAAATTAGTTTAGATACTAAGGGACGGATATCCATTCCTACAAAGTATCGATCGGAACTCTCAAAATATGGCTCTAATGAGCTCATATGCACTATTGATATTGATCAATGTCTACTTTTATATCCAAAAAAGATTTGGCTCAAAATTGAAAAAACAATTATGGAGCTCCCTTCACTTGATAAATCTAGCAGGATGCTTCAACGCTTAATGGTTGGGCATGCCAGTGAGTTAGTTTTAGATAGTCACAATAGGATCTTAGTACCGGTAGAATTAAGAGAATTTTCAGGCATAAAAAAATCAGCCATGTTCATAGGCCAAGGCCAACGCTTTGAAATATGGAACTATCAATCATGGAATCAGTCGAGAGATTTATGGCTGAAAAAAAGTGATCTCGCACTAACCGAACAACTGAGAGATATTTCAATTTAGGCAGAATACATATGGGTGAATTTGCTTTTGAATTAATGGATACAGATAGCCAAAGGGCCAATATAAAAGTCATTGGTGTTGGTGGAGGAGGCGGAAATGCAGTCAATCATATGATCAGTCAAGGTATTCAAGGTGTAAATTTTCTTTGTGCAAATACAGATACACAGGATCTTTCATCCTCACCTGCTGAAGAAAAGATTCAGCTTGGAGTTGAAACCTCAAAAGGATTAGGCGCTGGAATGAATCCAGAGATTGGAAAAGCCTCTGCTGAAGAGGCAGCCGAATCTATAAAATCAGTACTCTCTGATACCGATATGTTATTCATAACAGCAGGATTTGGAGGTGGCACTGGCACAGGAGCCAGCCCAGTGATTGCAAAAATTGCAAAAGAGATGGGGATTTTAACAGTTGGCGTTGTTACCAAACCATTTAAGTGGGAGGGTGACGAAAGATCTTCTCTCGCAGAACAGGGGCTAAGGAGTCTTGAGGAGCATGTTGACTCTCTAATTGTTATTCCGAATGATCGTTTGGAGTCATTGGGTAAAAAAATTACAGTTTTTAAAGCATTTGATGCGGCAAATGATGTTCTTCTAAATTCAGTTCAGGGTATTGCTGAATTAATAACTGTTCCAGGAGTTATTAATCTTGATTTTGCTGATGTAAAAGCAGTGATGGGCAAAAAAGGGCGAAGCATTATGGGCTCAGCAATTGCATCGGGGCCGGATAGAGCAAGACTTGCCATTGAGAAAGCAGTTAAGAGCCCTTTATTGGAAGAGATCAATTTGGAGGGAGCCTCCGGAATACTGCTTAATGTCACAGTAGGAACGGATCTAGAGATTTCGGAGTTTAACCAAATTGGCGACATTGCTCAGAGCTATGCAGCCGAAAAATCAAAAGTGATTGTTGGTACTGCATTATCAAGCGATTTGGAGAATGACAGCATAAGAGTGACATTGGTTGCTACAGGTCTGAATGCTCTCAGAACAGATGATACTAAAGAGCAAGATCGAGAAAGATCCTTTGATGATTTGGATCGTCCTATTACAGCTAGAAATGGATTGAAACAGCAAACAACCCAAGACATGTTCGAAAGCCTAGAAAAAACAAAGCAACCTGATGAGCATGACGAAAAGTTACTGGATATACCTCGTTTTTTAAGAAGACAAGATCCTGACCTAGATTTTTGATTTCGGCAAACACCATGATCAATGAATCATTTCATATCCCAGTATTAACTGAGGAAGTTATTCAGCACCTTTTAATTAGAAGAAATGGGAATTATCTAGATGCGACATCAGGCTTTGGAGGACACTCTTCTGCTATTTTAGAGCAATTAGTTGATGGCTCACTCGTTGCATCAGATCAAGATCCCGAAGCTATAAGTTATTTGAAATCAAAATTTAAATCTGAGCAGCGAATCAGCATCCATCAGGCTCGTTTTAGTCAACTGGATAAATTATTTAGTACAAATAATTATGATGGAATACTTGCTGATATTGGAGTTTCATCGTATCAGTTAAATAATCCAAAAAGAGGTTTCAGCTTCATGAAAGACGGTCCTCTTGATATGAGAATGAATCAAAATATAGGCGAAGACGCATCGAGTTGGTTGAGCAATGCTTCAGAAAAAGAAATTTCAAGCGTTCTCTGGAAATATGGTGAAGAAAAAAAAGCAAAAAGAATTGCTAAAGCAATTGTTGAGGCTAGAAAGAATATTAAAATCGAGTCAACAAAAGAACTTGCTGAAATTCTCCTTGAAGAAGTTCCGAGAAGATTTAATGATAAGAAGCATCCAGCAACAAAAACATTTCAAGCAATAAGGATATTCATCAATAATGAACTCGAAGAGCTAGAGTTACTCTTGGATTTCATTTCAAAACATCTAAAAATAGGTGGAAGGGCTTGCATCATTAGTTTCCATTCATTAGAGGATAGAATGGTTAAACGATTCTTCAGGGATCATTCTCGAAGAGACCCAAGATTATCTAAGCTTCCAAACCTAGCAGATGACTCATCATTTAAGCTCGTATCTAAGGCTATAAAGCCGAGCGATGAAGAAATAAATCTCAATCCACGGTCAAGGAGTGCCGTGCTTAGAGTAGTTGAGAGAATAAAATGAAGACAAAAAATATTAACTATAAATGGCTCTTTTTATGGTATCTGACTGTTTGCTTATCAGGCTTATATGAGGTTCAGTTGCACTTTAACAAAAGGAATCTATTTCAGGAATATCAAATTATTGTCTCAGAAACTCAAAGGCTCGAAATGGAGTGGAGGGAACTTCAGCTAGATTATTCAGCATTTTCGTCGGGACAAAAAATTGGAGGGACGGCTACAGAAAAAGCCGGAATGATACTTCCTGACTCTAGGAAAATAAATTTATTAAAAAAACATGAAGCAAACTGAGAAAGGATTAATTAAATCAAGGTTTATATTCTTATTATGTCTGATATCAGCCATGCTTCTAGGCCTATTCGCTCGTTCTTTTTATTTGCAGTACCTTGAGTCTGATTTTCTTAATACAGAAGGTGACAAGAAGCATATTAAATATAAAAATATACCTGCAAACAGAGGGAGCATCTATGATAGAAATGGCATCCCACTCGCGGTGAGTATCCCCGTGTATAGATTGATTGTTGATCCAAAAACTCTGCTTATAAAGGACAGCTACCCTCAGCTATTGAACTCACTATCAAAAATAATCTCCAAGCCTGCAAGAGAGATTGATGCAGAAATAAGAAAGAGGAGCAGCAAAAGATATTTTGTGCTTAAGAGAGAATTAAGGAAATCAGATGTAGAAATTATTCGTGGAGACAATTTTGGAAATTATATATGGCTTGAGACCTTTTATAAGAGGTTTTACCCCAGCGGAGAAACTGCATCTCATTTATTGGGGTTTACCGATAGCGAGGGCAGCGGGCAAGAGGGTTTAGAGTATGCCTTAAACAAGGGCCTCTCTGGAACGAATGGTTTGAAGAAAACACTGACAGATGTGCATCAAAATAGTATTGCTGATATAGAGATCATTAGTGATCCCCTAATAGGCGAGGATTTTTATTCAAGCATAGATATAAAGATACAACATTTTGCTCATCAAGCTTTGAAGTCAGGAATTGAAAAAAATAATGCAAAGGGAGGGTCTGTTGTTGTAATGGATGTCACTACTGGTGAGATTCTAGCGATTTCAAATCAGCCAGCTGGAGATCTTTCTTTTTCAAAAAATAGAACTCCAAAAATATATAAAAATAAAGCAATCACAGATAAGTTTGAGCCTGGTTCAACTTTTAAAACACTGACAATGGCCGCAGCTCTAAACTATAAGATTTTTGAGCCAGAAGCTGTTGTAGATACATCTGCATATAAAATTGGTGCCAGAACAATTAAAGACCCTAGAGATCATGGTTTGCTAACAATGGAAGAAGTGCTGATAAAATCGAGCAATACAGGAATCTCAAAAATTGCCTTGGAGATTGACCCATGTGATTTATTCACATTCTTTAATAGTCTTGGATTTGGTCAAGTCACATCTTCTGGTTTTCCAGGTGAAGCGTCTGGCACTTTGGACTATCAATGTAGTCGATGGAGAGAGGGTATGATTGCTTCTCTATCATATGGGTACAATGTTGACATCAGCCTGATCCAACTTGCAGGGGCATATGCAGCTTTAGCGAATGGTGGAATCAGGAAACCCATTACTTTGAAAAAGATTGAAGATGAAAAATTAGATGGTGATCGCGTTCTCTCAGAAAAAACTTCTAATGAGATACTTTCAATGCTTGAAAATGTCGCTATAAGAGGAGCTCCTCGAGCAAAAATCAATGGATATCGTATTGGCGGTAAAACTGGTACAGCACAAATTGCTGCTGAAAACTACTCTTCAAATAAACACAATGCTTTATTTGTTGGTGTCGCACCACTGACAAAACCAAAGATAGCAATTGCAGTCATTGTTAATGAGCCAGGAGGGAAAGAATATTATGGAGGACAAGTCGCAGCGCCTGTTTTTTCTGAAATAGGTTCACACACTCTTAGGCTTCTGGGAATAGCTCCAGATGATAAATAATTTTAATGTGATAAGTGTTAATCTAACGACAATGATTTTTAGGAAACATTAAGGGAGTAATCATGTTTTTATATTTTTCTGAAAATTTGATCGAGTGGTTTTCTCCACTTAATGCTTTTACCTATATTACAACTAGGGGTATTCTAGCTGCATTAACAGCACTCATTATTTCCTTCTTATTTGGACCCAAGATCATAGCAGCACTTCAGGGCAAAAAAATTGGAGAGACAATCAGAACCGATGGCCCATCTAGTCACTCTTCAAAGGGCGGGACTCCCACAATGGGCGGACTCATGATTATCCTTTCGATTGTTGTCAGTGTTCTTATATGGTCAGACTTGAGTAATGTTTATAATTTAGTTCTTATTGCTTCGATCATTTCTTTTGGAATGATCGGATTTATTGATGATTTCACAAAGCTTAAAAAAAGTAAAAAAGGCATGTCTGCGAAAACAAAATTAATTTTGCAGTTTATTGTCGCAGCTTCATCCACTTATTATCTTTTGGGACAAGGGAGCAGTGTACTCAGCTCAGAAGTACTGATCCCTTTTACAAATAATTTTCGCCTTGATTTAGGTTGGCTCTTTCTTCCCTTTGCAATTTTTGTGATTGTTGGCTCAAGCAATGCAGTTAATCTAACCGATGGATTGGATGGTTTAGCAATCATGCCTGTTTCAATGATTGCGATTGCTCTTGGAATTTTTGCTTATGTGACTGGCAATTTTAACTTTGCTGAGTATCTGGATTTGCCTTTTCTTCAAGATGCGGGGGAAGTTTTTGTTTTTTGTTGTGCCATCTCAGGTGCTGGGTTGGGATTTTTGTGGTTCAACGCATATCCAGCTCAGATCTTTATGGGGGATGTTGGCGCTGTATCTCTTGGTGGAATACTTGGAACGATTGCTGTGATCGTCAAACAGGAGTTGGTATTGGCTATCATGGGCGGTATTTTTATCGTGGAAACTTTATCAGTGGTTCTTCAGGTTGGTTCATTTAAACTGAGAGGAAAGAGAATTTTTAATATGGCTCCAATCCACCATCACTTTGAATTAAAAGGATGGGCTGAACCCAAAGTAATTGTAAGGTTTTGGATCATCACAGTTTTTCTTGTCTTGATTGGCTTATCAAGTCTCAAAATAAGATAATAATGGGCATCACATCAATAGAATCAAGCGAAGCATATGATCGTCTTTTCCTCTTAGCTACTGCATTCTTATTAATTGGTGGCATCGTAATTCTAGCTTCAGCATCAATGCCTCTATCTATGAAAGAGGAGGGATACCCATATGAGTATGTGAATAAGCAATTATTCGCAATATCCCTAGGATTATTTGGTGGTTTCATAGCATTTTTAATACCTACACAGCTTTGGGAAAAATTAGGAATATTTTTAGCACTGACAGCATTGCTTCTCCTTTTATCTGTATTCATTCCAGAACTAGGTAAAACTGTAAATGGATCTACGAGATGGTTGGATATTCCAGGCCTACCTAATATTCAGGTGATTGACCCAGCTAGATTGTTATTGATGATGTATATGGCAGGATATTGTTATAGACAGCAAGAAAATGTTAAAGACAATTTTATGAGTTTTGTTAAACCCATGATTTTTATCATTCCTGCGTGCCTCCTTTTATTGCTTCAGCCTGATTTTGGTTCAACCGTCATAATTTTATCTGTTACTGCTGGTCTCTTTTTTCTAGCAGGCTTTAAGATGAGATATTTTGTCGTCTTAGTTTTGCTTCTCTTTTCTGCGTTCGCAATTTTAATCTATATTGCACCATATAGAATGGCCAGACTTACGAATTTTATTGAACCTTGGAATGATCCTTTGGGAGCAGGCTATCAACTTACAAATTCTTTGATTGCAATTGGTTCTGGAGGTTTATTTGGTTTAGGACTTGGTGAAAGCTTACAAAAACTTTTTTATTTACCAGAAGCGCATACAGACTTTATCTTTGCAATATTCGCTGAAGAGCTTGGTCTAGTCGGCACAACGATGCTTTTATTGTTATATGGTCTTTTGATATATCGAATCTTTGCAATCGGGTTTATGGCATTGAATGCAAAGAGAGTTTTTCAGAGTTATCTCTGTATGGCGATAGGTTTGTGGTTAGCAATGCAAGTCATTATCAATTTGGGAGTAAATATGGGTATGCTGCCAACTAAGGGATTAACTTTGCCACTGATTAGTTATGGAAGCAGCAGTATTTTAATGACATTGATTACATTGGCAATTGTCTTAAAAATTGGTTATGAAAATCCCAGACAAAAGAAGAATCTAAGAACCAATGGATGATAAATATAGAATTATTATTGCCACTGGCGGTACTGGCGGCCATATTTACCCTGCAATTGCTTTAGCTCATCAATATGAAAATGATGGGCATCAAGTGTTAATTGTTGGAACAGGAAATGAGATAGAGAAGAAGATCTTCGCATCTGAAGACCTTCAAGTGAAATATTTTCCGTCAAAACTAAAAGATTACCCAACTTACAAAAAATTTTTATCGAGCTTCTGGATAGATAAAGAAGTTAAACATTTTGTTAGAGAAATGAAACCAGACATGATTCTTGGAATGGGCGGATATGCTTCATCTGAAATTTGTCGTGCTGGAGGCAGAGATGTGTGTGTGATCATTCAAGAACAAAACTCTGTAGTAGGAAGAGTAAATAAATTTCTTCTTTTTTTTAGAGCTGCAGCTGGGATTCAAGGATTGCCAGGTGCATATAGGTGGTTTGAGAAACCATTTAGTCTTCCATTTGATCTAAAATTCTTGGGTAATCCAATAAGGCAAGATATTTTAGATTTAAAAAAAAGCACTCACCAAAGAGAGCAATCAGATAGACTGAGAGTTTTTATAATGGGGGGCAGCCAAGGCGCAAGATCTATAAATATGAGCGCTCCAAATGCATTATCACTTGTTAGTACATGCATCGATATAGAGGTCAGGCATGATGCTGGAGAGCAAGATTATGAGGAAGTTAAAGAGTCATACAGTAAGCTTGGCATTGACGCTAAAGTATCAAAGTTTGATCCAAATGTAGGATCAGCATACGATTGGGCAGACCTATTTATTGGAAGAGCTGGAGCGATGACTGTTTCTGAGCTCAGCGCTACCGGACTTCCATCAATCTTGATCCCATATCCACATGCTATGGATAATCATCAATTTTATAATGCCCGTTTTTTAGAAGAGAAAGGTGGGACAGTCTTAATCGATAATGAGAATCTTACATCTGAACATCTAGCAGAGACAATCAAAAGAATCTCTGAGGACAAAAAAATTCTGAAGAAAATGAGTGAATCAGCATTTGATGATCTATTCCTTCATTCAACTGAAAATACTGTTAATTTTACTTATGACGTGATCGAAAATTATAAGATGAGAGACACAGATGAAGTTAGTGGCTAAGAATAATGGCATTAGCCCTCCCATTTAATGACTATCCTTAAAAAAAATTGTGTTCAAAATGAGCTGTTAGCTAGTCATACTTCATGGAAAATAGGAGGTAAAGCTGACATATTTTTTAGTCCAAATAGTCGAGATGAACTTTCTGAATTTTTAAAGTCAAATGACTGCAGCATCACCTGGTTAGGAAATGGAACAAATATTTTAGTGAGGGATGGGGGTGTTAGAGGTGCAGTAATTTCAACCAAGAAATCTTTTAATAGTATTCAATTATTAGATAGATCTAATTGCAAGGTAGAGGCAGGCGTTTCATGTTTTGAATTAGCCATGCATGCAACAAAGAATAATTTTGGACCGGCCGCATTTTTTTCTGGAATACCAGGATCAATAGGAGGCGCGCTTACCATGAATGCGGGTTGTTTTGGCCATGAAACTTGGGAATTTGTTAAAAGTGTTGAGGTTATTGATCGTAATGGTGACATTCATCATTTGGATCCGAAAGAATTTTCTATCTCTTATCGATCAGTAAGTTTCCCATTTCCACTCTGGTTCTTATCATGCGAGATGATCTTTCCATATAAAGGGCTAACTACAATGGAAGAGCTAAAGAGCTTGAGGGATTCTCGAATAGAGCACCAACCGCTTACTGAAAATACATGCGGATCCGTTTTCAAGAATCCAGATGGAAATCATGCTGGAGATCTCATCGAAAGATCTGGGCTAAAAGGTTTTAGAATCGGAGGATGTGCCGTTTCAGAAAAACATGCAAATTTTATTGTTAATGACAAAGAGGCAACTGCCAAAGATATTGAAACACTAATTAATCATATTCAGAATACTGTTAAGGATCGCTTTGGAATAAACCTGGATACTGAGGTCAGAATCATTGGTGAGCATGATGAGTGATGAAATAAAATCTTATTCAAAAGTAGCAGTGCTTTATGGTGGAAGTTCTTCTGAGAGGGAAATATCGCTTATAACTGGCAAAGCTGTATTCGAATCGCTTAAATCTAAGGGAGTTGAAGCAATCCTTATAGATACCATTGAGCCTTTTATTGAGGTTTTAAAAACAGAAAAAGTCACGCACGCATGGATAGCTCTTCATGGTTCTGATGGAGAAGATGGCAAGATGCAGTCAATCCTCAATATGTTGAATATAAAATATACTGGCAGTGACCCCATCACTTGTTCAATTACGATGAATAAATACTTTACCAAATCAATCTTAAAATCTAATGGGTTTAAAACTCCTGAATTTATGCTTGTAGATTCAAACACTGAATATGAAAACATTAGTAAAGAATTAAAAGAGCCATTCGTGTTGAAGCAATGCTCAGAAGGTTCAAGCATTGGAATTTATATCATCGAAAATAAAGAAGAGTATTCAAGCTGTTTTTCTGAAATAGAAAAAAGCAATGACTGGATTATCGCTGAACAATTCATGCAAGGTGAAGAATATACTTCTACATTTTTGAATGGCAAAGCACTGCCAATCATCAAAATCAAAGCAAAAAATCACGAATTCTATGACTATGATGCAAAATATTTGAGTGATGAAACCGAATATATTTGTCCATGCGGATTAGATGCAGAAATAGAAAATGCGATCAATAGCGAGTGTGAGAGGGCATTTAATTTATTTAATATCAAAGGATGGGGTAGGCTTGATTTTTTTCTAGATGACGATAGCTCACCTGTAATTCTTGAAATTAATACAGTTCCTGGAATGACAACACATAGTTTGGTACCGATGTCAGCTAAAGAGGCAGGAATTAATTTTGAATCACTATGTTTTGAGATTTTAAAATCATCGGGTTAGAAATTGGCATTACTATCAAAAATATCTAAAAAGAATAAACGGAAAAATAGATTTTCTTACGGGGTAAAGTCCAATCGAGAAAGAAATAAAAGGGGAATGATTAAGAGGTTAATTTTTCTGACTATTCTGTCAGCGACTACATTTTCTATATTTTCAATCATTAATCAGAAAATTACTGAGGTTCAATATCTGAACGAAATCAATAGGGTATCTTTGGATGATTTGAGCGCCATTTCATCAAAGATCTATAATAAAGGGTTTTTGCAAATTGGTTTGAGTCAGCTAAAAGAAGAAATTGAAACATTTAATTGGGTAAAAAGTGCGAGCCTTGAAAGGCGATGGCCAAATCAAATAAATATCTATATTGAAGAGGAGCAAATTATTGGTAGATGGAACAGTGAGTCCATTATGAACTCAAAAGGCACTCTCTTTATTCTCAATCAGCAGACATTACCAAACGGATTGGTTGAATTTTATGGACCAGATGGTCAGGAAGAGATAGTTTTTGAAAAGTATCTATCATTTAAAGAAGAATTAGCTATAAGAGGAATTCTGATAGAGCAAGTGATGCTAGATTTTAAGGGATCTTGGAGCATTACAATTAGGCCTGATATCACTATACGATTTGGTAAGGAGAATATCACAGAGAGATTTGATCGATTTTTGATGATATGGGATGAATCTCTATTAGATAATTTGACAGTAATTGAATATATTGACCTAAGGTATACAGAAGGTTTTTCAGTTAAGAAAAGAAACTAAATATTCAAATGGTAAGAAGTAGCTCAAGTGAAATCATCGCATCTGTGGATATTGGAACATCCAAGATCGTAGCATTGATTGCAGAAATCAACGGTGATAATGAACTAAAAATTATTGGAGTAGGAACAGAGCCTTCTCGAGGATTAAAGAAGGGTGTAGTGGTCAACATTGAATCTACCGTGGATTCCATTGGAAAAGCAATCAAGCAAGCAGAAAGAATTGCAGAATGTGATATTAATACAGTTTTTGCAGGCATAGCTGGCAGCCATGTCAGAAGTTATGATGGTCATGGATTTGTTCGCATCAATGAGGGAGAAGTATCACAAGAAGATATTGATGGAGCAGTTGATGCATCCATTGCCATGAAGATTCCATCTGAGGAGAGGATTCTGCATGTGCTTCCGAAAGATTTTGTTATTGATGGGCAAGATGGAATTTCAGAACCTATAGGCATGTCAGGAATCAGACTAGAAGCTGATGTTCACATTGTAACTATTTCGAGAACAGCCGAGGAAAACATTGTAAAGTCACTCTATCATTGCGACCTTGATATCCAAGAAGTTGTCCTTGAGCCGCTTGCATCAAGTATGTCCGTTCTATCGCAAGACGAAAAAGAATTGGGCGCTTGTTTGATTGATATCGGTGGTGGAACCACTGATATTGCAATTTTTAAGGATGGTCAGATTATAACCACAAAGGTCATTCCTGTTGGTGGTGATCATGTCACAAAAGATATAGCTCATGAATTAAAAACACCCGTTGACGAAGCTGAAATAATCAAAATTAAGCATGCTGCGACACTCTCAAAACTAAACGGCACGGATAAGTTAATCGATGTTCCGAGTGTTGGTGATCGAGAAGCAAGAAAAACTGACAGAAAGGTGTTGGCTTCGGTTGTCGAGCAACGGTATGAGGAAATATTTGAAGTGATTAATACAGAAGTGGGTAAGATTAGTCTTGAGAGCTTAAGGGCAGGGGTCATTCTAACTGGTGGCGCCTCTAAATTAGATGGCGCTGTAGAATTGGCCGAGGCTGTTTTTGGCTGTGATGTTAGATTAGGTTATCCCAAACCGATGAGTGGAGCATTTGAATCCATTAATGGACCTGAAAATGCTACTGGCGCAGGACTTTTGCTCTATGCTCTCGAAAAATATAAATCTAAGCCAGCTGATTTGGTAAAACAAAAATCCTCAGCACCTTTATTCCAAAAAATACAAAATTGGTTTTCTTCAAATCTATAAAAAAAAGATATTTGGGATATAAATTCTTTATGTTAGTCTTTGTCTGCCTATATTATTGATTTATATTGAAAAGATAGATGTTACATCAAAGAACTATAGCAAAAACCATAGAGACATCAGGCGTTGGCTTGCACAGCGGCAAAAAGGTACAAATGACATTGCGACCCGCTTCTGAGAACTCTGGAATAAGGTTCAGGAGAATGGATACCATTCCGGTAAAGGAAGTTCATGCTATTTCTGAGAACGTAACCGATACAAATCTTGGAACCACAATATCTCAGAATGATACTTCAGTCATGACTATTGAGCATTTACTCTCTGCATTGGCGGGACTTGGTATTGATAATCTATACATTGATCTTCATGGCCCCGAGATACCAATTATGGATGGAAGTGCAGCATCTTTCATTCTTCTCATAGAGTCAGCGGGCATTGAAGAACAATTAGCAGCCAAGAAGTTCCTCAGAATAAAAAAGAATATAAGAGTAGAAGAAGATGGTAAATTTGCAGAGTTTAGACCATTCGATGGTTACCGCCTGACATTTGATATTGAATTTGAGCACCCAATGATTCAGAACGAGTTAACTCATTTTACTTTTGATTTTTCCACTATGAATTTTCTAGAGCATATTTCAAGGGCCAGAACATTTGGATTTTTGAGAGACATCGAATCATTGAGATCAAATAATCTAGCATTAGGCGGAAGCTTGGATAATGCCATTGTCCTCGATGATTACACAATCATCAATAAAGATGGACTCAGGTTTGAGGATGAGTTTGTTAGACATAAAATTTTAGATGCTATTGGAGATTTATATCTCATGGGCCATATCTTGGTCGGTGAATATTATGGTTATAAATCTGGCCATGACCTGAATAATAAGTTAATCAGGAAACTCTACGCTGATTCCTCAGCTTGGGAAGAAGTAGAGGAAGAGGACATAAAGGAAATTCCAATATCATATTGGACAGCTGCATTGGGTAAAACTTAATTCCCAACCTTTGTTCTGAATTTAATCTTGTCTGGAAAGACATTTATTTTAGATAATATTTTCTTAATATTTCTTTCTTCATATCTCAAGGCATCTGTTTCTTCAGCACTATTACACTCTATATAAAGTGTTTCTTCCTTTTGATAAGCATTTTCAATTATGCAAGGTTTATCTTTTAGGCTCTCTATAAGATGCTTATATATTTTTGTTTTTTTATGGAGGAGGCTTGAATTTTTCCTATTCAACCCTAAATCTTCTCTTATAATCTCTGATATATGCTTCATGATTAATTTGTCGAAAGTGAACTATTGGGCAAAATTATTTTTCTTAGAAGTATAATATCAGCCTAATAATTCTATGGGGATTAATTTACTCATGGAGAATTTAAAGAAGGCTTTCAATTGAAAAAATTATTCAAAAAGATATTCGGTAGTCGCAATGATAGGCTATTGGCCGATTATTCAAAGATTGTAGATGAGATCAATCTTTTTGAGGATCATTTAAAGAGTCTCTCAGATCAAGAAATATTAGCTAAGACGGAAGAGTTAAAGTCTAAATATGAAAAACATAATGATCTGGATGAAATACTCCCAGAAGCATTCGCTGTTGTAAGAGAAGCATCCATAAGAACATTAGGCCTTAGACATTATGATGCACAAATGATTGGAGGGATAACGCTTCATCAGGGAAAAATCGCTGAGATGAAAACAGGAGAGGGCAAGACACTCGTTTCAACATTACCGGCATATCTCAATTCGATTTCAGGAGAGTCTGTTCATATCGTCACAGTCAATGAATATCTTGCAGAAAGAGATGCTGCATGGATGAAACCCATCTATGAATTTTTAGGACTTACCGTTGGATGTATTAAGTCAGAACAAAACCCGAGAGAAAGAAAGGAATCATATGATTGCAATATAACCTATGGCACAAACAATGAATTCGGTTTTGATTACTTAAGAGACAATCTTGCTTTTGAGAAGGAGAATCAATCTCAAGGGTCTTTAGGGTTTGCGATTGTAGACGAAGTAGACTCAATATTAATTGATGAAGCAAGAACTCCCCTAATCATTTCTGGCAGAGCAGATGATAGTACAGAGCTATATCAGAGAATGAATTCAATTGTGCCCAAGTTGGAAGAAGCAATTGATGAAGAAGATACAAAAGATTTCACAGTTGATGAAAAAACAAAACAGATTTATCTCACAGAATTGGGGCATTCGAGTGTTGAGAGAATTCTAAACGGGATGGGTTTACTTAAAACTGGGGAAAGTTTATACGATCCACAAAATATTCGTTTGATGCATCATATCAATGCAGCCATTAGGGCTCATAAGCTGTTTCAAAAAGATGTTGATTACATTGTAAAAGAAGGTGAAGTTATTATCGTCGATGAGTTTACAGGCCGGACAATGGCTGGAAGAAGATGGTCTGATGGTTTACATCAAGCAGTTGAAGCAAAGGAAAATCTAAGAATTAAGGAAGAAAATCAGACCATTGCTTCTATTACTTTTCAAAACTATTTTAGACTATACAACACATTATCTGGTATGACAGGAACAGCTGATACAGAGGCATTTGAGTTTCAGCAAATCTATGGATTAGAGGTTGTCGTTATACCAACACATGAGCCAATGATTCGTAAAGATATGCCTGATCTTGTCTATCTAAATCAAGATGGTAAATTTAGGAATATCATTACTGATATCAAAGAGAAGCAAGAGATAGGACAGCCAGTTTTATTGGGAACAGCGTCCATTGAGAATTCAGAATTTATTTCAAAACTTCTGCAGAAAGAAAAAATTAAGCACGAAGTTCTCAATGCAAAACAACATAAAAAAGAATCTATGATTATTGCGCAGGCTGGAAAACCAGGTGCCGTGACCATCGCAACAAATATGGCGGGCCGAGGAACAGATATTGTTCTCGGTGGGAATTTAGATGCAGAGATAAAGTCACACGGTGACGGTATTTCCAAAGATCATATTGATCAAATTAGAAAAGAATGGTCTGAAAGACACCAAGAAGTTATTGATGCTGGCGGATTGCATATCATTGGCACAGAGCGTCATGAGTCTAGAAGAATCGACAATCAATTGAGAGGCCGATCTGGTAGGCAGGGCGATCCTGGTTCGAGCAGATTCTATTTGTCCTTGGACGACGATTTATTGAGAATATTTGGCGATCCTCAGAAAACACAAACAATGTTATCCAGAGTTGGCATGGAAGAAGAAGAGGCTATCGAGAGCAATCTTCTAACTAAACAAATTGAGAGAGCGCAAACAAAAGTCGAGTCTCACAACTTCGATATTCGAAAAAACTTATTGGAATATGATGATGTAGCCAATGATCAGAGAAGTGTAATTTATCAGTTGAGGAAGGATATTTTAGATGCTGAAAGTATAGGTGAGATGATTGATGGTATTAGCGAGGAAGTGATCCAAGATTTGGTTAGTCAGTATATAGAGCCTGAATCAATGGAAGAAACATGGGATCTAGACGGCTTGCAACAAGCTCTCCTGAATGACTACATGATTGATATTGACTTGGAAAGCATTATAGAAAGAGACGAAACTATCAATGAGGACAATGTTTGGAATGTTGTACATCAAGAGTTTAAAAAGAACTACAGTATTAAAGAAAATGCAATAGGCCAGCGTCCAATGAGAGAGATTGAAAAAGCCATAATGATTCAGCAGCTGGACATGCAATGGAGAGAGCATTTGGCATCAATGGATCATCTTCGTCAGGGCATTCATCTCAGAGGTTATGCCCAAAAAAATCCAAAGCAAGAATACAAGAGGGAGTCATTTGAGATGTTTTCTTTCATGATGGATCAGTTGAAGACCAATGCCATTGGGATATTGGCAAAAGCTAGATTTAGGGGTGAAGAGGATGCTGAATCGGTTAATCTACAGTCACAAAAGAAGGATAGTGTTAGATTATCACATAATCAAGGGTCAGCATTTAAGCCCTCAGATTCGGGACAAAAGAAGAGTGATACAAAGACATTTATCAGAGGTCAAGACAAGATTGGACGGAATGAACCATGTCCATGTGGTTCAGGTAAAAAATACAAAAAATGTCACGGAATGATTTCGCAGTGATTAATGAATCACTCAGCAGAGGGATAGCTTAAATTCAATATTTTCTTCAGTTTGAAGGAAACGGCCGTCTATATCCCTTTCTAAAAACCTAATTGCAATCATGTGCCTACCCCCACTAATTTCTGGATAGACAGATGAATTTTCTAGAAAAACCCTTATGAGTGAGATTTGAGCTGTTTTACCAATTTGATGATTATACTGACCAGTATTTGCAACAGTTCCAATCGGCTCACTGCTTTCTCTTATAATCCACAACAGTTTCTCAATTCCGCTACATATCGGTTCGATTATATTTATCCATCCATTTAAATCATCTTTGACAGTTTTTGGGTCTCCCTCTAGCCAAAACTTGTAACGAGGCATATCAAACTCAGCTTTACCCCCTGGCAATGTGTGTCTGTGTAAGAGTGCTGAAATGTAGTCATCGTCTCTCAGTGGATGAAGGTATCCAGTTCCAAGACTGAGCATTTTATCTTTTATGATGTTCAGATCTTCCAATAAGTTTGTTGCCATCTCATTATCAGCATTGGGCATTGATTGAAATCTCTGCATTTGAATAATGTAGCGATCCAAATCTGCCAATACCTCTCTCCTAACATCCGTTCTTGCTAAGATCGTATAAATTTCAAGAAGAGTATGAATTGTTGTTCTGATCTGCCATTGATCTTTTGAGCCACTGAAAGTATTTAGTCGATTGAATAAGAATTCTATTCTCATGAAAGTTCTTAGCCTTTCATTAAGTGGTAATTCATATATTCCCTGTTCCATGTATCTGAAGCTTTTTATAGTTTGGAATAGCGCTTGTGAAGATCAAACACTTGCTTTTCTAATTCTTTCAAAGTGACATTTTTTTCATTAACAATCAAGTCATCGGCAAATCTTTGACGATCTGATCTAATTGCTTGATTGGCCATTATGGACTTTGCTTCATCAAAAGTAATCTTGTCTCTATCCATCAGTCGCTCTATTTGAGTAGACTCTGAGCAGTCCACAACAAGAGTTCTGTCCATCATTTGATTCATTCCAGTCTCAACCAATAAGGGTACCGAAATGATCAAATAATGATCATTAGATTGATTGATTGCTTTAAGCATTTCTTTCCTGACCTTGGGGTGTATGATTTTCTCAAGCATCTTTTTCTTGCTCACATCATCAAAGATAATAGACCTCATTTTTTTTCTATTGATCCATCCATTCTCATCGAGAATATCTGGCCCAAAAGAGGATATAATATCTTTGAATGCTGAGCCATCAGGTTTTGTAACGTCATGAGAAATCTCATCGGCATCGATTACTTGAGTGCCAATATTTTTAAAACAATCGCTGACAGTTGTTTTTCCAGATGCTATTCCACCTGTCAGTCCTATTTTTTTACTTTCATCCATAAATTATTAGAAAAAAGGTTTCAATAGATTACAGTTTAGATCAAAATATCATTCTTGTTATGAGTCTGTGACTAATCTTTTGAGTTTCAAATTATGAATTTACATGAATACCAGTCAAAGAAGCTATTTTTAGATCATGGCATACCGGTATTAAAAGGAAAAATAGCCAATTCTCCAGATGAAGCGAAATCAGCAGCAGAGAAACTTCAGTCTGATATATGGGTGGTTAAGGCTCAAGTTCATGCTGGTGGGCGCGGAAAAGCCGGGGGAGTCAAAATTGCAAAGAGCATAGATGAGGTTCAAGAAAGAGCTGCTGAAATGCTTGGAAGTAATTTGATAACAAAGCAAACTGATGATCTGGGGCTGCCAGTTAGCCAGGTCTATATCGAATCAGGTACATCAATTCAAAGTGAATATTATCTAAGCTTATTGGTTGATCGAACAAAAGAATCATGGACATTCATTGCATCAAAAGAGGGCGGAGTTGACATAGAAGCTGTTGCTGAAGAGTCTCCAGATAAGATCATCAACTACACGATAGACCCATTAAAAGGTCTAGAAATAGGCTCTTTAAAAGAAATGGCAGATCGAATGGAATTTGTTGATGATATACAATCTCAATTTATTTCCATCACAAGGAAGATGTTTGAAATTGCCAAAGATAAGGATGCAAATCTGATCGAGGTGAATCCTCTTATTTTGGACGATGACAATCAGCTCATTGCTCTGGATGCAAAGATATCGATCGAAAGCAATGCATTGTTCAGACAACATGAGCTCTTATCATACAAAGATGACTCTCAGGAAAATGAGCTCGAAGTCAAGGCTTCAAATCATGATTTAAGCTATGTTTCTCTGGATGGAAATATTGCTTGCATGGTCAATGGAGCGGGGCTCGCAATGGCCACCATGGATCTAATCAAACTGCATGGAGGTGAGCCGGCAAATTTTCTAGATGTGGGCGGAGGTGCTACAACCGAAAGAGTCAAGATAGCAATTGAGATTATTATGGAAAATCCCAATGTCGATGCTATTTTAATCAATATTTTTGGTGGGATTGTTCGTTGCGATATAATTGCCCAAGGTATTTATGAAGCCGTGAAATCAACGGCCATAGATATACCCATTGTTGTTCGCTTGCAGGGAACAAATGTTGAATTGGGTACAAAAATTCTCGAAGAATCAGGAATGAAGATTATTTCAGCTAGTGATCTTACAGATGCTGCAATAAAAGTAGTGGCTTCAATTAAAGGAAAAACAGAATGAGTGTTTTAGTGAATAAAGAGACTAGAATCCTCTGTCAGGGAATCACAGGTTCCCAAGGCTCTTTTCATGCAGAACAATGTATTGAATACGGTTCAAATATTGTAGCTGGAGTAACTCCAGGAAAAGGTGGATCAACTCATCTTGATGTTCCAGTTTTTAATTCAGTTGCTGAAGCCAAAGCAGGGTTAGAAATAGACGTCAGCATGATATTTGTTCCGGCGAAATTTGCGGCAGATGCAATGAAATCAGCAATTGAATCTGAAATAGGGCTTATTGTTTGTATCACCGAGGGAGTCCCTGTACAAGATATGATCGAAGTTAAAGCTATGCTCAATGGTTCTGACTCTATACTATTGGGACCAAACTGTCCTGGCATCATAACACCTGAAGAAACTAAGATTGGAATCATGCCAGCTTTTATTCATCAAAAAGGGTCTGTAGGCATCATTTCAAGATCGGGTACATTGACTTATGAGGCTGTTCATCAAACTTCGATGTGTGGTCTTGGTCAAAGCACCTGTATTGGGATAGGTGGTGATCCAATCAAGGGTCTAAATTTTATTGAATGTTTGTCACTCTTTGAGAAAGATCAAGCGACAGAAGGCATCGTAATGGTTGGCGAAATTGGCGGTTCAGACGAAGAGAAGGCCGCTGAGTTCATCAAAGAGAATATTAGCAAGCCTGTTATTGCTTATGTGGCTGGAGTTTCAGCGCCTCCTGGGAAAAGAATGGGCCATGCAGGAGCAATAGTTACTGGAAATGAGGGAACTGCTTTAAGCAAATACGAAGCCTTGAATGAAGCTGGAGTCGTAACTACTGATTCGCCTGCGCTTATTGGCAAAATCATGAAAGACTTACTCAATCGATAAGTTTACCAAAGTCGATACCAAGGCTTATCTCCATCAACTTCTAAGTCTGATTCGTAACCCTCAGGTATATTAACTGTATAAATTTCTCGCGCTTGATCCGCTAGGTCCAACATGCCAAGCTTTTCATATGCTCTTGTAATAATCTCTAATGATTTGACTGTCTCTGGGGCGCCGTTATATTGCTCAAGTGAGTATTTCGCTCGATTCGCCGCTGCAACGTATGCACCTCGTTCCATATAATGTTCTGCAACATGGTTTTCATACTTTGCAAGACGATTTCTAAGAAAAGTCATTCTCTGCGTTGCATCATCAATATAAATGCTGGTTGGATATCTTCTGATTAGCTGTGAAAAAATAGAAAAAGCTTCTTCTGTATTTGCAGGTGGTCTTTTGCTCAAGTCAACATTGAACCATTCATGGTACCAACTATGCTGCCCTTCAAACAATGCGAGCCCTCTCATATATAATGCATAATCAACCCTTGGATGCGTTGGGTTTTCTTTTTCGAATTGTTTTGCCTCGTCAATTGCCTCTTCCATCCCATTGCTACTGTAATAAGCAAATATTAGATCCAGCTGCGCTTGCTTAGCTTCGTTGCTGAATGGAAAAGAAGTAGTCAGGACTTCCAAATAGTTTACTGCATTCCGATAGTTTTCAGCGGCCATAGCTTTGGAAGCTCTGTCATAAATAATTGCAGAGGACGACCTTGTATCTGTCTGCTCATCTTCTCTACTGCAACCTGCTGTAAAGAGAACGAATATGAAAAGAATATATATTAGTTTGTTTTGCATTGTTCTAATTGCTAAATATTCGCTGAATTATAGCCTAAAATGTAATCAAAAGATCATGAACAATAATTTTTAACGATGGAAAAGCAAACTAAAAAAATTCAATTGACGGTCGAAGATGAAGGAAAAGACCAGAGAATAGATAAGTATATCAGCTCAATACTGACTCAATTTTCAAGATCATCGATTAAATCTTGGATAGAGACAGGAAATATCTTACTTGATAACGCGAGGGTTAAACCCAAAACGCTGCTTTATCCTGGCCAAGCTATTGTTGTCCTACCTCAATTTGAAGACCGTGAAGAGACAAAAGCAGAGCAGATGGATCTAAACATAATCTATGAAGATGACGATATCATTGTCATCGATAAACCATCAGGAATGGTTGTTCACCCAGGCCATGGTAATTTGAGCGGGACGCTTCAAAATGGATTACTTTTTTATAATGAGGGTTTAAAGATTTTACCAAGAGCAGGATTGGTTCACCGTTTAGATAAAGATACAACAGGACTTATTCTGGCCGCAAAAACAACGGATGCATACAACCAACTGGTTAAAGACATGCAGTTAAGATTGATTCAAAGAGAATATCGATCAATTTGCAAAGGTGAGATGGTTGCAGGAGGAATGATTGAGGCAAATCTTGCTAGAGATCCGCATAACCGATTGAAATTTAAAGTTTCAGAGATAGGCAGGGAATCAAGAACACACTATAGAGTTCTACGTCGCTTGAAAGGGTATACATTCATAGGAATTCGTCTCGATACAGGAAGAACCCATCAAATCAGAGTTCATATGGACCACATTGATTACCCCATACTCGGTGATCAGTTATATGGTGGGAGATTGGCATTTCCAAAAAATCTGAAAGAAGAGAGCAGGGAAATGTTGATGAGTTTTAAGCGACAAGCACTTCATGCTTTTCGTTTGAGTTTTAAACATCCGATCAGTGAGGAAACGATCTCACTGACCTCGCCAATACCTGATGATATGGAATCAATGATTATCGCTCTTTCCGATCAAGATTTAGACTCTCAAGCCATAAATGAATTCTCTTATCCTGAGTGAAAATTTTAGAAATATTTTCTTTGCTGACGTAATATACTCCGTTTTCACATACAGATTTTTAGATAAAAAAAAGAAATGCCAATATATGAGTATAAATGCAGTGACTGTGGACATTTAATGGATGCACTACAGGGAGTGAATGATGCACCTTTGACTGATTGTCCAGCTTGCTCAGGGAAGAATCTAAAAAGGCTGATTTCTGCCCCAAATTTTAGATTAAGTGGCGAGGGTTGGTATGAAACTGATTTTAAAAAAGATAATCGTAAGAATTTAGCTGAAAATACCAAATCAGATACTGATAAAAAAGACTCAAATAAAGAATCTTCAGTAAAAAAAGCTGACAAGAAAGAAGATAAAAAGAAAGATAATTCATCAAAGAAAGATTGAACGTATTAATATAGTGAATAGATGAAAAAATTAAGAACAATCATTGTTGCTGGCCTTTTGGTATGGATTCCATTGGGTTTGACAATTTTTGTCATCAAACTTTTGATCGATTTACTGGGGCAAACATACTTGTTAATTCCGCCTGCACTCAGGCCAGAGAACTTAATAGGGTCAGAGATACCTGGTATTGGTGTTGTTGTTGCGATCATTGTAGTTCTGCTGACAGGATTGGTTACAGCAAACTATTTTGGCAAAAGAATTGTTGAGTCATGGGATGCTTTCTTGGATAGAATCCCATTGGTGCGGAGCATTTACTCCCCGCTTAAGAAATTTTCTGAGTTGGTCCTTTCAGATCAAACGCAATCATTTTCAAAGGTTCTATTAATAGAATATCCAAGAAAAGGAATCTACAGTCTATGTTTCCAAACTTCCAAAGAATTGGGAGAAGTGCAGAATCAGTCTGGCGAGGACATGGTTTGTGTTTATATACCGACCACGCCAAACCCAACATCAGGTTACATTGTATTGGTTCCTCAAAATGAAGTTCAGGAGCTTAAGATGAGTGTTGAAGATGCCCTCAAGATGATTATTTCTCTTGGCGTAGTGGTACCTGACCCCAATGCTTTAATTGATAAAGAATAGTGAATATTAGCGGAAAGTATAGAACTCACTTGTGTGAAGACATAAGTACTTCACATATTGGAAAGCAGATAATGGTCTCAGGATGGGTCCACCGAAGGAGGGATCATGGCGGCGTAATATTCATCGATCTCAGAGATGTCTCAGGAATACTTCAATTGGTTTTTGATCCAGAAAATCAAGATCTTTTTTCAACTGCAGAAAAAATAAGGAGTGAATTTGTAATTTCAGTTACAGGCATTCTGAGAGAAAGGCCTCAGGGAACCATCAATGATCAGATGAAGACAGGCGAAGTTGAATTGCTGGTTGAGAAAGGAGAGGTTCTTAATATTTCAAAAACACCTCCTTTCCATCATGACGAAGCAACAAATGAAGACATTCGTCTGAAATACCGATATCTCGACCTCAGGCGAGAAGACATGTCAAACAATATTAAAGTCAGACATGAGGTCACAAAATCTCTGAGGGATTATTTGAATAAAGCATCTTATTTTGAAATCGAGACGCCTATTTTGACAAAGGCGACTCCCGAGGGCGCAAGAGACTATCTGGTACCAAGCAGAACTCAGCAAGGAAATTTCTTCGCATTGCCTCAATCTCCGCAATTATTTAAGCAGCTTCTAATGATGTCAGGATTTGATCGCTATTATCAGATTGCAAGGTGCTTTAGGGATGAGGATCTGAGGGCAGATCGTCAACCTGAATTTACTCAACTCGATGTTGAGATGTCATTTGTTGATCAAGAAGACGTCAAAAGTCAGATGGAATCAATGGTGAAAGAATTGTTTAAATCAGTGCTTAATATTGATTTTGAAAATCAGTTTTCTCAAATCACACATGCCGAAGCAATGGAACGATTTGGTTCAGATAGCCCACATACAGGGATAGATATGGAACTGATTGAAGTCAGTGATCTGATGAAAGAGGTTGAATTCAAAGTTTTTTCTGGCCCGGCAAATGATGACGATTCAAGAGTGGCATGCTTAGTGCTCAATGATTCATCTGATATGTCGCGAAAGCAAATTGATGATTATACCGATTTTGTTTCAAACTATGGGGCGAAAGGATTGGCCTATATTAGGGTTAATGATATTGGAAAAGGCATTGATGGGCTTCAGTCCCCTATACTTAAATTTCTCAATGACTCAGTAATCAATCAGCTGATTGAGAGACTTTCATTGGGCAATGGAGATACGGTCTTTTTTGGCGCCGATAAGAAAGACATTGTAAATGCGTCTCTAGGCGCTCTTCGTGTGAAAATGGCTGAGGATTTCAACTTAATCAAAGATGGATGGTTTCCACTTTGGGTTACCGATTTCCCTATGTTTCATTGGGATGAAAGAGAAAAGAGATGGTCTGCAGAGCATCATCCATTTACATCTCCAATAAACTCTGACCCAGAAGAACTAAAAAAGAATCCAAAGGATGCATTATCAAAAGGATATGACATGGTACTCAATGGCCATGAAATTGGCGGTGGATCCATTCGTATTCATTCGGAAACAATGCAACAAGCAGTCTTTTCAATACTTGGCATAGGCGAAGAAGAAGCGAGTGAAAAATTTGGTTTCTTCCTTGAAGCTCTAAAGTATGGATGCCCGCCCCATGGCGGCATTGCTTTTGGAATTGACAGAATTGTCATGCTCATAACAGGATCATCGAGTATCAGAGATGTGATTGCATTTCCCAAGACACAAACTGCTAGTTGTTTGCTCACTGATGCGCCAAGCCATGCAGGCAAAGACCAATTAAATGAATTGGGCATTTCAGTTAAAAAGAAAAACTGAATTTAATCAAATATTCTTTCAAATTTGACTCAAGATCAATGATAATACGACCTCAAATCATCAAAGCCTGAATCAAATGTTTAAGCACAAAGCCTTATCAAGAAATATTGCCTTGATTTATCAAGCTGGAAAGGTTCGTCTGGGATTTTTGATCATGGCATGCACGCTCGCTGGTATTGCAGTTTCTCCAACTTCTCCATTAACAGCCATGGAGATCTTTGCACTTGCTGCTTATGTTTTGGTTGCATCCTCCACATCGGGGGCATTCAACCAATGGTACGAGCGAGACATTGATGCCATTATGGATCGAACCAAAGACAGGCCTTTTGTCACAAAAGAATTAGAGCCCAAGAATGCTTGGAATTTATGGCTAATCGTCATCAGCACTCTGGCGCTTTATGCGACATATCAAGTCAGCAATTTTGAGGCAACGCTGTATCTTTTTGCAGGAATCTTTACTTACGGTATTGTTTACACTGTTTGGCTTAAGCGTAGGACGTGGATGAATATTGTTATTGGCGGTCTGGCAGGAAGTTTTGCAGTGCTTGTTGGATCTGCAGCCACAGGAAATACCTTTTCACCGGCTCCTCTCATTCTCTCAGTGGTTCTTTTTTTATGGACACCGCCACACTTTTGGGCATTGGCCATTAGCTTTAAGGACGAATATGCCAAGGCAGAAATTCCGATGCTGCCTGTAGTATACGGAGACAAAGTCACGAGCCAAGCCATTTTCTGGCACACACTGGTACTGGTTGTGCTTTCTTTGTCCCTATTTTTCTATGGCATGAGTTGGATCTATTTGCTTTTTGCCGTCTTTGGCGGTGGTTACTTTCTATATTGCTCGATCTTGTTAATGAAGGAGCAAAGCAAAGCTCTAGCCAGAAAAACATTCTTCTCTTCAATAATTCATTTGGGACTCCTCTTATTAGGCGCCATGTTTGATGCTATGATATTTGCCTAAAGAGCAAATATTTTATAGCCATGAAAAAAATAATTTATGCCATAGTTCTAAGCACTTTTATCTATACCACAGGATATTATGTATGGGTGGGGTCTTCTCCGATTCGTTTCAAAGACGAAAGTTTCCAATCGGGAATAGCCAGTGAGAGCGTCAATGCTTCAGGACCAACTTTTATCGATTATGATGATGATGGTGACATTGATATCTATGTGGTCACAGAATTTCACGGGGAAGGACAAGGAAATAGGTTATTTGAGAACCAAGGAAACCGTATTTTTGTTGATGTCGCAGAATTAAGGGGTGTGGACAATGAGAATGCACTTGGTCGAGGTGCGTCATGGGGAGATTACGATAACGATGGCGATATGGACTTAGCCATCTCAAATTTACCTCCAACAGATAAGAGCACGCACATTCCAACAAGCCTCTATAAAAATCTTCTCAAAGAAACAGGTGAGCCAAATTTTCAAAACGTCACTAGGGAGTCTCAGTTATTTCGGAAAGGCAATGAAAACGATCGAAAGATAGGCGGAATTGGGGACACTGGCGCAGGAATTGCATGGGCGGACTATGACAACGATGGCGATTTAGATCTCTATTGGAAATGCGCCGATTTTGATATCGACAGCGCACTTTTTAGAAACAATGGCGACGGCACTTTTACTGATGTCACTGACGAAACTGGTGCAGGAGTTCTGCAGTTTGTTTTAGAAGCAAATTCTCAAGGAGCACCAAGCTGGACCGATGTTAACCACGATGGATATATTGACCTTTTGGTAACCAATGAAGGGGACAAGAAAATATTATTTTTGAATGATCAAGAAGGCTCCTTCAAAAATATTACAACCTCATTTAGACCGCCTTCCGGGACTGCTTTCCTAAATCCAGGAAATGCAAATGGTGCTTGCATAGGTGACATTGATAATGACGGCGATATGGATGTTTTTCTACCCACTGCCGATCAAGCAAATCGTCTCTATATCAGTCTTTTAAAGGAAACAGGTCAACTGAGCTATAAAGACATCACGCTCTCATCCGGTGTAAGCCATAAATCAGGCGCAAGAGGATGTGCGATGGGCGATTTTGATAACGATGGATTGATTGATATTTATGTCAATAACGGGGGGTTGGCCGACACTCTGATCAATGACGTGATTGATATCCCTATATTTGTTCAGTTTTATATTGCCATTGAGCCTGATGTCAATAAACTCTTTAGAAACAATGGGGATTTAACTTTTTCTGACCTCACTTGGCGTTCAAGAGCCAGTGGATATGGTGTCGGAAGTGGTGTTGGAACGGCCGATTTAGACGACGACGGTTTTCTCGATATTTTTTTCACCAATAGAACTTTTTACACAGGCGGTGAACAAATTACAAAATCTGACAGAAACTACTTATTGTTTAATCGTGGAAATAGAAATAACTGGTTGACGGTTAACCTAGTTGGTCAAGAAAGCAATACGAATGCTTATGGCGCAAGAGTCTCATTATCCTCGGGTGATTTGACTCAATACAGAGAAGCCACAAGTGCGCACGGATATAATTCAGGAAATGATCCAAGAATGCATTTTGGATTGGGCAATAAATCATCAATAGATTTTATTGAAGTGCTTTGGCCAAGCGGCAAGAAATCCAAATTACTTAATCCATCAATCAATCAGACTGTCACCATTAAGGAATGAGTTTTGTCAAACCCTTCTAAGAATAATCCATACTCAAACATTAGAAGAAAACTACTCAAAACAATGGGCTATGCACCCATTGTAACTTTTCCAAATATTATTAAATCTAAAGAATCCACAGAAATTTTAATCATCGGTGCCGGGTTATCGGGCCTTTATGCTGCAAATCTTTTAGAAGAAGAGGGCTATAAGGTCAGAGTACTGGAAGCAGACAAACGAGTTGGAGGCAGAGTGCTCACTCAGAAAGGCATTCCCGGTTATCCCGAAAGCGGAGGAACTGCATTCGGCTCAGGCTATGCTCGTGTGATTGATACTGCCAATCGATTTGGGATTAATCTAATCGACTTAAAACCTGTGATTCCTTATTTCAGAGAAAGAATGCTTTCACTGGGCGGGGAAATCATTTCCAAAGAAGAATGGCCAAATCATCCCAGCAATGTTTTCCCCAATGACTATCGAAATCTTCCTCCAAATGCTTTTTTTCATACTTTTTTGGGCGGTAATAATCCACTAAAAGCACCACAAGAGTGGATGAATGAAGATCAATTCATTCACGACATTTCTGTTCACGAATGGTTCATCAAAAAAGGATTCTCCGATGAATTGGTTGATCTTGCCTACAACCTAAACATCACCCATGGATACACTGCGAAAGATGTTTCAGTTTTGATGCTGATGTTTGTTAATGCTTTTGCTGCATCTCAAAGCAGATTGGGTTTTCAAACCAGTCTAGTAGCAGAAGGCGGAAACATCAGAATTGCAGAAGAAATGGCAAAGAACTTAAAAGATGAGATTCTTTTGAATAAAGAAGTCACATCGATTGATCTTTCTAATGATTCAGCAAAAGTTTCTTGTTCTGATGGAACCTCATATTCTGCAAATAGAATTATATGTTCGTTGCCTTTTTCTGTCTTAAAAGGAATATCCATTTATCCGAAAATTAATGGACCACAATCTGAGGCAATAAAGTCTCTTAAGTCACAGAAAATTAATATGCTTCACCTGATTCCTAAAACACCATTCTGGGAGAAGGATGAGATGAGTCCAAATATGTATACCGATGAACTGGCAGGGATGATCATTTCTCAAAGGCAAGCATCCTCACCAGAAAAGGTTGACAGTCTGACGGCTTGGCTTAGAGGCCCTATTGCCGAAAGATTGGATCTCATGGATCAAAAAGAAGCAATTGAAAGTGTCATTAAATCAATCGAAAGATTGAGACCGAGTGCTAGAGATCAATTGGAAGTGGCTGCATATCATTCGTGGTCTTTGAATCCATACTCGAAAGGTGACTGGGCTTATTGGGGACCTGGTCAAATAAAAGAATTTGGCCGGGAGATTTCAAAGCCTCATCTTAAACTTCACTTTTGTGGTGAGCATACCGCAATTGCTAATCGTGGGATGGAGGGTGCTTTGGAATCAGGTGAAAGGGCTTTCTTTGAAATCTTAGATGTGACTTGATTACCATCCAATCTCTCTTCCATCTTCGTAATCTAGAAAAAGACCATTGTGATCCATAGTCAGATCATCAATCACAGCCATCATTTTAGAAACGCTCTCATCAATATCAATTGCACCCATTAATCCCATTCCCAGTGTGGTGTTAACCGTCCCTGGAGAGATGGCAATCACTATGATGTTTTTTTCAGCTGTTTCAAAAGAAAGTGTTTTCACCATGCTATTCATTGCTGCTTTGCTCATAGCATAGCTATACATCATTGGTATTGCTGGCCTTTCCTCAAATGAAGCAGCTTTGGTCGAAAGGTTTACAATTTTTCCATTATTGGATTCCTCAACATTATCAATGAATGTTTGTATAACCTTCATGGTGCCAATGGTATTGACCTCGAAACTTTTTCGAGTGGCATCAACCTCAACTCCATTGATCCCTCTAAAAGATGAAAGATATCTCGGAGTGTATGCTGCGTTGTTTAAAAGAATATCTATCGGCTCGTTTTTATATTTCTTTTTTAAAAATTGGAGGTGTTCATCGTTAGTGATATCGAGTTGTTCAACGATTACATTTTTGTTTTCTTTTGAGAATTTGATTAATTCGTCAGCAGATTCGAGCGATCTAGTCGTGGCGATCACTCTCCAATCCTTGTTTGCAAACTGTTTAACAAACTCAAAACCTATATTTCTATTTGAGCCGGTGATTAAAACTGTGGATTGATTCTCGGAGGCATAAACATCTGTATTTAAAAAAAATATGAATGGAAGGTAGACTATAATTTTTTTTATCATGCTTTATTCCACTGACTGACTATGACCGATTGGCGGGTAATTTCTTGGATTAAAATCCTCAGGCGAGGACGCTGTAACCGCTTTGTATAGATCACCTTCTTTTTGCACTGCTTCCTCAGAGATGCATGCGATTGCCTCCCAGTCATCTTTAGAAAATACTTCTTTTTCTAGCTCGTAAGTTGAGTGTCTGTTTGAAGCTAGCATCTTCAGGAATGCATCTAGGAATTCTTCGGCATCTGTTTTGAATTCTTGAAACCCGTATAGCCCACTTACAATCAACTCGTTTTTACTGTTTTCAAGATTGTTTATGAATTCTTCCATCGAGACTAAACCTGTTTCTAGTTTATTCAATTTCTCTTTATATTCTCGATTATCATCGCTTACATGAGGAATAAGCCTTTCGTGCAATACATGATCCTGCTCAATGAGCCTTCTCAGTGAAAAAGAAAGATAATCGCAGCACGAAATTAAAAAATTTATCGATGATGGATCGGGATTTTCAATTTTTATTCCGTCCGCAAAAGCTCTTCTAACCTGAGAAAGATGAGTTCTTTCATTGGAAACATGGCTCTCAAAAGTGTTTTTATCTTTTTCCATTATTCTCCTAATTGACACACATAAATCTTATCATCCGTTATGGAGCCAATGAGTAATTTATCATCCCATTGTGCACCCACACTGGCAGTTGAAATATCTTCTCCAAGACTGAGGAACATGATCTCTCTTTTTCTTACATAGTCTGCTTTATCGGATTCAAATACTAGCGACTCTAACTTCGATGGAGAGGGCTTATAATCGCCGTTCTGAAGCGATATAAAATGCTGAATCAATGACGAAACGCTGGCAACCTGAGCAACAATGATTTCATCCCCTGAAACACTTATATTATCTGGTGACCCCTCAAGCGAGATAGCCCCTAACTTTTTTAGTTTTCCATCGTCAAGCTGCTTCAGGACTCTGATTCTTTTTGCATTTGTTTCCGAAGCAATTATGTAACCTTCCTTTGTCATATTCAAACCCGAGACAGATGCCAAGTTTTTAGCCGCAATGCTCATATCGGCACCGTCATAGAAAACTATTGTTGAGTAAGGCCTTCCCAGTTGTTGTTGAATCTTTTCGAATGAATTGATGTTCGAATTAAACATGCTGTCATTCCCTATGTAGAGTTTGTCTTCGGCAACTAATACAAGATCATTGGGGCTTTCAAGCAATGGACTGATAAGAGTTTTGTCATGCGCAATGCCTTTGCCAGATATCGAAAATGTTTCAATTGATTCCGGATCTTCGCCTCTATCCTTCGGATGATTTATCGCAACCAAAGTATTTTCATATATGGATAAGCCATGCGGTCTAAAATTATCCAAACCTTCGCCTGAAAAAACACTTTCTATTTCCCATGGCATATTATTAAGATCAATCCTTCCGATGCTCCCTTGAACATCTTTTCCTTGGATTAAACCTTTGCGGTCAAGTATCGATAGATAAGCAGTTCCATTTAAATAATCTATCTCGATGTCTTCAGCGCTTCCAAAGAGTTCAATTGCTTCACAACTGCTTGGTTTCTTTTCATCGATCTTGACAAAGACGTCTAATCTCCAAGCCATCAATAGAGAAAATGCAAACACCACTAAAATGATACAAAGTGTTACTTTTGTTATTTTTTTTATCATCGTTCTTAGTGTAGTGTTATTCTTTTAATAATAAAATTTTAAATCAAAAAATGGATATGGGAAATAATTCTGATCAGCCAATGGGCCTAAAGTTTGGCCCCATAGTGCTGTTGCCTGATATTGAAAAACGTCATTTGTTTACGTTGTTTTTTGGTGCTTTCTTTGGCATAGCCAGCATGGCTTTTGTCAATGTTTTTAATTATTCGATTTTTAGTGCTCTTGACATTCCACAAGAAGAATTCGGGAGCGTAGCTGGGACCCTGACTGCTGTTCAAGAAGTTGTCGTTGTCTCAGTGATTGGCCTTTTTGGCGCGCTGTCAGATAAGATAGGGAGAAGATTTGTATACTCCTTGGGTTTCTTCTTATTGGGCATTGGTTATTTTATTTATCCATTAGCAGATAGCACCACAGAACTATATTTCTTCAGGATTTTCGTTGCACTCGGTTGTGCCGCAAATACGGTTATGTTGCCAACCGTTGCTAATGACTATGTTCATGGAAGCACTCGAGGCAGACTGATCGCTTTCACATCAATATTGAATGGTCTTGGCCTCGTTCTGATCATTTCAACATTTAGAAATTTTGCAACATTCTACGAGCAACTTCAGGCTCCCGAATATTTAATCAATCTTGGATACGATTCAGCAAACTGGGCTCAGTATGTCTTTTGGTCTGCCTCAACTATGGTTTTCATCGTTTCAGTGGTTTTGTTTTTCAATCTCAAAAAAGGCACCGCAGAGGCTACTGCTAAAAAAGATTCGTATTTTTCTACTCTAGGAGTTGCTGTAAAAGAAGCTAAAAATCCTAGAGTTGCCTTGGCATACACGGCCGGAGTTGTTTCCAGAGGCGATCTGGCAGTGGTCAGTACTTTTTTTGCACTCTGGTTGGGCATTGAGTTTGAATCGTTGGGCATGAGCAAATCTGAAGCTCAGAAAATGGCAGCACTTTTATATGTTGCCGTTCAAGCATGTGCAATTCCAGGCGCATTGCTGATCAATTTTTTCATCGATAAGTTTGACCGTGTTTTGGCATTGGCAATATCCATGGGCATTGCTGCCACTGGCTATCTCTATCTTGGGTTTATTGAGGATGTTCAAGGCACTCAGATGTACATCGGTGTCGGTCTGCTCGGTCTTGGGGAGATATTTGCCAACATCTCTGCTATATCTCTTATCGGCAGTGTCGCACCCGCAAAAGCAAGGGGAGCTGTGATTGGTGGATTCAGTTTTTTTGGAGCGGTTGGAATTTTTCTTGTTGCAGGAATTGGAGGCCAGATATTTGATAGTATCAGCCCAACTGCACCATTCACGATGGTTGGCATCGCCAATCTTGTTCTTTTAATGTTGGCTCTACTGTTGCTATTTTTAGAGCGAAGAAAAAAAGAAAACTAATTTGAGGTAATTATGAAAAGAAGAGATTTTTTTAAGAACGTTGGAAATGTCGGAGCATTTGGCGCTGGAGCTATGGCTCTTGGCATGATGTCCGATCACTCAAGAGCAGATCAAGCTGCCGCATACGGCACTTCAAGCGGCGAAGCTTTAAGTGGGCCGTATCTGGATCTATCAAAGGGACCGGATAACAAGGTTGCGTATGCGAGGATGAACGGTAACTTGGACGAATCAAAGCAGAAATACGGATGGTTCAAAGGCTACATAATGGCAGTGAGACCAAACAAACCACTCGTTGATTGTGTTGGGATAGAAGGCTTCGGTGTTTCGAGATTAGAGCAACAAGCCGATGGATCGTATGCAAAAATATTGAGAGAGGTTGGTCTTTATACTGATTTGAGATCGGGCGAAGTGCTGGAAGAATGGGATAACCCAATGACCAATGAGACAGTTAAGGTATATCCAATTGCAAATGATCCATTTAACTATGTGATAGCGGATCATTTTCCGGCTCCTCCAGAATTTGGCGGTCTCAATAAGGAAGAGCCACCAAAAATACCATTCATTTTGCCTTGGCAGCAAAGGGGAAACAGAATAGACATGGAAATTCATATCAATCTCTTTTACCCAAATGCCCTTGATCCAAAGAAATGGGTTAGGGAGTCAAGCGGTCCGATGGTGAGTGTGTCAGAAATGTTTGCCTTTCATGTGGATGCGCAGCAAATGCAGGACCCGAGCTACACTTCATTGCCATTCAGCGGAACATGGGGAAGGATAACGCCGTTTCTTCCATGGATGCTAATGGGACAAGAACCCGGGCACTGCTTGTATCAGGCATTTATGGGATCGGGCGAGGATCTAGAGCAAGTCCATAGTCGACAGGTATTGGATTATGTGGAAAAACATTACCCTAAATATTTTACTGCCCCAGAGACATACGATCCAAATACGCCAAGCTTATCCAGTCTTGAGTTGTACGCCATAGAACGAGAACCCTTTCAGGGATAGGGCGCGATGACAAAACCGACACCTCATTTGAAAAAAGTGAGTAAGAACGAATTGCCCGACGATATGAAGCAAAGTTGGGATCAAGCCAATGATCTGACTGGCGATGCTACTTTTGTTGAAGTTTCAGGCAATAATCCTGATGTATATCGATGGTATCTTGACGAGTTCTATCAAAAACTTTTTTACTCTGATCGACTTGAAACAACGCTGGTTGAATTGGTCAGACTCAGGCTTGCAAATGTCCATGGATGTGCATTTTGCAACAAAGGGGACACTGCTCATGCACTCAAATCAGGAATCACACAAGAACAAATAGATGCATTGGATGACTATATGAACGGCCCATTTTCAGATCGTGAAAAATCAGCTTTGAAGCTCGCAGATCAGATGGTGCTCACAAATGAGAAGGGCAATATTTCTTCTGACTTGTATTCTGAATTGAATACCCACTTTAATGATGGGGAAATTTATGAGTTGGGAATGATTATGGCTGTACTCGTTGGTGTTGCGAAATTTACTTTCGTTTACGATTTGGTTGAAAAAGAAGATTATTGTCCTTTCTAATCTTCTGGAACCAATCCTTCATGATGATGCATTATTTTCCATTGTTCTTTCTCCAAAACAAATAAATCAGTAATTCTTACCTTTCCTTTAAGTGCGTTTGGCTGCTGATATGTAAATTCAAGGCAGTAAGTTGCAATGGCAAATTCATTCCATTCTCTGATCATGGGCTCTTCCAGTTCAATGCTCAACTGTCCTCTTGACTCCTTTTGAGCTTGATCACGGCTATGGAATTCCTCTAAATTTTTCCTCCCAATAATCATGTCAGGCGTAAAAACATCCCAAACACTTGCTTCCTCATGGAGATGTTTCTCAATTTCTTTGGTGTCCCCTCGCTTAAAAGCATCAAAGATTGATGTGATAATTCCCTTTATTAGTTCGTTGTTTTTCATCTTTCCTAGGATGATACAAAGTGTTACTTTTGTTATTTGAAATTAGGTTTGTATTTAGTCTACTATTTATAAATCTTTAATAAAGGGGGCTTCAGCATGAGCGATTCATTTCTTTCAATCAAAGTTTTAGGCAGCAGCAGATACAAAGTTGATCTGGTCGAAGGAGTGACGAGAACGAATTTTCTTTCCATTTGCTATGCAGCCCTAACAACCATCGGTTTATTAACCTTTATTTCTTATGCCACGACTTATGTTGTCGTGGAAAACCTCAATTACCAAAGAGATCAGATAGGCACTATTGTTGGAGATCTCCAAGTTGTTGCAGAAATAGTCCTTTTGTTGGTTTTTCTTCCGGTTGGTCTTATTGCCGATAAAATAGGCCGAAGGCAAGTCTATGCCTTTGGCATGGTTACAATGGGGCTGTCTTATTTCCTCTATCCATTGGCAACCGGTATCGAAGAATTGACCATGTACCGAATTGTCTATGCTATTGGGATGGGTGCTGCAACTGGAATGCTCGGCACTGTTACAGCAGATTATCCTCAGAATCACACCAGGGGAAAAATGATTGCTGTCACAGGGATTATGAATGCATTGGGGGTTATTTTCGTATCGCTTGTTTTTGCCAGATTACCAAAAACATTTGCTGATGCTGGATACGATGAAGTCACTGCAGGCATGTATGCAATGTGGGTTGTTGCCGGAATGTGCTTGATTACTGCAACGGTTGTTGGTTTTGGCTTGAAGAAAGGAACACCGACGGAAGAACAAAAGAAAATTCCTTATCGTGAGCAGATCCGATCTGGACTGGCAGAGGGGAAGAATCCAAGGATTCTATTGGCTTATTTTGCCGCATTTGTCGCAAGAAGCGATCTTGTCATACTCGGTACTTTTGTGGTGTTGTGGGGCGTTGCATCAGGGGTGGATGCTGGCCTAGAAACTTCAGAGGCAACTCGCAAGGCAAGACTGCTGTTTGTCACTTCGACATCGGCGGCACTCATAGCCTCGCCATTCATTGGTTATTTAATGGATAAAGGCGATCGAATAAAATCTGTCAGTATATGCATGGCAATAGCCGCGACCGGTTACTGCTCCATGTTTTTCGTAGACGATGTTCTTGATCCGAAGTATCTGCCACTCTTTGCTTTACTTGGCTGGGGTCAGCAATGCGCTTTCTTCGCAGCCACGACATTACTGGGTCAAGAGGCTCCACAGATGAAGAGGGGCGCCATCGTTGGTGTTTTCAATCTTGCAGGCGCAGTGGGAATACTGATTTCTTCTGGAATTGGAGGGAGAATGTTTGACGCGATTGGCCCATCCGCTCCATTTATATTGATCGGAGTATGCAATATATTTGTCAGCATGTTTGCCATTTATGTGTCAAAGGTCGCTCCGACGCCTTTGGCCAATCCAAATCAAAGACCTTAGAGCAAATACATTCTTTAGATTATTTTGGCGCGCCCGGAGAGATTCGAACTCCCGACCTTGTGGTTCGTAGCCACACGCTCTATCCAACTGAGCTACGGGCGCACTTAAAACCATTATAGAGAATCAGATAATATTCTGTGAGCTAGAATTGATCTTTGCGATTTCTAATTTCAGCAAAAACCTCAGTTCTAGTGGATTCCAGCATGCCCAATTCCAATCTTATTTCTTGATCATCCGATCTCAGAAATGGATTTGTTTTTTTCTCTAAATCAAGCGTGGTAGGAACTGTCGGGATCGAGCCTTCTCTCATGCTTTCAACTTCTGATTTTCTTTTGATCAGATCCTTATTCTTTCCATCAACTGTAATGGCAAATTCGGCATTGCTTTGTGTGTATTCGTGCGCACAATAAAGCAAGGTTTCATCGGGCCATGACATAATGAGATCAAGCGATTTGAGCATTTGTTCAGGCGTTCCCTCAAATAGTCTTCCACAGCCCATTACAAAAATAGTGTCGCCCACAAAAGCTATGTTTTGACTCTTGAAATGATAGACCATGTGCCCAGTTGTATGCCCTGGCGTATGAAATGCTTGAACATCGAATGAACCAAAGTTGAATTTTTCTCCATGTTCTATGGTTATATCAATCCCTGGAATTCGGTCCTTATCTGCCAGGGGACCAATGATTTTGCAATTTGTCTTTTTCTTGAGCTCAAGGTTGCCCCCCGCGTGATCATAATGATGGTGCGTATTTATTATGTGAGTCAATGCCCAGCCTTTTTGATTGAGCGCCTCTTCAATGACGGGAACTTCGGGAGTGTCGATTGTGGCTGTTAAACCCTCGATAGGATCATGGATTAGGAAACCGTAGTTATCCGATAAACAGGGAAACATAAATACTTCTAATCGATCACTCATCTGAGTTTATTGCTCATTTAATCGAGGCATTAATTCCACAAGATTGCATGGCTTTGTCCTGTTGTCCAATTGATCCTTGATTAAGAGATTCCAGCCGTCCTTACAAGCACCCGGTGAGCCGGGAAGGCAAAAGATAAATGTCCCATTGGCAACCCCTGCAAAGGCTCTGGATTGCAAGGTTGATGTTTTAATGTTTTGGTAAGAAAGAGATCTAAACATTTCACCAAAGCCATCAATGGTTTTATCCAGAAGAGGCAGGATGGCCTCAGGTGTTCCATCTTTGCCAGTGATTCCTGTGCCACCAGTGGTGATGATGCCGTGAACATTGTCATCTAAAATCCATTGCGAGATGATCGCTCTGATCTCATAAAGATTGTCTTTGCAAATTCTTCGATCGCTTAAAACGTGCCCTTGCTCTTTTATTGCGGAAGCCAGATATTCGCCCGAATCATCCTGCTCAATCGTTCTGCTGTCTGAAATAGTCAAAACAGAAATATTGACCGCCTTGAACTCCTTATTTTTTTCGCTGCTCATCTCGATAGTTTATTTGACATTTCGAGACATATCCATTGATTGAGTTAGAAATTAGTGAGTACAATAGGCATATATTTTCTTGAGGACAATTCTATGAGCGATGCTTTACCAAATTTGGAACATTATTGGATGCCATTCACAGGCAATCGGTACTTTAAGAAGAACCCAAGAATGTTCAAGAAAGCCAATGGAATGCATTATACGACATACGATGACAAGACCGTCATGGATGGCGTTTCAGGTCTTTGGTGTTGCAATGCTGGGCATTGTCATCCAAAGATAGTTGAAGCCATTCAAAAGCAAGCTGAAACATTGGATTACGCGACTGCATTTCAGCTCGGTCATCCCACAATCTTTGCAATGGCAGAGAAGTTGGTGAATATGGCGCCTAAAGAATTGACTCATGCATTCTTCACAAATTCAGGTTCTGAAGCGGTGGATACAGCTCTAAAGATTGCACTCGCATATCACCGAGCGAGAGGTGAAGGACATCGAACTCGTCTCATAGGAAGGGAGAAGGGATACCACGGCGTTGGTTTTGGCGGTATTTCTGTCGGAGGCATGTCGCCCAATCGTAAAATGTTTGGCGCAATGTTGCCGGGCGTGGATCACCTCAAGCACACCCATAATCTTGAGCACAATGCTTTTTCAGTCGGTCAGCCTCAATGGGGCGAGCACCTCGCAGATCAGTTAACAGAAATACTTATGTTGCATGATCCATCCACAGTGGCTGCTGTTATCATGGAACCCATTGCGGGTTCAGCAGGCGTTTACCTCCCACCCGTTGGCTATCTCAATAGAATAAGGGAAATTTGTGACGAGCATGGCATTCTGCTTATCTTGGATGAAGTCATCACTGGATTTGGAAGAACAGGAAGTAATTTTGGAGCAGATGCATTCAATGTTACGCCAGATATAATGACCATTGCCAAAGGCATGACCAGCGGAACAGTTCCAATGGGCGGTGTTTTAGTTAAGGAAGAAATTTACAATACGTTCATGACTGGGCCAGAAGAAGCGATAGAGTTTTTCCATGGCTATACCTATTCAGGTCATCCTTTAGCAGCTGCAGCAGGATTGGCAACGCTCAATGTTTATGAAGAAGAAGGTCTTTTTGAGAATGCTCGAGAGCTTGCACCAGTTCTGGAGGAAGAAGTGCACAAGATCAAAGGCACGAAACATGTGATTGATATACGTAACTTTGGTTTATTGGGTGCTGTGGAATTGGATCCTATAGAAGGAAAGCCTACCGCAAGAGCAATGAGTGTATTCAGAGAATGTTTTGACAGAGGGGTTCTCATCAGAACCACGGGCGATACAATTGCGATTTGTCCGCCATTCATTGCCAGCGCTGATGACGTTCGCAAAGTGGTGCATACCGTCAAAGAATCGCTAGAAGCGATCGGTTAAGAATAAAGCAAAGCATGGCATCAATCATTCACCATTGGATTAACGGCGAACTTCAGCCTTCAAGTGCTGAACGATACGGGGATGTGTTTAATCCTGCAACCGGCCAAGTCAGTGCCTCTGTTTCGATGGGGAATTCCGATGATCTAAACAAAGCAGTTGAGTCCGCCTCAGAAGCATTTAAGAGTTGGTCACAAACATCCGTCACAAAACGAGCTCAGATCTTTTTCAAATACAAAGAGCTTCTGGAAACAAACAGAGAAGAGTTAATAGAGCTCATTACCCAAGAGCACGGCAAGGTCGCCTCGGATGCAGCCGGCTCTTTGCAAAGAGGCATCGAAGTGGTTGATTTTGTATGCGGCATTCCTCATCTTCTTAAAGGTGAATTCAGTGAGCAAGTTGGAACGGGAATCGATTGCTATTCCACTCGACAACCGATTGGAGTCTGCTCCGGTGTGACGCCCTTTAATTTTCCTGCCATGGTTCCAATGTGGATGTTTCCAATTGCCATTGCATGCGGCAATACTTTTATTTTAAAGCCTTCAGAAAAAGATCCTTCGTGCGCCATGAAACTTGCAGAGCTTTTGCAGGAGGCTGGATTGCCAAAAGGGGTTTTGAACGTTGTTAACGGCGACAAGGAAGTCGTCGATGCAATATTGGATCACCCTTCCATTAAGACATTCAGTTTTGTTGGATCAACTCCTGTCGCTCAGTACGTTCATGAAAAAGCTTCAGCCAATGGAAAGAGAGTGCAGGCATTGGGTGGAGCAAAGAATCATGCCATCGTCCTCGAGGACGCATCCCTTGAGCAAACAACCAATGCAATCATTGGTGCTGCGTATGGCTCTGCAGGTGAGCGATGTATGGCCATTTCTGTTGTGGTTGTTGTTGAAGGAGTTGCAGATGAATTATGCAAGCTTCTGTCTGAGAAAGCCTCAGCACTGAAGATTGGACCAGGGAATGAAGCTGAAAATGAAATGGGCCCACTGATTACCAATGACCATAAAAACAAAGTCATTGATTACATCCAGCAAGGCATAGATTCGGGTGCCAAAATTTTACTCGATGGACGCGAGCACGAAATGACAAACAAACCTGGTTTTTTTCTAGGCCCGACTCTGTTCGATGGTGTCAGTCCAGAGATGAGCATCTATAAAGAAGAAATATTTGGCCCAGTTTTGGTTGTGCTC
>NZHP01000035.1 GCA_002691465.1 Gammaproteobacteria bacterium | reverse complement strand
CTTGTCTATCAAGAGCAATTAGAACTCCTGAGATTTCTGCGCCAGCCTCAATGATCATCTTTGAGGCCTCTTTGATTGCAGTACCCGCTGTGATCACATCGTCAACAATGACGATTTTACCTTCTAAGGGCGGACCAACTATTTGACCTCCTTCACCATGCTCTTTCTTCTCTTTACGGTTATACACGAATGAAACATCTTTTTCATGATTGACAAAAAGACTTGAGCTTAAGGCCGATACCAGCGGAACCCCCTTGTATGCAGGACCAAAAAGCATATCGTATTGAAGATTGCTTTCCTCTAATGCAGCAGCATAAAAATCACCGATATTTTTTATAGATCGACCGCTTGAGAAAAGGCCCATATTAAAAAAATAGGGGCTGACCCTTCCGGATTTGAGTTCAAATTCACCAAATTTGAGAGCGCCTATATCGATAGACATCTGTATAAAGTTCTGTTTGTAGTTTTCCATTAACGCTAAACTAAGACTTGTCTTCTGCTAAGCATCTCACAGAATGGCCAGATAATGAAGACAAGCATTCAAGTTGGAGAAATAGCATAAAAATTATTACCTTAAATGTGAATGGCATAAGAGCTGCAAATAAAAAAGGTATATTTGATTGGCTCAATGATCAAAACGCAGACATCGTCTGTCTTCAGGAAGTTAGGGCTCAGCTAGAGGATATCCAGGGAGATGAGTATTGGCCTAAAAAATATCATTGCTACCACAAGCAAGCAGTTAAGAAAGGCTACAGCGGTGTTGCAATCTTTACAAAAAAAGAGCCAGTAGAATTGACTGACTCAATGGGTTCAGATGAGTTTGATCAAGAGGGCCGTTACATTGAATGCTCATATGAAGATTTCAAGATTGCCTCTGCATATTTTCCATCCGGGTCATCCGGCGATGCAAGACAAGAAGCCAAATATCGGTTTTTAGATTTTTTTGAAAAAAAATTAACTGAATACAATGAGTCAAAAACAGCATTCATGTTTTGTGGAGATATTAATATTGTTCATAAAGAGATCGATATTAAAAACTGGAAATCAAATCAAAAAAACTCTGGATGCTTGCCAGAGGAAAGAGCATGGCTGGATAAAATTTTTGAAGAATACTCATGCACTGATGCGTTTAGAGAAATTAATGAAAATTCAGAAGAGTACACTTGGTGGTCAAATAGAGGCAATGCTTATAACAACAATGTTGGATGGAGGATTGATTATCAAATCTATAACAATTATTTTTCCAAGGCTCCGCTTAGAGCATCAATATACAAGAAGGAAAGATTCTCGGATCATGCCCCTTTAGTTATTGAATATGAATAGAGCGCTCTCAGAATTTAATGAAAAAGGACTTGGTATTTATTCCAGTTCAGAGTCAATTAGAATGGCTTTTCTAGGGTTTTCAGCAGGATTGCCCCACCCTCTTTTGTTTGCAACTCTCACTCTTTGGCTCGCCTCAGCCGACGTTAAGATTTCTGAAATTACGATGTTCGGATGGGTGGGCATCATTTATGCAATAAAGTTTCTGTGGGCTCCGATGCTCGATAGACTGAAACTGCCTGGGTTAACCAATATGATTGGGCAAAGAAGATCTTGGATGCTTCTAACACAGGTAATCATTTTGCTTGGCTTAGTGTATATGTCCTTTCTAAGTCCCGCACAGGACCTTATTTTTCTTGCGTATTTATCAATCCTTATAGCTTTTGCATCAGCATCCCAGGATGTTGCAATTGACGCATATAGAATCGAGATTGCTGAAAGTAAATTTCAAGCAGTTCTTGGAGCAAGTTATCAGCTTGGATATAGAATTTCAGCGCTGACATCAGGCGCAGGAGCTTTATACTTGGCTAGTTTTTACGACTGGGCATTGACATATCAGGTGATGTCATTGTTCATGTTGGTGGGGATTGTGACAGTCATCTTAATTCCGGAATCAGATAAGCCATCGAATAAACACAATGATTCAGGGTGGCTTAAAAAGAGTTTACTTGATCCTTTTGCTGAGTTTTTTAAGAGAAATGGTTACTGGTCGCTTTTTCTTTTAATGTTTATAGCAATCTATCGAGTCAGTGATTTAATCATTGGAATTGCTGCAAACCCATTCTACGCAGATATTGGGTTCAATCTTTCTGAGATTGCGACCGTGACAAAAGTTTTTGGTTTCACCATAACCATTATTGGGGCATTCATAGGCGGCTTGACGGTCGCACGCTTTGGAATTGGCAAATTGTTGATTATCAGCAGCATCTTATTGACAGTGACGAACTTATTTTTCTTATTTTTGAATAACGCAGGACCTAGTTTGTCTGCTTTAGTATTGACTATAAGCGCAGACAATTTTGCATTGGGTTTTTCTGGAACAGTATTCATTGCATTCCTGTCGAGCTTAACAAGCAGATACTACACGGCCAGCCAATATGCACTTTTTACATCTGTTATGTTTCTGCCTGGCATTACTTTAAGTGGATTCTCTGGAATGATTATTGAGAGCAGTGGTTGGGCCACTCTGTTTATCTACTCTGCATTGCTGGGAATACCATCAATCCTATGCTCATTTTTGATTGTCAAAAAAGGCTGGAAGGAGCAATAATCAGCTTTTAAAGATAAATGAATTTTCCGCAAGGAATTGAGAAAGTGATTTAGGCGTCTCTCCCGTAAGTTCATTGAAAGTATTTGTTTTGTCTTCAATGCCTCCCTCAGCAATCCCTTTGAATAAATCAATGACTGCATCTAAGTGCCACTGGTTTGTCAAAAATTGTCCAAGGGTTTCCTTGTAGGCGTCCATAGGGACATCCACATAATCAACCTGCTTGCCTAGCGCCTTACTAAAAATTTCAGCAACTTCATAGAAAGATAAAATTTCAGGTCCAGTAATCTCATGATTCATTGATTCGTGACCATCTTCAGAAAGCACTTTTGCTATAACTGTTCCAACATCAGTTGTATCAATCATTCCGGTTTTACCCTCACCCATGGGCAGAAAAATTTTGCCTTGATCTTTTATCGTTCCAGCTGATGCGAGCAAATTCTGCATATAAAAATTTGGTTTAATCATGGTCCAAGCTAGCCCTGATTGCTTAATATATTCTTCAGATTCAAGATGTAATTTTGGAATCGGGCTTGTGGCATCCGGCGTCGCCTCTATGGATGACATTTTAACAATTCTCTCAACTCCAGCTTGTTTAGCAGAGTCTACAAGCTGTTTTTCAAGAGCCAGTTGACTTTCAGAGTTTGGAAGCAGAACCAGCACAGTTTTAACCCCTTGCATTGACTGATTTACAACGTCTGTGTTCTCAATTGATCCAATTACTACCTCTCCACCTAAAGACTCTAATCCTTCTTTTTTTTCTTCGTTTCTTATCAGTGCTCTAAATCTTTCGCCCTTCTCACCAAGAGATTTTGCTGTTGCAGACCCTGTTTTCCCTGTTGCGCCTGTGATTAGTATCATTTGTTGTTCTCCAAATTAAGTTTTGTTAGATAGAGGTCATGAAAATATGCAACCCCTGTTTCGTATTTTTTACTTAGCGGTCCTTCATTATATATGCCTGCTTGAAGATTTTGCTGTATTTCTGGTATAAGCTTCTGATCCTCGAGACTCACTTCTAACTGATATTTTCCCTCTTTATTTTCAAAATCCTCCTCACTTATATTCTTGGGGCGGAACAGATTGTAGACGACCCTGCACCATTTTGGCTTCAATGGTTCAATTCTTTGGAAAACAATACCCCTACCGTAAATATTGAATATGAAATTTGGAAAGTGCCAACCAAAACTACCTGGCTGATCACTGTTTGCTCTTTCAGGAACAGAATGGATGCTGTATTCATCTTTATTTTCTAGTGTATAGTCTTGCCAAATTACATCGCGATTGAGTTGAGGATGAACGAGCGGGATATGGTACCCCTCTTGATAGTTATCCACATATGTTTTCCAATTCGCATGCACATCAAATCTAAGCTCATTGTGATGAACTAAATTGTCATCAAAGTAATTGCTAACAACTTTATCAAAGCCAGCAAACCACTCGCCAAGAGATTTAGATTCTTGGTTTAGATTTATGAAAACTAAACCAAATCGTTCCTCTATTGATATTTTAAAGAGAGAATGGTTGTCTTCATCAAAATCATCATTAGCATAGAATTTAGGTGTATCCATCAGCTTCCCATTGAGATCGTATTTCCAGCCATGATAAGGGCATATCATATGTTTACAGACACCACTTTTAGTAGAAACAACTTTGGCAGCCCTATGTCTGCACACATTGTGAAAAGCTTTAAGATCGTTTGAGTTATCCCTGAGTATAATAATTGGGTAGCCAATAATGTCAGTTGTAATATATGAACCGACTAACGACAATTCCTCGGATCTTCCTACCCACAACCATTCGTTCTTAAAAATACTTTCTGTCTCTTGATTAAAAACAGATGAAGAATGATAGAAGTCAGACGGTAATGTTTTTGTTCTTGCCATAAAAATGATTTAAATCGATATTATGATCTGTAATTATATTAAATAAAATTAGATTAAGGACTATCCATTAAATTAGAAAATAAAGTAGCGCTTATTACAGGCGGTTCAGCTGGAATCGGAGCAGGTGTAGCAATGGCATTTGCGAGAGAAGGTGCTCAGGTGATAATAAACTATCCGAATCAGCAAGAAGAAGAAAACGCAAATAAGGTCCTTAGCAAAGTTTCTGAATATTCAGATGCATCAATGACTATTGAGGCTGATGTATCGGACTCAAAACAAGTATCAGGTATGATTGAGTCAATAAAAGACCAATACAAAAGAATCGATATCCTAGTTAATAATGCAGGCATTGCTACCAGTGCTCCTGTACATGAAATGAAAGATCAGATGTGGAATGAGTTAATTTCTGTCCATCTAAATGGCACATTTTATTGCACAAGAGAATGTCTAAAGATTATGTATGAACAGAAATACGGCAGAATAATTAATACTGCATCTCAGCTAGCTTATAAAGGCAGCGCTGGATTTGCCCACTACACTGCTGCTAAGGGAGCAATAATATCATTCACAAGGTCATTGTCATTAGAGATAGGAACAGCAAACATAAGAGCAAATTGCGTCGCACCAGGAGCAACAATGACGAGAATGCTCTCAGAGGTTCCAACAGAAATACTGGATGGAATTAAAGCTTCTATTCCAAAAGGCACAATCGCTGATATTAGTGAGATAGTTCCAGCTTATGTATTCTTAGCCTCAGAAGACGGCGATCATTTTGTAGGCCAAACTATTAGCCCAAATGGTGGCGACCATTTCCTGTAGAACATAATATTTTGTAAATATTATCTAGATCCTTATACTCATAAATAAATGTTACAATAAAGTATCAGTACTTATAATGTATGCTATATGCAGATAAATAGTAATAAAGTTTCTTATCAATATTTAGAATCACTACCTATAAAGGACAAGGCATACTTCATTACTTTGATAGATTACAAGGGACTCAGAATCAAGGTAAATCCATCTGGAAGAATAAGCTTTGTTACTTATGCAAGAATAAAAGGCGGCGGTAATCCAAGAACAATCACGCATGGCTCCAAAGAGAAATTATCCCTGCCTACCGCAATTGATTTACATCTTCAAACTATTGATTTATTGGAGAAGGGGATAGATCCAAATCTACTCAAAAAAACTAAGAGAGAACAGTTTAACTCTTCAATGAAATTTATTGATATTGCCAATGAGTACCTATTAAAGAAAAAGTCTACCGGAGAACACTCAACAAATCATTCTGAACATAATCTCAATTACTTACTCTCTAATAAACTCAAACCATTTCATAATGACACTATTGAATCCATAACATTAGATAAACTTGAACAATGGTGGAGAAATAATAGTCATACACCAGCTGCATCAAAAAATGCATTGATGTTGCTTTCAAAAATCTTTAAGCATGCATACTCTACAGGCCTTTATTATTTACAAAATAATCCTGCAAATGAGTTCAGGAGAAAGATGGCTATTACTGGCCAAAAAACATCAAAAAAACAATTAGATATCGTTAGTGAATACCCAGAGTACTTATATGACTTATGTGATCCTATGGATGAACATAGACTCAACATAATTACAAGAAATGTAATTTATATGATGACTATTACTGGTTTAAAGAAGAACGATATTTTACAACTTAAGGCGAAACAAATTACCGATAATAGCCATATAACCATAAAGAAAAGAAATAAATTTATTCAAGTAGTTCCGATAACAAATGATATTCAATCGGTTCTAAATCACACATACGAATATTTATATGCAAATACAGGTATCTATCAAAGTGAATACGTTTTTTATAATCCTAAAACAGGTAAACCAATAACAAATCTTAGAAAGTCTCTAGTCAAATTATCATCATCAATTGAGTGGGAAGTACATCCTGAATCTATACGGAAAAGTTTTGCAAATATCTGTGATAATGTCTCAATACCAAGAAAGCATTACTATCAACTTTTAGGGATTAGAGAAAGTTATATTCCTCATACAGACACCTCCTTAGAAAATGAACAAATCGATAAACTAAGACTATCTTTAATAAAGGTGCAAGATAAAATTAATGGAATGTGTCCGATGATTGTGCCAGGTAAGTATGATAGGATATCAGACCTAATATTTATGTAATCTACGTATCTTATGTAAAATAATAAGAAATATACTAATATAAGTAACTGATATATATATTATAAATATTAGAACACAATATTAATATATTACGACAGATCTTATTGATTTACCTTCATGCATTAGATGAAATGCTTCATTTATTTCTTCTAGCGGCATTGTATGTGTAATTAGATTATCAATATCGATCTTTCCATCCATATACCAGTCTACAATTTTAGGAACATCGGTTCTTCCTCTAGCACCACCAAATGCAGAACCTCTCCACACTCTTCCTGTGACTAATTGAAATGGCCGTGTCGATATTTCCTGTCCAGCACCTGCAACTCCGATGATTACAGATTCCCCCCATCCTTTGTGACAACTTTCCAAGGCTTGACGCATAGTTTCCACATTACCTATACATTCAAATGAGTAATCTACTCCTCCGTCAGTGATATCAATTATGTTTTCAACTACATTCTCTGATTTTTTTGGGTTAATAAAGTCTGTCATCCCAAACTTCTCTGCTAGTGGAACTTTATCTTCATTTATATCGATACCAACAATTTTATCTGCACCCACCATTCTTGCACCCTGTATTACATTAAGACCTATACCGCCTAAACCAAATACAGCTACCGTTGATCCAGGCTCTACTTTTGCATCGTAAACAACAGCGCCTATACCAGTGGTGACTCCACAGCCGATATAACAGATTTTATCAAAAGGTGCATCCTCTCTAACTTTTGCTACAGCAATTTCTGGCATTACAGAGTAGTTTGAAAAAGTAGAACAGCCCATGTAGTGATAAATTGGCTCACCATTAAGAGAAAACCTTGAAGTTCCATCTGGCATTAATCCTTGTCCTTGCGTTTCCCTGATTGACTGACAAAGATTTGTCTTTGGATTTAGGCAAAAATTACATTCTCTACATTCAGGGGTATAGAGTGGAATTACATGATCGCCTGGCTTTACTGAAGTCACATTCTTTCCAACTTCCATAATAATACCGGCACCTTCATGTCCTAGCACTGAAGGAAAAATCCCTTCAGGGTCATCGCCTGATAGTGTGAATGCGTCTGTATGACATACTCCGGTTGCTTTTATTTCTACCAATACCTCATTGTCACCCGGCCCATCTAGATCTAGTTCTTCTATAATTAGATCTTCTCCGGCTTTTATTGCTAAAGCTGCTTTCGTTTTCATTTCCCCTCCTGAATATGACTATCAATTAGAATATCAATTATGACAACTATATTAAACAATCGAAGTGATTAGATTATTTTTAAATCGAATGCTAATGTAGTTAAAAATTTCTAGTTACAGATATGCATAGATCCTTTAGAGAGGTTATAGAATTACTCGAGTCACAAGGGAAGCTGGTTAAAATTAAGAAACCAGTTAACCCGAAGTATGAAATGGCTGCCTTAATGAAGACTCTTGAAGACGAGTCTAAAGCCTTCATATTTGAGAATGTTGAGAATTCAGATTATAAGGCGGTAGGAGGACTATTTACTTCCATGGGCCGCTATGGACTCATTTTTAATGGTGACGGCAGTGAAGATTTTACATATGAACAAGCCGGACAAAAAGTTATGTCTGGGATTGCAAATCCAATACCTTATGAACATGTCGATTCAGGCCATGTAACAGAAACAATCCTACAGGGAAGCGACATTGATCTCACTAAACTTCCTGCCCCTACATTTTTTGAGCTTGATACAGGACCATTCCTGACAGCTGCTGTAGGTATTTTTAAAAAACCCAATGGCGAAATTAATGTTGGATTCTATAGATGTTTGATTATTGATAAAGAAAATCTTCTGATCAATGCCAGCGGATTGAGTGATCTAAGAAAAGCTTATGCTTGGCATAAAGAGAACAATAAAGAAATGAGGGTTGCTATGGTGTTAGGTGCTCCGCCGGCTTTACTAATGGCTGCCGCATCTAAATCTCCAGATGAAGTTTCAGAATTAGATGTTGCTGGAGGCATTAATGGTGAAGCAATTGAAGTCATAACAGGCCCAGACTCCGGGTTGCCGATACCTGCAGATTGTGAAATGGCATTTGAGACAATTGTTGATCTCGATAATATGGTAGAAAACACGTTAGGGGAATTCGGTGCTCAATACGGAACTGAGCATGCTCCAATGTGTAAAGTAACAAGTTTGCTGCAAAGGAACGATGCAATGTTCTATACGCTCATGGCTGGCAGAGCAAAAGAACATAACAATCTTGGTTATCTAACAGTTTATGGTATCTCAAAAGGTCTTGAGCAAAAAATTAGGCAAGGCTATCCAAATGTGACAGATATCGCAGTTCACTTTGACACAAAAATTGGCCCATTAATGCATTTGGTTATCGCAATAAAAAAGACTGACGATGACGAACCTGGACGCATGATAAAGGAGCTCTTTGAAATGAATATGGGGTTTTTCAACCTCGCCTGGATGGCAAAAAGAATCATCATTGTAGACGATGATGTTGACCCCAATGACATGGATGACGTGGAATGGGCTACTTGGACAAGGATGGGTAGAGCAGAAAAGTTATATACATTTCCAAATTTTGTAACATGGGAAGTTGACAGAGCCGCACTACCTGACGGGACATCAGCAAGAATAGGTATTGATGCGACCAAAGATATGGACTATGCGGACGACCTAGTAAAGCCTGTAATTCCAAACGAAGAAAATATAGATCTAAAGAACTACATATAGGCAAATAAATGATAGATCCATATTTAGCAGTAGCTCTCCAAACCAAGGTCAAGCATGTCAAAACGAGAGACGAGGTTCAGATCAATCTTGATCACATTGGAAATATGATCGAGATGGTGACACACATGTGTTCATTGGAGTTACCCGTTAAGTTAATTGCACTAGGTGAAGGCGCAGTTCAGGGTTTCGTTGACGAGATATTGGATATGAATCAGGTCGAATACGCAAAAATAATGGCAGCAGAAATACCAGGCCCTGAAACAGACTTTTTAGGAGTTCTGGCAAAAGAAAAAGGTACATATATCATCGGACAGCTTAAGGAGAGACTTCCGGAATATAAAGATAGATTTTTTAATACAATATTCATCATTGATGACAATGGCGATGTCATATACAAGCATCATAAGAATATTGTGGTATTTGTTGAGCACTCAACGACACCCCATGATGTTTATGATCAATGGGTCGAGCAGCACGGTGACTCCATCGAAGCTTTCTTTCCAGTTGCCAAAACTCCAATAGGGAATATTGCAGGCACCGTTGGTGTAGAGGGTTCTTTCCCAGAATCATTCAGGGCTTTTGCTCTAAATGGGGCAGAAATACTTTACAGGGCATCCTTGCCTGAACCTTGGGTCTCCAGAGAGATCTTTGAAGTCCAGAATCGATCAAGAGCGATTGATAACACTGCCTACATGATAGCGCCAAATACAGGATCTCTAATAATGCCATCTGAAGACAACGGAGATCCAACAATAATCGATGGCGCCTTAGGCGGCAGATCATCAATAATTGATTACAAAGGAACAATACTTTCAAAGACAGACACTGTTGGAGATGCATACACTGCAAGTGAAATAAACATTGAAGCTTTGAGGCATTATCGTCAAAATGCAAGATTTCAAAACTGGATTCCTTATCTCAAAACCGAGATATTCAAAAAACTCTATGACCGACCTATATGGCCAAATAACCTTCCACCAATGAATCATGAGGACGCAGGGAAGGTGTTTAACGATTCAGTGAAGAAGCTCATCAAATCTGGAATCTATACCGAAAAATCTAAAAAATAAATGCTGCCCAAGAGCTATAAACCAGACGGCTCATTCGATCTGATAAGATTAGGCAGCGATAATGATGGCGGTTATCTCGTCGATCCAAAGTCTATTGATGACTCTGCAGCTCTTCTCGCGCTGGGCATAGGAAGAAATTGGAGTTTTGAAAAAGATTTTATAGAGCGGAAGAAAGTCGGGGTTCATGCTTATGATTACTCTATAGGCACTAAATACTGGATTAAGCATTTTTTTAAAAGGCTTATTTCGATTTTAATCGGAAGGCTTTTTGCCCCCTTAGAAGCGGTAAAGCTTTATTTAGAATTTAGAGCATTTTTTAAAGAGCATGCCGTTTTGTTTTTAGAAAAAATTGGCACTACGCCAGGTTGTGATACCAACTTGAATCAAGCGATAGAAAGGCTAGATGATATGCCAATATTTCTCAAGGTAGACATTGAAGGATACGAGTATCAAATTCTAAATGAAATCATCGCATGCAGCGATCGTCTGTCCGGATTGGTAATCGAATTTCATGCGGTCTCTGAAAATAAAGAAAAGATCGAAAAATTTTTAGATCAAATAACACTAAAACTGATCCATATTCACCCGAATAATAATCGTTTGGATGAGGAGGGTGATCCCAAAGCAATAGAGCTTAGCTTTTCAAAGAGTCCAAAAAAACTTGGAGATCAGTTTATTTGCCCTCATATGCTTGATCAAGACAATGTTCCAAGAAAGACGGCGGTAGACTTAAGGTTTAGTGAAATTTAACTCAATAAGGACCATTCTTTTAGTCGCCTCTAAGATGTCATTCTCAATAGGCTTCCCTTTTTTGTAACCAATGCCTCCAAAAAAACCATCGATACGACTATGAGTAAAAAGAGCATTAAGTTTTGGATATATATAGTCTGAATCAGCAGATTCAACATTTATTTTCGATTGAACCTCCCTGCCTTTAAATAGAATTTTTATTTCATTAGCCTCGGTCAAGTTTCTCCACCATATATTTGGTTTATCAGTCACGCATGTCAACAGTCCTGTTCTATGTTGAAAAAAGCTTACGGGTATAAAATATTGTTTGCCAGTTTTTGCTCCAGTTACATATAGAACCAAAACACTGTGGCTAACAAGGAAATGAAGGGGCGATCTTAAAATAAAGATCATGATGGGATTGATAAAAAGACGCCAAATCATTTTCTAAGATCCGCTTTCAGTTTTTTTGATCCTCTCAGCAACAGATTCTTTAATATCATACGGCTCCCAATTTTTTGGAGCAGTATATATACCCAGTTTTACCATTTTATTTACCTGATGCTTAACCAGTTCAACCTGGTCTTCTTCGGTGAACGGGGGTTCATTCATGCATAGATTTTTTGGATATATTCCACCTTTTGCAATCATCGCATCATAGATAACTTTGTATTCTTCAACTCTCATATCTTTGGTTAAATTTTGCCACTGCCCTCTCAATCTAAAATCTCTTAAGCCATCAATGTTCACAATTGCACTGACCAGCGCTTCTCCACCACTCAGATACTCAGAGATAATTTGGCCTCTATAATCAATGATTTGGCTTTTTCCATTACTGAATTTAAAATCTTCTCCACCGGGCATATAGATTCCACCAATATTAGGAGCAAGCACATAACAAGTATTAAATATCGCATGGGATTGATTCTGTATTTGATTCATATTATTTCCCATCCACGGCTCTGGATACTGTGATCTATATATTATTTCAGCACCATTCATGGCCAGACCACGAGCTGCTTCAGGATAACTCCCCTCTGCACAAATCAATGTTCCAATATTTCCAATCTCAGTTTTTGCAACCGGATACAAGGCATCATGGAGTTTCTCTGGATCATCTCCATATTTTTCAAGATAAATGTCCCATATATCACTGGGCGCCGTGTTGGTTTCTTTTTGATAGAAAGATGTCTTTATATGAGTATGGATTAGCTCTCCCTTTGGATTGATAATGAATGCAACATTAAAGATTCTATCGGGCATAAGCTCTGGAACTTTAGCAACCATTTGAGCAACGAGGTAAATATTGAATTGCTTGCATATTTCACCTAGAAACTCTGTTTCCTTTCCCGGTATTTCAGGCACGACCTCATTGTATATTCGAAGGTGTTCTTCGCCTCCACCAAGGCACCACCCTCCAATTCCACCTTCAGAGATTGAGACAAGCTGAACAGGCAAATCCAAGCTGCAATTCCATACAGCATAAGCGATACTGGTCTGGAGCCTTTCCAGATCTTTCCAATAATCGTCAATGGTGGTCGCCATATGCGATTCGTTTTGTATCCCAACAGCAGAATATTGGAGCGTCATAATTTCACCTTTTGTTAAAACTCAAAATTAAAAAAATCGATTCAATCAATAACATATTACAGTATATTGATTATTTACAAATCAAATCAAAGGGGAGAACATGTCAGACAATGAGAATTTGAATACTACATCGGGTGAAATATCTTTCAAAGATATCCCTTTCAAATCCTATAAAATCTTCTTCATTTGCTTAATCGGGGTAACATTTGCAAATTTGGACCACTCAATTTTCATATTGGTCAGTGAAAAGTTTCAAAATGATTTCGGATGGTCACTAACAGATGTTGGTTGGTATGTTGCAATAACATTTTTTATCTCCGGCATTCTTTGCACTCAAGTCGGGGTGCTCACTGATCGGATTGGAAGAAGAAAATCCCTATTATGGTCAACTTTTTTGACGCCCATTTTTGTTGCGTTTCTGGCTATTGCTCCCAATACAATATCTGTGCTTATTGCGAGAACCTTGGGTTTTACTGCAGCTGGAGCTCAATCGCCAATTACATTGACTACAGTAACTGAGTCATCTCCACCCAGATACAGAGGACTCTTCACAGGCATACTCCAGATTGGGTTTCCCTTGGGTTGGTTTTTTGCATCAGTATTAGTGGCATTCATGATTGAGCAACTGGGTATCAATTGGCGATATACTTTTTTATTAGCTCTCCTTTTCCTTCCATATGGATGGATAATATATAAGTATCTTCCTGAATCAGAAGCTTGGCTGAAATCACAAGCATCAAAACCTGAAGATGAGCCTTCTGTCAGCACAATGGTTTTATTTCAGGAAAAATGGAGAAGAAAAACACTGCTTCTTTTTACAGGCCAATTTCTTTATGCATTTGCATACGGCAGTACGCTGATGCTGGTGTTGTATTTCACTCAAGCCAGAGGTTGGAATATAGTTGATGCCATCAAAATTGTTGGTTATTCATATGGTATAGGCGCTTTTGGATATATTGCTGCCGCAATTGTTGGGGAGTTTTTCCTAATCAGAAGAAATACAATCATCATTTGGGCTCTTTCTGGAAGTCTTGCCTTCATCATGCTGATCTGGTGGGCACAAGGCTGGACTCAAGTATTGATAGTTTACGGACTGATGACGCTATTCTTTTATGGCGCTTATGCTGTTATGGCAACTTTTATTGCAGAGAATTTTCCAGCAGAACTCAGGGCAACTGCGGCAAGCTTTTCTGGAACGTTGGCAATCAATCTAGGCTTTGGTCTTGGACCTCTTGCCATTACATATGCAGCGACGGCTTTTGGCTGGAACATGGGATACACATATGTCGGAATAATACCAATTGTTCTCGCAGCAATTATATTTATGTTTCTTGAGCCAGTCCCAAGAGAGGATGTATTCTAGCTTTATGCTTCTGAGTATTTTTCAAAATCGCATGTGAAGTCATGAAAGGTGTGATTGGGCTCATAAGCAAAGGGCTTCCATCCCAAATGCTCATAGTCTCCAACTAGAGACGTGGGCTTTATAAGCCCTCCCGTTTGAACGACTGCGCCAAAATTCTCACGACCTCTGAACATCATGGGGTCCCAACCATGATACATGTATAGCATATTAGGACCCATCGCTGAGGTTACATGTGCTTGAGCAATAAATGATCCTGATTTGCTGAATACTCTGATTAGCTCACCATCCTCAACATCCTTAGTTTTTGCATCTTCTGGATTGACATAGACATCAGGTTCTCCTCTTTGAAGGCTGAGGAGAAAGCTATCGTCACGCCACATGCTATGGATACCATGCCTGGCATGACCCATCAACATTTTCATGGGATAGCCTTCATTGATTAAAGCATCTTTATGTCCAGGCAATGCCTCATCAAATTTAACAAACCAGTCATGATCAATATAAAATTGTTGCCTGTGGGTCAAAGTCTTGTAACCGGTCTTTTCCCTAACATTGTCATAAATTTCTGAGAAAAAGGGCGACTCTTTTGAATGGAGTGTAGTTTCAGAGCCTTTATTTCTTAAAAAGCCTTTTGTCGCAAGTTCCTCGTACTTAACGTTTTGGATGCCTGTTGTGTTGTCCAAAAGGAATTGAATGACATCTTTAACTGACTTAATTTTTCCTTCATCGGTGAAGTCATCGTGATATTTTGTCATGTCTCTCGCAAACGGAACGCCCACAACATTATCAGGTATGGGACCTATGTTTCTTTCTTTTGCTCGAATAGAGATTGCCTCGGTCAGTCTTTTGTATGCAGTCCAGTCATCTACGCTCTCTCCTAGGGGCTCGACCGCTTTATCAATGACCTGCATATAAGGCGTTCTCGGCTCTAGATGAAAGTCATGTCTTTCATAGTGATGGGAGATTGGCAATACATAATCAGAATACATTGCTGTAGCGCCCATATCAGTAGCAAAAGTCGCAATGGTTTCTAGCTTGCTAAAAGCATTTTCTCTCCACCTTTTTCCGGACGACCTCCAACTGGCAGCATTAGTTCCTGAAAAAAGTCCCATCTTCCAAGGTTTCTTTGAATAGTCTGGAAACCATCCATTTTTAACCGACTCTTTGAAATGATGATCGTATTCTTCGGCCAATTCTTTTCCATACATTTCCTCATTGAATTCTTTCATGTTTGCATGAACATAGTCCCATCTTGAAAGTGTGGCTACACGAAAGGCTGCAATTGGATTTTTGAGAGCAAATGGGAAAAGGGCGCTTTCATCTTTTGCAAGGTTTGTGATGGTAAGACCACCACCTTCTTTGCCAGTATTGCCAGTGATGCAAAGGAGTAAAAATAATGCTCTTTGCAGTAAATCCCCATGAAGATATTTCGAGGCGCGATAACCTGCATAGATCATTCCCGGTTTAGAGCTCGCAAATTTTCTAGCTACGTTTCTAATTACTTTAGCGCTTATGCCAGTTATCTCTTCAGCATACTCAGGCGTGTGTTCTGATGATCTTTCTTTCACCATTTCGAAAACAGTGGTGACCTCGACTGGACCATCTTTTGTTTCAATGATCCAGGAACCCTCAATCGCTGGCTTTAGGCCCTGAAGATCGATCGAAGGCATGGGAGGTATAAGGTGTTCGGGTGTACCAGGAGGAGGCGCAGGAGGAGTGCCAGTACCAGGCGCTTCAGTTAACTGATCATTCTTTTCGTCCCAAAAATAAAAACGATTATCTTTTGCATCAGCCGAAGCTTGAGGCAGGTCCGTCTCTCTTAAATATTTTAAGTTATCCTTTCTTACCAAAAATGGGAGATCCGACTGCTCTCTTATGTAATCCTCATCATAACTCTTGTCACTTATGATGGTTTCAACCATTGCCATTGCGAGAGCAATATCGGTTCCAGGTTTTGGATTAAGCCATTTACTAGCATGCATTGCAGTGGCGTTAAAATCTGGTGAGATGGAGATTACTTCAGTCCCATTGTATTTTGCTTCCCAGAAAAAATGAGCATCAGGAATTCTTGTGACAGCTGGATTGCAGAACCAAATCAAGCAACACTTGGATTTATAAATCTCAGCCATTGTGTTACCAAGCGTGACATGCCCAAGAGTAATTTGAGCTCCTGAGAATAAGTCACCGACTCCTGCAAATGCCTCTGGCATCTGAATCCCAGTGATATTTGCAAATCTCATAATACTGGCATAAGAAGCTCTTTTCATGACCATTTGGGTACCGAGCCCACATGTGATTGCTTCTGGCCCATGTTCCAAACAATGATCTATAAATTTGTCTGCAATCTCCAACATGGCTTGTTCCCATGTGATCCTTTCCCACTTTCCTTGGCCTCTCTCTCCGACTCGTTTTAGAGGATAAAGGATTCTCTGCTTACCATACATGTAGCGAGAATGACTCAAGCCTTTTTGACATCCTCTTGGCCCATAATCAGGAGCATCACCAGAAGAACCGTATTCACCTTGTTGCTCTTCTCTCCAGACCACACCATTTTTTACATAAACATTGAAAGCGCACTGTCCAGTGCAGTTGGTGCCATGTGTGGATCGACTGACTTTATCCCAAGTCCATTTTTTTCTTGCGACATCTTCCCAAGAACGATATTGGCTCTGGCTATCAACCGCAAGAGCCGATGAAGAATAATTCAATGCAAGACCCATGGAGGCCGAGCCTTTTAAAAAGTTTCTTCTGTTAAATTTGGACATAATGGCCATTCAAATAATGTATCACAAAAACACTATGTGTTGTGCTGTCCAGGAATCACTAATACCCTGCCGCTTGCTTGTCCAATTGCAAACTCGACCAGATTCATCCGATCATTCCCAAAAAACATCTGATTCTCGACAAACATTGTTGGGCTTCCATATCCGCCTCGTTTAGCAAGCTCCTTAGAGTTTTGTTCTATCAAAAGATCTAATGAGTCGTCATCTAGGGAATCTTCAAGTTTTCCATTCAAACCAATTTTTTCAGAGATCTCAAGTAAGACTTTCTTATCGGAAATATCTTTAGAATCACTGAAAAAAGCTTTAAAGACTTCCTCTGAATACTCTTTTATAAGACCATTGTCAGCAGCATGAGCCACACCTCTGGATGCAGTTATTGAGACTCTATGATCAATATTTTCCATTTGGTTAATGACTACGGTGCAATACCTTGCCCAGTCTTGTAGGTCTTTTTTTCTATAATTTTTTTGATACTCAGTAGTTATTGGTTTTGGTTTATCAAGAATCTCTCTCATTATCTCAAGATTTATGGGTTTCCAGATGATGTCCGATGCAGTTCTCGTCGCGGTTTGAATCAATCTTCTGAAGCCAAGGTAGGTCCAGGGGCAACTATAGTCAAAATAGAAATCTACGGAGATTTTTTTCAGACTCATGCTTTTCTTCCTCTTAATTCTGTTTTGAGTACTTTGCCATTGGCATTTCTTGGTAAAGCATCAATTGTTTCTATAATCTTTGGTATTTTAATAGACGCGATTTTATTACTACAAAAATCTTGAATCACATCAAGAGATAGCTCCACTTCTTTGAAAACAATAAATGCTTTAATGATCTCGCCCCATTTTTCATCAGGCTCACCAACAATAGCAATATCATTAATTTCTGGGTGTTCTAAAAGCACTTCTTCAATCTCCCTTGGATAAATATTGATTCCACCTGAGATGACCATGTCTTTTTTTCTATCGACTATGTATAGGAACCCATCTTCATCTTTTTTTGCAAGGTCACCCACAGTAAGCCATTCTCCATCAAAAGCATCTCGAGTTTCTTTTTCTTTTTGCCAGTAGCCATTAAATATATATGGACTGCTAGTGAAAACTTCCCCAACCTCATTTGGCCCGCATTCATCACCATCATCATTTAATATTTTTATTTCTGTAAAAGGAAAGGGCTCACCAACACATTGCTTTTTTCTTAACTGATCATCTGGCCTTAGGTTTGAAATAATTCCACCCTCCGTTGAACCATAGCACTCATAGAGCAGCCCCTCTCCAAAGTGTTCAATAATCTTTTCTTTCAACGATTGTGGCAGTGCGGCTGCGTTTGATATGATCGTTTTTAATGAGCTTCCAGTGCAGTTGTCAAGAATGGATTGATCTATGTCTAGCATCCCATAAAAATGGGTTGGAACTCCAAAAAACCCTGTCATTTCCTCGTCTTCGAGAGTTTTCATTACTAATTCAGGATTGAAGTCATCCATAATCTCTGCATAACCCCCAAAAAATATAGGCGCTAATGAAAAGATCATCCCAGCGCCATGACACATTGGGGCAATAGAAAGAAAACGATCATCAGAAGAAAAGCAACCATAAGCATCTGCCATCCCATAAAGAGTCAGAGCTCTTGATCGATGAGGTACTAAAACACCTTTTGGTTTTCCAGTCGTGCCAGATGTATAAGGGATTGTAAATGTTTCTTTTTCTTTAATAGTTGGAAGCTGTTTTGGAGATTCAGTTTGAGTGATAAGGGTTTCCATCTCATTATCTATTCCAACAATGTGTTGAACGCCACTGATATTTCTTCCATCCAACATAGAAGAGACTTTCTGATCAAAAAATACCAGTTTTGCTTCAGCATCTTCACAGATTGAAACAATCTCATTTGCTGTCAATTTGGGATTAACAGTGGCAATTGGATGACCCAATTGGGAGGCAGCAAGAACAATTTCCATATACTCAATTGAATTAGATGCAACAATTGCAATATTGCATTTCGATGGAATATGGAAAGAGTGGATAATCCCAGAAATTGAGTCCACTCTCTGTTTCAGTTCCTGATATGTTCTTGTTTTATGTCCATGTTTATATGCAACCTTAGAGGGACTCTCAGAGCAGGCAGATAGTATTCCATCGGAGATAACATTATGTTTGAATGACGATGGTAAATCAGTAATCATAAGAATAAAGTCTTAACTTAGATTGAAGACCTCTAAGGCATTCTCTCTCAATATTTTTTGAGACGCAGATTCTCTAAAATTGAGATCATTGAATTCCTTTACTGCTCTTTCAGGATCAATCACTGGCCAGTCTGTTCCGAAAAGCACTTTGTTCTGCCCATAGGAATTTGCATAGTGAACGAATGATTCTGGCCAATATTTTGGTGCATAGGCATCACCAGCGGTATAGATATTTTCATGTTTCCAGCACATAGATATCATTTCATCAGTCCAAGGAATACCTATGTGAATTCCAATCAGCTTTAATTCTGGAAAATCAATCGCAACCTCGTCTAGGTATATTGGCTTCCCAACACTAGGTAAACGCCTGTTTCTTGAATAGATTAAATTGTGACCAACCTGCATCATAATTGGTATCCCTAGCTCACAACACTTTGCGTAGTATGGATAATATTTCCTGTGATTGGGTGGTAATTCACACCAATGAGGATATAGATGTGCTCCAACGAATCCCATTTCTTTAACTGCATATTCTAAATCTCTTAAGCCTTCCATTCCTCTGAAAGGATCTATACCTGCCAATCCTGAAAAACGCTCAGGATGATCAAGGCAAACCTTATGTACACTTTCATATGGCACTTCGAAAGATTCCTCTACTCTTATGTCCCCTGCACGAACTGCGATCAATAATGAGCGCTCAATTCCTGCTTTATCCATCTTTTTAATATAGTCTGGAATAGTGACGCCAGGCCTCATTTCCTCAGGCATTCGAACTTGTTTCTTGAATTCATTATCAAGCCCGGTTTGCCCAAGCTCTACTTCTCTAGGCGTGTAGAGGTTTACAACAATATCGATGATTCCGCTCATGTTTTCAATGATGGAACATTAATGATTTATCAAAAGATCAAGAGTTTCGAGTGTCTACTGGCCGTCGAGATCCCATGGACCTGTTGACTTTGATCTCACAGGCAATCCTGCGATAACAAATCCTTGTGTTTCTGGATCATAGTTCACGGCATCGCCCTTCACAATTACTTGAGAGTTCAATGTTACCCAGTTGATTAGTGATCCATCTAGTCTGAATATCCAGCTACAGCCCATCTCCTCTCCAGTTATGAAATGACCATGTTTTACTTTTGCTGGTCTAAAGAAATATGTTCCTGGAGTGAATCGACCAAAGTTATATTCCATGTGCCCTGTCAATGTATATGCCTCTTCAAATACAGGATGATGGATAAGCCTGTTATCGGACCATCCTGGAGGAGCCCAACCAAGTAAAGTAATGAATCCTTTTTCGTTTTCTCCTTCTGGAGAAGGATCGTGATATAGGATTTTTAATTGAAGGAATCTTTGCGAATCTCCCTCGTATATGTTGTCCATCCAATCCATTTTTGCTGAATCGCAAATGGTTAATTTCCCCGGCTCTTCAGAAGCAGTATTTCCACCTTCTGGAACAAAATCACTTTTGTCAGTTTCGGATACTGAGAATCCCCAATCGCCATACTCTCTAAATATTAGAACCTCTGAGCCTTCATCGACACTTATATCAGGAACCCTCAGACCAGCTGGCGCTCTCCAATACATACCTGGTCCGAATGTCTCATTGCCCATTTTTACTTTGCCCTCAAGCACAAACCATTCTGTATCTGCTTCATGATATCCACCAGGACGATCCCAAGGAGTCTCAAAAATTACTTTTGTTGAGCAAGAACCATCTTCCTCGTCATAGGAAAGATTTCTTTGCATCGCTCTTCCTGTTCCTCCGTGAAGTTCAGCAGGATGCCAGCAAAGATCGCTTTGTTGAATTAGTTCCACATGTGGTCTCATTGAAAACTCCTAAATACATGATTGTCTAATGAATATATATGAAAACAATTGCACGATAAAGGAGAAAAAGTAACAAACAGTAACGGGATAAAGTATTGTCAAAATATTTTGATTTAATGATAATCTAGATAAGTCAAAAGCATATGAGGAAAAATTGTGAGCGAAATTAATCTTTCATGGTCTGGAGTCAGTGTAACTATTACCCAAGACTTCCTTGATCAAATGGAAATCTCTAAGGCAATGCAGAAAAGTCAGGCCTTCAGAGATTATAGGGTGGCAAGAGCTATAGAACTTGCACAAAGAAATCTTGAAGCCCTCGAGGCAGACGGTGAGTCAGAGGAGACCAATTTTCTATTGTCTCAATACATTGGAGAGCTTTATTCATGGCAGGAAGATGGTGAGTCCGTAGATCCAGAAGTAAAAAGGACCTAACCCATGGCCGAATATGAGATTTGGAAATTTCTTCATATTTGTATGTTTGTTTTCTGGTTGGGAACAGATGTTGGGGTAATGCTCTGCTCAAAGAAGTCTGTTGACCCAACTCTCGCTATCGAGACTAGATTCCAGATGTTGGAAATGGCTTTAAAAATTGAACTGCTTCCGAGAGTTATGTGGGTGATGGCACTACCTTTTGGCGTGCAATTATCTAAGAGTGTGGGCCTTATTGAGCCATCTCAAATAACTTTAAGCCTGATGTGGCTATTTACGCTAGTCTGGTTAGTGATTAATGTTGGAGGCGCAGCAAATTTAAATAAGCCATGGGGACAAAAACTATCAAAGATTAATCGATTTATTGTAGCTTCATTGGGACTTGGTTTAATTTTAGTTTCTATCTCATCATATATGGATTACGGTCCTTTCCCTGCTAATTATGTAGCCCTAAAGGTGGGTTTATACGGCTTGGTTAATTTGACTATACTTGGTATTGAGATTGCGTTTTTCCCTCTAGGGCAATCATTTGAGAGACTTGCAATTGAGGGCTCTTCTCCTGATTTAGAGTCTGAAATAAGTGGCGGAATGAATACAACACTAATCTGGGTTCATACTACCTATATTCTGATCTTTATCGTGGCATTTATAGGCGCTACAAAAATTATTGGCTAGAGTTGACCAAACAAAATCCCCAAGAGATATTTACGAAACCAATTCTTCACTGGTGGAGTGAACATGGAAGAAAAGACTTACCATGGCAGAAAAATAAAACGCCATATAGAACATGGGTTTCAGAGATTATGTTGCAACAAACCCAGGTAAAAACTGTAATTCCATATTTCACAAAGTTTATCTCTAAGTTCCCAAAAATTAATGACCTTGCAAACTCAGAACAGTCTGAGGTTATGTCTCATTGGTCAGGTCTCGGTTACTACTCCAGAGCAAGAAATCTCCATAAGGCCGCATTAATTATAAAAAAAGATTACGGAGGAATATTCCCTAACAAATTTGATGAAATACTTTCATTACCTGGTATCGGTCCATCGACAGCCGGAGCAATACTTTCGCTCAATAATATTGAACCTAGAGCAATTATGGATGGCAATGTAAAGAGAGTCCTTTCAAGACATTTTTTTATCGAGGGAGATCTAACAAAAGCAGGTATGTTAAAAAAAATATGGAAGCTCTCTGAAAGATGTACACCTGAGACTGACTTCGATATATACACTCAAGCAATAATGGATTTAGGCGCTACTGTTTGCTTGCCAAAAAAATATAAATGTGATCAATGCCCTGTTGTTAAAAGTTGTATTGCAAAGAAGAAGAATAAGATCGAACTTATCCCTCAAAAGAAAGCAAAAAAACAAAAAAGAAAAATTGAATATAATTTTTTAGTTATCAGGTCCGAAGATAGTTTTTTACTAGAGCAAAGAGATGCGAATGGGATCTGGCCAGGATTATGGTCATTTCCAACTCTAGAGACTGATGAAAAGGTTGAGTCTTGGATAGAGTCAAATACTGGAATTAGCAAGATTAATTATCAAAATAATATAGATTCATTTACTCATTCTCTTAGTCATATTGATATTCAAATTAATCCTGTGATCATAGATATAAGTGACTCCAAAGTTGAGAGACTGAAAAAGAATATGACCTTTATTAAGGCTCAAAAAATAAATTCAATTGCGACATCAAAAGCAGTCAAAAAAATTATTGATCGATTATAATTTATAGATGACTAAAAAAATATTTTGTGAATATTACAAGAGAGACCTGGAACAGATGGAAAGACCACCATATCCAGGAAGTCTTGGTGAAAGAGTTCATTTAAATATTTCACAAGAGGCATGGGATCTATGGTTGCAACATCAAACCATGCTGATCAATGAAAACAGACTATCAATGGTTGACCCTTCTGCAAGGGCATATCTTCAAAATGAGATGATTAAGTTTTTATTTGAAGGTACCGCGGAAAAGCCAAAAGAATATATCCCTCCGACAGAATAATTTCTTCACAATTATGATCATTTTTCTATAGAATATGCCAACCGTGGCCAGATAGCTCAGTAGGTAGAGCAGCGGACTGAAAATCCGCGTGTCGGTGGTTCGATTCCACCTCTGGCCACCACAAAATTAACCCAATAAAAGATAATTTTCCTTTTAGAATGAGTCTAATTTACGCAAATTAATCGACTTATATCCTGAAATCAAAAACTTTTTAAAAAATAAATAATAATATCATTAATATCAATGAGATAGAGTGATAAATAATATTTTATTAAACTCGGTGGAATTATTAAGAATGGCTGAAACCTAGCAAGACAAACCCATCTGAAAGACCCTAAATATGTTGTATAAAAACAAATAATATTCAAATTTTGACCTATTTCATCAAATCTGACTAGATTTAAATTGTTCTTTTTTAAACATGTCGTTTGATATAAGAACATTAAAGTTAACCTTAATTAGGGGAGGATTTTATCATGAATAAAATCAAGGGTTGGATAGGAGAACTAACTGATATCGCTGTCGCTTTAGTAGCACTTGGTGTTGCTGCAGGCGTAGTATTTGGTATGGATGTACCATTTGTCGGTGCTGTACTTGGTAATTTGATCGATTTGATCAATACGCTAGGTGACAACGGTGTAGTAGGTATCATCGTTCTTGCTATTCTCTCAGGAATGTACGGCTCACGCGGTATGTAAATGAGAAACAAGCTTTTTAAGTTTTTAAAATTTTAAAAGCAATAGAAAAGGGCTCTTGCAAAAGAGCCCTTTTTCTTCTCAAATAAGAGATATGCTCAATTCTTTCAAAGATAGTCTGATTAAAGTTACAGATTTAGCAATTCTGTTTGCGTCCATTTTTACATTTCTTGCCTTTATCACACCAAAGGAAGGCCCAATTGAACCTTTGATAGAATCCAGGGAGGCTATCACTCTTAATCAGTCAGAGTTGAGGAATGCAATTGAAGCAGTATCTGAAAGTCGAACCAATATTGAATCAATCAATAATTCAATCAATCAACTCAATAGTAGATTGGCAGGTCTTGATACTGAATTAGATTCAGCCGTAATCCAAGATCTACAAAGACAAATTGCTTCAGCGGCAATTATCCTTCAAAGAGAACAGTCAGAAAACAATAATCTACAAGAAAGTATTTCAGCTCTTGAGGCATCCATCGATTCTGAACTTGAAAATATTAGTAATCTTGAGAATCAAACTACTAAATCTATTTCATGGATTCAGCCAGTAAGAAAAAATGTAGAAGCCCTTGCCAATGCAGCTGGCATGGATGGGATACTCGCTGGATTTGCTGCCTTGATCTTTTGTCTTGTTTGTAAAAGAAGGCAAGATTGGTTTAGAAGAATCTTCAGTACTTTTTATAAATAAACTTAAGCCTCCTAAATAATTAAACTACACTATTTGTATGAAGACCCTGCATTTTGGTGAACTCTCTGTTGATAAAGTGATAGACGGTATCGAGCGTTTTCCTGTGCTAAATGCATTTCCAGAAATTGACTTGGGAATAATTGAAAAGAATATGGACTGGATTTATCCATTCTATGAGCCAATGAGCAAAATGATTCTTTTAAGCATGCATTCATTCCTTATTAGAACACCAAATCTGAACATATTGGTTGATACGTGCATTGGCAATGACAAGCGCAGAGTGGGACAAGGCCCAATATACAAGAAAAATGAATCTATTCTGAGTCATTGGAATAACAGAAACAGCAAATACCTTCGGAATTTAGAATCGTTCGGATTAACGTTGGAATCTATAGATATTGTCATGTGTACCCACTTACATGCTGATCATGTAGGTTGGAATACTAGACTAGAGAATGGAGTTTGGGTGCCTACATTCCCAAATGCAAAATACCTTTTTTCTAGCGAAGAGCTCTCAAGCATGCAAAAAGAATCTAAGAGTCCGTATGATGAATATACAAAGCTTGTTTATCAAGATAGCATATTGCCGATAATGGAATCAGGACAGGCTAACATCATCGATGATTCAACTGACTTAGGTAGGGAAATAAATCTTATAAAAACGCCCGGCCATAGTCCCGGACACTATTGTGTAGAGATAAATTCGAAAGATAGGAATGGCATACTGACAGGAGACGTTCTTCACAACCCCATTCAGGTTGATTGTCCATCCATATCGACAGTATTTTGTGATGACAAAGATTTATCAAATGAAACACGTGTGAAGATTGTAGACGAACTCACTGATTCAAATACCGTTGTTCTAGCCGCCCATTTTTCTGGAAGTACTGCTGGGGTTATCAACAGCAAGAATAATTCAAGAAGATTCGATTTGATATGAGCGAGATTGATTTAAGTTCAAACCATTGTTTTGTTTGTGGCCCAGAAAATCCAATTGGATTGAAAATAAAATTTATTATCGATGACGAAGATATCTGTAGAGCAGAGTTTACACCTGCAAAAACCCATGTAGGTTTCCAAGATACCACCCACGGCGGAATCATCTTTAGTTTACTCGATGATGTAATGGCAAATTGGCTGTTTCTAAAGGGGAAGCCTGCACAGACAGCAAAATGCGATCTTCGTTATAAAAACTCTCTTCATACAGGGGAAACAGTAATACTCGAGGGACACCATTTAAAAACCAAATCAAGAATGGCAATGATGTATGGTGTTATGAAAACAAAAGAGGAAGAAAAAGTTATTGCAGAGTGCAATGCAAAATTTATGATTATTTCATCATGATTTGATGTAACTTTTTGTAACGTCTATCCTTTGAAAGCACTAATTCTATTAGCATTCGAAAATTAAAATAATTCTTAAAAGAATCCGATGGTTATACATCAACGAATCCCATCCCTAAGTCGAATCATGAAAGAATACATAAATAAAATTAAGAGAGTGAATCCAATTGTGCTTTTACTGGTTGGCACCTTCTTGGTTATATCATTTTTAAGGGCCACAAAAGATGAGCCAGAGATTCTTGTAATACAAGAAAAATCATGGCCCGTTTCAGTAATCGAAGCCCAATATGGCAACATTCAACCCACGGTAGCTCTTTTTGGTGAAGTTATTACATCAAGAAGGAGCGAGCTCAGAGCCCTCGTTGGCGGTCAGGTCATTAAAGTTGGAGATAATTTTAAAGAAGGAGCGGTTGTAAAAAAAGGTGAGTTGCTCCTCAGAATTGATGACTTCGAATATAGAAATTCTGTGACTGAAGAAACTGCAAAACTTGATGTGATGACCAGAGATTTTGAGAGAGCAGATGAGCTATTCAAACAAGGATCAATCTCTGAGCAATTTAGAGACAATGCATTATTGGAGAAGACACAACAAGAGCTCGTTTTATCTGAATCAGAGAAAGATTTAAGAGACACCGAGTTATTTGCTCCATTTGATGGAGTAATAAATGATGTACAGGCTACTCTCGGCAAACAAGTCAGCACCTTCAATGATAAAATTGGAGAGATCATCGACATTAAAAACATGGAAGTTCGATTTTCGATTTCCAAGTCTCAATATGGAAGACTGCTCGAAGATGAAAGTGAAATTTTAGGAAGAGCCATAGAGGTCAGATGGACAGTAGGACAGAAAGATTTAGTTTTTGATGCCTCGATTTCCAGAGTGGGCGCTGAAATCACATCCAATACAGGTGGAGTGAATATATTTGCAACTATTGAAATGGATAAAGAGCTGGAAACACCTCTTAGACCAGGAGCATTCGTACGTTTGAGAATGCCAGATAAAACATACATATCAGTCATTAGGATTCCAGAGACAGCAGTTTTCAATGATGAATATATATACATTGTTAAAGATCAAAGACTGAAGAAAGTTGGAATAGCGATTTCTGGATACGATCAATCGAATGTTCTAATTCAGCCGACTGAGGAACTAATGATTCAAAATGGCGACTTAATTGTGACAAACCAACTTAGAGAAGCCGGTGAAGGCGTTAAAGTCGATATTCTCTGATGGTATTTAAAAATTACAGCCAAAAAAATAGGCCGATTAATCCGCGGGATACAATGCAACCGGATAGCGGAATCATTGCTTTCTTTAGTCGTCATAAAGTTGCTGCCAACTTACTCATGGCCATACTCATTCTCTATGGTGCATTTGGGATTACACAACTCAAAAGACAGCTTATGCCCGATTTTGGACTCGAGCTTGTAAGTGTTGATGTTGAGTGGCAAGGTGCAAGCGCAGAAGACATTGAGAGCAATATCATCAATGCCGTTGAGCCCGAAGTAAGATTTATAAACGGCGTCAAAGAAGTCAATTCAACTGCCTTTGAGGGCAGGGCTAAAATGTATATATCGTTTAAAGAAAGCGTGAGCATGACCAAAGCTTTGACCGATGTTCAGTCAGCTGTTTCTAGAATCACAACATTCCCTCAGGACATAGAAAAACCAATTGTTACTCAGGTTCTTCAAAGAGACGAAGTCTGCGCAATTGATATTTCAGGACCATTTTCTGAGAAGACTCTTAAATTTTATGCCAGACAAATCCGAGATGATCTCATAAGCTTAGGACTTGCTAATGTCGAGTTTCAGGGCGTTAGAGACAGTGAAATATGGGTGGAAATTTCTTCGGACAACCTCAGAGAATTGGATCTTACTCTTGGCCAAGTCTCATCAGAGCTTTCATCATCAAGCATAGATCTTCCGTCAGGTAGTATAAACAGCGGAGGTGTATCAAGACAAATAAGGAGCGATCGTCTCGCTAGAAGCCCAAATGAGCTTCGAGACATTGAGGTTGTCTCAAAATCTTCTGGAGAAAAAGTTTATCTCAGTGACATCGCAAATGTTTATGAAACTTTCAGAGTCAACTCCAACTATAGGGTAAATTCAGAAGGTCCTTCAATTGGTTTGAAAGTCTATAGGACCAGAGGCGCAGACTCTCTCGTATCGCAGGAAGCTGTCGAGAAGTATATGACCCAAGTTGCTAGCCTTTATCCCGCATCTCTCGAGATTGTTGTCTACGACGTTTTCTCTGATCAAGTTAGACAAAGAATTAACATGATACTTGAGAATGGAGGGACAGGATTGATCCTTGTTCTTTTAGTGTTATTCGTTTTCCTGAATGGGCGTGTTGCAATTTGGGTTGCTGCTGGAATACCAGTTGCATTCATGGCTGCCCTGGGTGCAATGAGTCAAATGGGCTTATCCCTGGATATGATCAGCATGTTTGCTTTGATTATGGGTATCGGCATTGTGGTCGATGACGCGATTGTTGTTTCTGAACATACGACCACTCTTCATAGAAGAGGAATGAATTACAAAGAGGCTGCTCGCCTAGGCGCACAGAGAATGTTTCCGCCTGTGCTTGCCGCAATGCTTACTACTGTGGCAGCATTCCTTCCTATTTTGCTTATACAAAACGATGTTGGAAACATTATTTCAGCTGTTCCAATCACTTTGTCGCTCGTCATAATAGCAAGCTTGGTTGAGTGTTTTTTAATCCTTCCACATCATCTTCGCTCGTCTCTCAAAAAAGTCTCGGAAGGCGAAAATAAACCGAGAAAATTTGATATATATTTCAACCGATTTAGAGATGATAGGGTACTCCCTATTATCGAAAAGACTTATACAAAAAAGGGCTTCACGATTACAGCCACAATTTGTATGTTGCTAGTCTCTCTCACTCTGTTATCAACTGGCAGGGTTAACTTTGAGTTTTTTGATACTCCTGAAAGCGATATTCTACTTGCGAATTTTTCTTTTTCCCCAGGCACATCTGAGGAAAGAACAGAAGAGATGGTCAATGAGATTGGAAGAGCACTCTATTCTGTAGAAGAAAAGCTAACAGGTCAGAAAGGAAGTCTCGTCAACTACGGCGTTGGTAACATCGGAGTCAGTTACACAGGAAAAGGGTCCTTTTCTAGTGACGTATCTGGTGGGCACATTGGATCATTCGTGGCTGAACTTGTTTCAGGTGATGTAAGACTCATAAGGAACCGAGAATTCATTGAAGCTTGGGAAGCTGAAACTCGCATAATGTCTGGTATTGAGAACTTTGTGATTTTTGAGGACTCTGTTGGAGGACCTCCTGGAAGGGATATTGATATCCGTGTCATTGGAGACAATCTTTCTCAAATGAAAAAAGCAGCGCTTGCTCTGAGAAATGAAATGAGAGTTCTACCTGGACTTATAGCACTGGAAGATGATTTGCCTTATGGCAAGGAAGAAATACTTCTGGAAATTAAGCCAGAAGGTGAAGCAATAGGTTTCACTGCAGAAGAAGTAGCTAGACAAGTTAGAAACTCATTTTCAGGCTCTGTTGCGCAACGTTTTTCTCAAGACACAGAAGAAGTGATTGTTAGAGTTAAGTTACCAGCAGGCGAGACCGAGAATCAGACAATCAGAGACATTTATTTAACTGCTCCGGATGGAGGAAGCGTTGTTCTCTCAGAAGTAGTAAATCTTAAGAAAAGGCTTGGTTTTACCAAAATAAGAAAGAAAGACGGGGTGAGACAAGTTGCTGTTACTGGTGACGTTGACCCAACCGTTACAACAACCAATATTGTCCTACAGGCTGTTAGAACTGATATCGAGCCTCTTATTGAGAGAGATTATGGAGTGCGATTGGTCTACGATGGAAAAGCCCTCGAGCAAGCTGAAGCGTTTTCTGGGTTGAGATTGGCCCTGATCATTACATTTGCCTCCATATTTATTATTCTTGCTTGGGTTTTCTCGAGTTATACGACTCCTTTCCTAATATTGGCAGTTGTTCCATTTGGATTAATTGGGGCAATATTGGGTCACCTTGTGTTGGGCTTTAACCTGAGCATGTTTAGTTTATTGGCTTTCTTTGGGCTGACAGGAGTATTGGTCAATGACTCGATCATTCTTGTAAGAGCAATCAAAGAATTCCAAAGTGATGGATACATTCTAATTCGTGCAATCAACGAGGCCATTAGGGAGAGATTCAGACCAGTTCTTATAACCACAATAACCACTATTGTTGGTTTGACGCCAATAATTTTTGAAGGCAGTCTTCAGGCAAGACTCATTCAGCCACTCGCGATCACATTTATTTTTGGAATGCTTTTCGTGCCTTATCTCGTTCTTGTCTTTGTCCCAGCACTTATTTGCTTTGTCAATGATGTGCGTGAGGGAAAATACAACCTTAGACTTAAATTAAGACTTACTCAAAAGACCTCATAATTAGTACAATCAGTACTTAATATTACAAAAAAATTATATGCCCAACTCTAATAAGCCACTGGTCGGTATTGTTTGTTGTCGTAAAGAAATTGAACGACACCCTTTTCATGTTGTGGGAGAGAAATATATTAAAGCGATCCATGAGTACTCCGATGTAACCTCTGTACTCATTCCAAGCGATGACCTGTCTTCAATGAGATCAATCTTGAATCGCCTTGATGGATTCTTACTAACGGGCAGCTTATCGAATGTGCACCCTGATAGATATAGCGATAAGATCAATGATTCTGAAATGTTGATTGACCCATCTCGTGATGAATATGTTTTTAGAGCAATTAAGAAAATTATAGATATGGAATTACCAATCCTTGCAATTTGTCGAGGATTTCAGGAAATGAATGTTATTTTTGGAGGCTCACTGTATCAATCACTTGAAAATGAATCTGATTTCAAGGGACATGACTTTGATCGCAATGCATCCATAGAGGATCAATATGACATCAGTCATAGCGTATCTTTTGAGGAGGGGGGATATTTAAATCAATTAACCGGTCTTCTTGAAGCCGAGGTTAATTCTCTCCATGGCCAAGGCGTAAAGCAGCTAGGCCAAGGCTTAAATATTGAGGCACTTTCCCACGGGGGGTTGGTTGAAGCATTTACCATTAGAGATGCAGCAGGATTTAATTTATCCGTCCAATGGCACCCGGAATGGAAACCGGAGAAAAGTGCTGTTTCAAGAAAAATATTCGAGGCGTTTGGCACCTCATGTCAGGAGTATTCAGAAAGGCATGGAAGATAAAGACATACAAAATTGGCTGACTGAAAATAATATCCAAGAAGTTGAAACCATAGTTCCTGATATGGCAGGCACAGCTCGAGGCAAGCTCATTCCGGTTGAAAAATTTACTTCGGGATCAGTAATCAGGTTGCCAGAATCTGTATTTACTCAATCTGTCACAGGAAAATTCCTCCCCGATGGTTATATCAACCCCGCAGATAGAGACATTCTTATAAGACCCGATCTGACGACCTTAAAACTTCTGCCATGGATGAAGGACCCTACAGCCACAGTTGTGAATGATTGCTTCTATGAGGATGGCTCGAATGTTGACATCTCGCCTAGGCAAGTACTTAAGAATATTCTCCAACTATATAGAGATAGCGGCATGAGACCTGTTGTTGCTCCTGAACTAGAGTTTTATCTTGTTCAGAGAAACACCGATCCAAATCAGGTGCTCCAGACACCAATCGGACGTTCTGGACGACAAGAAACAGTCAGAAGGCCCTTTAGTTTGGATGCATTGGATGAATTTGAACCAATCATCGATCAGATTCACTCTTACTCAGATGCTATGAATGTAAAAATAGATACTTTAGAGCATGAAATGGGAACCGCTCAACTGGAGATCAATTTTGAGCATGATGATCCATTAATGATTTGTGATCAGGTGATGATTTTCAAGAGACTGATTAGGGAAGCAGCAATGCAGCACGGAATATACGCAACTTTCTTGGCAAAACCATTAGAAGATCAGCCAGGCAGTGCAATGCATTGGCATATTTCACTCGTTGATGGCGATTCAGGGAAAAATGTTTTTTCAAACTCACAAGATGAAACAGATACATTTAGAGGTTTTATAGCAGGTCTTCAGCAGTTCACTCCCGAGTCAATATTATTTAATGCGCCTTATGTGAATTCATATCGAAGGTTTCAACGATTCCAAAATGCACCGATTAACTTATGTTGGGGTTATGACAATAGAACGACTGGACTAAGAGTCCCGACTTCATCGCCAGAGAATAAAAGGGTTGAGTTTAGGATCGGTGGAGCAGATGTTAATCCATATTTATCAATTGCCTCTACACTTGCTTGCGGCTATTTGGGGATCCAGAAATCTCTTCAGCCAACTACGCCTGAGGACTCAAATGCATCAAATATGCAATTTAACCTGCCAAAGAATCTTTCAACAGCCATTGATATTTTAAGAGAGAGTGAAACGATGCCCGCATTGATGGGCAATAGGTTCTCCCAAATATATGTCGCAATGAAAGAGGATGAGTATAATGAGTACTTTCAGGTAATCAGCCCCTGGGAAAGAGAGAATCTTCTCTTGAGCGTTTAAATATGAATAAAGAATTAAAGAATTGGCAAAAGCTTGATAGTGAGCATCACCTTCATCCATTTACTGATCATGGTGAGCTAGCTGAAAAGGGCACCAGAGTAATCACAAAAGGCGATGGAGTTTATATTTGGGATGCACAGGGTAACCAGATCTTAGATGGCATGTCAGGTTTATGGAATGTCAACCTGGGTTACGGCAGAGACGAACTATCTAAGGCTGCTTACGAGCAGATGCAAGAGTTGCCATACTACAATAATTTCTTTCAGTGCACGCATCCGCCTGCGATTGAACTCAGCAGAGTCATTGGTGAGCTTGCACCAGATCATTTAAATCATGTTTTCTTTACCGGTTCTGGTTCGGAGTCGAATGACACCGTCTTAAGAATGGTTAGATATTACTGGAGTCTACTGGGTCATCCAAACAAACAAATTATCCTTGGAAGGAATAATGCATATCACGGAAGTACTGTAGCTGGAGCAAGTTTAGGAGGAATGACTGGAATGCATCAACAGGGAGGCTTGCCCATTCCAGGAATCGACCATATCCAACAACCATATTGGTATGGAGAGGGAGGCGATCTCGATCCCGATGAATTCGGCGTAAATGTTGCCAGAGATCTCGAAAGAGCAATTGAGGAACACGGAGTTGAAAATGTAGCTGCATTTATTGCAGAGCCTATTCAAGGCGCTGGCGGCGTAATTATTCCGCCAGACAGCTATTGGCCAGAGGTTCAGAAAATATGCGATCGCTATGGAATTCTATTAATTGCCGATGAAGTGATTACAGGATTTGGAAGGCTAGGAGAGTGGTTCGGGTCGACCTTCTATAAAATAAAACCAGACATGATTCCATTTGCCAAAGGAGTCACATCAGGATATTTACCACTGGGCGGAGTTTTGGTCAGCGATCGTGTAGCAGGCACCATAATTGAAGAAGGAGGTGAGTTTGCTCATGGGTTCACTTATTCAGGACACCCAGCAGCGTGTGCCGTGGCTCTGAAGAATATTGAGCTCATCAAGAAGGAAAATATCTTGGACAGTGTAAAACACTCGATTGCACCCTATTTAAGGGACAAATGGTTATCCTTAGGAGACCATCCAATAGTTGGAGAGGCTAGGATAAAGGGATTAATGGGAGCAATAGAGCTTACTAACGATAAAGTGAAGCGATCCAGGTTCCCCAGTGATTTCAATACGGGCTCATTGTGCAGAGATATCTCTATTAAAAATGGTTTGGTCATGAGGGCCGTTGGCGACAGCATGATCATTGCACCGCCTTTGATAATCAATCATGAGGAAATTGATGAGCTTGTAGATAAAGCAAGAACAACCTTGGATGAGACGCAAGAAGCTGTCCAAAAGCTATAGTCGACTGATATGAAAGAATCCATCGATTATCCAGACTCTTACTACTATCACACTGCAAATAATCTCAAAGAAAGACCCTCATTAAACGGTTCACATGCAGCAGATGTATGTGTGATAGGCGCAGGCTACACCGGTCTTTTAACCGCGCTCAACCTTTCTGAAAGAGGTTACGATGTCACGATTTTAGAAGCAAATAAATTGGCATGGGGAGCCTCAGGACGAAACGGAGGACAGGTTGGAAGTGGCCATAACAAAAAGATTCATGAATTAGAAAAAGATTACGGCAAGTCNTTNGCCAATGAGCTTTGGCAGCTCTCGGAATATGGAAAAAGCATCGTAAAGACCAGAATTGAAAAACATGAAATTGCCTGCGACTTGAAGGCTGGAAATGCAACTGTTTCCAATGACAGGGGCGATGATCATCATCATAAAGAATATGTAGAAAAACTAAATAGTGATTATGGCTATGATTTAGTTCGTTACATGAGCCCTGAAGAGGTGAGTGAAATGTTTCACAGCTCATACTTTGATGGGGGAGGATCTCTGGACATGGGTGGAGCCCATCTTCATCCGCTCAATTATGCACTTGGACTTGCAAAAGCAGCAGAAGATTCAGGCGTCAAAATCTATGAAAATTCTAGAGTAACATCGTATTCAAATGGCTCCCCTTGCATTGTTAAGACCAATCAGGGTGAGGTCAAAGCCGACCATGTTGTTCTTGCTTGCAATGGATACTTGGATAACCTAGAGAACAAGTTGGCCGTTAAGATAATGCCAATCAATAATTTTATCCTTGCCACAGAGCAGATGAGTGAAGAAGAAGTCAGGTATATAAATAGGGATGATGTTTGTGTACACGACAATAAGTTTCACGTGCACTATTTTCGTATATCTCAAGACAACAGGCTCCTGTTTGGGGGAGGAGAGAGCTATGCAAGAAATTTCCCAAAGGATTTGAAATCATATGTGAGAAAAACAATGCTGGAAGTTTACCCACATCTGCATGATAAAACCATTGACTATGCTTGGGGCGGACGAATTGGAGTGACGGTGAATCGAATGCCGCATGTTGGCAGATTGCACACCAATGTATATTTTGCTCATGGATATTCAGGCCACGGCGTAGCAATGGCAAGCCTTGCGGGCACTGTACTTGCAGAGGCAATTGATGGCACAGTGTCTAACCTTGATATTTTCTCCAAGATTAAAATCCCTACATTTCCAGGAGGAACACTATTGCGATGGCCTGGATTTTATCTTGGCATGCTTTATTACGCTCTTCGAGATCGGTTGTGAAGAAAAGTTGGACAAGCATCGCGACATACTTTTTTCTCTCATTTTCAATCCATGCTGAAGAGGTAAGAGTCTACAACTGGTCCGATTATATTGATCAATCCGTCATCGATCAATTTGAGGAGTCAACAGGGATAGAAGTCATCTACGATGTTTTTGACAGCAATGAGGTGCTTGAGGGAAAGCTGCTTGCTGGGTCAACGGGCTACGACATCGTTTCACCTAGCATTGAATACCTTGGAAGACAGGTCAGAGCAAATATACATCTTGAGCTCGACAAAACCGCAATACCTAATTTTGATAATTTGGATCCAGCAATGATGGAGATGTTAAGCACGATGGATCCAGACAATAGATTTGCCATCCCATACTTATGGGGAACTACAGGCATCGGATACAATCGTGTAGCCATAGACGAAATCATGGGCAAGGATTTCAAGATGAATACTTTTGATATTTTATTTAAGCCCGAGTTGTTAAAGAATTTTGAACAATGCGGCATCGCTTTTCTCGATGCCCCAAGCGAGGTATTTAAGGCAGCACTTTTTTATATCGGAAAAGATCCCAATACAAAAGATCCATCAGAATACAGAGGCGAGGCATATGAGCTTCTAAAGAACATCAGGCCATTCATTAGATATTTTCACTCTTCAAAATATATAAATGACCTTGCCAATGGTGAGATATGTCTTGTGTTTGGTTGGAGCGGAGACATTTTGCAAGCCGGCGATAGAGCAAGAGAAGTTAAGAATAATGTAATTATTGAATACGAGATTCCAAAAGAGGGAGCTCAGATGTGGGTGGACATGATGTCTATACCAAACGATGCACCAAATGCTCAGAATGCACACATGTTTCTCGATTTCATACTTCAACCAGAGGTCATGGCTGCGATCTCCAATAAGGTCAAATTTCCAAATGCAATTCCTAACTCTAAAAAATATATTTCCAAAGATATCCTCAATAATAGAGCAATCTATCCTGATCAAGATACATTGAATAAACTCTTCATCGCAGAGATAGCCAACCCGAGAGTCGATCGGGCGATGACCAGACAATGGATTAACATTAAAACAGGCAAATAATTTAATGCTTAAGATAAAAAAAGTTATTCAGCAAACAGCAATTCTTTTAGTAGTGTTTAGCATGAGCGATCTCTCTGCAGGGAACAGCAAAGCTTATATCAATGGCAGCATTCATACATTTGATAAGAATCTAACCATCGCAGATTCAATCCTGGTTAAAGACGGGGTCATTCAATTGGTCGGTAGTCAGTCCGATGTAATAAAAAATGCAGATGAGTCCATTGAAATTGTCGATCTTCAAGGACGGATGATGATGCCCTCATTTCATGATGCCCATGCTCATCCTATCTGGAATGGCATGGATTTTTTACAGTGTTCGGTTTTTGATTTGCTCACCATCAATGAGATACAGGAAAGGATCAGGGCTTGTTTGGAAGAAGATCATGTCAAAACCTCAGGGTGGGTTGTGGGAGCAGGATTAAATGCCGGATTGTTTCCCGCGGCAAATCCCAATAAATCACTATTCGATGAAGTCAGTGAGGACATTCCTATATATATTGAAATGTCAGATGGACACAATGCATTGGTGAACACAAAAGCACTTGAATTGGCAG
>NZHP01000034.1 GCA_002691465.1 Gammaproteobacteria bacterium | reverse complement strand
CCAATTGCATAGGTGTCTCTTCCAAGGTTTGATGTGACATAGACTTTTTCTTGATTCTCATCCCATCCAATGGCTCCCCAACCATTTTGTAAACCTTCAAAACGATCAATTTCTCTAAATTCTTCGTTTTCATTGTCTCTGTAAATAATCTTCGTTTCATACGAGAGAGACTCCTCGTCTTGCAGAGCAGCGAGTCTTAAAACACCATCTCGATCTGTAGCCCAGCTAATTACTGGGCCTGGAGAAGTAATTTGTCTGAAAAACTTGCCGTTATAGACGTTCATTCTATAAACATCCATGATGTATCGCTTACGATCATTTCTCATTACAAGTATATGATCTGGATCATCAGTTAAACGATTAAGCGGTATCGTTTGAATGAGTTTACTGGTCAGCGCGTCTTCTGGTTTTACTAATTGAGTTGGTTTACTGCCATCTTTGTTTACAGCATAAAGACCGATACTGTCAATTGCTCCTCTGACACCATTGAGTTGATCTCCACCAGTGGTGAAAAGAATACGCTCGTTATTCACCCAGAAGAAGCCACTTACATTCTGTCCTCGAAGTTGTGTGACACGAGTACTTGGACAGGCTGCATAATTTCCTGCTTGGCAATCATTGTTTTTATCAGCAATGTGAATGACAGTAATATTCCTTCTTGCAACATCGCAAAAGTGAACTTCACCCTTGCTATTTTTTTGTCCAAAAGGCCTATTTTTGCATCGATCATTTGTTTCACGATTAACATTATAAGGCGTTAAAGCAGCCAAATATTCTCCATCCGGAGACAGCGTAGGAGCCAACATCAACGGTTCTTTAAAGAAGTGTTCAACTGGAAATTCTTCTACTGCCAATACATTAAATGTGAGAACAATGGCTAAGACGGGGAGTATCTTTTTCATTTGTATAATCCTTAAAAAAATAATTTAATTTGATCTTCAATGAGATTTAGAAACAACATATTAGCATGAAACTTTACAGATTTATGAATAGGGCAAATATTTTACCAATAATATTCTTGTCATTTTTCCAACCACTTTCTGCTCAAGAAAACTGCGAGGAATTGATAAGAGATAATCAATGCATGAACGCAATAACAGCCTGCTCTTTAGCTGCTGAAATGAATGATCCTAGGGCTCAAGTTGCTCTCAGCCGCTTATATTCATCAACACTCTATGGAGATTTTAGAAGAAATTACAAGAAAGCATTTCAATGGATGGAGACTGCTGCCAACCAGGGCGATACAGACGCAGAGGTTGCCATGGCAGAAATATATATGGCTGGTGAGGTAGCTCCCATGAATGCTAGAAAAGCAAGGATATGGTACGAGAAGGCTGCTGCCAAGGACGATCTAGATGGGATAAATGGATTAGCTAGATTGTATCGATATGGTTCTGGTGTTAGAAAGGATCAAGAAAAAGCTTTTGAGTACTACCAAAAAGCATCTCTTCAAGGCCATACACGATCACAGGTTGGTCTTGGTATGGCCTATCGTGACGCAAGAGGCGTCAAAAAAAACCTTGTATATGCATATGCTTGGTTTTTGATAGCTGCAGAAAAAATTACTAATCAAGAATACAATAGCTATAGAAAAGACTATGAGGATAGAGAAGAGAATTTAAATCGTGATAATCCTCAATGTGAGTATGTTTTGGAGGGGAGGTCTTTCGGCCAAATTTTTGCTGTCGGATACGCAAAGCAATTACTTAAAGATCTAAAAAAACGATTGAGCATTAAACAAATTCGAAAAAGTGAAGCTCTTGCAGCAGAGCTGAAGCTGACCATTCAATAATCAAATACGCAAAAAAAAGAGCGGACCTAAGTCCGCTCTAATTTTATCTAACTAACTCTTAGATTAGAGGCTCTGCTCGTAGGTTATATAAACCGTTCTTCCTCTTGTATCATACAAGGAGAAGTCAAATGGTTCCCAACCATACCAGTCAGAGTTTTGCTCTGGTTCTTCGTCAGTTACGTTGATTGCACCGAGTGAAACAGACGCATCCCAAGGAAGCTGATAGCTAACCCTTAAGTTAAACGTCATAGAATCATCAACAGAGTATGGTGTACCGAAGTAGTCAGTCTCTTGTCCAGAGACATGATATCCAGTTAGTCCTACACCCCAGTCGCCTTTACCCCATGTGAGGTAAGGAGTCATTCTAGTGTCAGGCAATCCCATTTCACCTTCATTACTCTCTACAGAGTCTGAGGCAAAACGTTGATATATGTACTTAGTTATTTTCGCAGCATTTACACCCATGTCGAAACGACCCATGTTATCTGTGTCCATAACGTAGTTAATATCAAAGTCGATACCTTCCATTGTGACCCCTTTGTAGTTATTCGAAGTCAATGAAACGTAGTTAACGGTACCTTCCTGACATTGGTCAGTAGCAGTACAACGCACGACATAGTTTGTTTCTCCTCTTGCTTCAGCTTCGAACTCTCTGTTCAAAGTTGAAGTTGTAATGAGGCCTTCAAACTCAGTATGCCAAACGTTCAACTGAACTGTTAACTCAGGCAGTGGAGAAAGCACAGCACCAAGTGTGTAATGCTCAGATTCCTCTGGTCCTAAGTCTGGGTTACCACCATAGAAAGCTCTATACTGAGTAGAGGTACAAACAGTTACTCCGTTCGCACAACCAACAATATCAATCCCTGAAGGGAAACTTTCTGATCGATTACCAAACAGTTCATCAAATGCTGGAGCTCTAAATCCTTCACCATAAGTGCCTCTCAATAATACCCAACTAGTAGGTCTGTATTCAAAGTTCACTGAAGGTGAGAAGTTACTGCCAACACCTTGTGTGCTGTAGTCATCATATCGACCAGCAACAGCAACACGTATTTGTTCTGTAAATGGAAGACCAACCTCGAAGAAAGCTGACTTTCTGGCTCTCTCAGCATTGATGTTATCACCACCGGCAGAACCAGCAATTAGAAATGCGTTAGACTCCGGATCATTCAATTGATCGAATGAAGAATGCGAGTACTCAGCACCCAAGACCATACCAATTGCTCCGCCAGCTAACTCGCCAACGTCAAACTTAACAATTAGGTCTCCCATTGTAGTCTTAAGATCAGCTTGATAAAGACCAGTATGGTTAAAGGCTAACATTTGAACTGCGACTTCATCTAGTGTGCTGTTGATACCCCAAGGGTCAACAGTTCCCGCATCAAGACCAGCTTGAAGGAGAGTTTTATTCACTAGGTTAATGGTTTGGTTATCAATATCATTGACAGTTGTTTGAACATTTAGTTCCCATTCCATTCCGCCCATCATATCTGCAACACCTTCAAAACCGACTCTTACGTCAGTGATGTTTTCTGTAACAGTATTGTCTCGATATCCGTTAGGCACAGATCTTAGAAGTAACGTCGCAGCACCACAACCGGCAGTTGCAGGAGCTGTCCCAGTACCTGAACCATCAGGCGTACAATCATATCCATATGCAATCATAGGGTGATTAGGACTACCTGAAGGTATAACTGGGAAAGGAGCAGTGATTGGAGTTCCTGCGAATCTTGAATCACCTTCAAGTTGCGAGAACATCACTACAGTATTCATAGTTACATCTGGTGAAAGATCATATGAAGATTTCATGAGGAAAGCATTACGCTTAGCTCTTGGAATCGACATGATGTCTTGTGCAAAGTCATAGCCACATCGACCTAACCCAGTATCTAAACCAGGACCAGCCCAGTAGTAAGAATTTGGAAAGGTTGAATTAGTATTTGATCCATTATCTCTGCTTGAACCTACGTTCGCTTCAGGACATCTTGGATCCACAATAATACCAAGACCTGTGATCGCAGCACCTGGATAACCAAACGAGCTGAAGTAATCGTAATTACTTGCATGGCTCGCATAAGGAATTTCGTTATAGTATTGAGGTCTTCTATCGTAGTGTTGGAACGTATAGTAGATGTTTCCTTTTGAGTTAGAAACACCACCAGTAATGTTCGCTCTAGTATAATCACCGCCACCAACTTCAGTAGAACCTGATGTTATAGAAATATCCATTCCATCAAAGTCCTTACGAGTGATGATGTTTACAACACCAGCGATTGCATCAGAACCATATACCGCAGATGCACCATCACGCAGAATTTCGATTCTATCGATAATCGCAGATGGGATTTGGTTTAGGTTTTGAGCCGCGCCACCAGATCCACCAGTAGAAGCAATTCGTCTTCCATCCAGTAGAACCAATGTTCTGTTAGACCCTAAGCCTCTGAGTGAGATTTCATTAACACTCGCCTGACCATTTGCATATCCAGAGGTTTCTCTGAATGATCCAAATGAGTTATAAGGTGTGTTTTGAAGTACCTCAGCGACAGTTGCGAAGCCTGATAACTCGATTTGCTCTCTTGAGATAACTGTAACTGGTTGTGCAGTTTCAACATCCGTTTGATTCAATCGAGAACCCGTGACTTCGATTTTTCCGAGCTCAGCAGCATCTTCGTCTTCATCCTGAGCCCACGTTGGTATGGCAAAAACCACAGCAACAGCACTCAAAGTGATGAACAGATACCTAGCTCTTTCAAATAAAGAAGTATTCATTTAGTTCCTCTCTTATTTTATTGAGTTAATTAAATATTAATGTTTAGGGCGCGAGTAGCTATAAGGTTAGACACGTCCCCCTAAACGTAAATATGATAGTATTTTCCGGTATTCAAATGACTTAAGCAAGCTATAAATGATTTATTTTATATAAAAGTATTGATATAAGTTGTTGATATATATTTATAATATTAATATATGTCGCATAAAAACAACAAATAAACCAAAATTCTTCAAAATATATGACTTCTCCCTATTAATTTTCCTTTCAACGTTAAATCAGTAAATGTATGATTGTTATCTGAAGAAAACCCAGAGAATTAAATGATAACAAACAAAATTTTCGGCATATTTTTACTTGTATTTATACTCGTATTTAATGCTCAGTCTCACGCACAATCCCTTGAGCAAAAACTAAAAGAGTGCTCTGAGATTTCTGTTTCTTTAATTCGACTACAATGCTATGACAGAATCACTGAAAATCCAGAAGTGCAAAACGTAAAACCAGTCAGAGAAAGGTCTGGATTGCTATCTAGGCTGGGAAGATCTTCTGAGAATACAAATGATGAAAAAGAAGAAAAAGAAACAGAAACCGTTGCTAAAGATGACTCATCGCAGGCCTCAAAATCTGGCGATAACTTTGGCCTAATTATTCGAGATGAAAGAGACAGCATACAGTCAAGAATACTGGGAGAGTTCAAGGGTTGGGATGGTTACACAAAATTTAACCTTGAGAATGGACAAGTATGGCAACAAAGCAGCGCCGGAGTTCTCAGAGTTAAGATAAGCAATCCTACAATCACGATAAAAAGAAGCAGGGTGAGTGATACCTACATGCTCAAGATTGAAGGCTTGAATTCCTCTGTCAGAGTCAAAAGAGTAGAGTAATAGTCCATGGGCTATCTGATCACTTTTTTGATCATCTTCTTGCTCCTATTTTTCCCTTCGATATGGGTGCAAAGGGTTATGAAGAAGTATCATGATCCGGGTGATAGATACCTAATTACTGGTTCAGACTTTGCGAGAAAACTCCTGGATGCACTTAATCTAAATGATGTGAAGGTTGAATCTACAGAAATAGGCGATCATTATGATCCAATTTCTAAGACCGTTAGATTGACCGAGGATAAAATGGTTTCGGGATCGTTAACTTCGATTGTAGTTGCTGCACACGAAGTTGGACATGCTCATCAGGACTCAACAAAGTATTTCCCGCTTTCATTAAGAACTAAGCTTGTTAAACTCATGGCACCCGCACAAAGGATTGGTGCATTTATTCTCATGGCAGCACCTTTTGTCACCCTCATAACACGTATTCCACAATCTGGCTTGATTATGTTCCTGGGCGGATTCATGACACTAGGTATGAGTTCAATAATTCATTTGATTACACTACCGACTGAATGGGATGCAAGTTTTTCGAGAGCCATGCCAATGCTTGAGAGCAGCGATTTTCTTAAGGAAGGTGATTCTGATAGAGCTAGAGAAATACTTCGAGCCGCTGCATTGACCTATTTTGCAGGATCATTAATGAGTTTGCTGAATATTGCAAGATGGTGGACTATTCTCCGACGCGGTCCTTTATAGAATCTAATAAAAGGACATCACCAGTTTTGATACCTAATTTTTCTGATAGACCACCAGCGATTTCTAAAACCCACTGAATGGTGCCTCTAGATGAGAGTGCTTTTGTCGAATAGGGCGTAGTATTTTTCTCAATATTAATGATTTTTCCATCTTTATCGATGAACAGAATGTCCAATGTCATTGGCGTGTTTCTCATCCACATAGAGACTTTTCTTGGAGGATTAAATACGAACAACATTCCTTGATTTTCTTGCATGGACTCGATATGCATTAAGCCTTTTCTTCTGTCTTTGTTTGATTCAGCAATAAGTACTTTGAATTCTATACTTTCATTTGAATCAAGCTTTATCGAGACAGAGCCTTTTTCCAAGTTTTGGAGGTCATCTAATGTCTTTGCACTAGCTGCAGTTTCTGAAAGAAAGAATAAAATACAAGAACATAGGATTATGAAAAACATATAAAAATGTGGTTTTCTTGTGATCATTTATTCTTTGATGTGTTCAGGATTTGTAAAGTCAACTATAATTCTTTTATATGGTCATTATGGATAATAATACACTCAAGCCTATCAGCGGTGAAAAATACCGTCATCAGAATGGCATAAAAGCCATCAAGGACGGGATCAAGGTTTCTGTCGAATTCAGTAATGAAAAGAGCTTAAAAAAACCCGATTGGTTCAAGGTCCCAATCCCTTCTGGCAAAAATTTTATTTCCTTGAGAAAAAGAGTTCAGAAACTTAATTTGAGCAGTGTATGTGAAGAGTCCAAGTGCCCCAATATTGCTGAGTGCTGGAATCACAAGACTGCAACGTTAATGGTTATGGGAAGCGTTTGCACGAGAGCGTGTAAGTTTTGTGCTGTTGATACAGGCAATCCAAGTGGATGGTTAGATAAAGACGAGCCCAAGAATATTGCAGACACAATTGCGTTTATGTCACTTGATTATGTTGTTTTAACTTCTGTGGATCGGGACGATCTCTCAGACGGAGGATCTTCTCATATTGCTCGTTGTGTTAGTGCTTCAAAAACATTATCACCTGATCTTACCATTGAGGTCTTATCTCCAGATTTTAAGGGTAATCTGACCCATTTGGATATTCTTTTAGGAAGCGGTCTGGATGTTTTTTCACAAAATATTGAAACAGTTGAGCGATTAACACGCACCGTCAGAGACCCCAGAGCGGGTTATGATCAGACGCTACGAATGCTTTCTCATTCCACTAAAAAAGGTTTTGTTAGTAAGAGTGGCATGATGCTTGGTCTTGGAGAGCAAAAGAATGAGGTTGTTCAAACAATGAAAGATCTTTTTAATAGTGGAGTCAAAATATTAACGCTCGGTCAATATCTGCGCCCGACAAAAAACCACCTTCCAGTCAAAAATTACATCCATCCAGATGAATTTAAAGAATATTCTGACATAGGCAGAAAAATTGGGATTGAAGAAGTAGTCGCAGGGCCATTGATTCGTTCCAGCTATCGTGCTGATAGGGCTTTTATCAATTTGGAAAAGAAAAAGCATGGATAAGGCAAAAGTGGTTACTCAAAGTTTATTTCTTGTGCTTGTATTTTTACATGCATCCCAAGTTAATGCAGCATTGCTTGTCAGCGAAAGAGAGATTGAGATTGAGTCTGAGAAAGCATGGGAGCAAATGAAGACATCTTTGCCAATATCTAGAGACTTGAGTAAGCGAACTCAAGTAAATTGCATAGCCAAAAAGATCATAAGACAACTTGATGAGCCATTTGTAGATCAAGACTGGGAGATAGAGGTTTTTGAGAATCCAGGGGTAAATGCTTTTGCCATGCCTGGTGGAAAATTGGGTGTTTACACAGGCCTTTTTACAGTAGCATCAAATCAAGACGAACTTGCTACGGTTATCGGACACGAGATTGCCCATGTCACAGAGAAACATTCCTATGAACGTGCGAAACGTGAAATGCGCACTAAAGTCGGTACGACTATTGGTATGGCTGTAATCGCTGGGAATATGTCAAATAGACAGATTAGGTCTCAAGCTGATATTTATGAGATGAATAATCAAATCAATGCAGTCAATACTATGTCTCAGATACTCTCTACATACGGACTAAATTTACCTTTTAACCGCAAACAAGAATCTGATGCAGATAAAACTGGATTGCAGTTAATGGCCAAGGCAGGGTTCAATCCTTTTGCCAGCCTTAGCTTATGGAAGAAAATGCAAGAAGACAGTAATCGTCCAAACCTAGAGTTTGTCTCTTCACATCCTTCGTCCGGCAATCGAATCAAAGGGCTCTCAAGTCAGTTATCTGAATCTCTAGAACTATATAATGCAGTTGAAAGAAAACCACGTTGCACATTCTGAATAAATGATTCCTCTCGCCGACGATAATCCTACACGATCCACCCCAGTCATTACGTATGTGATTATTGGTTCTTGTATAGCAGTCTTTTTGTGGCAGTTTAGCCTTGGCCCTAATGTAAAACTTGCTATATATGCACTCGGAGTGATTCCAGCCAGCTTGCTTCAAGGTGCTTTGCTCCCACAGGAGTTAAGATGGGTTAGCCCTGAAATGACAGTCATTACTTCCATGTTTCTTCATGGAGGTTTTATGCACTTGATCGGTAATATGCTTTATTTATGGGTTTTTGGAGACAACATCGAAGACATTCTTGGTAAGCCAGTATTCGTTATTTTCTATATCGTTTGCGGCATTGTCGCAGCGCTTAGTCAGGCACTTCCTGATCCTTCATCAACAGTTCCAATGATTGGAGCAAGCGGAGCTATCTCGGGTATTTTGGGAGCTTACATGGTATTTTTTCCCAAAAGATCAATCAGAGTCGCAATTCCTTTGGGCTTCTTCTTACAAGTTTTAAGATTGCCTGCTTTTGTGGTATTAATCTTTTGGTTTGTTTTACAATTAATTAATAGTTCTTTTTCAGGATCTGATGGAGGCGTTGCATTTGGTGCTCATATAGGAGGATTTATCGCGGGTGTTATACTGGCACCAGTTTTAGCAGTGATAATGAGAAAGAAAAGAAATTAAATAATTGAGGCAATCGATGGAAATGAAAAAATTATGCACAGCACTTCTTGTCCTTTTGATCACATTAGGCCATCAGTATGCGGAATCAAAATCACTCGATAGCGTGATCGCTGGCGATCATCGCTCTGAGCAAAACAAATCAAGAGATATTTATAGAAACCCTAAAGAAACTCTTGAATTTTTTGGGATTGAATCTGAAATGACAGTTGTCGAAGTATGGCCCTCTGCTGGATGGTATACAGAAATCCTTGCACCTTACCTAAATGAAAAAGGGCAGTATATTTCAGCATCATTTGACTTGAATTCTGATAGTGCTTTTGTCCAGAGGATGGGCAAGATATTTTTGGGGAAATTGGAAAAGAGACCTGATCTATATAGCAACGTTAAGCACGGGGTCCTAATGCTGCCTGACAAAATTGAAGTGTCTGATCCCGAAACAGTTGACATGGTTCTGACATTCAGAAATATCCATAACTGGATGGCTCGAGGACAAGAACATATAGCAATGAAGGCTTTTTATGAAATGCTTAAGCCAGGCGGTGTGCTTGGAGTTGTTGAACATAGAGGTGATGAGTTGGTTCCACAAGATCCCTCATCAAAATCAGGTTACGTCAATCAGAGCTACATGGTTAAAATTGCTGAAGCAGCGGGATTCATTTTAGATGATTCTTCTGAAGTGAATGCGAATCGATTGGACACTAAAAATCATCCAGAAGGGGTTTGGACATTAGCCCCGACTTACAGAGCTCAAAACGATGAACAAAAGATAGCGCTTAGTGAGATTGGTGAGAGCGATCGGTTCACACTTAGGTTTAAAAAACCAGAGTAAAAAAGTTATTTTATGAGAGTTGCCTTAGCTCTAGTTTTTGTTGTTTTCTCTTCTCTGCTCATCGCAGAGAAAGATCATACTGTTATTGTGATTTCCATGGATGGAATGACCAATGATGCATGGGATTTGAAAGAATTGAAGACATTTCAAAGGATTCAAAATGAGGGGATCAGAGCCGAGTTCATGACACCCGTTTATCAATCCACAACTTATCCTGGCCATGTAAGCATGGCAACTGGTGTTTATCCTGATCGTCATGGAATTCTTCATAATTCTTTTTATGATCGAGAGTCAGGTTTCCACAGTTATCCAGATGACGCAAATCTGATTGATAGTCCCCCAATATGGATACTCGCTGAACAAGAAGGCATTACAAGTGGAGTATATTTCTGGGTTGGCTCAGAGACACAATGGAATGGCTGGCAGGCAAAATATAAATATGCTCCTTTTGATGCGAATATCAAGGAAGAGGAAAAAATTGACCAAGTAATCGCTTGGTTAGATATGGACGAAGCAATCAGACCAAAATTGATCATGACCTATTGGGATGGCACAGACTCAGTTGGGCATATTTACGGCACAGATCATAAAAAGATTTTTGATCAAATGGTCAGACAAGATGAAATGCTAGGACTGCTCTTTTCTCGATTGACAGAAATTGATGCTTGGGATTACCTGACTTTACTTCTGGTGAGTGACCATGGCATGATCAATGTCAATAAATACATCTCACTTAAAGAAGTACTAGACTCAATTGAAATTAATTACATTCTTTCTTCAGGACCGGCAGTAGCACACATATTCATCGAAGATAAAACTCAGAGAGCTCAGGCATTAGAGTTGCTTTCAACACAACTCCATATCAAGGCCTATAGAAGAGAAAATCTCCCAGCATCATTCCACATGAATCATCCCACTCGAACAGGCGACTTGATTGTAACAACGGAGCCTCCATATATGTTTAATAATAACCCATTGGATGGACCAAAAGGTATGCATGGATATGACCCAGATCTCAAGGAAATGCATGCAATTTTTGGAGCATTTGGTGCTGGAGTTCGAAATGAGAGAATCGGACCAATTCACATGACCGATGTAGCGCCTACAATAGCAAAACTATTGGGAATAAAGTCTGTCAATCACATGCAGGGTAGGGCCATCGACTTGAGCCCAAAAGATTAAGTCATCACCCAACCATAAATATTATTGCTGGGTTTTCCGCCCTCAGCCAGATAAGAGTTCTTAAGTTGGGTCATTCGATCATTTGAAATTTTTTGAATGCTTGATTCCACATCAATTGAATACAACTTTGCCGCATTCAAGCCAAGAATTTTTGCTTTGTCTTCTTCAGTGATTTCTGGATATCCAAATTTTTCTTGCATCTCCTCTGGAATTTGGAATCTTCTGAATGCTTCTATTTGCCATTGGGGCGAGCCCCACCAGATAGCATCTGTCCCGAACAAAATACGATCGACACCAAATGCATTGATGATCTGCCCAAGGAGATGAGCGCATATTTTTGGATGAGTGATCACTGTATGCCCAAAGGTGGTACCCAGTTCCATAAAAACATTAGTCATGTGTGGATTTTCAATTCTGTCTTTGCATAGATCGCTGGTATAGGGCAGGTATGCATTTTCATTCAAATATTCATCTTCTGGTGGCAGACCCATATTTTGATCTCTAAAAGCCGAGTGATAAATCACAAAATTTATTTCAGGATGATCTTTTGAGGCTTTTTTTATATCCCTGGGATGGGTATAGTCCGTTTCACCAGGTCTAGGAGGTCTAAATGGTAGGCCTTTGTGTGCACAGACAATATTTTTCCCCCATGATTTAATTTTTTCATAAAAGGGGTATACAAGTTCCTCATCATCCATCCACCAGCTGTATTCTTCATCCATATTGAATACACCAGTATAAAATTTCCAAGCATCGACATTTAACTCTGTTGCTTGCCTTTCGGCTTCTTCCAAGAAATTTGGAACATAAGGCGCAATTGGCCCATGACAAACCATGCGATTTGATCCAGCCATGTTATTAATGGTGTTTCGTGATTCGACCATTTCATCGACATTAATGACATCAAGGACCTTAGAGGCTATGCCACTCAGACATGCAATTGAGACCTCGCTGTCTAGAAAAATCTCTTTGACGTAATTATTAAACCTAAGATCATCTTTTGCGGGCTTCTTTCCTTTGAGCTCCTCGTTGAATGGCCATGCCATGATTCTAAATCCGAGTGGTTCTGTTTTCCCAGTGGCAACATGATGGGTCTGAACATCAAAGATGAATTGATTTCTATTTGTTAATTCTGAAATTGCTGAAATATCCGTCAGCTCTTCGGCATGTGCCTCAAAGTAGTTTCCAAAGACTTGATTCATTGCTACAAATGCGAGCGCCATCCCATTGGTTGTTTTTAGAAAATCTCTTCTAGATAACCCCACTTTTTTGCTATATTTCTCAGCCATTTCATGAATGATGGCTTCAACCTTTTTTTGGTCTGGTGTTTGTGGTCTTGGCAAGTATTCCTCATTCGATACAACCTGAGTGGGAATAGGTGTTCTTGAGTCTTCTGAGTCGTCCTTATGAAACTTCTTAATCCACATGATTAATTGGGTTTGGTTTCGCCTTGGATAGCCACTCGATGCATCAGACGGTGAGCCTCTCCAAAATCAAATATTCCTCTGTGAGCAGTGCACCGATTATCCCAGAAGGCCACAGAATGATTTTCCCATTTAAATCGACAAGCCAATTCAGGTTTTTTTATGTGGTCAATTAGAAAGCCTCTAAGATATTTCCCTTCATCAGCACTCAACTCTTTAAAATGAGAGACCATTAGCTCGCTGTAAAAAAGGCATTTCTTTCCTGTTTCAGGATGGGTGCAGACCAGAGGATGTTCTCTTGGTGGCGTTGCCTTTCTTGCCATCTCATAACCTTTGCTGCCGTATGTTTCAATTACACTTAGAAGGTTTTTATGAAAATTATCATGAACGGCTGTTAGATTTGAGCAAAGGTCTTTCATTGAGTCTGACAATGATTCATAGGCTTCATATAAATTAACCCATGTCGTGTCACCACCAGTTTCAGGAACATCGATAGCATATAAGACAGCACCTTTAAGTGGTTTCTCAAGGAATGAGGCATCGATGTGCCAATCTACATCAGAAACGATCCCTTTAAAAAGGTCGGGGTATTCCTGAACATATACATTTGGGTAGTCTTCCAATGTTGGCATATAGCCAGGTCCTTGGAGTTCGCCAAAGTTTTTTGCAAAATTAACATGCTCTTCAGCTGTCAGTGGTTGATCTCTAAAGAATAAGACTTGATGATCTAGCCAAGCTTTTTCGATGAGTGCTTTTTCTTCTTTTTCGAGAGGTTTAGAAAGATCTACGCCTTTAATCTCAGCACCACATCCGCCTGACATTGGTCTTATTTTGAATGAACTAGATTCCCCTCTCATAACTACTTAATAGGCTAACGACAAATCGAATTGTTTACAAATTTGAATTAAATTAACTTTTTGATGCTTCCAATGGTTTTATGAAAAAGACGTTAATAATTGCAAAAAATGTAACTGCTGAGACCACTCCAAATGGAAGCAGGTAACTTCCTGAATCCACAGCCAGTTCACTCAATAGTTTCGTGCCATAAGCTGCACCAAGTCCGTCAATCAGTGTGATTATTCCCAAAATTCTTCCCAGGTATTCTTGACCAAAAGTCTCAACAGCAACAAGCTGGATCATGCTGAAGCTTCCGCCAAAACCCAGACCAAAACATATCGTAAAAAGACTCAACTGAGTCGTATTTTTTGTAAGCGTAAGCTCGGAAGATGAAAAATCAAATAAGAGCAATGATCCTAAGAATAGAACAATTGAACTCAGCAACAACACTTTTCTTTTTGGAAGTTTATCGCTCAATGCGCCAAATCCAAATTTGCCTATAAAGCTAAACCAGAAAAGAATGGAGAATAGGAATACCGATTGTTGAGCCGTGAATCCTGCTTCTTGTTCAAAAAAGATTGAAATCTGACTATTCAGGCCCTGAATAGAAAACCAAAGGCAGGCAGAACCAATTCCAAGACACCACAATGCTCTGGATAAAAGAGCATGCTTTAGCGGTATTGTATCTTTCGCTTCAATTATAATTTCATCACTCGACTCTTCCCCATCCGGATTAAGCCCCATAGACTCAGGATCGGGTTGTATTATTTTGTATACAGGTATTACAGCAAATAACCAAAATAGGACTGACAGCAATCCAAAGCCCCAGCGCCATCCCAGATCGGGATTATTTACGATTGGAGAGATGAGTAATGGCATGGTAGCGCCACCCAAACTTGAGCTTGCAACCACCATGCCAACGACTTTACCTCTGTGTTTTCTAAACCACCTGGATACGATAATGACATTAGGCCCTAAACCAGACATCACCAAACCAACAGCCATTAAGATATGAAGTCTGTACAAGGTATCAATGGAACTTGCAAACGGATAAAAACTGTAAATAAGAGCCATAATGATGATGCCAATCCTTATGACAATTTTTACACCATATTTGTCAATCAATATTCCTGAGATCGGGGAGAGAAAGGAGGCATAAAAGAGAGTGTTGGCAACAGTCAGACTGACCTCTGCTTGATTGATAGAAAATTCTTCCATCAATCTTGGAAATAAGTTTTGTGGAACAAAAAGCGTCATAGAATTTACAAAGAAGTAAACCAAGCTGCAGCTTATTGCTACATACCAACCATAAAATGTTTTATTTTTTGAAAAGATACTCAAGCTCAATCATAGTCAATTCATTGAATCCATATTATGATAACCCTATGACCAATCAAGCGATACTAATTATCAATGCTTCCATCGTCAATGAAGGCAAAATCGTCGAACAAGATCTATTAATCAAGAATGGAAGGATTGAGAGAATTGGCAAAGAGATTTCTGCTACAGATGGCACTGAAATTATTGACGCAAAGGGCAAATGGCTCCTTCCTGGTTTGATTGACGATCAGGTTCATTTCAGGGAGCCCGGATTAACACACAAAGGCGGGATCCGGTCCGAATCTATGGCTGCGATTGCCGGTGGAGTTACGTCTTTTATGGACATGCCAAATGTAAATCCTCCAACCCTTACCAGAGAACTTTTATCTCAGAAATACGAGATTGCCGCTGGCAAAGCCCATGCAAACTTTGCTTTTTATATGGGATCGAGCAATCAAAACATCGATGAAATCAAGTCGCTCCAACCGGGTGAAGCTTGCGGGGTCAAGATATTTATGGGTGCTTCGACGGGGAATCTTTTGGTTGATGATGAAAATGCACTGGAAGAGATTTTTGAGAAATCACCGGTCCTGATTGTTACACATTGCGAAGATACCCCAATCATTGAGCAGAACATAGAAGCCGCAAAATTGAAATACAACAATGACATACCGATTGGAGAGCACCCAAATATTAGATCGGTTGAGTGTTGCTATAAATCTTCATCGAAAGCAGTAAATCTTGCTAAAAAGCACGATTCAAATTTGCACGTGCTTCATTTGACCACAGCGAGGGAAATGGAACTTTTTGAAACAGGCGATCACCAAAAGAAAATTACTGCTGAGGTTTGTGTTCATCATTTGTATTTTAATGACAATGCATACGATGAATTGGGCAGCATGGTGGTTTGCAATCCAGCGATAAAAACAGAAGACGATCAATCGGCTCTTATCGATGCTTTAAAAGAAGACCGCATTGACATTATTGCCACGGATCATGCACCTCACACAATAGAGGAAAAACAAAAACCATACCCAGACTGCCCATCAGGAATACCGCTTGTGCAACATTCATTGCTGGCTTTACTTGAGTTGAGTCGAAAGAATGACATACCCATAGAAACAATTGTAAAAAAGACCAGCCACGCTGTTTCTGATAGATACGGAGTTAAGAATAGGGGTTATATCAGAGAGGGCTATTGGGCTGATTTAGTATTGGTTGATCCAAATGGCAAGTTTGAAGTAACAAAGGACAACATCATGTACGAATGTGGATGGAGCCCTTTTCAGGGCCATTGTTTTGATTCCTCAATCGAGATGACGTTCGTGAATGGATCTAAGGTCTACGAAAGAGGGAGAATATTGACCGAACCGCAAGGAAAAAGGCTGGAGTTCCAGCACCAATAAAATAATTTTTGCCATTAAAAACTATCGTTTTTTCTAGGATCTAGATATATAATCTCTTTTGTTAATCCAATAGGGTTGTTAGAGACAGTTAAAATAAAACTTTTTACGTTTAATTTTCGAATTATATTACCTTTATAGAACGCTATATCAGGTCATGCAACCTACAGACACAAAAAATCCAGAATACTACCATAAGGTCGTTGATTGCCAATGGGGATGCCCAGCACACACAGACGTTCCAGGCTATATCAGACATATTGCTCAAGGAGAATATACACAAGCTTACCTTCTGAATAGAGAATCGAATGTTTTTCCTGGAATTTTAGGCAGGGTTTGCGACAGACCTTGTGAGCCGGTTTGCAGAAGAGCCAGAGTGGACGAAGAACCCGTTGCAATTTGCAGATTGAAAAGGGTTGCGGGTGATCTCAAGGACGACTTTAAGCCCTATCTCCCTCCTGTCCCCGAACAAAAAAATGGCAAAAAGATTGCCATCATTGGTGCAGGTTGTGCCTCAATGACAGTGGCAAATGATCTCCTTCCGCTTGGCTATGAGATGGATGTTTTTGAATCGCTTCCCGAGATGGGAGGGTTGATAAGGAGTAACATACCAAAATTCAGATTACCGCCAGATGTGATTGATGAAGAATTTGATGTGATTGTAGAACAGGGCATTAATCTGCACTTGAATCACTCAATAGAAAGTTTGAAAAATCTTTTAAATGAGGATTATGACGCAGTTTTGGTAGGCACAGGAGCGCCAAAAGGCAGAGAGCTAGACTTGCCCGGAAGATACGACACCGATCAAATTCATATTGGCATTGCTTGGTTGGAGTCGGTGGCATTTGACCACATTGATGAAGTGGGAGAGAAAGTTTTGATTATTGGTGGAGGCAACACTGCCATGGATTGTTGCAGAACGTCCCTAAGGCTTGGCGGAAAAGATGTGAAAGTCATTTATCGCGGGGAACGACATGCAATGAAATCGTCGGATTGGGAACTGGAGCCGGCATTGGAGGAAAATGTTGATTTGGTACTATGCCATTCTCCAGAAGAATACATTGTCGAAGACGGAAAGCTAGTCGGCATGCGTTTTTCCATAATGGAATATTCGGTTGATGATGATGGAAAAAAACAATCCAGAAAAGTTGATGAAGCAATTATCCCATGCGATACAGTCATTTTAGCCATTGGGCAGGAAAACTCGTTTCCATGGATTGAACGAGATCTTGGCATTGAATTTGATCAATGGGAAGTTCCAGCTGTAGATCCAATAACATATGAATCAACACTCAAGGGCGTATTTTTTGCCGGCGATGCAGCGTTTGGGCCCAAGAATATCATTGAAGCCGTTGAGCAAGGACATCAAGCGGCAATCTCAATTCATAAGTATTGCAACAAAGAATCATTGACTGATAGGCTGCCCCATGGAATGAATCTGGTAACCGCAAAGATGGGAATCCATGAGTGGAGTTACAGCAATGACTTCGATTACGATGATCGATACGAAGTACCAACCATTCCCATGCAAAAACGTTTTAAGGACATCAATATCGAAGTAGAACTGGGGTATGAACCAGGTCAGTTCAAAAGGGAAGTGGAGCGGTGCCTAAATTGCGATATCCAAACTGACTTTGTTGCAAGTTTATGCATTGAATGCGATGCATGCATCGATATCTGCCCTGTCAATTGCTTAACAATTACAGAAAATGATGAAGAATCTTCAATTAGGCAAAAGATTAAAACCCCAGCAGACAATCTTGACCAAGCGATTTATGTATCAGAAGACTTGCCTCAAACTGGGAGAGTAATGGTTAAGGATGAGGATGTCTGTATTCATTGCGGCCTCTGCGCAGAGCGTTGTCCAACCGCTGCTTGGGATATGAAGAAATTTACCCTTCAGGTTCCATATGCAAGCGATGAAGCAATTGATGCAGCAAAAGAAACCAAAAAGGCTGTCTGATGAGTGCACCGAAAAGCAATGATTTTACGGTGAAGTTTGCGAATGTAAATGGAACAGGCTCTTCCAGTGCAAATGGAATGTTTATGAAAAGCTTGTTCAGAATGGGAATCCCGGTAGTTGGTAAGAACTATTTTCCGTCAAATATCCAAGGGCTTCCAACATGGTATGAAGTCAGAGCCAATGAAAATGGTTATCTTGCTCCATCTGGCAGTGTCGACATTATGGTTGCCATGAATGCACAAACCTATGATGAGGACCTAAGCGCTGTTGAGCCTGGCGGATACCTCATTTACGATTCTTCATGGCCGAGAGATACACTGATGACGAGAGATGACATTACTGTTTTAGGGGTACCCTTGGCAAAGATGTGCAACGAAGCTTTCGATACGGCAAGAGCAAGGACATTGATGAAGAATACAACTTATGTTGGAGTGTTGGCAGCATTGCTTGAGATGGACATGGGAGTCATTGAACAACTATTGCTGGATACATTCGGTTCAAAAACACACCTCATCGAAGCGAATAAGCAAGCGTTAGAAATGGGACATGATTATGCTAAAGAGAATTTTGAGTGTCCTCTAAAGTTTAAAGCACTAGCAACAAACAAAACCAAAGATCACTTTATCATTGATGGGAATGCCACTTCAGCACTCGGATGTCTTTATGCCGGTGCAACGGTCGGCTCTTGGTATCCTATCACCCCCTCTACATCACTGATGGATGCATTTTCCAGATACTGTGCAGCTTTCAGAGTTGACAAGAAAACAAAAAAGAACAACTACTCGGTTATCCAAGCCGAAGATGAGTTGGCAGCAATTGGTATGGCGTTGGGAGCCGGATGGAACGGAGCTAGATCGTTTACACCAACAAGCGGTCCCGGCATTTCTCTTATGAACGAATTCATAGGATTTGGCTACTATGCTGAAATTCCAACCGTGATTTTTGATGTTCAAAGAACGGGACCATCAACTGGGATGCCAACGAGAACACAACAATGCGACATCCTATCGTGTGCATATGCATCGCATGGCGATACCAAGCATGTTTGTATTTATCCCGCTAACCCGGAGGAAGCATTTTACCTATCAGTGAATGCATTCGATATTGCGGAACAGCTCCAAACACCAGTCTTTGTTCTAAGTGATCTAGACATCGGGATGAATGACTGGATGATCAAAGATTTGGAATGGGACGATAAATACGTACCCAACAGAGGCAAGGTGTTGGATCAGGACGATCTTGAGAAGATCGAGCAATTCCATCGTTATTTGGATTCCGATGGAGACGGTATTCCATACAGGACAATTCCGGGCACTCACCCTAAGGGAGCATATTTTACTAGAGGCTCGGGACACAATAAATTCGGTGGATATACCGAAGACGCAGACGAGTATCAAGATGTGGTAGATCGGTTGCTCATCAAATGGGAGACAGCCAAATCATTGGTGCCTAGCCCAATCAAAGATTTTAAAAAGAAAAACAAAATGGCAATTCTTAGCATTGGGAGTTGCGATGACGCGATTAGAGAGGCAAGAGATCTCATGTCTAAAGATGGACATGATTTTAATTACCTTAGAGTAAGGGCGTTCCCATTCTCTGACGAGGTTGAGAAATTTATTGATGCGCATGAAAGAGTATTTGTGATAGAGCAGAACCGCGATGGCCAACTTAAAAAACTTTTACAAACAGAGACCTCATGTGATTCAAGTAAACTGAAATCAATTCGCTTATACAATGGGATACCAATTTTCTCCAAAGATGTGATAGAAAGAATTATGAAAGAAGTCTCCACAGGTAAGGCAGCATGAGTTACATAAAAAAACCCAACATCGCCCTAAGCAATGCACCCAAGAACGAACTTGGGATGACATATACAGATTATGAAGGTGCAATGTCGACGTTATGCGCAGGTTGTGGACATGATTCCATTACAGGAGCAATCATACAGACAGTCTTTGATTTAAATATTCTTCCACATCGGATGATAAAGATGAGTGGAATCGGTTGTTCCTCAAAGACGCCGGCATACTTTGCAAACCAATCGCATGGATTCAACTCCGTGCATGGAAGAATGCCATCGGTTGCAACTGGAGCCAATGCTGCAAACAAAGAGCTATTTTGTATTGGCGTATCTGGTGATGGGGATACATTATCAATTGGGATGGGTCAGTTCTCACATGCAATCAGAAGAAACGTCAATATGCTTTATATTATTGAAAACAATGGTGTTTATGGGCTAACCAAAGGCCAGTTCTCTGCATCTGCAGACGTCGGCTCAACTGCAAAAAAAGGGGAGGCCAATAAACAGGTTCCTATTGATCCTTGCCAAGTTGCAATTGCATTGGGAGCGACATTCGTTGCCAGGAGCTTCTCAGGAGACAAAGACCAACTTGTGCCACTTTTAAAAGCGGGACTTATGCACAAAGGTTTTGCAATGGTTGATGTCATTTCACCTTGTGTGACTTTTAATGATCACGAAGGCTCTACCAAGAGCTATATGAGCACAAGAGAATCCAAGCGTGAAGCAGTTTATACAGACTATATTGCTCCATTCAATGAGATTGAAGTGAACTATGAAAAGGGCTCCAGCATTGAAGTTGACCTTCACGATGGCGGAAGAGTAATCCTTAGAAAAACTGATGAATCATATTCTCCTCAATCTCGTGGTGATTCTGTAAAAAATATTCGGGCTGCTTCAGAAGAAGGAGAATTACTGACCGGTTTGCTATATATCGATGAATCGCAGCAAGACTTCACTGATACAGAAAATATGATTGATGAACCATTGAATTCAATAGATCACAAAACACTTTGCCCAGGCAAAAAAGCACTCAAGAATTTACTAGACAGCTATAGGTGATCTTATAGAATGATGTGAGTGCGTCTCCCAATCATCAATTACCAGGATCTCTTTAAGTTTCTAATACTCGCAATTAGTTTTGTTTCCTCTTCGCATGTTTTTGGGCAATACCAAGTTAAAGCATTAATCAAAAAACATCAGATACCAGAGAGCAAACTAAGCATCATCTTGGAAGATACAGAATCCGATAGAAGATTGATTGAAATCAATCCAAGAACATCAAGAAGCCCTGGTTCGGTGACAAAGCTTTTCACAGCTTTTGCTGCGATGGATCTTTTGGACAAGAGATTTCAATGGAAAACAGAAGCATACATTGATCAAAAATTTAAGAATAAGAAGAAGATTGATCATCTTTTGATCGTTGGAGGCGGAGATCCAAACTTCTCAATAGGGGATCTTGAAGACTTAGTTAGTGAAATTAGGGAGAAAGGTATAGACGAAATCTCTGATGGCATTTATTTGGATCTGTCATTTTTTAAACAACGAAAGAATTCCACCGGATCATTTGATCAAAGCCCTATGAGGCCATACAACACAATGCATTCCTCACTGATTATTAATTCAAATAAGATGGATCTAAATTTTTCTATCAATCCTAAAACAAAAAAAATAGACATAAGCCCCCTATTTCTTCCGGACGGTATAAAAATTCAAAACAATTTATCGATTGGACCTGGTGATTGTAGAAATTTTAGATCACAAGTAAGTTTTAGAGAACAATTGCGTAAAAAAATTCTCACGATTGTGATTGATGGATTATTTCCTGCTGCATGCTCAGAAATAGACCACGATCTAGCAATTACTAAAACCGAGCATTATTTTTTTGGAGCCTTCAAGAAAATCTGGTTGGATTCTGGCGGTAAACTAAATGGTTATTTTAAGAGAAAAAGGAAATCAAACAAGAGCCTCTTAATTGCTGATATATATTCAAATGATCTCGATAGTGCTTTGAGATTAATGCTGAAGGAGAGTGATAACTTAACCGCAAGAAATATTTTTTTGAGTCTGACAGGAGATTCAATAAGAAAAGAGTACCGCAATACAAGAAAGTCATTATACGAATCAATGAAGGGAAATAACATTGATTGGCACTATCAAAATTTTATTGAGAATGGATCGGGACTCTCTAGGAAAACCAGCTTAAGGCCAGAATCCATTATGAGCTTGATAGAAAAAATTGATCAAGATAAAAAATATTCAGAGATTAAGACCATGCTTCCAATTTCTGGAATCGATGGCACTTTAAAAAATATCTATCGATCTAATTTATTGCTCGGACAAATGAAGCTGAAAACTGGGACACTCAATGGAGTAAGATGTTTGGCTGGTTATATTTCTACTGCATCCGGGAAAAATTATCGATTTCTATTCATGCACAACAATTTTGATGACCATGACTATGAATTACAATCCTTCACCGAAGAGCTTTTGAGTATGATCGTCATGGAGAAATTGAGCAGTTGATCTAATTTTAGTTTAGAACTAACTAGATCGATTTGTTGAAATCTTGAATCTCCAAACGATTAATACAGTTACCATAATTGAATATATGAGTGATTCAATTTCAATCACCTTAGCTTGCCAATAAAAATGCCACACACCAAGCACTGTGGCGGTGTAAACAAGCCCACTGATCGTAGACCTATTTTGATTGAACCAATTTTCTAATCTTTTAAAAGAGACAGAGGCCACACCAAGCAAGCAAAGAAAACCTCCCCAGCCAACAATCAAATAGGGTGTTTCAATTATATCAACAATGATCACTCCCAAATCTCCTGCTTGATCGATCATTGCATAGGTCAAAAAATGATTGAGCAAATAGAAAAATGCCATTAATCCAACGGGTTTGCCTAATTTATTAATCGAAGGAATTTTAGAATAATAAGCAATTGGTGTGAGAAGCAAAGTTAGCATCAAAAATCTTAACCCCCATAGGCCTGTTTCATGGATGATAGTCTCTACTGGGTTTGCTCCCAATCCCGATAGATAGCCGAGTGACTTTAATGTCAGCAAAAAGTAGGGCACTAACATCATTAAAATGACCAAGGACGTTCTGAAAGAATTTAAATTAATAATATTTCCTTAGATTCAGGCCACGGTACAAATCAGCCACTTCGTCTGCATAACCATTGAAGAGAGTGGTTGGCTGTTTTGCTCCAAAAAAACCAGTCCCTATTCTCCGCTCTCTGGCTTGACTCCATCTTGGATGATCAACCGAAGGATTGACATTGGCATAGAAACCATATTCTTGCGGTGCTGAAATATTCCAACTCGTTTTTGGTTGGCGTTCTTGGAACCGAATCTTATTGATGGATTTGATGCTTTTAAAGCCATATTTCCATGGTATGACCAACCTCATCGGCGCACCATTTTGGTTGAGCAGCTCCTTTCCGTATATGCCTACCGCCATGAATGTGAGAGGGTGCATTGCTTCCTGAATAGTTAGGCCTTCCGTATAAGGCCAACGCAGTATTCTTCTCTTTTGTCCAGGCATCTGATCAGGTCTATAGACTGTGTCGAAAGAAACATATTTTGCAGAGGATAAGGGTTCAAATTTCTTCAGTATTGCTGACAAGGGTATCCCTACCCATGGGACAACCATAGACCAAGCCTCAACACAGCGCAGACGATAAATTCTCTCTTCGAGTTTATTAAAATCAATCAAGTCTTCTATATCGAATGCACCGGTTATGTTTGCTTCACCTGAGACTTCGACACTCCAAGGTTTAGGCTCGAACATTCCGCTGTTCATGTACGGATCACTTTTCTGCATACCAAATTCATAAAAGTTGTTATAAGTTGTGATATCCGAGTAGCTATTTGGGGTCTCAGATGTCGAATACTTTTCATTCTTTATTGATTGCAGTGTTTGGACCGATTGATCTTGACCAAAGCCGGGTTCACTGATTCCAACTCCCAATGATAATAATCCAACCGATTGGATAAGCTTTCTTCTATTCAGATAGGCAGATTCTGAAGTAATTTCATAAGAAGGTATTTTGATTTTGGTTTCTTTTATTTTCATATCAATAAAATCCAGTTTATCTGATTCATAGATAGACTCCAACATGCTCTGATGAGACAATCAGTGCATGTTTTTCAGTCCTAAAGTTAATCTTTCGTTCATTCTCCTACTTATGGTTTTTTTATTGGGAGCTTGCGGTTCACCAAAAGAAGAAAACGAGCTATACATGACTGTTGGAGGAACAGGCATACCCAATACAGTCGGTGTTAAGCACTTTTATGATTTTGAGCAGTCAGTGAAGGATAAACTTCCAGACATTCAGACAAAAATGCTGGTTTATGGCCAGCTTGGCTCTGAAGAGAACTTAGTCTCTGGATTGAGGAGAAACCGTGTTCAGTTTGCAAATTTATCGGCAATCATAGTCTCAACATTGGTTCCGGAAACAGCATTGCTTTATGCTCCTTACCTCTTTGATACTCCAGAGGAAGCTGATTTTATATATGACAACTATCTCACCCCAATCTTCACAGAAATGCTTGATCAGAAGAACTTAAAGTTTATTGCATGGAGTGAAATTGGTTTCCATCATGTGTATTCAAAGTCACCCGTATTAAAACCGGACGACCTAAAGGGCGTGCGATATCGTGTCTCTGCCAGTTTGAGCTCAAGATACTTTGCAGAAGCCATTGGAGCTGATCTTATCCCAATGGGCTATGGCGAGATTGTTCAATCTTTGCAAACGGACCTGATCACCGCCGGAGATAATTCAATCGCTCTCTATGTCAAAACAGGAAAGGAACAAGAGGCTCCAAATTACACACTAACTCAACACTCTCTGGGTATGTCTGTCATGGTGGCGAGAAAGGAATGGTGGGAGAATCTAACACCAGACCAACAAGAAATCATCGAAGGATCGTGGCCAAATTTGAAACAGGCAAGATTGGAATTGAGAGAGGAAGAGGCTGAGAATCTTGAAAATGCAGAAAATATGGGAATTCAGGTCTATAGGCTGTCTCAGGAAGAGAGAGACCTTTGGAAAATAGCCACAGTTGGTCAGGCACAGCGTTTGGCAAAGGAAATTGGAGGTCGTTCAGAAGAAGTTCTTGCTTTGGTCATTAAAGGAAAAAAAGATTACCAAAATTTTCTGAATAGATAGGCTGAATGAAGCTGCCTAAGAATTTTTTTAATCTTGTAAGAGTCATTCTTGCAATTTCACTTGCCGGCATTGTGGCAGGCATCAATCTTCCCCTCAGCACACTGACACTTAAGAGTTGGGGCATCAGTTCCTCGATCATTGGATTGGCCGCATCAATGATGGGCCTGTCTGCTGCTGTTACCACTCCATTCTTACCAAGAATGGTAAACCGATTTGGACAAATTAACGTCTTAAGAATTTCTTTGATAACTCTACCATTGGGGATTCTTGCTTTGCCGTTGTTTCAGAATTTGTATGCTTGGTTCTTCTTTCGATTCATAATTGGTTTGGCTGCGACGATCATTTGGGTCTTGAGTGAAATATGGATCAATTCCTTTGCTGAAGATAAAAATCGAGGAAGGATAATTGCAATCTATACCTCTCTTCTTTCGCTGGGTTTTATACTCGGTGTTTTGATCATGTCATTCACATCAGTAGAAACATTCGGAGGGTTTTATATTTCTGCTACATTGGCGATAGTCGTTGCTTTTCCATTGTGGTCAATGAAGGACATTGGCGATTTTGAAACACCTAAAAATGTCTCTTTTTCTAAATATCTTTTTTCTTCCCCTATACTCATGGGCTCAAGTTGGATGATGGGATTCCTTTACGCTGCAAGCGCTGGGCTATTGCCAATATTTGCCTTGCCATACGTGAATGACGATTATTCTGCGGCATCGAGAACCGTTGCTTGGCTGGCATCGGGTGAGCTGCTGCTTCCATTATTGATTGGCTGGCTTGCCGATAAGTATGACAAAAGGAAATTAATGATTCTTCTAACCTCAATTGCGATTCTGGTTTTATTTTTAATTCCAGTTTTTTTTCATATACCGGTAATGAGAATACTATTATTGTTTCTTCTGGGTGGCGTCACGATGGGATTTTATGTGTTGGGATTAACCATGCTTGGGGAACAATTCAAAGGCCAAATTCTTGTCTCGGCAAATGCGAGTTTTATTTTCTTTTTATCCATTGGTGAAGTTTTGGGCCCACCAGTCATTGGTCGAGCAATGGATCTTTTTGGAAACAGTGCCTTTGGATGGGCAATGGGAATTATCAGCCTGCTTTTTTTATCTGTCTTTTATTTCACAAGAACTTTGATTAGCCGACGTCATTAGGAACTATTCAATTGGATTTTCTAAGGGTGCATCTGAAGTGTCTTTGATTGTATCAGTCCCAACCGGCTCAGCCATGTCATTATCAATATCTGTCACTCGGATGTTGTATTGGTGACTAATATTAAGCCCTTCTGTTGGTTGAGCTTCAGCTTCGCTATACTTTGGCCTATATATAACTCTATCAATGATCTTAATTGCTTCTCTATCTATAATGCCTTCTGGGTTTGATTCAATCACTTCAATGTTGATTGTTTGCCCATTTTCGTCAACATCATAGTTTATCGATATTGAGCCCGGGATGGTTTTTCCTATCTCCTCACCAACTGGAGGAAGAGGATAGGTTTTTGGGATTTCAATGTTTCTCACTCGAACAGGCTTAGAAAATCTGTCCTCAATAGCCTCCCTCATGGATTCATCTTCATTGATTAGCTTCCAGCATTCTAAGTAAACTTTTTTAGCGGACATTATTCTTCCATAACTAATATAGGTATCGCCCAGATCAAGCAATACTTCAAATTTAAGGCTCAAGTCAGGAGTTTCCATCAGATCAATCGCTTCGAGCGCTTCTTTGAGTGGATTTGTACTTTGAAATAAATCTATCCCTTCTCTTCTATGAGAAAAAGATAGATTTTTATACGTTTCAACCAGTGAAGCCATATCAGCTCCCGTCCTAGTTTCTTGACGATCAAGGAGTTCTTTGTGAATTTCTCTTTCAGAATATATTTGTCCAGTTCGTTTATACCACTTCGCCAATTTAATCAGTGATTCATCGACATTAGAATTATTTATGCCGTAATATTTTTTACTAATAAACACCTGAAATGATTGATGATGATTTGCATTTTTAACGTCTTTTTTTCCAACATAACTCTCGGTAAGGCTGTCGTGAATTTTGATTTGATCAGGGTTGTATAGGCCATTATTCACATGATTAATTCTAAGCGCCCTATCAAGAACTTTAATTGCATCTTCGTACTGTCCAAACCGATTGAGTGTAAGCGCTATTCCATATAGGGGAGAGCTAAGTTCAGGCGAGATGATGTTACTATTGACTTCGATGAGCTGAATGCATTCCCTGAAGACCTCTTGTGCCAGCTCATATTCTTCTATCATATAGTACGTGCTGCCGAGATTATTTAGAGGGGTTATAAGGCGATAACTTTTTTCTCCAAAGATTTCTCGGGTGAGAGCAACAATTTCTTTGGCCGGTCTTAGGCTCTGAAGATAGAGTTTTTGATCGTACAGATCGATAAATTCTTTTTGATATTTATTCCTCAGTTCGGCTTTTTCTAAATCCTCATTCTCCTGCGAGAATGATGATGTTGCGCCAGAGATGAATAACATCAATGCGAGACAAACATTTAGAAAGATATTTTTTGAGTCAGAATCCAAGTTTTATTCGAATAATTAATTTAAGATTAATTTAACATAAATATTCTCATTAAATATAAAGCTCGGATTCCAAAATGTTGAAAATTGCTGAAAATCATTTTGTTAATGGAAACAAAGTCAAACCTCCATACCCAGACAATCACAAAAGGCTGATTGTTGGCATGGGTTGTTTCTGGGGGGCAGAAAGAATGTTTTGGCAACAAGAAGGCGTTTATTCAACAAGCGTTGGATATTCAGCTGGAAAAACGAGCGATCCAACATACCGTGAGATTTGTTCTGGAACAACCGATCACGCAGAAGTGGTTCTTGTCGTTTATGATAGCCAGCTTATTGGCTTAGAAAATCTATTGCGCGTGTTTTGGGAAGGGCATGATCCCACTCAATTTATGAGACAGGGTAACGATGTGGGCAGCCAGTACCGCTCGATTATTTTCTACGATGATGACGATACACATGACAAGATTGAATCCTCAAAAGACCAATACCAAACTGAGTTAAATAAAGCCGGTTTTGGGGATATAGTCACCGAGATAAAAGCGCCAGAGGAGTTCTTTTATGCTGAGGACTATCACCAACAGTATTTAGCAAAGAATCCTGGCGGGTATTGTGGCTTGGGAGGCACAGGCATCAAATGCACTCCAAATGTATAATTTAGTCTCTCTATTTACAAAAAATATAATCCGATAACATTTATTTTATTAAATCTTTTTTAAGGTCTATCAAGAATATTATTCAAAGCTTTAAATATGAAGAAAACATGAGTTTTCTAGGAAAATATCACACTGTTACAAATTGTATCTTACAATGCTTTTACAAAATGAACTCTATACAATAGTCATGCAAAATTAGGTTGAGTGAATAATGACAAGAAATAAAAAAATCATAGGCGCCATTATTGCCATAATTGCTTTGTCCTCATTTATGTTTGCAGGCGAAGAAAAACCAATAAAAGTTTTATCCGTAAAGCCTGAAATTAGAAATGTGGAAAAGACTGTTTCCAATACTCGTGCAGGAACCATTGATGCCTGCAGACGATCAAAGATGTCACCCGCAGCTGCAGGCCAAATATCAGTTCTTCATGTGAAGGAGGGAGATTCCGTCAATGAAGGGGATATTTTATTAGAGCTATGGAATAAGGAAACTAAAGCAAGAGTTACTGCATCTGAAAGATCTTCTGATCAAGCTTGTATTGTCTCTGCAAAGGCAGAAAGAGATGCAAGCCGAGCCAATGAGTTATATGCAAAAGGATTAACTTCTGAGGAAGCCAAAGAGACAGCAGTAGCCAATGCTGAGTCAACAATGGCAGCATGCAATGCCGCTGTAGCCCAAGTAGAAGTTACCAAAGCATCGTTAGAGAGAACCATGCTTATAGCACCTTTCGATGGAATTGTTGCAGAAATTGAAGGAAAGCTAGGAGAGTATGTTACACCGTCTCCAGTAGGAGTTGCTACGAAACCTACTTTGGATCTCATTGATAATACCTGCCTATACATAAAGGCACCCATTGATGAGATAGATGCTCCAGATGTCAGGTCTGGAATGAAGGCAAGCATCACGATGGATGCATTTGGCGAGGAAGAATTCCTTGCTACAGTAACACGAGTTGCTCCATACGTACTGGATCTTGAAAGGCAAGCAAGAACCGTTGAAATTGAAGCCACCTTTGATAACCCTCAACAATATCTGCTGCCCGGTTATAGTGCCGATGTAACAATAATTATAGATACCAGTCAGGAGACTCTTGGCCTTCCAACTCAAGCAATAATGAGGGGAGACAAGGTTTATGTCATTGGAGATGATAATGTAATTGAAAACAGGCAACTAGAGACTGGCCTATCAAATTGGGAATTCACAGAAATTATAAGTGGGTTAGATCTAGATGACAGGATTGTTCTATCTGTGGATAGGGCAGGTGTTAAAGACGGTGCAACAGTTGAAATAGAAAAATCCGATGAGGAAAAAGAGTCAGAAAACCCCCCATCAGTCACTGAAGAATAGATCCAAATTATGATTCGTCTCGAGAAACTGAGCAGAAAGTTCCATGTTGGAAATCAAGTTGTTCATGCACTTGACGAAGTAGACCTTGAAATTAATCCGAATGATTATGTCTCTATCATGGGTGTTTCAGGATCAGGTAAATCAACCCTTCTAAATATTCTAGGTCTCTTAGATACTCCGACATCTGGTGATTACATTCTTTCAGGCATCAATACATCAAAAATGGACGACGATGAAATGGCAGGCATCAGATCAACAAAGATTGGATTTATATTTCAATCCTTTCACTTGATACCCAGACTGACAGCATTTGAAAACATTGAAATGCCAATGATTTTATCAGGAATAAACCCAAATGAGCGTTCGATGAAGGTTAACTCAGCACTTGAAAAAGTTGGTTTGACTGATCGCTCTGATCATAAGCCTGAGCAGTTGTCAGGAGGACAGAGACAAAGAGTTGCGATTGCTAGATCTATTGTAATGGAGCCCGATGTTCTTCTTGCAGACGAACCAACTGGAAATCTTGACACAACATCAGGAAATGAGGTCGTTAAATTAATTGAAGAGCTCAACTTAGCTGGATTGACATTGATTGTAGTGACTCATGACAGAGAAATGGGAGAGCGATCCAATCGATTAATAGAGCTAAGAGATGGAAAAATAATCAACGATCAGAGAAAGTCATAATCATGCGTCTCAGCGATATCCTTTTCTTAGCTTATACAACTCTTATTAGATATCCTTTGAGAACAATCATGTTGCTCATTGCCACTTCAATTGGAGTCATGGCTGTGATTTTGCTTACAGCGGTGGGCGAAGGTGCTCGAGACTACATTACTGGTGAGTTCAGAAACCTTGGAACGAATCTTTTGATTGTAATCCCTGGACGTAATGAAACATCTGGAGGCGGTGGACCCATAGACCTAGCTGGGCTATCACCGAGGCCATTGACGATTGAGGACGCACAAAGCTTATCTCAAATTGACAATATCCGACGCATCGCACCCGTTGTAATTGGCGAAGCGCCAGCCCAATATGACGGGTTGGAAAGGTCAGCATCTATTATTGGGACAACACCAGAATTTTTAAGTATTCGACAATGGGAAATGGAGTCAGGGAGCTTTCTACCAGGCGCCAGTATGAGATATTCTCCACCTGTTTGTGCAATTGGAAAAGAGATTAAATCAGAGCTATTTGGAGATGCTGTTGCTGTTGGCGAATGGATTCGAATAGGTGACCGAAGATGTCGGGTTGCGGGCGTGATTGCCGAGGAGGGCAGAGCTATTGGAATCGATGTTCAGAAAACTGTAGTCATACCAGTTGCACTTGGAACGGCACTGTTTAATCGCGATTCCCTTTTCAGAATTATTGTTGATGTAAGAACCACAAGTCGCATGGATCAAACAAAACAAAGTATTCTCTCAATCATTAAAAGGCGTCATCAAGGCAAAGAGGACATCACAGTTATCAAGCAAGACACCGTTCTTCAGTCATTCGATAATATCTTCAATGTCTTGACGATGGCACTGGGTTCGATTGCTTCCATAAGTTTGCTGGTTGCTGGAATATTGATCATGAATGTAATGCTCGTCGCGGTGTCCCAAAGACAGGCTGAAATAGGTCTGCTTAAAGCAATTGGAGCCAAGAATAAGCAAATCAATAATCTTTTTGTTGTAGAGGCAATAATGTTATCTGGCTCTGGAGCAATAATGGGGCTTATTTTAGGGCATTCAATCACACAGGTATTGAAAGTTGCATTCCCAGATTTTAATTTTTTGCCTCCTATGTGGGCTTCATACGTATCTCTAATTGTTGCATTGATATCGGGGATCATATTTGGCTTGCTTCCAGCAAGAAGAGCAGCAAAACTAGATCCAGTAGAAGCACTAAGTGGAAACAAATAACCATGAAGCTTAAAGACATTTTTTTATTCTCCTCATTCTCAATCGTCTCTCAGAAGATGAGAAGCTTTCTAACTTCGATGGGCATTGCCGTTGGAGTGGTTTGTGTCATTTTCCTGACCAGTATGGGCCAAGGCTTACAAGACTTTATGGTTTCACAATTTACACAGTTCGGCAGCAACATCATTGCTGTTCAGCCAGGAAAGACTCAAACACTTGGCGTGCCAGCTGGTGTTCACGGAACAATAAAGCCACTCTCTTTTGACGATGCAGAGGCAATTGAAAGATTGCCACTGATTGATTATGCAGTTCCAGTTTCTGGTGCAAATGGAGAAATAGAAAGCGATACGAGGCTAAGAAGGTCGCTCGTTGTAGGCACAGGAGCAGACTACGACATCATTGTTGGTGCTGACACTATGTTGGGTCAATACCTGCCTAAAGATAATCCTAAAACTCCAAGATCCTTTGCTGTGCTTGGTCCAAAAATGAGAGACGAATTATTTGGCAATGAAAATCCATTGGGAAAAACAGTTCGAGTTAATTCACAACGTTTTAGGATCGTAGGGGTCCTTCCACCGAAAGGGGATTTTCTTGGCTTTGATCTAGACGATGCGGTCTACATACCTATTGCAAAATTCAACACGATGTTCAATAAAAATGGATTTCAGGAAATCGATGTTGTCCATAATGAGAACGCAACAACAGAAGAGGTGGTTGCATCTGTGAAGCGACTGATGATCAGTCGCCATGGCGGAGAAGATGTAACAATTACAACGCAAGCAGATATGATTGAAACACTCGGTGAGATTATGGATTGGCTGAAATTTACAGTTGCTGCATTCGGTGGGATTTCTTTGCTAGTTGGTGGAGTGGGGATTTTTACCATCATGACCGTGGCTGTCAATGAGCGAAAATCAGAGATAGGAATACTTAGAGCAATTGGAGCATCTCAATCAAGGATAAGAGAAGTGTTTCTATTGGAATCTATATTTCTATCGATATTCGGAGCATTCTTAGGATTGATCGCGGGATTTTTAGTCATCAATATCGCTCTGTACATATATCCCGATTTACCCATTGCTGTGGCATGGGAATACATAACTTATTCTGTCTTTATATCCATATTCATTGGTTTATTTGCCGGATTTCTTCCTGCAAGATCGGCTTCGGAGCTAGACCCCATAGAGGCATTGAGATCGGATTAAGACATGTTTTGCATAATTGATCGGTAAAGATCGACATGCTCTTCGGTCGGCAATACGGTCATTTTGTAACTATCTCTCTTTTGTATGGCGCTCCACCAGTCTGATATTTTGATGCATTCTTCTGGCCATTCGACACCAAAGAGTTCTTTGAACGCACCGAATCTTTCGAAGAATGGCGCATAGTGAAGGTCAACCAATGATATGTTATTGCCCAACCAGAAAGGCCCATTAGCATTTTTTTCAAAGCATTCTTTTTCAATGTAGATCAAAGATTCTTTCATCTTTTTTTTGTTTTCTCTTTGCAGCTCTTCATTGCCATGATCTACAAGCAGTTTTCTTGAAAGAGTAAGGTATTTATTTGTGCAATAGTCCATCCAAATCCTGGCTTTGGCTCTCTCAACTGGTTCCTCAGGCATCATGGGAATGCTTGTGTATTTCTCATCGAGGTATTCATTAATGATTGCTGATTCGTAAATTGTCTGACCATCATCTACGATTACGGGCACTTTGCCATAGGGCGATACAGCAAGAAACCAATCGGGTTTGTTTCTTAAGTCTACTTCGGTTAATTCGAAAGGTATTTCTTTTTCGATCATCAGCATTCGAGTCCGTTGCGCATACGGACATCTTGCTGAACTGTATATTTTTATCGATTCCATGTTTTACAACTGTTTCATAAGTGTATACCAGAAATCAAGAGTTGCGTTGAATGCAGAGATTTCGATTCTTTCATTCAATCCATGTCCTCTGTATCCGGTTGGATCAGTCATCATTGCACTTGTGCCATAAACGGGAACCCCGTTACTCCTTAACTCAATTGCATCTGTAGCTCCTGTAGACATTGTAGGAACGATCGCTAAATCCGGGAAGATTGGATGCATTGATGAGGAAATCAATTCCAGTATTTCATCGGTGATGGGAGAGGCTGGGCTTTTTCTCACATCCGTATTTGGAGTTACAGCAATGTCATCACCGACCAGATTTCTTATCTTGGAGAGCACCTGATTGGGGTCATCTTGAGGAACAAGTCTACAATTCACGGTTGCAGTTGCAGAGACAGGCAAAGCATTTTCAGCATGCCCCCCTTTTAATTTTGTAGCGACACAAGTGGTTCTAGTGAGTGCGTTCATCTCAGGGTCCTTTTTAAGAACTTCGTATTCTTGTTGCACTTCATTGAGAATCAAATTCATTTGTGATTTTTCAGACTCGTTAGCATCTTTCATAGAAAATTCTAAAGTTGCACGTGTTGTCTGATTCAAGGAGATAGGAAAATCAAACTCCTGAATCTTTTTGATTGCATCGGCAAGATCATATATTGCATTGTCTCTTCTTGGGATAGAGCTATGTCCCCCTCTATTATTTGCAGTAAGCGTAAGTGTGAAATAGACTTTTTCAGCAGATTGCAACCTGAATGCTTCTGGACTATCCATAGTGCCAGTCAGATAACCCCCGTCCGAGTTCAATGCAAATGCAGCACCTTGAACATTTTTATAATTGTCTTTAAAGTATCGAATGCTCTGCATGCCAGTTTCTTCATCTCCTGTTAGGAGCATAATGATGTCGTTCTGAGGGACAAAGCCTTCGGCTCTAAGTTTGGCAAATGTTGCAACCAATCCAGCTGCTCCAGCTTTATTGTCAGAGGTACCTCGACCGTGAAGAAAGCCATCAATTTCTGTCATCTTGAATGGATCAGTGATCCACGAATTTTTTACTGCTGGAACAACATCAACGTGTGCCATCACAATCACAGGATCTTTAGACGACCGACCACGATAGATGGCATACAAACCTTTAGAATCTTTTGCCGGACCAACAACTTCCAGATCGTCCTCTACAAAACCATTGTTCAATAAAACGGATTCTGCATATTGGCTCACACTCGTAGCTAAACCTTTCTCTTCAGTGGATTCAATTTCAACCATATCTCCAAGTATTGCTCTTGCAGAGGCATAAAAATCAGAATCATTGGCGAATACATCCGTCGCAACGAGCATGAAAAATAAACACCTTAATATGAGATTATTCATTCATTTTCTCCATAGAATTTCATAAGGTATTTTAAAGCATCCTCACCCGTTTGTAATCCAAGCTCTTGAACGAGTTGATGACCTCCAGATTCATAAATGATCATTTCAATCCTTGATGAATTTTTCATCATATCTTTCATCTCATATGCCAAATTTACTGGAACAACATTATTTTTCTTTCCCCACATGATTAATGTTGGAGATCTTATTTCACTGAGAACCTCATCGATATTCCCAGAGACATATTGGTTTACTCTTGCAATCTGTGCGTCTCTTTGCCCCTCTCTCAGTAATAAATCATGCCAACGCATGATCAACTCATCGGTGACATTATTTGGTTCTCCGAAACCGCCCTTCAGCAATGTCTCGGTTATTATCTTGGGAGTAATATGGGCAATAATCTCAAAAGGTTTTGGCAAAGTCACTGGTTCGCTTCTTCCTCTGACCCTTGGATTCAGAGCGCCTGGACTCACCAAAATAAGATGATCAATCTTTTCGGGATTTTGGTTTGCATAATGAAGACTTGTGGTTCCACCGAGTGAGGCTCCGGCAATACTCAGTCTGTCTACTTCCAGCTCATTTAAAAATCTTTCTAATAAGAATACAGTTCTTTGCATGGAATAGTCATTGCTTGGATCCGCTTCGGTAAGTCCATGGCCGGGGATATCAATTCTTATTACCCGAAAGTGATTCTTTAGTTGATTCACCCATGGATTCCAGTCAATGAGATTCGCATAATTTGCATGCAAGAGTAATAGATCAGGGCCTTTGCCATCGATGGCATAATGAATATTGACTCCATCGATTTCAATAAAATCTGAAGATTCAAGAAGGTATTTTGCCTCAATGGATTCTTTGCTTATGTCGCTTGGGTATCTGATGTCCAGTTTAATCATGGAATAAAAAAGCAGAACAATGCCTAAGATAAGGACGATGGCTATTTTTATTAGAAATTTTACAAATTGATACATTGATTTCTCAATATGCTATTAAAATATAATTTAACTCTTTACTATCATAGAACAACAGTTATGGACATCAAAAACAAAAAAGAAAATACGATGAAGCCATTCGAGAAAGGAGATATCTTTCTTGGATGCACAGAACTAATTGATGACATTGATGACCACAAAGGCAATGGAAGAATCTTGCAATATGACAAAGACCTCAAACTGAAGGGCGTCTTATGGACCGAAGGAACAGAGCATCTTGTCATCGGACTGAAAATGGATCCTGAAGGTATCCTTTGGGCTTTTGATATGCACAATCACATAGTGGTGAGAGTTTCACCAGATGGCAAACAATTGCCAAACCACCATTTTGCCAATCGTGCTTTTTCAAATGTTACTTTTGATAAGAGTGGGAATATCTATTTAGGGGAAGCATTGGTTGGAAATACTCCCTATCCGGGAAGTTTTATGAAAAGATTGCCGGGAAGTGACTTGCTTGGCGACGCTAATATTTACAAGTTCGACTCAGAATTTAATTTCCTGGAGATTTATGAGGTAGCTTATTCTCCTGAATTTCACCATTTCAAAGGCATCACACATTCCACCATGCATCCCAGCGAGAGATTTATAACTTACACCACTGAAATTGGTAAGAAAATCATGCGTTATGACATTCAGCAATCGAAGCAGATGGAAGATTTACTGGTATTGCCTGGAGATCTGACCGATCAAAATGTTGCAATAGCTGTCAATTATCTCAATGATGGCAGATTGCTCCATTCAAGAGGGGATCGCATAGAGATCCTTGATGAAGATGGCGAAATCATTCAAACAATTGATCTAAAAGATCATGGGTGGGGAATTGCACAAGTAACCCCCTCACATGATCAAGAGCACTTTTTTACTGCAAACATATTCACTGGAGTCGCAATGAAGATTAGGATCAGTGACGGTGCAATCTTGGGATCAATTGAGACAGGCTATAAAGCACCCAAAAGAAGCCTAGCTGGAATTGCCGAGTATGGTTTAGTGAAGTCTTAGTCTACTTCGAGACTGTAATGAAGAAATTCTTGATCTAATTCGTAGCCCAAAGATTCATAAAGCGATTGACCAATGTGGTTATCCTTGGCTGTAGCTAACTCTAGCCTTTTAAAACCATTTTCTTTTGCAAAATCTCTTGCAGCATTCATTAATTTTCGACCAATGCCTTCGCTTCGCTCGGACTGATCAACAAATAAATCATAAAGAATGAGAATAGGAACAGCGCTTACTGAACAAAAAGAAGGGTAGAGCTGAACAAATCCAGCAAGCTTCAGATCATCCTTTTCAGCCACAAAGATCGTAGAATCGCCATCTATGAATCTAGCAGAAATATATTTTGAAGCTTTTTCTATGTCGTCCTCTTCTTCATAGAAAACTCGGTAGAGATTAAATAATCTGCTCAATTCATCGAGATGTCTATCTTCAGCTTTTACTATTTTATTCATCTTTTGTGGTAAGAAATTTTAATGATTTAATGATAATTTGTGAAACTGAAACTGGCGATTCTTCATGAACATAGTGCCCAGCATTTTGGATGATTTCTAGTCGACTATTTGTAAAACCATCTCTCAGTTGTTCAGCTTCTTTCATGCTCTTATTTCGATCTTCAATGCCAAAAACAATGAGTGTTGGTAACTTGACACTATTCATAAGCTCTGCCTCATTGGCATCATAGGTCTTACTGAGCATGCTGCTCATTCCTGGCATATAGTCTTTTGTCTGACTGCCTAGGATGACTCTATCCATGACTTTTTCAGTCACAATTGTTGGATTATGATATGACTGCTTGAGAAAGCCTTCTCTGAAATCCCTATTCGCAAATTGTTTAGCTGAAACTCTCGACATAGGAAAGATCAGATTTAAATACTTAGAAAATTCTGGAACCCCTGTATTTATGATTCCTGGGTTGAATAATATCAGACCTTGTGTTTTTTCATTGTTCATTGCCACATGCATCGCAACCGCACCACCAAGTGAATGACCTCCTATGATGAATGATTCCATATTCATTGTTTCTGCAAAGGATTCAATGATCGATGCTTGATTAAGGTTTGTATATTTATAATCAATTGGCTTCTCAGACAATCCAAATCCAATCATATCAATCGCGAAAACGTTATACGTGTTATTCAATCTCGAGGCAAGACTATCCCATGTACCAAGACTGTTTCCAAACCCGTGAATAAGAATCAGATTGGGTTTTTCTAAGCTAAACTCAGAGAGCAATTGATACCTCACTCGGTGCTCAGAATGACTAAAAAACTTATCATCCTGACTTTTGAGTTCATCCAAAGGAATTACTTCACCTGGAATGTAGGCGTAAACAATCAAAAAAGCATAAAAGGCGCAAATCACAAGCACGATTGTTTGAAACATCCTTTTAATTAATCTTTGCAAACTTGTAAATCCAATTTAAAAAGTTAAACGAAATTTTATAATGAGTGGGTAGTGTATGAGTTGTGATCCCCTAAAGCAATTTTCAAAGTATCTGCCCACTCACCTCAAGTTCAAAATCCTTTGATTCCCAAAATCTTCGAGGCTGAATTATGCAGTATTCTTGTAGGGTATTAAATAGTGGTTTGGCTAATGCCGTAGGTACTCTCTGGCCTTTCCTTAGGCGCTGTGAGTATCAGTGGCTGCTCTGAGATAACAACACCACCAGTTTGCTCAAGAGTGATTGCGAACCCTTTGGCTTTTCCAATCGGAAGTTTTGGATTAATTGGAATAATTGTTGGAGATTCAGTAGTTACTATGTCAAATACACCCCCGTCTACTGGATTTGCATGCATGTTGGGATCAACGATCCAAATTTGATATTGATTCTTTGATGAATCATTCATTGGAAGCCCAGCAAGTGTAATAAATCCTCTTTGACTATCATCGCTCCACATAACATTACCTGAACAATCACAGAATTCATCCGTTTGAGCGAACCAGTTATATTCGATTAGGTCTTCGGAGGTAATTTCTAACAAGGCTTTCTTTACCGGTAGATTGCGATAATTTGTTTCATAGTTTCTAAATTCAATCATCGACATCGATGTCCCGATTGCGAGCAAGCAGGTCATGGCCCATGCTAGTTTGGGTGTTTGGAAAATATTTTTGAAAATTTGTAGAGTTTTAGATTCTGCATTTTGCGATCTGAAATTTTTAATGATCTTTTTCTGTATTGATTCTGGCATGCTCGAAAGATTTTTCGGATCATGAACGAACATTGTTGAATCAGCTAGGGCAGCGATGGGCTCGAAATAGTCAGGAGTATATTCGGGAAATTCATCAAGCAGATGATTCAATTCAAGTTCTTCTGTATAGGATAGTGGCTGACAAGACCTCATAGCCAGAAGATCTAGAAGATTATTGAGTTTTTCCTGTGTTCTATCCATTATTAAGCTGAATTACGTTTGATTGAATCTTATTCGTTGCAAAAGTATCTTTTAGTTTCATTAAATTTCGTCTAATTCTTGTTTTTACTGTTCCCAATGGGATATTCAGTATGTCTGAGATTTCAGAATGACTGTACCCTTGATAGACTGATAAGTTCAGAAGCTCTTGATCGTCCTCGTCCAGCTCATCTATGGCTGATTTTACAAGAGCGAGGTCAGTTTCTTGGTTGAGTAGGGATTCTTTATAGAGATGGATATTGTTGTTGTCATCATCCATTGAATCCTCGGATTTATGTTTTGTAATCTTTCTCAGGTAATCAATGAAGCGTCTTCTTGCGATCATTGAAACGAAAGTAATTTCGGATGCTTTGCTTGGGTCGAATTTACCAGCAGATTTCCATATTGCAATCAGCACTTCTTGAACAGCGTCTTCAAGATCAGACTGATTTCCCAAAAACTTCTTTCCTATTGACCAAACAAGGTTGCCATATTTTTCTATCAGCATCTCGAACGACCCTGGATGATCTTTTGCAATCAAATCAAGGATCACGATATCTTTTTTCGCAACGCTACCATCCTTACTTGGCTGATTTTTTAGATTTGAATTCAAAAAAGACCCCTATTTTTTTTATTTAGATTTGATTCTATATGGTTTCGTTAGTCGTTCATTTTTGGATTCTTTTTTGAATCTATTTGGGTTTAATCCAGTCACCAGCAAAGTTGCATCCAAACCTAACCCCCATTGGACCCTGATTGCTATCATCATAATAGACTTCTTCCCATCCACCTCTTTCGCAAGAACCTATCGATGACTCCCTTGAGCAATCTCCTTCACCATATTCAGGATTGATAATGCTGACCACTCCGTCACCAACCTCGGAGAATGCCTCACAAAAACTCTTAGAAACATTGGTTCTGCATGCCTTGTAAGGGTCACCACCGGCAAATGGGTTATCAGCCATATATGCACAATGACCATCGCCACTGGGCTTATTTGATTCGCTTCCATGATGATGGCTTGCCATTGCAAAATCATTCATCAGAAGAGTCATCAATATGCCCGAGACAATATATTTCATAAAGACCATGTTTTACTCCAATAGATGCTAATCTAATTCTATTATTTAAATGCTCACCAGACAAACCGGATGTTCATGTTATTCAAGTTCATCTAGAATGAAATGTTGAGTTTCACAATAAGAAGGAGCCATATATATGAAAATATTTAAATTAGATCAATCCAAAACTTTGATGATGTTTTTCATCTTAATCCTCTCTTTCACTCCAATGAGTGAAAAGGCCTTTGCAGGGCAGAGTATGAATATTGATCAGGAAAAATCGACAGTTTTAATTACGGGCTCAAACAGAGGGATTGGTTTGGCGCTGGCACAGAATTATGCAGAACAAGGTTGGAATGTTATCGCGACGTGTAGGAAGCCGAAAAAAGCGTCAGATCTGATTTCTCTTAGAGAGAAGTTCAGCAATGTCAATATTGAAGAACTTGACGTGACTTCAGAGGAGCAAATTAATGCTTTGGCAAAAAAATATAATGGAATACCAATCGATGTTTTATTGAATAATGCCGGTATATTGGGAGAGGTTAAGGACCAGGTTTTTGGAGCATTAAACGATCAAACTTTTGAACTAGTCTTTGCCGTCAATACACTTGCTCCCTTGAAAATTTCAGAGGCATTTATTGAAAATGTTTCAATGAGCCAACAAAAAAAGATTGTTTCGATGACAAGCGGGCTTGCCTCAATGCAAATCACAGCCAATCAGAGTTATTTCTATTTTTATCGAATGAGTAAGGCAGCTTTAAATATGGGCATAGTTGCAATGAATGCGAGTTTAAAAAAACGAGGCATTATTTCAGCTTTGATTGCACCTGGACAGGTTGAAACCAAGATGCTTGAAGAATCAGGTTACAGAGGCCCCAATAAGATAACGCCCGATGAGAGTGCCAAAAGCCTCATTAAAATTATTGATTCAATTTCACAAGAAGTACTAACAAAGAATGGTAATAAAGCGATTAATGTCGATCAGAGAGTTCTTCCCTGGTAATGTTCGTTTATCCAGATATTGACCCCATCGCATTTTCTTTGGGGCCGATCCAAGTAGCTTGGTACGGCTTGATGTACCTATTGGGTTTTGTTGCTGCTTATTGGCTGGCTATCAAGAAGACAAAACAGGAATGGTCGCCTTTAGAACATCATCATATTGAGGACTTAATTTTTTATTCCGCGATCGGAGTCATCATTGGTGGGAGATTGGGATATATGTTTTTTTATGATACGAGTGCGCTTTTCTCGGATCCTCTGGGTTGGTTAGCAAGAGCACCTCAAATTTGGAAAGGCGGTATGTCATTCCACGGCGGCTTCATAGGCGTGGTCTTGGCTGTAAAGATTTTCTCATCTAATGCAAAATCAGACTTTTTGGAGGTTATTGATTTCGTTGCACCTCTCGTACCAATTGGATTAGGCTTGGGAAGATTAGGCAATTTTATAAATAACGAGTTGTGGGGAAAAACAACAGATTTTTTTCTAGGATTTCTTGTAGACGGCATTGTCAGGCATCCGACACAGCTTTATGAAGCAGCGTTGGAAGGTTTAATCTTATTTTTGATTTTGTGGATTTATTCCCTAGAAAAAAGAGAGCGAGGTATGGTTGCCGCGGCTTTTTTGTTTTACTACGGCCTTTTTAGAATATTCATAGAGTTTTTCAGGATACCTGATTCACATATTGGCTATCTCTATAGCGACTGGTTAACACTTGGTCAATTGCTCTCATTGCCGATGTTAATCTTGGGTTTATGGATTATAATTACACATAGACTCAAAGAATATTAAGGCAGATAAAAGATAAGGAAAAGATTTGAAGCAGTATCTAGACTTATTACAGAAGATTCTTGATGAGGGAGAGGTCAAGGATGATCGAACTGGCACAGGCACCAAAAGTTTCTTTGGCCACCAAATGCGCTTTGATCTAAGTCAAGGTTTCCCAATTTTGACAACAAAGAAGATTTTCTTTAAAGGAGTTATCTACGAACTTTTATGGTTTCTAGATGGTTCTACTGACAATACTTTGCTCAAAGAGAATGGCGTTCATATCTGGGATGAGTGGGAAACCGAAAAGGGAGACTTGGGTCCAATTTATGGTTTTCAATGGAGAAATTGGGTCGATCAAAATAATGGACAGCATATTGATCAGATTGAACAAGTCATCGAGCAAATTCAAAGCAATCCTTCTTCAAGAAGAATTATTGTCAACGCATGGAATGTTGCCGATTTACCCGATGAGAGTATTTCCCCTCAAGAAAATGTCAAACTGGGAAAAATGTCATTGGCACCATGCCACGCATTGTTTCAATTTTTTGTTTCTCAAGGGAAGCTTTCATGCCAACTCTATCAGAGAAGTTGTGACACATTCTTAGGATTAGGATTCAATATCGCATCATATAGTTTGTTGACGCATATGATTGCTCAACAATGCGATTTAGCTGTTGGGGACTTCATTTGGACGGGAGGTGATGTTCATCTTTACCTTAATCATTTGGACCAGGCCAATCAACAGTTGAAAAGAGAACCCTATCCTCTGCCTAAACTAAAGATCAATCGAAAACCTGCATCAATTTTTGATTATGAGTATGAAGATTTTGAACTCATCAATTACGAGTCTCATCCGCACATATCAGCGCCTATCTCGATATAAAGCTTTTGTATTTAATTTTTTTCTGAGGATCATCAAGATCGATTGCAATCATTTCACCGCCCCAAACACAGCCAGCATCTAAACAAGAAATATTTTTATAGCAAAAGTCCCCCAAAGTTGACCAGTGCCCAAAAAAGATACTCTTATCTTTAATTTTCATTTCTTCGCTCATGAACCAGGGTATGAGTGAATCACCCACTTCTTTGGGCGCATTCTTCTCAGTGAAATTACATACGCCATTTTTATCTATAAACCGCATCCTTGTGAAGCAGTTAATGATTGAGTTTATTTTAGCTGATCCATCCAAATCAGGGGACCAAGATTGATCCGAATACATTTCTGTTAAAATTGATGGCGCATTATTGCTTTGAAGGACAGACTCGATTTCTCTTGCCATTGATCTAGCTTGCATTATATCCCATGAAGGATGAATACCTGCATGAACCATGATCGCAGCTGAAGCAGGCTCCTCATGCATAATTGGTTGATGCCTGAGCCACTCGATGAGATTGATTTTATTTTTTGAGTCCAATATAGGTTTCATTGACTGATCTTTTTCACGATAAGGTCGATTGCCAATTGTGAGGGCTAGTAGGTGTAAATCATGGTTGCCAAGGGTATTTAAAACACAATCATCCATTGAGTATAGAAATTCGAGAACCTCCAATGATTTAGGGCCTCTGTTCACAAGATCTCCCAAAAAGATTAGTCGATCTGATGATGACTGAAAGTCAACTAGATCAAGCAATCCCCTGAGCTCGTCTAAGCATCCCTGAACATCCCCAATAACTATTTTTCTCACTCTTCCTGTCTCTTGATCTCTGATAATTTAATGTAATCATCCACGCTGAGGTTTTCAGCCCTGGCATTTGGGTCAATTCCGCAGTTCATAATCACCTCGGTTTCAAAGAGTTCATTTAACGAATTACGAATTTTCTTTCTTCTTTGATTGAAAGCCATTTTTATTATGCGATCTAATTTAAAGTGTAACTCAGCTCCGAGCGAAGCTTTTGGAACAAGCTTTACGATTGAAGAAAGCACCTGGGGTTTTGGATGAAATGCACCAGGCTTTATATCTAAAATCTTGTAGGCATCGCATCTGGATTGAATTGCGACTGATAATCTTCCATAAGTTTTATTGTTATGAATGCTTACCATTCTATCTGCAACTTCCTTTTGCACCATGACATGAAAGTCTTGAAATAATTCGGAAAAGCCAAGCAAGTGAAAAAGCAAAGGCGTGGAAATATGATAGGGCAAGTTCCCGATCAGTCGAATCTTTCGCTTTTTTTTCAGTGTTGTAAAATCAAATTCCAGAGCATCTGCTTGAATGACATTCACCAATCCATCTTGATTATGCTGATTTAAATACTCGACCAAATTTTTATCCACTTCTATCACGTCAACTGAGTCAACTATTTCTAGTATCGGAAATGTCATGGACCCATATCCGGGACCGATCTCTATTACATGATCATTTTTTTCTAGATTAAAGGATCGAATGATCTTATTGATGATATTTTTATCAGTTAAGAAATTTTGGCTTAAATGTTTTTTAGCTCTGAGCTGACTTGGTTTTTTCATATGAATTAGCCATTGATTTTGCTGTATCTAAGGCATGATAGAGGCTTTGATGATTGATATCTGGCGTCCCAACTTTATCAAATGCAACACCATGATCTACAGACGTCCTTATAATTTTTAGTCCCATGGTAACGTTTGTTGAGAGGTGAGGATTTGCATGCTTAAACAATGGCAAAAGTTGATCATGAAAAATACTAATTATAAGATCATGGTCGTTATTATTTAAGAGAATTGTATCTGCTGCATATGGCCCATCGATATGAATTCCTGAATCATTCAATGATTTCAGTGCAGGCAAAAATATTTCTTCTTCTTCTTTACCAATATGTCCATTTTCACCAGCATGCGGATTGAGTCCTGTTATACCAATATTTGGATTTTTGATGCCAAAATAATTCACAAGATCTGCATGGATGATATTAACAACGTCCATGATTCCTTGGATTGTAATATGCTTGGGAACTGCTTTGATTGGCAAGTGTGTTGTCAGCAATGCAATTTTCATTTGATCTGAAATAAATGTCATCACAGGAGTTTGGTTGCAGAGTTTACCGATGTATTCGGTGTGACCAGAGAATTTGTAACCACTTTTTGCAATTGATTCTTTATTCACAGGTCCAGTAATACATCCAGTAAACTGACCATCCATACAACCCTGAACAGCATTATCGATGATAGAGAGGGTATAAGAACCATTTTTCGAATCCATCACTCCAGGTTGAACAGGATGGTTCAAATTGAAGTCTTTAACCAATAGCGTATTCTTTTGTATTTGTGAATCTGAGGCTGACTCATCAAATTCAATAAATTTTATATCCATTGCATGCATCTCAGCTCTTTCTCTGAGAAGATCAATATTGCCAAATACCACAAATTGATGGTTGTCCTCTCTCAGGGCAATCTTGAGAGAGATATCTGGACCGATACCGGCTGGATCACCTGATGTTACAGCGTATAGCTCTGGCATTGTTTTGCAATTACAAGCTCAGTCAAATGGAAGCTTTTCTACATAAGCTTCATCCCTGAGTTCCCTAGCCCATATTTCTATTTCATCAGAAAGCTTCAAGTTTCTTATGGCTGAGACAGCCTTTCTTCTTTGAACTTCATCGGTGATGTCATGTGATCTTTGTCCCATGTATTGAATGATGTGCCAACCATATCTTGATTTGAAAGGTGAACTGATTTGATTCATGTCCAGCGAATAGGCAATTTCTTCAAACTCTGGAACAAAGAAACCTTTTGGTGCCCAGCCCATTTCTCCACCATCTTGAGCGGAACCTGGATCTTCAGAAACGGCAGAGGCAACAGCACCAAAGTCACCCTCATCAATTATTTGTGTTCGTATAGTCTTTAATTTCTCCTCAGCGGCGGCATCATCAAGAATCTCATTTGTTTTGATAAGTATATGTCTGACATTGATCTGTTCTTCGATTACCGGATCATTGCCCCTGACGCCATTAAGCTTAAGGAGATGAAAGCCACTAGAGCTTTGAAATGGTTCTGATAGTTCACCAATTTCACTGTCTCTAATTGCTGCGAGGAAAATATCAGGCAATTCATTGCCTTTCATCCAACCCAATCTTCCACCATTAGTAGCTTGCTGTCCTTCAGAAAAATTTCTTGCAATGGATTCAAATTCTTCCCCATCTTCAATTTTCAATCTAAGATCCATTATCATCTCTTGCTTGCGTTTGATCTCACCTTCTCCAGAGCGACTTGTGATAGGGAGTAAAATATGTGAGAGGTCATAATCATAGGATTTCTGATCCTCTTCTCTTTGCAAAATTAAATAGCTATCCAGTTCGCTTTCAGAAACAGAAATTCTTGAAGAAACTTCCCGTTGTCTAAGTTCATCCAAAGTGATTTGCTGTTTTAATTCATTTCTATACTTGAAGTAATCTATGCCTTCTGCTGCCAATATTTCAGGGAATTGCTCAAAAGTAACATTGTTATTTAAAGCAACATTATTGATGGCAGAATTTAAGCCTTCATCAGATATGCTGATTCCATACCTCTCTGCTCTTTGCAACTGAATCCTTTGCAAGATGAGCCTCTCTAGAACATCCTCTCTCAACTGGACAATAGGGGGAAGTTGCGCACCTTGTCTTTCAAAATTTCTAAGCAGCATCGTTACCTGATCTTCGACTTCACTTCTGAGTACAACACCATCATTTACTATTGCAGCAATGCCATCAACAAGCTGGCCAGTGCCTCCAAGCTCACGCGTCTGTGTTACACCCTGATTTGGCTGAAGGATGAGTATGAGGATTATTAATTTTAAATATCTAATCATTTCTGAAGACAAATTATGATCGATCGTATGCAAAAATGCCATCTTCAAAGATTCGATTTATTGGTGTTCCGAATTCTCCAAGTCCTTTGAGCATGAATTGTATTGAGAACGAAGAGTCTGTTTCACCATTTCGATAAATAAGATGCTTTCTTGAAACAGCAGAAATACTCCAGCAACACGATTCATAATTTATTCCAAAAAACTGATCGATGGTTTTTCTATCTTTTATTGAATACCTATAATGACCGATAAAGCTCCATTTATCTTGAATAGGCCATAAGAATGAGCCGTGCAGTTGCTTGATATTATTTTCTCTGAATCGATAAGCTAAATTCAAACGCTTTGCATCACTGTCTTTATATTCGATGCCAATTTGACTTCTTTTTATCTCATCGACATCTGAATCCCAGTAGTGATCCAATTTTAAATTCAATGATTTTGTCATTGCAATGTCGATAGAGGCGAGGTTGGTCAATGAACCAGATTTTCTTTTTTCATACCCCGGGATACCAATTTTTTCATCCTTTAAATGCAGTGTTTGGCCAAATTTAAATTCAAAAAAATCTTTTCCAGACCTAATCTGAGTCCTTTTTGCGACCAAGCCATAGCTAATTTTAGATGTGTCGCCCAGTCGATCATTGCCAATGAATCGATTTTGATTAAAGAGCTGAAAATAATTAAAGTCCGGAATAATTGTATCGATAAAGGGAAAGTCACTCTGATCTTCATACTTTATGTGTACAGCCATTACTCGAGGTTGAAGAGAGTGACGAATATCACCATCATCTGAAATTCTTATAAGATTTGCTTTTATATCCAGACTATAGATGGGTATTGTTCTTTTGGTATCGTCTTTATTGGAATCAGACTCAAATTTTGCATAGTCAAGCCCCAATGAGGGTTTCACCTCAATTCCACTATGATTAAAAATCTTAGATAGGGTAGTTCGATTCTTCAGTCTTCTTCCACTTTCACTTTGCAAGTGATCGAAAAAAATAATTTCGCTATCTATATTGAAATTGATGTCGGATTCTTTGCTTTGCCAGTTTCCATTAAAATTCACATATGGTTTGAGTCGATACGGATCATTTTGTTCACAAACTCCGATAGCAAGACATTTTGGTTGATCATCCAGCATCTGATAATTTGTCATGCCCACATTCAAGATCCAGTTTTTGTCAAAAGACTTGAATACAATATCTCTAGTAAGATGAGTTCTACTGCTTTCATTTGTGCTTTGACTTAAGTCTTCAAAATAATTTGTATCGGAGGCGTACTCTCCAGTTATTTCAATTTGTGTGTTAGCAGAGGGATTCAGTTGATAATTTATTCTTGAATAAGTTCGGTCATCATTAAAAAGATCATCAGAGGCCAAATGATTCAATTCCACTAGCGCAACTTGATTCGGAGTGAGAAATCGGAGTTCGGACTTCATTTCAGCCCCTCTTTTCTTCATGTAGTTAAGGGTTGTCTTGAGGTCGGCATTGGGTGCAATACTCCAATAATATGGGATTTCAATCTCAACCCCTCTTTTTGAAGAAGAGCCAAAACTCGGCACCAAGAATCCTGACTTTCTTTCGTCATTGGTTGGGAATGTAAGTCTTGGGAGGTAAAGCACTGGAATATTCTTGAACCGAAGAGCAATATTTTTTGCTTTCCCTTCCTCATCATTGATTAAAATCTCATCAGCAACCAATTCCCAAGACTGATCCAGTTGATTGCAGGTCGTATAAGTGGGTTTAATCAAGATATAATGATTGCCTTTCTCGACTCGAAACTCCTGACTGCTGCCTCTTGCAGGAATATTTGAAAAAAAATAGTTTGCATTTTCTATAACGGCAGTTTCACTATCTGTATTAATCAGTGCTTGTTGCCCCTCTATTAGTAGATCTGGATTTTCAAGGGTAATGCCACCGCTTATATTGATTGATCCACCGCCTTCATCATAAATTGCTTGACCTGCAGTAATGGTGTTAACGCCTGATTTGATTCGTATTTCATTGTTTATTTTTGACTTATCAAGGACACTCAGTAGCCCGAAATCATCTGATCCATTTGCTATACAAATATTTTCTGAGTAAATAACTTCGGAAGCGCCAGACCATATGACAACAAATATCATGAAGATATAAGTTTTCCATTTTTTCATACAAGAATCGATCCAATCCATTTCAAACAATATTATATGATCTATGTTGAATTTACTGATCTTTCTCCTTATTCAACTGGTTTATAATGAATTGAAAAATGATTTTTTAAATGAGCGATTTTAGCGAAGAAATTAGAACATGGTTGTCCTCATTGGACGGCTATTCCTTCACTGAAATCAAACAAGTTAGCTCTGATGCTAGTTTTAGAAACTACTTCAGAGCTATTGATGATGAGAAGGGACCATTCATCGTCATGGATTCGGACCCCAGTTTAGAGGATAATGAGAAATTTATCGGGGTATCGAATCTTCTCAATCAAATATCAATGCCGATTCCAAGCATTTATGAACAGGATGACACTGGTAGGTATTTCTTAATCACTGACCTTGGCCAAAAAACTTTATTTGATTATAGGAATGAGAGCAAAATTGAAAGTTTTTACTCTATGGCAATAGAGCTTTTGGTTTTTATGCAGGCCAATGGCAACGGTCTTATGGATCAACTTCCCGATTACGATGATCACTTGCTGCATTCTGAGATGGAGCTTTTCAAAGAATGGTTTTGTTTTCATGAGCTTGGTTTGAGTGTAAGACAGCTTGGGAAAATAGATTTTAATCCTCTTTTTGACCGTTTGACTGAAAGAGCAAACCATCAAGATCGAGCTTTGGTTCATCGGGATTATCATTCTCGCAATATTATGATCTCAGATCAGGAAAAAATGGGATTGGTTGATTATCAAGATGCTGTATGTGGACCAATCACCTATGACATAGTTTCACTACTCAGAGATTGCTATGTAAAAATTGATCCATCCCTGATGCATGACATGTTAAGGATGTATTATGATCATTTGGTCAAAAATCATATGACAAATAAACCGCTAAATGAATTCATGATTGATTTTGATTTAATGGGTGCTCAAAGGCATTTGAAAGCAATCGGAATCTTTTCTAGGTTGAAACATCGCGATAATAAAGAAAACTATATGAATGATATTCCCCTCACAATGAGTTACTTGAAACATTTGAGCAAGCAGTATGAAATGATTGAAGACTTATTAATTCAATTAAATCTCCAATGATTGAAATGACCGCTATTGTTCTTGCCGCAGGAAAGGGAGAGAGGTTAAGACCATTGACTGCGTTGACTCCTAAACCTTTGATAGCAGTTTCAGGGCAAAATCTGCTTGAGAGAAACATCAATCGCCTTATTGAATCTGGAGTTAAAAAGATTATTGTCAATGGATCCAGGATGGGAGATCAGATTGAATCATTCCTTAGGGATCATTATGAGCAATCAAGGATGAACATTGAGTACATCAATGAAGGCAAGGAACCATTGGGGACTGCTGGTGCAATTTTCAATATTATTGATGAAGGACTAATAAATGAAGATCATTTTTGGGTCGTCAATGCCGACATCATGACGGGCTTTTCTTTTAACAAGATTCAATTGAATCCAGAGACACTAGGTCATATTGTTTTGGTACCGAATCCACGTCACAATTCTTCTGGCGATTTCTGCCTTGAGGGAGATAGAGTTACCATTTCCACCGATGAAAGATATACTTTTAGTGGAATCAGTTACTTTTCAAAACGCTGTTTCACACAGTCATCTCAGAGGTATTTTTCACTTGCAGAATTGTTACATGAGCATATTAAGAAAAGAGTCATCACAGGTGAACTGTTTGAAGGCGATTGGTTAGACGTAGGAACCATGAGGAGATTAGTTGAGGCTGAAAAAAAATTAGCAGAAAAAAGAAATGAATAAAAAGAAAAGGAAATCAAAAACAATCTTAGCTCAGTCAGGCAGATCGGGTGAATATGCAAAAGGAGCAGTAAATATACCTCCATATCGATCATCAACAGTATTGTTTGATACATTAAAGGAGTACAAAGATTGGGATCACGAATACTCAACCTACCGATATGGTCGCTTGGGTTCTCCCAATAGTCTTGCGCTTGAAGAGGCATACAGTGAGCTTTCTGGAGCCTACCGCTCTGTAGCAACCAACTCAGGAATGTCTGCAATCAATGTCGCTATTAGTGCATTTATGGATAGTGGAAGTCACGCTCTGGTTACAGAGGGTGCATATGAACCGACCGCAGAGTTTTTCTCGGGGCATTTATCAAAGTTTGGTGTTGAATTTGATTTTATATCTCCGATGATTGGGAAAGAAATAGCCGATTTAATCAAGCCTAATACAAAAGTCGTTTATCTTGAGGCGCCAAGCTCGAATACATTTGAGGTATTAGATATAAAGACTGTTGTCAATGCAATCAGAAATAAATCAAATGAGATTGGACAAGAAATAGCAATATTGTTCGATAATACTTGGGCAGGACCACTCTATTTTAGAACTTTTGATCATGATATCGATGTGGAAATACAGGCCGCTACAAAATATGTTGTCGGGCACTCGGATGCAATGTTGGGTATCGTTGCATGCAATGAGAAAAATTTTTTAAGAATTAAGAATTCGGCAAGAAGCCAAGGAATCAGTGCCGAACCAGATGCCTGCTACTTAGGATTAAGAGGCCTAAGAACAATGGCTATAAGAATGGAGGCACAGTTTGAAAGTGCCATGAAAATTGCTTCTTGGCTCGACTCACATTCAATGGTTGAAACTGTTCTATTTCCTCCACTACCAAGTTCCGAATATTTTGAAAATTGGGATAAATATTTCACAGGAGGCGGAAGTCTGATGTCAATTGTCTTGAATAAAAAATACGAAGATCTGGATCTGGAGAAATTTTTTGATCACATGGAGATTTTTTCCATGGGATACAGTTGGGGAGGTTTTGAGTCACTCGCAACACCGGTCAGAATTCAGAAAGACAGAAAATCCTCGTTGGAAAAATTAGGAAACACAGTGATTAGGATCCACATAGGTCTTGAGGATCCAGAGGACCTCATTTCTGATTTAGATTCGGCATTCAAGAGGCTTTGAGAATCTGTTTCTCGAACTCAAGCAAAATATTTTTTTTCACTTCACCGATTAATTCATCCATGTCAATATTTATACCCATTGTGCGAAGATCAATTGCTTGGTGATTTGGATTTCCACAAATTATAATTTCATTCCATGCATCCAAATTCATATTATGATTGATTGCGGCTCCATGATAGCTTCCTCTTTTTGTCATTTTTAACCCAAAACTTGCCACCTTTTTATCCTTGAAGAAAATCCCTACTTCTTTCTCATCTAAGATAAATTCTTTACAGTAATATGAGACTGTTTTGAAGATGCAAGATTGAAATTTTCTGATGAATTCTTTTGGTTTAATTGAGGCTCTACGAAAATCTATCAAGATGTAGACGACCAATTGTCCAGGACCATGATAAGTTATTTCTCCCCCACGATCTGAACCCAGTACTGGGTAGCGCAAATGAACAGGGATGCTTTTTTGATCGGTACTGACTCCATATGTATAAACAGAGTTATGCTGAAGAAACCAGATTTCATCATCTGTTTCTTCTCCGCGTTCTTCGTTGAAGGATTTCATTCTCAAAGCTATTGTTTCATAGTCCATGAGACCCAAATCTTTGAGGATAATTTTTCTTTTCTTAGTCAGAGTTTTAAATTATTCAAAAAGAAGCAATCCAGAATCATATAACCATCCCCAAAGGCTGTCTTCATCTACTTTTTTCTTTGGGTATAGCTTACTTTCAGCAATAACCTTGCCTTGTAGCTTCATGGTGAGTTTTCCAATGGGTTGATCAATTGGAGTTGGGGCTATCACCGGTTCAAAGATTTCAACTGATGATTCTATTTCATCAAACATCCCTTTTGCTATGGTAAGTTCGATTTGATCTCTTGCCACCATTTGAACAAAGTCTGCATTTCCTTTCCAGACTTGTGCTTGGCCATAATCTTTTCCAGGCTCGATTATCATTTTTTCTTCAAAAAAGCGAAAACCATAATTCAGTAGAGCACTTGCAGCATTGTTCCTTTCATCATCAGATTTTGCTCCAGTCACAACTGCTATCAGTCGAGTACCGTCTCTTCGTGCTGTCGCGACGAGGCAGTAGCCTGCTGATCTTGTATAGCCTGTTTTCATTCCATCAACAGATAAGTCTCTTCTCAAAAGTTTATTTCTGTTGTATTGAAGAATGGGCTTACCAGTTTTCATATCCTTTGCTTGATCAAACTCATAGGTTCTTTGTGAGTAATAATGAAAATGTTCTGGAAACTCATCAATGATTCTCCCTGCAAGCAAGGCAATATCAAGAGCAGATGAATAATGTTCCTCGTCTTCTAGGCCATGTGAATTAGTAAAATTTGTATTCTTCATGCCAAGCGATTCTGCATACATATTCATATAAATGGCAAAAGTTTCTTCATTTCCAGCAACGTGTTCTGCTAGAGCTACGCTGGCATCATTTCCTGAGACTATAATCATACCCTGAACAAGATCTTCGACTTTGACATCCATATATTGATCTATGAACATTGATGAACCCCCTACGGCAGCATTCATCGCATTTCTGCTAACTCTTACTGGATCATCCATTGCTATTTGTCCTTCCTTTATGGCATGGAAAACGGAGTAAGCAGTCATGAGTTTTGTGATACTTGCTGGTTTGATTTGATTCGTCTCTTCTTCACTGGCAATAATTGTTCCAGTATTGGGATTATAAAGAACATAGCTCTCAACCTTTACCTGAGGTGGTTTTGGTACGATTACAATGGAGTTAGCAATCGGTGCAAACAGAATCACAATTATAAAGTTTAGTATTTTAAAAGACGTTTTCATGGGTATAGATATATCAGAGCCAAAACTCCTCAATTTTTTTTCAACAATAACATAAAACTAGTCCTTTAGGTATGTAGGGAAGGGTTTTCAGTCTGATATAAGATTGATATCAAGTGATAAAGAACTCAATTTCCTAATGGCATCTTCGTATTCTCTAGGTGTTTTTACCGGACCAACCCTCACCCTATAAAATATTTTTCTTTTCGAACGAGCTTTTGTGATGAAAACATCCTTTACACCCAGTCTCTCAATTCTTTCTTTAAGTGTGTTTGCACCATCTGAATTGCTGAATGCCCCTACCTGAAGAGTAATATTCCTCTTATCTCTATTGACTATTTTTTCAAATAGACTAAATGAGAAGATAGATTTTTCGTTGTTTTTGAAATAGTTTGCAGCCTCAGCTTCGCTTACAGTGTAGATTCTCACTGGTGATGTGCCACTATCTAACATGTCAATTTTTTTTGCTGCTGCATAAGATAGATCGATCAGACGATCATCAACAAATGGGCCCCTATCATTCACTTTTACAATAACTGTTTTTCCATTTCTAAGATTTTGGACCTTTAGATAAGAAGGCAGTGGAAGTGTCTTATGAGCAGCTGTGAAATCATACATGTCATACTCTTCTCCACACGCAGTCTGTTTTCCATCAAAGTCTGTGCCATACCATGATGCAATGCCTCTTTTTTTGTAACCGCGACTGGAAGAGAGTGTTCTATATCTTTTTCCATCAATTCTATATCGCTGTCTTTTATCGCGTTTAATTGTGCACCCATCGTTTAAGATTGAGATGACTTCTCTCTCTGTGAGGTTGAAGTTATTATTTTGCTGTCCCAAAGAGCATCCTGACATTATCAGGATAAAAGAGAATAAGAAGAAAAGTATTTTGTTCATGAGTGTAAATTAATCCAAATAACTATCAATTGCCTCTCCTAGTTGAATCACAACCAATGCATACATTACATTTCGATTATAAGTCGTTATAACATAAAAATTGTGATGCCCAATATAAGAATCATCCTTGACGCCAAGTCCATCTAATTGAATCACTTGTGCTATGGCATCTTTCTCAAAACCATCAATTTTAATCCCTTCATCGATCAGGTCCTGAATTGTTGACATTGGTTTTATTGTTTTTGATGCTAGATTTGAGGTTTTGAGCTCATCTATTGGATACCGACTATATATTGATCCCGATGTATCCCATCCATTCTTATTTAGATAATTTCCAATGCTCATGAGCACATCATCCCAGCTATTGAAAAGATCAATTTTGCCATCCGAATTTCCATCGACAGCATAATTTCTGTAGCTGGAAGAAATGAATTGAGGCGCACCCATTGCGCCCGCGTATGAACCCTTGATGTCCAGAATCGAGAAGCCTTCTTCTCTGCACAGATAGAAAAGGTTAATCAATTCACTTCTGAAAAATTTTGATCTAGGTGGATATCCAGTTGCAAGCGTATAGAGTGAATCTACAACTTTATAATTTCCCTGAATTCTTCCGAAGTAAGTTTCAACGCCTAATATTCCTAGCAAAATCTTTTTTGGTATACCCATCTCGTTTGCAGCACGATCAATGATTTCTTCATGTTGTCTTGCAAAAAGGACCCCTGCAGCGATTCTTTTATTTGTCACAAAGATCTTTTTATATTCTGGCCAAGTTTTTGTTCTTTCAGCTGGTCTTGAAATCGATTCAATCAATTCGGGTAAAAACTTCATATTATCGAAAATATTTAGAACATATTGTTCGTCAAAACCATGTTCCTGAATTAATTCATCAATGAGAAGGCTCCTTTCTGTTTCTTGATCATTAGTAGCTTGTGCAGAATGAAAACTAATGGCAAAGACTGAAATAATGATGAAAAGTTTTATTTTATGAATCATTTTAATCCTTATTTTGGTATCAATCTCTTATGTGTATGCAATGACATAAGTATGCCAAGGCTTGCCATTAGTGTAAGACTTGATGTGCCACCTTTGCTTATCAACGGAAGCGGTACTCCAACAACTGGAAGTAGTCCAGAAGTCATCCCTATATTGACAAAGACATAAATAAAAAACGTTAGACTGATACTTGATGCAGCCAACCTTGAAAAAAGGTCATCAGAATTTATAGCAATCAAAAGGCCTCTTCCTACTATAAAAAGGTAAATTGATATGATGAATAGAACACCAATTAGTCCAAATTCTTCGGCCAATATTGAGAAAATAAAATCCGTTGTTCTTTCGGGTAGAAAATCTAATTGGCCCTGGGTTCCATTCAGCCAACCTTTGCCAAACAAGCCTCCTGACCCAATTGCAATTTTTGATTGAATGATGTGGTATCCAGCACCGAGAGGATCACTTTCTGGATCAAGAAAAGTTAGAACTCTTTGCTGCTGAAAGGGATGAATTGTTTTCCAAATGAATGGAAGGCACCCTAAGAAAAGAGTAATTGCTGAAAAAAGATAACGCTTTTTGATTCCCGAAAGGAAAATGATGACTAACCCGGAAAAAGCAATTAGAACAGATGTTCCAAGATCAGGTTGTTTGAAGATTAGTGCTGTAGGGAGAAGCACAAGAATCAAAGATGCCACAATATTTATATTATTTAATGGAATTGACCCAGATGCAATATACCTTGCAACAATCAAAGGCATAGCAATCTTGAGAAGCTCTGAGGGCTGAAAGGAGATTCCTATGTCTATCCACCTAGTAGCATTATTTCTTGTTTCCCCATAGAAAAAGACTGCTATCAGAAGAATTAAACAGACTGCATATAGCCAGGGAGATATTCTTGAATAAAATAAAGGGCTAAATTGTGCAGCTACAATCATAGCTAGAATTGATAGGCCGATACTTACCAAGTGAGACATTAAAAAGTTTTCGCTGCTGTTGGATGCTGAAAATATTGCGATGGCACTGACACCGCTGGCTAGGAGGACTGCTATCATCAATGGCATGTCTATATGTAATTGATGCATTAAGCCCTCTTTGGATTGGATTTGCCATGTATCAATTGGATTGATCAACTTCTCTTCCTCCAATTTCTAAGAATTTACTAAACATTCTCTCAGCAACTGGCGCAGCAGCCACTCGGCCACCACCACCATTTTCAACAATCACAGCAATCACAATTTCTGGATTATTTATGGGCGCAAATCCAATAAAGAGTCCATGATCTCTCAGCTCTTCAGGGACATCGTCTCCAGATCTTTTATCCATACTGAATACCTGTGAAGTACCAGTCTTTCCAGCAATATTTGAATTTTCAGGAAAGACACCATATGCCGTGCCTCTTTGCTCATTGACAACAGCATTCATTCCATCGAATACGATGTCCCAATATTGCTGATCAATCTCCATGAGGTGATCAGTTCTTTCAGCTTCATTTGTTAGAATCTCGCCAGTATCATTCAAATATATTTGCTTCAAAATATGAGGTTTATAGGCATAACCTTTATTGGCAATAATTGACGTTGCATATGCCAATTGGAGTGGTGTTGCAAGCATATATCCCTGCCCTATCCCCGCAATCACTGTTTCACCTAGATACCAGTTTTGGTTCTGTTTTGATTTAAAATTATTTTTCTTCCACTCTTTATTTGGAACAACGCCATTTTTTTCTGAGGCCAAATCTATTTCTGTTTCTTTGCCGAGATTAAATTTTTTCAAGAAAGCACTCATTCTTTCAATTCCCATTTCAACCGCAGATTCATAAAAGTAAACATCACAGGAAGCTTGAATTGCCCTTTTCGTATTTACAGAACCATGTGTTGACCAATCACCAAAGGGTCTGGAATAATTTGGGAGCCTAAACTCACCTTCACATGTGTGATAGTATTCTGAATCAACAATGCCCATATCAAGTGCACCAAGTGCAAGCATTGGTTTGACAGTAGATCCAGGCGGATATTGTCCTGCTATCGCCCTATTGAATAGAGGCCTTTTTTTATCGCTGTTTAATTTATCAAATTCAGCTTGTGTGAGACCTAGGCTTATAGCTGTTGGATCAAAAGATGGAACGCTGATCATAGCAAGGATTTCTCCATTTCTTGGGTCCAGTGCCACAACTGAACCTTTTTTACCTGACATTGATTCATAAGCGGTTCTTTGCAATTCGCTATTTAGAGTCAATATGATGTCATTGCCTGTTGAGAACGCATCTTTTTCAATTTCATCCATTACTCGGCCCCTAACATTAACCAAGAGTTTTCGCTTACCAGGAGCGCCTCTTAAAATGTGCTCATACTCTCTTTCAATAGCTGATTTGCCAATTTGTTCTTTGCCTGTATAAAAACTGGGATCAAATCTCTCATAATCACTCTTTGAGATAGAGCCCATGTAGCCAACAACATGGGCATAAATTTCATTTTGAGGATAATTTCGCGTGAGTCTTGACTTAATATCAAATCCTTTAAGCAACATTCTATTATTAGCTAATATTGCTATCTCCCTCTCATTCAAATTTCTTTTGACCACAATGCTTTTAAATTGATAATTTTTACGGACCCTTTCCTCGATAGTTATTATTTCATCCTTACTGAGGATGCCTAAATCTGTGAGAGATAAGAGTGAATTATCTAATTGGTTTACTTGTTCAGGAATCATTTCTAATTGAAATTTAGGTTTATTTTCTGCAATTACTTCATTGTTTCTATCAAAAATTAGTCCTCTTGGAGCTGGAATAGATTGGGTCCTTAGGGTATTGTTCACTGATCTCAAGCTGAGCGCATCTGACTCAATAACCATGAGATAGATTAGTCTTGAAATGATTAGGCCTCCTAATAAAAGTATTGCAAAGGAAGAAAATATAATCCGATTTAAAAAGACCGATCGTTCTGCTTCTTGTGTTTGTTTGGTTTTGAAATTATCTATCATTCTTCAACAAAGTAATTTTGGAGTGTTTGAAGCATTCTCATGAAGATCGGCCAAATCAAAGCCGCAATGATGATGCTGAACCATTCTTCAGTGACAAAGAGCACCTGGCCACTGAATCCCCTAATCCAAAGAGATATTAGATTTCCAAAAGAAAGCAAAAAGAGCGTTACAACCATAATCTGCCAATCAGGGTAAACTCTGATCTGAAATCTGAATCGATATGATAAGTAACTGATCACAGATAGAATTAATGCATTTTCCCCCAGTAAACCTCCTTGAAGAAGATCTAATAAAAGGCCAATCGATGAGGCAGCAATCACCCCCATTAAGGAAACGTTCATTATTGAGAAAAAAATGACAGCAAGCGCAACCCATTCAATTCTGATTCCATAGAAAAATTCTGGTAAAGGCATTATTGTCATCATGGTTGTTAGAAGCATGATGAACCAGACAAAAATCAAATTATTAATTTTCCTACTCATCCCCAGAGACCTCAGTTTGAATGACCCATATTTCATTAATGACTTCTAGGTTTGCAAATGGCGAGAGCTCAATAGCCAATAAATTCTCTCCTTCTATCCTTTCAACTCTTGATATCTCTCCTACCGGGAATCCCTCTGGATATCTTCCACCCAGGCCTGAAGTAATAACTGCATTGCCTTTTTTTGCTTTTGAATTTGGCGGCAATGATCTGATCTCCAAACGATTCATATCTCCTGTTCCATAGGCTATTGCTCTTTCTCCAGTGCTCGTAATTTCAATTGGAATTGCATGCTCAAGATCTGCAATAAGCAATATTTCTGATGAAAAAACTTGATCTCTAATTACATGCCCTATAATTCCATATGGATCAGCAATAGCATCACCAATATTGACTCCATCAATGCTGCCTTTATTTATTGTGATTTGACGCTTGTCAGGCGATGGGCTTGTTGCAATGATATCAGCAAATAGGAAATTCCTTTGTCTGTCTGGGTAAGAGCCTAAAAGCTCATAAAGTCTTTTATTTTCTGCATCCAGCTTATAAACTTCCTGCAATTGAGATTTGAGTAGAATATTTTCCTCTTTCAGTTTCTTATTCTCATTAATGATCGAAGCTCTTTCTGAGAGCCTTAGACTCAATCCTTGAAAGGTATTTTTAGGTAGATTAGCGACATAAGTTATAGGGTATGCGAATACTGATAGATATGTCCGAAGAGTTTTACTGTATCCGTCTTGAGTGTCTTGATACATCAGTATAGATGAAACGATGATTACAAAAATCAATCGATAGGACGAGTAATTTTTTTCATAACGATTGATTCTTTGACCGGGATTGATTGCCATGGTAGCCCGTATCGTATGACTTAGGTTAGGTCAAAAAAGTCTGCCCCTTTTTCGTCGAGGATATCAATAATCCTACCCCCACCTCTTGCTACGCAAGTTAAAGGGTTTTCAGCAATTAAAACCGGCAAACCAGTTTCTTCAGCCAAAAGTTTTTCTATGTTTTGGAGAAGGGCGCCACCTCCGGTCAGAACAATGCCTCTTTCTGCTATATCAGATCCAAGCTCAGGAGGGGTTTGTTCCAGAGCAGATTTTAATGCATTTGCAATTCCTTGTAGGGGTTCTTGCAAAGAATCTAATATCTCATTGCTATTCAAGGTGAATGTCCTGGGAACTCCTTCTGACAGGTTTCGGCCTTTAACGGAGATTTCACTGACTGTATCACTAGGGTATGCACTTCCAATCTCATGTTTTATTTTTTCAGCTGTTGCCTCACCAATAAGAATCCCATAATTTCGTCTAATAAAATTAATGATTGCCTCATCAAATGTATCACCACCTATCTTGACTGAGTTTCCATAAACGATCCCATTTAATGAGAGAACAGCAATCTCTGAAGTCCCACCACCAATATCAACAACCATCGATCCTCTTGCTTCATGAACTGGAAGCCCTGCACCTATTGCAGCAGCCATTGGCTCTTCAACGAGGAATACTTTTCTTGCGCCAGCTCCCTCTGCAGATTCTCTTATAGCCCTTCTTTCAACTTGGGTTGATCCATAAGGTACGCATACCAAAACTCTTGGGTTTGGTCTGAATATCCTCGTGCCATGTGCTTTTTTAATGAATGCTTGTAGCATTGCTTCTGTGACGATAAAGTCAGCTATTACGCCGTCCTTAAGTGGTCTAATTGCCTCAATTGATCCAGGTGTTCTCCCAAGCATTGCTTTCGCATCTGCGCCAACGGCTACAACTGTTTTTGTGGGTTTGCCATTTTCGCTTCTTAGTGCTACAACGGAAGGCTCATTGAGAACAACACCTTTACCTTTGGCATAAACCAGCGTATTCGCCGTGCCAAGATCTATTGAAAGATCATTCGAAAAATAACCAATAATATTCTTAAACATTTCTTAATTGAAAAATAAATCAGACAAGACACATACTCTAACAACCTGTAGGATTTTGAGCAACAGGAAGTTATTATTAGTAATATATTTTTAGCCAATTATCATGAGCATCGATAAATCAGATATAGAATACTTGTGCAACCTCTCAAAACTAAATTTGGATGATGAGGAGCAATCTGTATTTTTGAGTCAAATGCAGTCTATTCTTGACATGATAGAAGAGCTTGAGGAGGTCGATACAGGTGATATTGAGCCAATGGCTCATCCATTAAAAATGACCCAGAGACTAAGAGTTGACGAAGTCACAGAGTTTAATGACAGAGAAAAATATCAGAAGAATACTGACTTCGCTGAAGATGGTTTTTATAAAGTCCCCAAAGTGATCGACTGATGAAACGCCATACAGTAAAAGAACTTCAAGGCATGATTGCAGATCACTCAGCTTCCTCGCAAGAAATTTATAAACTCTATAACAATCGAATCAGAGCAATGAATGATTCAATCAATGCTTTTATCTCTATAGAAAGTGATGAATATTCATCCGGTAACAAACAAGCTGATTCAGAAATAAGTGGAGTTCCTTACGCTGTGAAAGATATTTTTTGTAGTGAAGGCGATCAAACAACATGTGGTTCAAAAATGTTATCCAATTTTGTTTCTCCATATGACGCTACTGTAGTTAAGAACTTGAGGGAAAAGGGTACAGTCATACTGGGTAAGACAAACATGGACGAGTTTGCAATGGGCTCATCTAACGAAACCAGTTTTTTTGGGAATGTAAATAATCCGTGGGATCTAGAAAGAACACCAGGTGGATCATCAGGTGGCTCAGCAGCTGCAGTTGCTGCTGGGATGGCACCGATTGCACTTGGGACAGATACTGGTGGGTCCATCAGACAACCAGCAGCTTTGACTGGAATCACAGGCCTGAAACCCACATATGGAAGATGTTCAAGATTTGGAATGATTGCATTTGCTTCAAGTCTTGACCAAGCTGGAATTCTGTCGATTTCAGCAGAGGATTCAGCAATTTTTCTGGAGCATATGGCAGGCTATGATCAGAAGGATTCAACTTCTTCTAAGGAAACAGTTCCTAAATATACAGATTTCCTAAACAATGATTTGTCAGGAAAAGTTGTTGGTTTGCCAAATGAATTTTTTGATGGGAATTTAGATTCAAGATTTCAAGAACTTGTAACTGATTCCATTGGCGAATATGAAAAAATGGGTGTTAAATTTAAAGATATAAGTTTGCCAAATATCAAATACTCCGTACCAACATATTATGTCGTTGCTCCTGCAGAATGCTCATCTAATCTTGCAAGATATGATGGTGTCCGATTTGGGCACCGATCAACTGATGGCAAAGATCTAGATGCTTTTTACAAGCAAACCAGAAAAGACGGATTTGGACAGGAAGTAAAAAGAAGAATAATTACGGGCACGTATGTTCTTTCTGCTGGTTATTATGATGCATACTACCTTAAAGCACAGAAGGTCAGACAGCTTATCAATCAAGATTTTCTAGATGCTTTTAAAGAAGTTGATTTCATCATGGGACCAACTACTCAGCAATCAGCATTCAAATTGGGCGAAAAGGTTGATGATCCAGTCAGCATGTATATGAATGATATTTACACAATATCATCAAATTTATCAGGAGTGCCTGCCATCTCTCATCCAATTGGTTTTGTTGATAGACTTCCATTTGGCTTGCAAATTATCGCTCCGCATTTCAAAGAACATGAGTTGCTTAATATTGCACATAAATATCAGATGGCAACCGATTGGCATTTGCAAACACCTGAAATATGCAAAGAGATAGATTGATGAGTTGGGAAACAGTAATCGGCCTTGAAATCCATGTTCAGCTTGATACGAAAAGCAAGATTTTTTCAGGTGCGTCAACCACATATGGCGCTGAACAAAACACCAATACATCGCCTGTAGATTTAGGTTATCCAGGAGTCCTCCCAGTCTTAAACAAAGACGCAGTCATGATGGCTATAAAGTTTGGCCTTGCAGTAGATGCGGAGATCAGTCGCAGATCAATCTTTGCAAGAAAAAATTATTTTTATCCCGATTTACCAAAGGGCTATCAAATCAGCCAATACGAATTGCCAATTGTTCATACTGGTTCTCTGGAGATCCGGTTGAATGATGGATCAAAAAAAGTTGTTGGTATCACCAGAGCACACCTTGAGGAAGATGCTGGAAAATCAATACATGATAAGTTTGCTAACGAAACAGCCATTGACTTAAACAGAGCAGGCACTCCGCTCTTAGAAATTGTTTCAGAACCCGATATTAGGTCAGCTGAAGAGGCATCAGCATATATGCAGAAGATTCATCAGCTTGTTAGATATCTAAAAATATCAGATGGAAATATGCAGGAAGGCTCATTTAGATGTGACGCAAATGTTTCAGTTCGCCCCTCAGGACAAAATGAATTAGGTACAAGAACAGAGGTTAAAAATATCAACTCTTTCCGTTTTGTAGAAAATGCAATCAACTATGAAGTAGAGCGGCAAATTGATCGACTAGAAGACGGCGATGAGGTTGCGCAAGAAACTCGTCTTTATGATCCAGAAAGGGATGAAACACGTCCTATGAGAAGCAAAGAGGAAGCAAATGATTACCGTTATTTTCCTGACCCTGATCTCCTTCCCTTGGAAATTGATGATGAGACCATTGAGGAGATAAGAAAATCCCTACCAGAATTATTTGATGCAAAAGTAAAAAGATATACAGAAGTACTAAAGATCAAGGAAAATGACGCTGAGGAAATTGCAAGGAATATGCAAGTAGCAGAGTATTTCGAGGCTATACTTGAAAACTTCAACCACGATGCTCAATTGATATCAAACTGGATATTATCCGAGGTCATTGCAGTGCTGAATAGAGAAAGCATAGAAATCAATGCTTTTCAAATTGAGCCTAGCAGATTGGCATCTCTTCTATCGAGAATACACGACAATACAATCTCATCTACAATTGCTAAAGATCTTTTCAATCAAATGCTGAGTAGTGACGAGACAGCAGATGAAATGATTGAGAAACAGGGACTGGAGCAAATAACAGATGAGGATTCAATCAGTCAATTTGTCACAGAAGTATTGGACGAGTTTTCAGAACAGAAAGATCAATATTTAGCTGGAAAAGAGCAAGTCTTGGGGTTCTTGGTTGGCCAGGTTATGAAGCGCTCAAAAGGGAAGGCAAACCCCAAGTTGGTGAATGAACTCATTATTCGTCAAATTAAGCGATAAATGATTATGGAAGCAGATAGAGTCATTTTAGATACATTTAGACTCATTTAGATACTTATAAATCAATTATCTTGCATTTTAACTGAAACTTTTTGAAATATATTATGTTGGAGATCTAAAACAAGCATCTCATTGTATTTTTCTTTTCCCATAATTACTTTCAAGGCACTGTTTGCAATCAGCATCCCTATTGTTCCTGTTACCGTTGATAAAACACCTGCGCCGTCACAATCCTCGAGGCTCTCGTCCATTAAACTATAAACAGAATTCAAGCATGGGCTTTCATCTTTCGCATGATCAAACGCAATAACTTGACCCTCAAATCTTATTGCAGTCCCAATTACATGCTTCGTTTTTGTAGATCTACATGCATCATTTATCTGAAGCCTGGAAGAAAGATTATCAGTTGCATCTATCACAAGATCACTATCGTTAACTATTTTCTCTAGACGATCTCCCATGATTCTTTCACTAATGGCAGAGATTTTGGTTTCAGGATTTAATGAGTTTAGCGTTTCTTGAGCTGCCAATGCTTTGTTGGTTCCTATTTGATCTGGCCGGTAAATGATTTGTCTTGGTAAATTTGTTTCATCTACTGTGTCAAAATCAACCAGATTGATTTTACCTACCCCTGCATTGCTTAGATATAAACTGCATACTGAACCGAGACCGCCAATACCAAAAATTGTAATGCATGATTGTGAAATCTTCTCTTGTGTTTCTTGATTAAAATTCTCAAGGCTCAAGTGATTTTGGTATCTCAATTTATTCATTTAGAAATGTTCCAGATATTGTCCTTGGAATGTCTTGAATATCTTTTGATTTTTTTATTTTTGAATATCCCGCTGTTCTCATTTCTCTCATACAATAATCCGCTTGATCGTAACCATGTTCTAGCATTAACCATCCTCCATGTTCAAGAAACATAGAACTATTTCGAATGATGAATTCTAAATCACTTGTTCCATCATTTTCAGAGTACAGCGCTATATCTGGTTCCATGCCTATGCTGAATAGCTCTTCATTTGAGAGTTTTGTTTTGTCAACATATGGCGGATTACTGATGATGAGATCATATTTTTCATTTTTAAACTCACTAAACCAATCAGATACTAAAAAATTAATATCTGTTATTCGATATTTATGAGCATTATTTTTTGCCACATAAAGTGCCTCACTGCTAATATCAGTTGCAGTGATCTCAGGACTCAAGAGTTCTTTATGGAGCACGATAGATACGATTCCTGATCCTGTCCCAAGTTCAAGTATCTTTGGTGACTCTTGATCTTTAAGCAGCTCTATTGCATTTTCTATCAATAATTCGGTTTCTGGCCTCGGAACTAGAACCGATGAATTGATTTCAAAGCTAAGAGACCAGAATTCTTTTTTGCCAATTAAATATGCAATTGGAATACCTTTGAATCTTGATTCAATCATTGACTCAAATTTGTCCATTACATTCGGACTTATCCCGATGTCTTCTGTGTGAAACTTTATTGGATTGATTTTAAGCAAATTCGATAAAAGCACTTCTGCTTCGAGTCTGGGAACATCGGATATAGATGACAGTTTTTCAGTTCCAAAGCGGATCAATGATTCGGCATTTCTCAATGATGATTCTTCAATCATCCAGTTGAGCCATCTGCTTTGCTGCGTTCTCTTGGATCAATGTATCAATCATGGTGTCTAGATCTCCTTCCATGAATTCTGCAAGATTGTATTGAGTCAGGTTGATGCGATGATCCGTGATTCTGCCTTGGGGATAGTTGTATGTTCTGATTCTTTCCGATCGATCTCCGCTTCCAACCAGCATCTTACGTTCCTCGGCTTGTTGATCCTGTATTTTCTTTTGTTCCGTGTCATAAATCTTTGCCTTGAGGAGTGACAATGCCTTTGCTCTATTCTTGTGTTGCGATCGATTATCTTGGCATTCCGCAACAATCCCTGTGGGAATATGAGTGAGTCTAACAGCCGAGTCTGTTTTGTTGACATGCTGACCTCCAGCGCCAGATGCCCTGTAAGTATCAACCCTAATATCATTGTTGCTGATTTCCACTTCATTCATTTCATCTGCTTCAGCAATGATTGCCACAGTGCATGCAGAGGTATGTATTCTTCCCTGCGATTCTGTTTTAGGTATTCTTTGTACACGATGAGTACCCGATTCAAATTTTAATTTTGAAAAGACACTACTTCCCACAACTTTTGCAATGACTTCTTTAAAGCCACCTTGTCCCGTTTCATTTTGATTGAGAATCTCTAATGACCAACTATTCTTTTCACAAAAACGTGCATACATTCTAAAAATATCCCCAGCAAATATTGCTGCTTCATCGCCTCCAGTTCCAGCTCGTATTTCAAGAAAGACATTGCTCCCATCTCTCGGATCATTGCTTAAAAGCATAGGAGTGATCTCATCTTCAATTTTTATGAGCTGATCCGAAATGGAATCGATCTCTTCTTTTGCAAGGTCACCCATGCTCCCATCATCATCCTTTATCAATTCTTCAGCAGCTTCTTTTTCTTCTTCCAACGATAGATATTTTTCAAACAGCACTACCACAGGCTCTATTCTTGAGAATTCTTTAGAAAGTTCGACCATTTTCTTGCCATCCGATTGTATCCCTTCATCTGCTAACTGATTTGCAATAGAATGGTATTGCTCTTGAATGAGTGCTAATTTTTTTATGATGGATTTTTTCATGCTGTTTCAATCTTATACTGACCGGTATTTTATACACAAAAAAATTCTTGGCAGCGCTATTTTAAAAAACAGTCTATTTTTCTTCTTTTTCTTAAGCTTAACTGGATGCGTAAATAATCAGAATCAATTTATTGCTCAAAAAGTGGATCAAGAATTTATGAATCAACCCTTCATTCTATCGGGATCCATCTCTGTTAAGTCAAAAAATGGAAGCTTCATTGGATCATATAGCTTAAGGAATGGTTTTAATGAATCATTTCAAGTCAAAGATGTATTTGGCAGAGAGGTTATATTGATTAGACCAGGAATCAGTAGCGAAATATTTGATGGTTTAGACGAGAGATTTATTGAGATTTATCAACTCTTTGAAGATTGGAACAGTTTTTCTTCAATTCTTCTCGCAACAGATGACAGTGAGATGTTTAAATCAAAGTTAAACTTATCAATCACTTACAAGGGATATCAAAGCTTAAAGTCTTTCTCAATACCAAAGACAATCAGTGCGATTGGCAATGACTACGAACTTACTTTTACGATAAAAAATCTTGAAATCAGCTAATTAAATCACTCCCATCTTGACACATACGTTCCTCGTCTTCAGAATGACATTTCTGCAACTTTTGTAGATTGTTGGGGTGTAGCCAAGCGGTAAGGCAACGGGTTTTGATCCCGTGATGCGTAGGTTCGAATCCTACCACCCCAGCCACTCAAGGCTGCTTTAATCAACTCAATTATTGAGAAAAAATGAAGAAAGAAAAACTAACTCTTTTTGCGGGTCCAGCATCAAAAGACCTGGGTTCACAGATCGCAAGGTATTTGAATGAGCCGCTGGGCTTCATCCAAGTTGGAGCGTTCAGCGATGGCGAAACCAGCATCGAAGTTTCGCAAAATATTCGAGGAATGGATGTATTCTTGGTTCAATCCACTTATCAACCAGGCAATGAGCATCTGATGCAGCTCTTATTGATGGCCGATGCATGCAAAAGAGCCTCAGCAAATTCAGTTTCAGCTGTTATTCCTTATTTTGGTTATTCTCGACAAGACAGAAGGCCAAGGAACATTAGAGGACCTGTTTCTGCAAAACTCGTGGCTGATTTGATTGAGACAGCTGATATTAAAAGATTGATAACTGTAGATCTTCATGCAGATCAGATTGAAGGTTTCTTCTCAATCCCAGTGGATAATATTTACTCTTCAACAATCCTAATGAGTGACATGTGGAGACAAGGCTATTCTGATCAAGTGATTGTGTCCCCGGACGTGGGTGGCGTACAAAGGGCGAGAGCAATAGCCAGAAGACTGGGCAATGCAGGTCTTGCAATCATTGACAAAAGAAGAGAAGCAGCCAATAAATCAGAAGTTATGAATATCATCGGTGATGTCGATCAGAAAACAGCAATTATATTTGATGACATGGTCGATACAGCAGGCACACTTTGTAATGCAGCGGCAGCTCTGAAAGAGAAGGGCGCACTAAAAACAGTAGCTTATGCAGCACATCCAGTGCTCTCGGGACCGGCCATAGAGAGAATTGCTGATTCTGAACTTGATGAGCTCGTTGTCACTGATACTATTCCATTGACACAGGAAGCAAAAGACACTGGCAAAATTAGACAACTTACAGTTGCTGAGCTTCTGGGTGAAACAATAGAGAGAATCGTGGCCGATCAATCTGTCAGTTCTCTTTACGCAGAATAGGGCAATTTTATCGTCACTTTTCTCTAGCCACATTGCTTAACTTCGGTTATCATTTGCGACCATTTTCGAATAAACACATTTGAGGAATTAAAGATGGCAACAGACATTGATCTGAATACAGTCACAAGGGAAGATGCAGGTACAAGTCATTCAAGAAGAATGAGGCGTGATGGCTCAGTTCCTGCTGTTGTCTATGGTGCTGGCAAAGACAGCATCAAGGTGTCCATTAGTCACAATGAATTACTCAAAAAGCTAAACAACGAAGCATTCCTCAACAGTATCTTGACGATCAAAGTCGATGACAAAGAAGAATCCGTTTTGATCAAAGACATTCAGGTCCACCCTTCAAGAAGGCAAGTCATGCACTTGGATTTGCAAAGAGTGCGATCGGATGTCGCCATTAAGGTTTCTGTGCCTCTGGCATTTATCAATGATGATATTGCAGTAGGAGTGAAAATGTCTGGCGGAACGGTCACACCGCTTATGAATGAAGTTGAAATCAGTTGTTTGCCAAAAGATCTTCCTGAAAGACTCGAAGTCGATGTTGAAGCACTTGAATTGGACGACATGCTTTACCTAGAAGACATTGTTGTTCCAGAGGGCGTTGAAATTTCACTTCTGACACAAGAAGAACCAACAAATGAGCCGATCGTTGCAGTCCGATTACTGCAAATTCAAGAAGAAGAGCCAGAAGTTGAAGAATTGGCTGAAGGCGAAGAAGGGGAAGAAGGCGTTGAGGCTGCGGCTGATGGCGAAGAAGCTTCTGAGTCCAGTGAATCCGAAGGAGAATCCGAGGATAGCAAAGAGGAGTAAATACCCTCTTGTAGACAATGCGTCCTGCAAACCTCATTCCAAAAATTTTTATCGGACTTGGCAATCCGGGCGATCGATATCAACACACTCGTCACAATCTCGGATATCTTTCAATTGATTCTTTTATGGAGAGGCATCAGCTCGATAACCTCAACGATGACAAGAAGTCGGATGGATCATTGCTTAAATCCGAATTATACGAAAAAGAATTCCTATTGTTTAAATCGTCTCGATACATGAATGAAAGCGGGTTTTCTGTGAATCAACTCAGGAAATATCGAAACATTGATATGTCAGATATCTGCATCATTCACGACGATCTGGATCTGGATGTTGGAGAGGTCAGAATTAAATATTCCGGTGGACATGGAGGCCACAATGGACTCAGAGACATTATTCAAGCATGCGGCACCAAGGATTTCATCCGCATCCGAATGGGCATTGGGCATCCCGATAAAGACGAGGTCATTGACTATGTTTTATCAAAGCCCAAGAAAGAAGAAAAAGAAATTTTAGATCAGGCGATCCATGAGTCAGCCAATGCGATGGATTCACTATTGCAAAACGGTCTAGATGAAACGATGAATCGTTTTAACTGATTTTTTTCTCGGCCCTTTGAGAGCCTTCACCCAAAGCCTTTAATTTTTGTTTTGCCACATCCATTGAGATTGGAGCCATTCCACAGTTTGTGCAAGGGATCAGACGCTCTGCATCAACGTGATCCAGTGCTTGAATGATATTATTCTCAACTTCTTCAGCCGTCTCGATGTGATCTTTGACGACCGATATGACACCAACCATGATCTCCTTGTCAGGCAGCAGTCTCATCAATTCAGGCGGGACCCTTGAGCCTGCAAATTCCAAGGAAACCTGATCGATTTTGCTTTGATTGATCGCTGGAAAGAGATCTTCGTATTGCCTCCATTGATCGCCCAATGTTTTTTTCCAATTGAGGTTTTCCTCGATTCCATAGCCATAACAAATGTGAACTGCTGTTTTGCAATCAAGGCCATCGATGGCCACTTCCATGGCATCCATTCCCCATTCAGTGCTTTCTTTTAGGAAACTATTGAAGGCGGGTTCATCAAATTGAATGATATCGATGCCTGCTTCGCACAATGTTTTGGCCTCATCGTTTAAAAGTTTTGCAAACTCCATGGCCATCTCTTNCTTATCGGAATAATATTCGTTGGCAATGGTGTCGGATATGGTCATGGGCCCTGGGAGTGTAAATTTGGTGAGCTTTTCCGTGTTTGCTCTGAGAAACTCTGCTTCCTCAATGTGAACACTACCTATTTTTTTTAATGGATCCGTCACGGTCGGTACTTCCACAACATATCGATCGTTTCGGATGCCCATTTGTGTTTTCTTCTCCCAATTGATCCCTTCAATGGTCTCCAAAAAACCGTGGACAAAATGGATTCTGAACTGCTCGCCTTCAGAAATGATTTCTATCCCGGATTCCTCTTGTTCTTTGATCCACATCAAAGTCGATTCTTTCTTTTTTTCATTGAGTGAATCGCCCGAATCTTTCCAGGCCGGCCAAAGTTTTTCTGTTTCTGCCAACCAGCTGGGTTTCGGCAAGCTGCCGGCCGTTGTTGCTTTAAATATTTTCGCCATTTCGCTGAATATCTTGTTAAACTCCACTCACTTTAAATCGACTATTCAATAAATCAAGGCATATGGGCATCAAATGCGGCATCGTAGGGCTTCCAAACGTTGGTAAATCATCCCTGTTTAATATCCTTTCTGAAGGAAAGGCAGAGGCTGCCAACTATCCTTTTTGCACCATAGAGCCCAATGTCGGCGTAGTCATGGTGCCCGATCCTCGTTTGGATCAATTGTCTGCTATCAATAATCCGGAAGAAATAATTCCATCCATTGTTGAGTTTGTCGATATAGCTGGATTGGTTGAAGGTGCCTCACAAGGTGAGGGGCTCGGGAATAAGTTTTTGGCAAACATTCGTGAAACGGATGCGATCATCCATGTCGTCCGCTGTTTTGAGGATAAGAATGTCACGCATGTTTCTGATGAGATCAATCCTGTGAATGATTTTGAAATCATTAATACCGAATTGTTGCTCGCAGATATTCAAACGGTCGAGCGAAATCTAGAAAGAGCAGGGAAGCAATCAAAAGCTGGGGATAAGGCGATGTTGGCAAGACATGCCTTTTTGGAAGCTCTTTTGGAGCATCTCAATCATGATCAGCCTGCACGGACATTTACTGTTGGTAAAGACCAAGAAAGCATCATGAAGGAACTGTCTCTCTTGACGAAGAAACCCATGTTGTGTCTTGCAAACATTGATGAGGCGAGCATCATGGAAGAATCAGAGGGTTTGCAGGCACTGCGGGAGAAAGTAAAGTCAGTTGAAGATGCTGAGCTTCTGAAACTTTGTGTCTCGCTTGAGCTCGAAATCAGTACTCTTGAGCCATCCGAGATGAAAGAGTTCTTGGATGAACTGAACCTTGAAGAGCCTGCAATCAACAAACTGATTCGTGCCTCATATGATTTACTCAATCTGCAAACATTTTTCACAGCTGGACCCAAAGAGGTTCGTGCATGGCCAGTTAGAAAGCAATCATTGGCGCCACAAGCAGCAGGGACAATCCACACTGATTTTGAAAGGGGTTTCATTAAGGCAGAAGTGATTGGCTATGAGGATTACATTGAAAATAATGGAGAGCAGGGCGCAAAGTCAGCTGGCAAGTTAAGACTCGAAGGAAAGGATTATATGGTTCAAGAGGGCGATGTGATGCACTTTAAATTTAATGTTTAGAGCGATCAATCTCCATTTCAATTCTATGTAGACCCTCATCCCATCCATTTTTAATAAAATCAATTCTTCGTGCCCCAAACTTCATAAAAAATGCTTCCGTATGTTGGCTTGTGGAAAGAGATAAATCATCGATGTCATTTTTTTCCATATAGGAAAAGATTCTTTGCATAATTAAGCGACCGATGCCACTGCCTTGATAGTCTGGATGAATGAGTGTCCAGCTTTGTGAGGCAGATCGGGCAGATGTTATGTGGATGCCATATGCACCAATTAAGATCGAATTATGGTGTATTGTGAAATAACTATCTTCTTTTTGATTAAGGAATTCAATGTAATCACTCTTCTCGATGGGTGCAAAGAATTCGGGACAGTTTAAATCAAATAATTCTATGCAATGGTTGTAGCTTTCCATCGAGTAGTCTTGGAATTCCAATTGGTTATTATTCACCCTTTTCCCCCATCCCACTTTGAGAACTTATCCAGCATGCTCTTTGTATTCTCTCCCCTGTACCAAAATATATTCCTATGATCCTCTATGCAGTCAATTTGTCTCTTTTCAATCTCAGCCGCCATGATTTTGTAATTATCTAGTAGAAGTTTCTTGGTCGAACTTGGGTCGGCCAATGGAAAGTAGAAATAATGACAAAGCTCGGCATCATCCTCTGACTCCCAAT
>NZHP01000033.1 GCA_002691465.1 Gammaproteobacteria bacterium | reverse complement strand
ATAGAGATATCAGATGGCAAGTATATTTAAAAAAGCAATACTAATCCAATACTATAATCTCTACTTCTCCTAATCCTAAATTACGAATATCCTGTTCGATTTTTGATAGATCACCAACGATGAACCACGTCCATGTTTCAGGATCTAAATATTTCTCTGCTGCAGCATTTACCTGATCAATAGTGACGGAATTGTATATTTCTGGCACAGCATTCAGATAATCATCGCCTCTCTCGAATGTAACAATTCCAGATACTCCAGAGAGTAAGCTACCAAAGGTCTCAAATTGGCCATTCAATCCAAGTATGATTTGTTGCTTGATGGGATCTATCTCTTCATTTGAAGCTGGCCTTGAAGAAAGGTACTCACTGTATTCTCTTTGAATTTCTTTGATTGAGTCAACTGTTCGGTCTGTCTGCACAGGTGCATAAACAAGCATCGGCCTTGGCCCTTTTCGTGATGATAGCCTTGCTCTTACACCGTATGACCAACTCTTATCCTCTCTAAGATTCATATTAAGTCTTGAAGTGAAGCTTCCTCCAATCACTCGATTCATAAGATCAATATCAACTTCATCATCAGTTCCGTTGGCAGGTAATAATTGACCTGCAACAATCAAAGACTGAATAGCACCAGGTTTATCAAACAAATAGACTTTCCTTGAATTCGATTCAACAGAAAGATCATAGTTAACTTCGTTTGATTGGTTGACTGAACTCTTCCAGCTTCCAAATTTAGATTCAAGTATGGGAAGCAGATCGTCAAGATTCATGTCTCCAATCACCACAATTGTAGAGTTTTTTGCTGTGATAGTAGCTTCTTTATACCCAATCATGTCTTCTTGGGACATCCATTGTATGGACTGCCTTGTTCCATTTCCACTCGAAGGTTTTCCATAAGGATGATTAGCTCCGTACATTAATTCGGGTATTAGATTTGAAACAATGCCGTTGGGTGTTGAAAGTGACTGATCTATAGATGCCAGCCAACGTAATTTTTTACGATCAATTTCTGTCTGGTCAAAAGTTGGCTCATTGATAACCTCGATCATCAAATCAAGCGACTCTGAGAAATTAGACTTTAACGCTGAAAGTGTCACGCTAGATGAATCCAGTCCAGTGCTTGTATATAAATCTGTACCTAATTCATCAAGTGCATCGCTTAATTCGAGCGCATTATATCGCTTGGTGCCTTCTGTCAGCATTGACATAGTAAAGCTTGCTAAACCTGGCTTATCATTAGAATCAGATGAATGGCCGGTACCAAGTAATAAACTTAAGTTAATCATCGGAACATCATGTCTTTCTGCAAAGACTACATCAATACCATTACTCAACTTCGCTCTTTGGATATCAGGTAGATTCAGCTTCGGGAATTTTTCAGGAAAAGGGAGTTTAGAACGGTCGGCCAAGGGCACTCTCTCAGATGTGAGTTGCGCTTCAGGCTGAACAACAAGTACATAAGAGCCATCAGTCAACCAATCGGATGCGGTTTTTTGAATTTCTTGTTTTGTTGTAGAGAGCATATCTGAATAGAAGTTATTAAATTGGCCTGGGTCTCCCGTATAAACTTCAGAGTATGCGAGAAGATCTGATTTCCCTCCGAAACCTCCAATTCTCTGAAGCCCCTTTATGAAGGAAGCCCTGATTGAGGTTTTAGTATTTTTAAGATTTTTAGAGTTTGGTCCTTTTTTTATAAATTTCACTAAGGTTTCATCAATGGCGTTTTCCAATTCCTGTAAAGAAACGCCGTTGGCCAAATCTGCTGCTATCCAAAATTGTCCAGCCAATTCCCTGTCATAATAAAATGATGAGACATTGGTTGCGAGCTGACGCTTGTAGACTAATTCTTGAAAAAGTGCTGAGTTTTTTCCGCCAGTTAAAAGAGCGGCTATCAATTCAAAATGTGGATGTTCCTCTGATCCAATCTCTGGAGTATTCCAAACCTTATAAATACGTGCGTTTGGAACACGATCAAACATGATTTCCCTCTTTTCGCCCGTTCGTTTTGCAATCCACTTCTTTTTCTTTATTGGGGAAGGTCCTGGAGGTATGTCTGCAAAATATTTATAAACCAATTCTTTTGCCTCTTGAATATTTATATCGCCAGCAAGTGAAAGGACAGCATTATTGGGACCATAAAAAGCCTTGAACCAATTTTGAACATCGTCCATAGAGGCAGCATTTAGATCCTCCATTGATCCGATCGTAGTCCATGAGTAAGGATGTCCTTCGGGAAATGTTGCCTTTGAGGCTTGTAAGAAAACTCTACCATATGGCTGATTCTCGCCTTGCCTCTTCTCATTTTGTACCACACCTCTTTGCTCATCGAGCTTTTCTTGATCCACAACGCCAAGAAGATGTCCCATTCGGTCTGACTCCATCCATAGAGCTAGATCTACTGCGGTAGTAGGCACGTTCTGGAAATAATTTGTTCTGTCATTGTTTGTGGTTCCATTCATGTCTGTCGCGCCAACTTTCTGAAATGGAGCGAAATATTCATCGTTATAATTCTCTGTTCCATTGAACATCAAATGTTCAAATAAATGTGCAAATCCTGTTTTTCCTGGTAATTCATCTTTTGATCCAACGTGATACCAGACATTGACTGCAACTACAGGAATTTTTCGATCTTCATGAACAATTACCCTAAGTCCATTGGGCAGAGTAAATTTCTCATATTCGATTTCAGGCAATTGATCGTTTGCAGAAATTGATAAAGAGAATAGAAGAGTGAGTGGAAAAATAAATATTCTTTTTATATTGTTCATAATATTGTTAATACCTAATTCTTATTTTTTCAGGACAATAATTGTAAATTAATTAACATGAAACAGCATCAAAAGAAGTTAAGTCTAATAGTAATGCTGATCTCATTTGCATCATTCTCAGTGAATGCAAACATGTCAGGCTTATCAAAAAAAATTGATTTGTTGTTTGACGATCGTTCTCAAAAGCCCGGTTGTGCGGTTGGGCTAGTAGAGAATGGAGAATACATTCATTCAAAAGGATATGGCCTTGCCAATCTTGAGCATGAAATACCAATTGGCATGGATACCATTTTTAGAATAGGTTCTGTCAGCAAGCAATTCACCACAATGGCTATCGCAATTCTTGAAGAAAAGGGCAAACTTTCATTTGAGGATGAAATGAAAGTTCATATCCCAGACTTAGTCGATTATGGAGAACAAGTCACAATCAACCACATGATTCATCACTATAGTGGATTAGGGGATTATGAGTACATGGACTACCCAGGCCGTTTTAAGAATGCAGTGGGCGAGGAATTCAGATGGGGCAATGAAGATTACCTGACCAATAAAGAGTTTCATGACCTAATCAAGACTTTGCCTTTGATAAGAAAACCAGAAAAGAAATTTCACTATAGTAATACAGGATATGTTTTGCTTGCCCTAGTTGCAGAAAATGCCTCTGGCATGAGTCTGAGAGAATTTGCAGAAAAAGAAATCTTTAATCCACTTGGGATGCATGATTCATTTTTCAATGATGACGTAAATTTACCATTTAAAAATCGAGCCGATGCTTATACACCAATCGATGACGAATCTAATAAATACAAAATCAATGTTACTAATTTAAGTTGGGTTGGTGATGGCGGGGTTTATACATCGCTCAATGATTTCATCAAATGGGATGAAAATTTTTATGAAAATAAACTCAGTATGGGAGGAGAATCACTGATTCAAACGATGGAAATGACATTTGAAGAAACAAAAGTCAGCAAAAGAAATCAAAAGATGGATAAAGAAAAGGAAAATGAGAACACCTATGCCTTTGCCCAAAACCTCGCCTACTACAATGGTTACAAACGTTGGTCTCACTCAGGTTCATGGGTGGGATGGCTTGCTCATTATGCAAGATTCCCTGAGCTTCGTTTTTCAACCGTTGTGTTTTGCAATACAAATGAAATTGATGCGACTATCATCTCAGACAAAGTGGTTGATATATATTTTGAGACTCTCGGAGAGTAACTATTTTAAAAGGCGTTTTTGCCTGTGAGTGATCGACCTACAGCTAGCTGATGAATTGTCTCAGTCCCCTCGTAAGTGACTACGCTCTCAAGATTAAGCATGTGTCTTATTGGGACATATTCAGCGCTTATGCCTGATCCGCCCAGCATGTCTCTGCAATCTCTTGCAACATCGAGCGCCATTCGCACATTATTCCATTTTGCAAGAGAGACTTGCGTGGGATTCATTTGATCAAGATCTTTTAATTGGCCCAGTCTATAAGAGAGAAGACTTGAAGTGACAATTCTTCTTTGCATATCAGCCAGTCTAATCTGAATCGCCTGATTTTCATCCAATGATCGATCAAACAATATCCTGGATTCTGTATAGTCTAACAGCTCCTCTAAACATGATTCTGCAGCTCCTATCACACCCCACGATATCCCATATCTAGCTTGTGTGAGACAGCTTAGAGGGCCTTTTAATCCTTTGACGCCAGGCAGAACATTTTCTTCTGGAATTCTCAGGTTATCGAAGAATAACTCTGAGGTTACTGAAGCTCTGAGAGAGAATTTATTCTCAATTTTGTTAGCCGTGAAACCATCAGTATCCGTCTCAACAATGAAACCCCTAATACCATCATCCGTATGAGCCCAAATAATCGCTACGTCTGCAATAGAGCCATTAGTGATCCACATCTTGGATCCATTGATAACCCAATCGCTACCATCTTTCTTTGCATGTGTATTCATATTCGAAGGATCTGAACCTCCTTGAGACTCTGTAAGTCCAAAACAACCTATCGCTTCTGCTGAGGCTAATCTTGGGAGCCATTCTTGTTTTTGATCCTCGCTTCCAAATGCATAGATCGGATACATCACTAGACTGCTTTGTACAGAAACAAAGCTTCTCATTCCGCTATCGCCTTTTTCCATCTCTTTGCATATCAGACCATAAATGATTGCATTCATTCCGGGACAACCATATCCATCGATTGAACTACCAAGAACACCTAATTCTGCGAGTGGCTTTATAATATCCGATGGAAATTCGTGTTTCTCAAAGCAGTCTTGAATGACAGGATCTACATTCTCCTTAACAAACCTAGAGACAGAGTCTTGAACTGCTTTCTCCTCATCGGTGAGAAGTGAGTTGATATCAAATAAATCGAGATTCATGTGGTTCTTAATTAGATTATGGCGTGCTTGCCCTGAACAATTTCCTTATACATCCTCCAATCTCCTCTCAAGCTGTATAGAGGGAAATAAAAGGTTGCTGGTTTATTCTTTTCAATAAAAAAGTGGCCTATCCATGCCCAAGCATATCCAGATAAAAAAGCATAGAAAATATATTTTGGATCAAGCGAAGAGATAAAAATGACCATAAAAATAAAGAAGATTGTTGTTCCTATAAAATGAAGCAATTTGTTGTACTTGCTCTTATGTTCATCTATGTAGTAAGGATAAAATTCTTCGAAGTTTTTAAATTCTTTTTTCATAACAAATATTCTATCAAATCAATTCGAAATAAGTGCCATTCTAAGATTCATTAATAAATCTTCTGTTGTTTCCCAATTAATACAAGCATCGGTCAAAGAAACACCATACTTTAGGTCATCAAGGTTCTCTGTTATTTTCTGATTACCCTCGTTGATATTGCTCTCAAGCATCAAGCCCATAATTGATTGATTGCCTTTATTAACTTGATTGACAATACTTTTTGCAACCTTTGGTTGTAACCTATAATCCTTATTTGTATTCCCATGGCTACAATCAACCATGATCTTCATTGGTAATTCTGATTTAATAAGTTGCTTCTCGCATGATTGAATACTTCGATTATCGTAATTAGGCTTAGCTCCCCCTCTTAAGACAACATGTGAGTATTTATTTCCCTTTGTTTGATAAACAGTGATCCTTCCACCGTCATTAAGACCTAAAAAATGATGCGATTGTCTTGATGACTTTATTGCATTTACAGCAACAGCAAGAGATCCATCGGTTCCATTTTTAAAACCAACTGGTGTTGATAATCCGCTTGCCATTTCCCTGTGTGTTTGGGATTCCGCAGTCCTAGCTCCAATGGCAGTCCAGCTTGTTAGATCACCCAAATATTGTGGCATGATTGGATCCAATGCCTCTGTTGCGACCCCAAGACCCATTTCATTTAGATCAATAAGCAATGATCTTGCGATATGAATGCCTTTATCAATCTGAAATGTATCGTCAATGTTAGGATCATTGATCAATCCCTTCCATCCTGTAGTAGTTCTGGGTTTTTCAAAATATACCCTCATCAAAATCAAGAAAGCATCTTCCACTTCTTTGGTGAGCTCTTTTAGTCTAGATGCATAATCTTTTGCCAAATCTGTGTCATGAATAGAGCAAGGCCCTACCACCACGACAAGCCTAGAATCATTCCCATCCAAAATACTCATTAATTCTTTTCGTTTAGACAAGACTGTTTTCCTTGCTTTATTGCTAAGAGGCAAGGTTTCTTTGAGCGCTTTTGGAGAAGGCAACTTCTCTTTAGCTACAACGTTTATATTGTGTATTTTACTTTTCATTCTCTTCCATCTACCCAATGGGCTGAATAGTTTAATCAAAGAATATTAAGAAATATATCTAATTTAGGGTGAGTTCGTGTGTTTTCTTATGATTTGTTGACTGCACATATATCCTGGAGTGCCTGCAATAGAGCCACATGGGTAAGCTGCAGCACCGCAATAATAAACACTGTCATAATCAAGAAAACCGTAAAAATTCTCACTTGGATCAAATGAAAAAGTACGATCAAAATACATCTGCTTATCAGTCAACATTATCTGATCAATATTCCCGGAAGGAAAATAGAACATTTCCTTTAGGTCTTTTGGCGTTGTTAACTTACTCCAAAAGCAATCCTCTGGATTATTGATATATTTAAATAATTGTTGCTCGACCTCTTCCTTTATATGGATTAATTCTTCTCCATTAGAGGAGAGTGAAAGGTTTTTAAAGAAAACTGCAATTCGATCATGCGTTATGGATGGATCCATCCTTCGATCCGCAGCGCCTTCGCAATAAATCTGCATAAAGCCAGGGATATACTGAACTGTGTCATCTAAGATTCCCTGAGCAGCTTCCTCAAATGCATGAATTGTGTCGACAGAAAAAATAAATCGAAAAGAAGCATCTGAATCTGGGTGCGTCACTCCCTCCTTCCACTGAATAGGCTTAGAGAAAAATAAATTTAACTTTCCACTGCTTCCCGTCAACTTATTTTCAGAAGAGAATTGATCTGGACTTACATCAGCAATAATTGAATGTGCAGTCATGGGATCGGTGGCCAAAATTAGATCATCATAATGTATCCACTCTTCTTTACCATTGCATTCCACCATGATTTTTTTTTCATCCAAGTCTTTATCCACAAGATTTGATGAAAGTCTAGTATCAACACCCAGTCCAATATTGATCTCTGATAATGTTTGTGTAAGATTCCATATCCCTTGAAAAACAAAACCGTAATATCCATTGAAAACAGACCCCGAGTCCATCATTGGAATAGTGAATGCTGAGTATTTCTCTGATAGCGAAACCGGTCCACTCTCCGTCACAGTCATTGCCATATATATCTTTGATAGATCACTTTCAAAGTAGTGATCCAAGAGAGATCTGGCATCGCCCTTGATCCATAAATCAACCAGACCATTCCCAAGTGTTGAATTTGCTTCATCAATTGAGGGCGTTCTACCTGCTCGATAACCGGATTGAATAAAATCTATGATCTTTGACTCATCTGCCCTGAAAGCCCTTGCATCTCCGGACTCTCCCCATTTATTTTTTAATTCAGCATCCAACTCATTTGGATCACGATGTATATATGTGGGATCTTTATGATTTGGAAAGAAAGCAAGTTTTGGTGATTCAGGCACAAATGTCTTTAACTTTGTGGACAAACCAGTCTCCTCAAAAACAAAGTGTTGCATTAAGCCAAGCACCGATGCACCTGAGGGATATTGATACGGTCTATTATTGTGTATAAATGACTCTTTGGCACAAGCACCGCCTGGTGATGGTTTTTTTTCAATCAGAGTGACTTCATGCCCAGACCTTTTAAGATAATTGGCAGCAACCAAACCATTGATGCCAGCTCCAACAATAACAATATTCTTAGGCATGAAAAGTAATGAGAGTGATCAATATAATTATTATCCAGATTGATGCAGCGAAGATCACTGGCTTAAGAGACAGCTTCATTAATGTATGCAATTGAAATTTATATCCGATCATAAAAAGACCGATTTGAAAGAAAGCGATACTGACGGTCTTGATATAGGATTTAATCTCTCCGTCGATATTGAAAATATTTCCTAAAACAACAAAAGCAATGAATACGAGTATGAAATATGGAAATTCATATTCCTTATTTTCACTTTTGCTATAAATCGATGCCCCTATCAAAAGCGGCACAATCCATAATGTCCTGCCTAGCTTTATGATGCTGGCATAAGTCACCGATTCATCGGAGTATAAACTTGCTGTCCCAACAACCGATGCAGTGTCGTGGATTGTTAAAGCAGAAAAGATTCCAAATTCAGCATCTGTCATTTCAAAAAATTCGCCAATGTATGGAAATAAAATAATAGCGATTGCATTCAAAAGAAAAACAAGACTGATTGAAGCAACCAAGTCTTCGTTTTTTGCTTTAATGATTGGAGCAAGTGAGGCAATGGCTGTCCCTCCGCAGATTGCGGTTCCTGAAACCAATAAAAGAGTCAGGTTATGAGGCAATCGAATTAATTTTCCAATCAAGAAACCGAATATCATGATTGCAATGACATAAATAGAAACCAGAGGAATGTAGTCAAGACTGATTGTTCCGAGTGAATTAAGGCTAATCGTCCCCCCTAGACAAATGATTCCAGCCTTTAAAAACAATGATCCGTTCACACTCACAGGGGTAAGGGAAAGCCTGCTATTGAAATACGACAAGAAAATTCCTAAAAAAAGGCTCAGTGCTGCTTGCTGAAGAAAGACAGCCAAACCCAGTAGAGCTAAAAAAAATACAATTGCCATGATCAGAAAGGCTCAATGTTTGGTCTTAAATCAACTTCGTGTGTCCAAGCACTTTTATCTTGTTGGTGAATGCTCCAATAAGTTTGAGCAATGGCATCTAGATTTAACATCCCCTCTTCCCCAAGTTTTCCTGCAAATTCTGGAAAACCTTTGACTACTTTATCGCCATTGATTACACCATCAATGATGAAATGAGCAATATGGATGCCCTTTGGACCAAATTCCTTGGCAATTGATTGACACATTAAACGCATAGCGCCTTTGCCTGAAGCAAACGATGAAAACATCGCTTTGCCTCGCATAGAACCTGATGCGCCTGTATAAAAGATGGATTGCTTCGAAGCATCTTCTTTTTGATCTAACATCAATCTCAAGATCGACTGAGAAGATAAAAATGCACCATAACAAAGTATCCTCCACATGCCTTCAAAAATCTCAGGTTTCATGTCCAAAAAAGATTCCATTCGATTATTTCCTGCATTGTATACAGCAAGCTCGATAATAGATTCATTCTCAACAATGATTTCAGTCATTTGATCGATGTCATCCTTATCGGTGAGATCTGCAACAATAGGTGTGGCATTATAACCTTCCTCAATGATCTCAGTGCAAACATACTCAAGTTTTTCCTTGCTTCTGCCGCAGACATAAACGAATAAACCTTCTCTGGCAAACTTTCTGCATAAAGCAGCACCAAGTCCCTGTCTCGGTCCTACCCCCATTACCAATGCCGATGCCTTAGACATATTCTTCTATTGTCCCATTACGCATAAAACCAGCTTATTCCCGTCCAAGTCTCTAACGTAACCGCCATAAAATGTTTCCATCTTTTGCTCTGGAGAACCATCGTCTTTTCCACCAGCTTCAATGGCTCTCTTAAAGACTTCATCAACATCCGAAGGTGAACTGAATCTGATCCCAGTCATTGATCCATTGCCAACTGTCGCTGGCTGGCCATCGAAAGGCGTAAAAACACCAAAGTATGTATCGGTCTCGGTAAAGTAATAAAAATAAGATCGCTCATTCGCTTTAAAGCTTTTATGTTCAATGGGCTGAAGAACATGATCATAGAATTTCTTCGCCGCTTCTAGGTCATTTGTTCCGACGGATATATAACCGCCAAAATTTGCTTGCATAATTTTCTCCTTAATATTTTTTGAATGCCATATAAGTTGTAGCAGAAAGTCCTGCTGTACTGAATATCATACACATAACCATGATCTGATATCTAGCCGCCATAAGAGGCTCAATACCCGATAATATTTGTCCTGTCATCATTCCAGGCAGTGAGACCAGACCGACAGCAAACAAAGCATTGATTTGAGGTATTAAAGCTGTCTCTAATGCTATTTTTCTAGATTCCTCATAATCTTCACCGCGATCCTTTTCGATAAAAAATCTTTCGCCCGCAAGACTTACCGTATTCATGCTGTTTGCAAATATCATTCCAGCAATTGGAACTACAAAATTTGGTTCAAACCATCTTGGTAAATCCACGATGAATTGGCTGATCAGAAAAAGAACCGCCAACCCACTTAATGCGAGCGATAGAAAAATAACAATAAAAGGATAAATTCCTTTTTCCTTCAACGGTCTCATTGCTATCCATGCAGACATGAATATCATGAAGAAAACGACCAATCCAATGATGATTGGCTGATCTGTTTCAAAGATAAATGTAAGAACGTATCCAATAAGAAGTAATTGGATCAACATTCTAAAATTTGCATAAATTGAATTGGAGATACTCAACCCCCAAAGGCGCATAATTGCAATCAATACAATGACTGGGAGAAAGCCCAGCATTAGGTTTGCAAGTGGTATAAAGTCAATTTGCTCCATTAACTTACTTTATGTTTGGCTTTAGAGTGTCAATAATCCTTGATGAAAGATATTCAATGGATGGCCTTTCAAAATCAAAGATATTCCACCCGTTAAAAACGACAACAAGTTCATATTCAGGCATCGCCATAAGATATTGACCGCCATAACCGCTGCCACTAAAGATCCAACCCTCCATGCCATCATAAGGAACAAACCACCATTGAAATCCATACATTCTCTCGCTGCCTTCTATCTCAATTTTGGGAGTCATGGTTAAATCAACCCATTCTTTTGTTAAGATCCTTTTTCCATTCCAGATGCCTCCATTCAGATACAAGAGCCCAACCTTTGAAAAATCCTTGGTTGATAAATAAAGCCCTCCTTCCGCATCTGTCAATCCAGTGGGTGTTTTTTTCCAGTAAAATTTTTCAATTTCCAAAGGTCCAAAAAAGAATTTTCTAGCAAATTCTTCTGTGTGCATACCAGTCGCCTTATATAAAATGTGCGACAAAAGGACTGTGATACCACTGTTGTAGACGAATCTGCTGCCGGGCTCACTCTCCATCGGTAAAGAAAGAATATAATCAATCCAATCCTCACTATTTTCCATGGTTGCTGCATTGTTAAGCGGATCAGTATAGGCATGTGTGAATTCATCCCACTCTATGCCAGCAGCCATATTTAATAGATCTCTAATTGTGATTGAGCGTTTCAGATCTGAGTCAAACAAAGAATTGTATTCTGGAAAATAATCGATGATTAAATTATCGATACTCTCAATATGTCCTTGCTCTATTGCGATTCCAATCAATGCAGATGTAACGCTTTTACTTACAGATTGAATAGTATGAAGTTTTGTATCCTGGTAAAAAGGATGCCAGTCAGGATTGTAATAATTGTACTGTGGCGTGGCTAAACTTCCGTAGTTTTTATTCATTATTTGGGCTTGCTCAGCCCTTCTATTTTTCGTCAGCCGTTTGTAATCAACGTCGTAGTATTCTTCTATGATTATTTCTTTATTTTTTATTACAAGAAAAGCATCTATGTAGCCATGCTTTCCTCCCTTAAGTTCGATATGAAGTTTATTTATTGCTGAACGATCAATCGCATATGGTTCATTTGATGAGTGATTTGAATTAATCATAGAGAAAGAATCCATACTAAATATTAGAGCTGATATGAGGATGAGTTTTTTCACTTACTTCCTTTTTTTCAGTTTGTCATTTAAATGGTGGAGCTAGACGGGATCGAACCGACGACCTTCTCGCTGCCAGCGAGACGCTCTCCCAGCTGAGCTATAGCCCCATATTAATCTGACTTTTCTTTTATATATGCTATTGCAGTCTCAATCCTATCAATTACTGTTTCTTGATCCAACAAGATTAAAGTTTGATCAATAGATGGTGATTGAGTGCCTCCTGTGACTGCAATTCTAATTGGTTGACCAATCTTGCCAAATCCAATTTCATGCTTTTCACAAACCGACTTTATTGCAATAGAAATTGATTCCTGATTCCAATCGCATGCTTTTAGAGAAGCCGCAATATCTTTTAAGGGAGATAGAATATCCGTTGTCATAAATTTCTTTGCAGCAGCCTCATCATAGTTGATATCTTTGGAGAAAAGTTGATCACAGCTTGAAATCAAATCGGAGATTTTTTCTGATCTATTCTTATATGCATCCATAAAATTTTTTATAGCTTCATCACTCAGGTCTTTAGCAATCTCTGATTGATCTTTTATCATCTGCCTTAACTGGTCATCATTCGTATTCAATAGATGTTGCTGATTAACCCATTGAAGTTTTTCGAGATCAAATTTAGCGCTTGATTTATTGATGCCTGAAAGATCAAAGCCATCTATCATCTCTTCAATGCTGAATATTTCCTGATCACCTTTGGACCACCCAAGCCTTACCAAATAATTGAGTAATGCTTCTGGCGAAAAACCCTCGTCTCTGTAATGAATAACATTCATGGCACCGTGTCTCTTTGAGAGTCTAGAGCCATCCGGGCCGAGAATCATTGGTAGATGAACAAAATCAGGTATTGGATAGTTAAAAGCCTCCATGAGTTGAATGTGCCTTGCGGTATTCTTTAAATGATCGTCGCCTCTCATGACATGTGTAATCCCTGACTCATGATCATCTATCACAACTGCAAAATGATAAGTGGGAGCCCCATTTGATCGCATGATAATGAAATCATCCAATTCATCGACATTGACCTCAACATCACCAAACACGTGGTCTGAAATTATGACATTCGAAGAGCGATCCGATTTAAATCGAATGGCGCCCTCTGATTCATAAGCCTTCCCATCAGCAATCAATTCATTGGCTTTTTCTTTATAAATCTCAAATCTTTCGGATTGATGAATAATCTCTTCATCGTGGTTTAGACCAAGCCATTTTAACCCCTCTAGAATCGATAATTTTGATTCTTCAGTAGATCGCTCTACATCTGTATCTTCGATCCTTAATAAGAACTTTCCACCCTGATTTCTGGCGAATAGCCATGCATAAAGAGCAGTCCGAACACCTCCAATGTGAAGATATCCGCTGGGGCTTGGAGCAAATCGAGTTTTAACCATTCTTTATTCTAATTGATGGATTTAATTTTCTCTGAAATTTCTTCCATTGCTCTAAAGCATTCTGGAGCAATAGTGAAATTTAAAAAACCATGAATGAGGCTTGGGTACTCCTTATAATCAACTTTGACACCATTCTTTTGGAGTTTTTCTGCATATGCCTTGCCTTCGTCACGAAGCGGGTCAAAGCCAGCTGTGATGATTAATGCGGGCGGGACCAAATCTAATTTTTCATAATTCATTGGGGCAGCATAGATATTCGTATAATCACTTTCATCAAGGTAATTGTTAACAAACCATTCCAATAACTCTTTTGTTAAAAGGAAATAACCATCGGTGAATGTTTTTATTGATTCGTAGTCCCCGCCTGTATCGACTCCAGGATAAAAGAGGATCTGCCTCTCTGGTTCTATCTTTCCTTCTTCAATTCTCTTTATGCATAAACAAGCTGCAATATTGCCCCCAGCGCTGTCGCCCCCAACTGCAATTTTATTCGCATCTATCTCAAACTGATCGGCATTCTCAATCAACCAATCCATGGATTGATCGCAATCCTCCAAAGGAATTGGGAATCGATTTTCAGGTGCAAGGCGGTATTCCACAGAAAAGATTTTCCAACCCAACATTTTTGCAAAGAATTTACACACAGGATCATGCGTTCTAATGCTTCCAATTGAAAATCCTCCGCCATGAAAAAAAAGCATGGAATGATTATTAGCCTCAAAATCTTTCGGAATGTACTCTCTGATTCTAATTTGGCCGCCATCAACATTCATTTTGTGATCAATGGTCTTCATCCTCGGAGGTCTCTTCTGCAAAGCTCCTGCAGTCACATTGTAGAAATCACGAATCTTTTTTGCTCCGATATTCTCTATATCAGTGGTGATTCTTCTCTTCTCTAGAATATATAGAATGATCTGCATGGCCGGTGACATTGTTCTGCCATCTTTCTCAATGGATCTATCCCCAATCATTCGTTTGCGGAATGATTCAGGCAACATCATCATTAAATTTAATCGAAAGTCCATATTACTTAGCTCACCTTGAAGTCATTTAACTCCAGTTGCTGATCAATATCAACTTCAATGACGGATTCAACTTTTGCGAGCTCAGGGCCAATATGTAGCCATCTTTCTAAAAGGTCAATTTTCTCAATCTTGCCTCTCAAACATACCTTGACTGTCCCGTCTGGTAGATTCGTTGCTGAGCCATGAAGACCTAGTTTTAAAGCCTCTTTTTTGGCGCTATCTCTAAAGAATACCCCTTGAACACGACCGGTTATTAAGAAAGCACGATTAATCAATATTAGGAGCCTAAATAGTCACTGACATGACTAATGATTTGATCGGCATTCAACTCAAATATTCCACCTTTTACATCTTTGAGTTCCACATATTCAGAGCTGTGAACAAGTGACATTGCAATTTTTGTCGGTTTGGTCAACGAGCTAATATCATTGATAATTAGAGGAACATGCTGAAGCAAAGGAAGTCGTTCCTCTGAGGGATAATTAAACATCGAATAAAACCCATACCAGCTGACCGGCATGTTTTTGACTTGATCAATAAAATTTTCATACGCCCTTTCAATCGAAATGCCCTCACTTCGATTGGTGATGGTAAATTCCCACATCCCTTTTAAGCAATCAATACTCTCATCGATTGAACCTTTGGTTTGGCTGCCTAAAAGCTCCGCTCTTTTTTCTGCATCAAAGAATGGGTAAGTGACGAAAATTACCTTATCAATGAGTTCAGGCTCATGTATTGCGATTTCATTGGCAATTGCAGATCCAGTATGAAAACCAAGAAGTGATATTTTTCCTGAAAGTTCTTTTGAATCTTTTAAAGATTTGATGACTTCAATGACATTGATGGCATAGTCTTCAATGGAAACAGGTTCTTTTATTGTTGATGACTGACCATAACCCAACATATCAAGTGAGATTGCAGCGATGTTGGTTTGAGAGACAAGGTTAGTGCAAAAAGTGTCGTAGTAACCGCCACTGTATGGCATCGGATGTAGGCATATAATAGTCTGATTTGACTCACCATATTTTCTTCCATGAACCTGGCCCATTGTTGTTTCAGTGTAAAAATTCATTCCCATCATTTATCCCTTATAGAAAAAAGCCCTGTGGTGATTCCTAACGGTATCCGCCACAGGGCTTAATTTTTTCTCTAATCTTTACTTAATACAAGCAATAATTAGAAGTTGTATGTCACACGAAGGCCATACTCTCTCATATCTCTGAGATGAATATGAGTGCTTTCAACGGCAAAGTTGTAAGAGAAAGTATTTGTTCTTACAAAGTTACTGGTGTCGGCAATGTTATTACCACCCAATGGAGCATCTTCATCAGTTAAGTTAGAAACATAAGCTTCAATACTGATGTTGTCCATTCTGACTCCTGCACGCAAGTTGACTTCAGTTGCATTAGGAATAACAGACTTATTTGTTACTTCATCGTAGTAGTTACCTGTGTAGTAAATTTCGCCTCTCATGTATAAATTTCCAAAAGACATTTCACGTTCGTTGTTTACAACCAAAGAACCTTGCCATTCTGGATAACGCGCTGCAGACTGACCAACACAATTTGAGTTACCAAATACATCATCGTAGTCACCGCAGTCAGCGCCAGCTGGGAAGCTAGCAATTTTCGCTCTGGTATAACCTACTCCGCCCTGAACAGTTGTGTTCTGAGACGCAGCCCATGTGAAATCAAACTCCAGCCCTTCAATATCGGACGAAGTTCCATTTCCACTGAAGGCAACCGTACATGTTGGAACGTTTCCTGTAGGATCACAATTCAAATCAGCAGGAATCACACCAAAACCAGAATAAACCTGGTCTTTTCTTTCCATGCTGAACATCGCGAGTGTCATTGCAAAACGACCATCATCAGAAGTCCTCTTCCAACCAAATTCCATATTTGTGAGCTCTTCCTCACCATATGTTTCGCCAATCCCAGGAACGTCTGAAGTAAATGTTGCAATCTGTTCTGGGGTATTTAGCTTGGCTGCTACCTCTGGGTTAAACCCTCCGGGAAGAGTACCCTCACTGTAGCTCACATAAATCATTGAGTTATCAGATAGATCGTTTTTAAGAACAAGCCTTGGTAACGTTGATTTAAATGTCGCAGGTGAGATATTTTTTCCTGCAGATGCATTAATCTTGTTGTCAGCAACTTCGTCTTCTTGACGTCTGATTTCAGCGACCAAAGTCATGCTGTCGCTCAATCTATAGTCAACTGTAGCAAATACTCCAAAAGTATCTGCTGTAAGTATTGATGTTGCGCCATCGGGGTTACCAATATCAGCAAACCAATACGAGAAGAATGGCGAACGTCCATCAAAGAATCCACCGTGGGTTTTTGTCATAAGATCTACCTGAGTTGCACCTATAGACCAATCGAATTGATCATTGCTACCGGACAATCTTACTTCAAAAGTTTCGTCTTCTGTCACTCTTGCTGCAGCTGTGTGGAATCCAAATCCAGCATCTGCATCAAAGTCATGGAAAAGCAGATAATCATCGTCATTTGTTCCATAAGCAACATTTAGGTTCATGCTGTCTGAGATATCATATGAAATTGTAACTGAAGCTCTTTCGCCATCCCTTACAAGCCCATAACCATTAAATTTAAGGTCAGTGAAAGTATGATCACCTATTGGATAATAACCGCTTCTGCTTCCGCCAGGTTGCAAATGCGACATCGCACGATTCCAGTTATATAGGCTTGTAGAAGCTCCAAGCGAACTTGGTATTTGGAGATTCCCTTGATAAACCGACTCTAAGCCATTTTCAGTGAAGCAAGTCCATCCAGTTACATTACTTGTTGGCGCAGCACAAAAGTTATGCTCATCCAATCCACCGGCAACCGCATATGCGCCAGGGCCGTCTAAATCTTCATATCTTGAAGCTCTTAGAGTGATGTTTAAGTTCTCAGATGGGTTGATATCAATCAATGCGCCCAGAGCAAGACTTTGCTCATCGCCCAATCTCTGAGGTGCTTCAAGCAAAGCATTGTCATTCATGTAGTGTCCGTCTTTATCGGTATAGGACCAGTTGAACCTTGCAGCAGCCATATCACCAATAGGTCCTTCAAAAAAACCGTTGGCAGTTGCTCCACTCTTGTTCGCAACATCGTATTCAATAGAGCCCTTAAACTCATCGCCTGGCTTTGCAGTGACAATATTAATGGCGCCAGAATAAGTATTTCGTCCAAATAAAGCCGATTGTGGTCCTTTGATTATCTCAACTCGCTCCACTTGAGTAATCGGAAGACTGTGAAGCCCAGATGTAACAATCAAGCCATCCACAAATACAGATGACGTTCGCTGAAGCGGTGAAGTTGCATCAAATGTTACGCCTCTGAATCTGGGCATTACCACAACACGACCATTTTCGTTATTCATAGATTCAATAAAGAGGCCAGGAGCAGTCTTCTGAACATCAAGAATGTTCTTAAAGCCCGCAGCCTTAATTTCTGCTGCATCAACAGCTGTAATAGCAAGAGGTGTTTCGAAGATTGATTCTTCCTTCTTTCTTGCAGTAACGGTGATTTCTTCAATAGCAAATGCGCCATCTTGAGCATTGGCATTATTGACCATTCCTAATGATACGATCATGGCAAAAGCCAATCCCATATGGAATAGTTTANATTTGATTTTAAACATGGTTACCCCCACATATTAGAAGTGTGTCTATTCTAAGAAATCGACAGGGTGCTGTCAAATAGACAGGACGCTGTCAATTTGACAGTACAAAAGATTTTCTTCAATATTGTTCAATGCTTTACTCAAAAAAATACATTGAGACATTCAGTTTTTTTGTTTTATTTTTTTCAATCTCGATTGATGCAAAACTGGTCAACTCTGATGGATCATATGAAACTGTGCCTCTTGAGAAGGATGTTGTAACGCTTGCGGTGATTCAGACCGGAATCAATTCGCTTCAAGATTATGAAAACCCAAAAGTTGGCCTAGAAGAAAATCTTGATCACATGATCGAAATGGGTGAAAAAGCTTGTGCACAAAACCCTAAACCTGATTTTCTTCTTTTTCATGAGTTCCCATTAACTGGATACTCATCTGGAAGTCGAACGGAAAAACTCAAATACACCATTCAAGTTCCAGGACCAGAAACAGAAGAGCTTGGCAAACTCTCTAAAAGGTGTGATGCATATCTCATATTTGGAAGTTACGCTACAGATGCCGACTGGCCTCAGCATATTCTCAGTATCAATGCAGTTCTCGGCAGGGATGGCTCTCTCAAGAAAGCTTACTGGAAATCAAGAAACATCAAGAGAATCTATCCAGATAGAGAGATCCCAACCACAACCATTGAAGCGGTTCGTGATAAGTATAGAGAAAAATATGGAGTGGATGAGGAATTCCCAGTGCTGAAAACAGAGTTCGGAAATATAGCTGTCAGTACCGTGCAAGGTGATCCTTTTATTTTTGCAGCTTTCGCCATGAAAGGAGTTGAGATTATGCTCAGAACAGCGACACTCTTTGATGAGTCTGATGTAAGAGCGATGTCTTGGAGTAATAATTTCTATAGTGCCATGGCAAACATTACTTTGCCTCTTGGTGGTCCATATAGCGATAGTGGCGGAAAATCAATAATCACAGCGCCCAACGGAGATTTATTAGCTAAACACCCAAGCACGCATGAGGAGGGTATCATCACTGCTCAGATCCCAATAGGTGAATTCAGAAACAATAGAACAATACCCCATTATGCTCTGGACATGGTACAAGATATTTTTTCAGATTATGAACAGGAGATTCCAATGAATCATCTTGATATGGATCCCAATGACCTTCCCGAAACAGGAGAGGCAATGAAAGATTACTTTGACAATATCAGTCGATATTTAAATAAATAAAAACAGGAGAAGAAATGAATCTCAAATTCAGTTTAATATCAAGTTTTGCACTTTTCGCACTCTTTTTTGTTGATTTCTCATCAGCATTCGAGTTGACTCCAGGCGCAGGACAACTCAAAGCTCAGCGAAAAATCACATGCTCTACCATAGACGACAAACCCATTGTTTATTGGTGGTATGGAAGAATGTATAGCAGAGTTCAAGGTGAAGCAGATCGGTTATTGTTTCGTGTAGAGGGAATGAATATCAGGGCTTGCACAAGCATTAAAGATCCTGAAAGAGGTAATGGGTTTAGAATGGTCAGCAGAGAATTGTTGTTTTACCAAGACCCTAAAACTGGTGAAATAATGGATCAATGGACCAATCCTTGGACAGGTGAAACAGTTGAAGTTCTGCACGTTGCCAATGATCCTGTGAATTGGGGTAGTCAATATGAAACGGATAGTAATGGCAATCCATTCCAAATGAGAAGCTTCAATGTTCACGAAGACGATTGGTGGGACACTACAACGGTGCCCCTCTTCTATAAAAATCCCCTAGGCGGAGACTTTCAAAAATACGTAGGTGGAACTTATCATGCAACAGAGATGTTTAACACCACTGGCAGCATTAAAGATTTGACTGACGATTCCAAGGACACTGCAAAAGCGAGCATTGGTTGGGAGAGAATCTCATATTGGCTTCCGTGGATGAAAATGAATGGAAGGAATGGGATTGTTTACTTTCATACGTTCGGAAAAAAATTGGACAGCTATGACGATCTTCCAGAATCAATGAAAGAAGTAATCAAAAGCACTTACCCAAAATACGATCGCCCTCCTCCAACAGATGATCAAAGAAAAAATGAAACGAGTTGGACTTACTTCAAGAAAATGTTGGGAGGGACTGTCAATCAGGATGAATCAGGTCACTAAGAGCAAAAAACTATCGGAAAGCATTGAGTTTTTAGCAGATTTTCAGCTGCTTTTTGGAAACATCATTAGAATCAATGGTGCTTTCTTAGAAGTGGCTGAAAAAATTTGCGCAGATGACAAGCTCATTACTGTTCCGATTTGGAGAGTGATTGCTGTCATACGAATAAATCCAATGACGGTTTCTGAAGTTGCAAAATACCTTGGGCTAAAAAGGCAAAGCGTTCAATCAACCGTAAACCAAATGAAACGAAGGGGATTAGTTAAGTTTAGAAAAAACCCTAATCACAAAACATCCCCATTCGTAATTCTTACAAAGCAAGGCAATGACAAGGTTGATGACATTCTTAAATATCAGAAAAAACTGACCGAGGTTTTTATTAAGGGGATTGATATTTCAATGAAGGATGTGGTTTCAAATAGAGAGTTTCTCAGAGCTCTTAGAGAAAACTCTGAGCAAAATATTTCAAAATTAAATTAGGAGTTAAATATGAAAGCTTACATGTTGGTAAGAGCTGTCATCAAGGACAGAGAAAAATTTGTTAATGGCTATGGTGTTGAAGCAGCTAAATTGGTTGATAAATTTGGCGGTAAATATTTGGTGAGAGCGCCCGGTGCTATTCCACTCGAAGGCATTAACGATGAACAAAACTCTGTAGTTATCTCTGAATGGCCCTCTAAAGAAGCTGCTCAGGATTTTTGGAATTCAGATGAATACCAAGAAGTTAAAAAACTGAGAGAAGGAATAGCGGATTGTTATGTTCTTTTGATTGAATCGGATGCATTGTAATAGGAGAAATTTATGGGAAATACAATAGTCAAAAGAACCACACTGATCGTTAGGGACATCAAAAAATCAAGATCTTGGTATGAACAAGTGCTGGAAATGAGTGCCTATTATGATGATGAAGTTGTGTTGAGTGGAACGGGAATGGCTGCTGGAAAAAAAGGCGACAAAACTCATTTGGTGATCCTCAAATGTCAAGATCCAGTGATTGGGATGATTGGGTTATTGCAATGGATTGATCCGGTTTGGCCGGCACCAGAAAAAATCCCATCTGCAGTTGAATATGGAATGCCAACATTTGTGGTTGAC
>NZHP01000032.1 GCA_002691465.1 Gammaproteobacteria bacterium | reverse complement strand
TCTGGACAATGCTTGATGGAGGCTATCAGCAGGCCTCAAAGAGTCAAGCGATAGAAAGAAATGAAGGAGTGTATTGCGGTTCTCATTGGAGCAACTATCCGATGATACTCGTATTCAATTATAAGCCTTACGATATAATGTTTTCCTGGAGTGAGCATTTTGAGAAACTTTTTTTAAGCGAATTCAGTCACTCAGAACTTTATCAAGTAGGTTATACATCCTCTGATTATTTTGAATATCATAAATCCAATGCAGCCAAGCTTAGAGATGAATACCCTGGAAAATTCATAATTACATTTAATGACAACATTTTTCATAATGACATCGCAATCTCTGAATCTCACTATGATGATTTCTATTCTTTAGCAATAAGGGCAATTGAGGAAAATCAGGATGTAGTAGTTTTCATCAAACCAAAAAGAGTCAGTTTATTTCATGAAAAGATTGAATCTTTTAAGAAACTTCAGACTCATTTAGACTCTGGTAAAGCCAGATTATTCTCACCAGACAATGAAAGATCAAAAATTACGCCTGCTGAATTGGCAATGGCGTCTAATTTGGTTATCGGGCTTGGAACAAGCACAACAACGCTCGAATCATATATATCTGGTACACCAGCAATAAATCTAGATCTATGTAAATTTCCGAATAATGAGTTTTGTGTAAGAGGCATGAACACAGTTGTGTTTGATGATCCTGATAAGATTATTGATTTGATTAACGAACATCAAACAAAAACAAAGGAATCAATACACAAAGGACAGGAAGAATATTACAAAATACTTGACCCCTTCCTTGACCAAAAATCTGGCAACAGGATTGCTAAAAAGTTAAAGAATATATTGAATAGAAAGTCTAATTTAGACACACTACAAACATGAAATCTAAGTCTAGTGATTTTATACCTCTGGGTGCGCCTACTTTTGGTAAGGATGACATAAATGAGGTCATTGACAGCCTTCAAAGTGGTTGGGTTGGAACTGGGCCAAAAGTTGGCCAGTTTGAGAGAGACTTTGGAAAATATGTTGGCACTCAATCAGCACTAGCAACAAATTCTTGTACCGCAGCACTTCATCTTTCTCTGATGTCTCTAGAGTTAAAGCCAGGCGACGAAGTAATAACAACACCAATGACATTCTGTGCAACGATAAATACTATTATTCATTCCGGCGGTAAACCGATTCTGGCTGATTGTAATAAGGATGATTTTTGTATAAACCCAGAGAGTATCTCTGAAAAAATAACAAAAAATACTAGAGCCATACTTCCGGTTCATTTTGCAGGACACAGTTGTAATATGGAAGATATCATGCAACTAGCAAATGATCACTCACTCAATGTTATCGAGGATTGTGCTCACGCGATAGAAACAACATTCGATGATAATCATGCAGGCACCTTTGGTGATTTTGGGTGTTTCAGTTTCTATGCCACAAAAAATCTAGTTACTGGAGAGGGAGGTATGTTGATCGCTAAAGATCGAGAGAAACTCAACCAAATCAAAAAGATAGCATTGCATGGTATGAGTCTAGATGCATGGGATCGTTTCAGCGAGGGTGGTTTTAAGCATTACGATATCGTAGCTCCAGGATTTAAATATAATATGACAGATATTCAGGCAGCCTTAGGCATACATCAGTTGGCTAGAATTGAAGAAAACTGGCTAAAGAGGCAGAGGATATGGAGGCTTTATTCAGAATCATTTTCTGAATTGCCAATAGATCTTCCAACTAATGTGGTGGTGCCTAAATCAAAACATGCACATCATCTTTATACCATCCTTATTAGGGATGATGCTCCCGTTAATAGAGATGAATTCATTTTAAAAATGCAGGAAAACAATATTGGAACAGGAGTGCATTACAGGAGTATTCCAGGATTTAGTTTTTATCAGGATAGTTTTGGTTGGAATCCTGATGATTATCCAAATAGTACCTCGATCGGTAATAGAACTGTAAGTATCCCATTATCACCAGGCCTCAGTGAAAATGATCTGAATAGGATTATTGAGAAAGTTAATAGCATTCTCAAGTAATAGACTATAAAATCCACTCTCAAATAATCGTTTTACAGGAAAATCACCAAGTGATAGCAATTCTTGATTGTGAGATGGGTAATCTTCAGTCTGTATTTCATGGAATAGATTCTATGGGGTATGACTGCGAGATACTGAAAAGTAACGAATTATCTGATGAAAATACTCATCTCGTTATTCCTGGAGTTGGAAATTATCATCAAGTAATGTCGTCTGAAAACATCACTGATATAAAAAAATCAATTCATGACTTTGCAAACACAGGTAAACCTATTCTCGGTATATGTCTAGGCATGCAGTTACTATCTGATTGGGGAGAAGAAGGTGGAGGAATAGATGGATTAGGTCTAATTGGAGGTAATGTGGATAGAATGTTTGAGGATAGAGCAACTAGATTGCCGCATGTAGGATGGAATTCTGTCGATTTTTTAAATGATCACCCTTTATTCTCTGGACTCAAGAATAATCTAGATTTTTATTTCGTGCACTCCTATCAATTCATTCCAAAGAATAATAATTCTATATTTGCCTCAACAAATCATGGACAGGATTTTACAAGCATTGTTGCAGAGAGAAATATCATCGGAGTTCAATTTCATCCTGAAAAGAGCCAGAGTAATGGCCTTAAGATGTTAGAAAATTTTTGTGCTTGGGACGGTAAATGCTGAAGAAGAGAATTATACCTATACAGTTGCTAATTGATAATAGACTTGTTAAAACAATTGAGTTTGGAAAATATAGAGATGTTGGTAATCCAGTTTCAAGCTCAAAGATTTACAATGATAGTGATGCTGATGAGTTAATTTTCCTTAATATTAACAGGGAGGAAAGATCGATTGAGCCACTTTTAACACTAATAAAAAAGGTTTCAGAGGTTTGCTTTATGCCATTATCTCTTGGTGGCGGCGTTAAAACGATTGATGATGCGTCAAGACTTATCCAAAATGGAGCTGATAAGATAGTGTTGAATTCAGCGATTTATGATGATTTGAACCTAATAGAGAAAATCGCTTATAAATTTGGAAATCAAGCAGTTGTGGCCTCTGTTGACGCTAGAATGAATCAGTCAGAAAATAAATATGATCTATACTCTAACTGTGGAAGAGACAGTCAGCCAGTAGATTTAGTTGATCACTTAAAGCTCATAGAGAATCAAGGTGCTGGAGAAATAATAATTACTTCAATTGATAAAGATGGAACAATGAATGGTTATGATAAGGAGCTGATAAAAATTGCAGTTGAAAATACAGCTATTCCTATAATTGGTGCTGGTGGAGCTGGTACTTTTGACCACTTAAAGGAGGCCTTTCTCGAAACCGATGTGAGTGCACTTGCTTGTGGAAGTCTATTTAATTTTGGAGATAATAATCCGATTAGGGCTAAGGCTTTTTTAACTAATTACTCAATACCATTTAAGGTAATCTAGCCGTGAGGTATGACCCAATTGACAACATTATCCTATTTGGAGGATCTCTCACAATAGTTGGACTAGCAGACTGGCTTAAAAATGAATCTATTGAAGTGAAAATTTATACTTCAAAAAGACATTCAGTTGAAAGACTTACTCAAGAGAAAAACCTAGAAGAACTAATTAATGAAATTGGTGTGCCTTATGTAATTACTGAGGACATAAATATTGAAGATTCTTTAATTAATGAAATTACTCCAAATACTGTTGGAATAGGAATTGGTGAAGCTTGGTCATTTAATTCTGAAATTATTGATGCTTTCAAGGGAAAGTTGCTTGATTTTATGGGTATACCATTACCAAGATATAGAGGCGGAGCTCACTATACTTGGATGATCCTAGCAAACGAGAAAAATAATGGCATGAGATTACAAGTTATAAATGAAGATATGGTTCAAGGAGTATTTGATTCAGGTGAAATTGTTGACAGCATTGATTATCAAATGAAGAAAACGGATGTCAAGCCATCTAATTATTTTGCAAGAGAAGTTACTGAGAGCATAGATTTCATAAAATCTTTTCTTGTTGAGGCCAGAGAGGGTAAAGATTTTGAATTGAAAATTATTGATGAGTCAGAATCCTTATACCTTCCAAGGCTATATACCGATATTCATGCTTGGATTGATTGGCGAAGATGGAATGCAGATGAAATAGATAGGTTTATAAGGGCTTTTGATGACCCATATATGGGAGCAAGGACGACTTTAGGTGATAAATCTGTAAGGTTAAAGGATGCCGAGTTGGTTTCTGATTCAACCAATTATCATCCTTTTCAATCAGGATTAATTGTTAGGAAATATAATAATCAGGCCATGATCTGTTGCAGCGGTGGAATTATCGCTGTTAGCAAGATAATTGATGATCATGGCAATGATATTATGAGTTCCATTGAAATTGGGGATAGATTTTTTACTCCAGAAGATGCAATTGAGAAAGCCCTCAATTATAGTGCAGTATATGATTCAACAGGCCTTAAGGACTAGAAGTATAGTGAATCAACTTATAAAGAAAAATTTAGAAGCAACCTCTTTAGAGTTAAGACCTCTAAAAGAAACTGACTATTCAGATGAATATTTGAGTTGGTTGGAGAATGAAGAGATAAATAGATATCTCGAGACAAGATGGGAAAAACAAACTGAAGAGAAAATAAGAACTTTTATTAACTCAATGGAATCAAGTGAAGACAGCATTTTATATGGAATATTCCTCGATCAAAAGCATGTAGGTAATATTAAGATAGGGCCTGTGAACTGGAACCATATGCATGCAGATGTTAGCTATTTTATTGGCTCAAGAGATGCTTGGGGCAAAGGTTTAGCTACAGAGGCGGTTGCAAGAGTAACAAAATTCGCTTTTGAGGAATTAAACTTAAACAAATGTAATGCTGGTGTTTATTCTGGAAACCCAGGAAGTAGTAGAGTTCTTGAAAAGGTAGGATACACACTTGAGGGTTGCATGAGAGATGAGCTAAGAGGNCCTGATGGTTGGGAAGACCATCTTTTATATGGNTATCTTAGAGAGGAATTTGCTTGATATGGAGAGAATTATGGTAGATAGAGCTAAAAGAATGAGAGATCTCCTCACCGAAATAAATCCTTTACAGAGGATGCTTAATTCTCCCGGGCTTGACGAAACATTTGAAATTTTCAAAAGAGAATTTCCAAATGCTGTAATACATGAATATCCAGCAGGAATGGAAAGGGAAGACTGGATTGTGCCNAGAAGTTGGGAAGTGATTAGTGGGGTAATGAAGGATAAAGATGGCAAAGTAATAGCTTCAACAGAAGAGAGCGAACTTTTTGTTGCTCCATATAGTGAGCCAATCGAAGGGTGGTTTTCAAAAGAAGAGATTGAAAAACGTTTAATGACTAGAGAGGATGTACCAGACTATTTTCTGCTTCAGCATAGAAATACTTATGACTATCAGCTAAATGATTGGGGAATTACACTGCCCTTTAATCGATGGTCTGCCCTAGAAGATAAAGAATATTACATCAAGATCGATGTGAAATGGGGCGATGGAACCATGAAAGTAGGTGAATACATCCTTCCAGGCAGAAGAGATGACATACTCTGCATTTGTGCACACATTGATGAAAGATGTAATGATGATCTAAGTGGCTGCATATTNGGGATGGAGATCATGAAAGGTTTAGAGCAGATGGAAGATAGGGAATTTACCTATCAACTCTTATGGGTTCCAGAAATGTTTGGNCCAATTTTTTATGCAAATGAGAATCCAGATATTATTGAAAAGACTTTTGGAATGTTGAATTTAGAAGCTGTGGGAGCTGGAGATGAATGGTGTCTTAAAAAAGCATGGAAGCCTGATACAAGATTNGAAAGAATGTTGAGAAATGCTATGAANGGAACAGGNTTGCCATTCAGCGAGCTAGAATTTTTTGAAGGGTATATAAATGATGAGAAGGTCTATGCTTGGCCAAAAATTGATGTTCAAGGTGTAGCAATCCAAAGATATCCTTTTGCTGAGTATCATACCAGTGGAGATGTAGTTGATTTAATAGAAGATAAATTGATGCTAGAGTCACTTGAATTTTCAGAGAGGTTNATTNGCATCCTAGAAAATGACTATATTCCATATTATCCAGACAAGCTTCCACCATGGCTTACTAGGAGAAAACTTTATTTTGATTCAAAATTGGACCCTGAGAATCACAATAAATATAATAANCATCTACTTTATAATATCGATGGCGAGAAGTCTGTTATGNATTTAGCAGAAAAAGCAGATCTAAAATTTGATGTTTCACTGTCATATTTGGAGCAGCTTCATGAGTCAGGTGTTATTGAAAAAAGAAAGTTGAACCTATAAAGGCTTAAGTCAATTAGAGGTAAAAATGCAAAAATGTAATAACTGTCATCTTCCCGAAACGTATGAAACATTTCAATTCAATAAGAAAGGCGTTTGCAATGTTTGTGTTCAGCACGAAACCAAGCATGAAGTAATTGATTGGGATAAAAGGATGCAGGCTTTTGAAGAGCTGGTGGCACAATTCAGAGGCACTGGNGACTATGACTGCATTGTTCCATTCAGTGGAGGCAAAGATTCAACATATATCTTATATAAGATTATTACTCAACATAAGCTAAAGCCACTTGTCGTTTCTTGGGATCATGGTTTTTACAGGGAAGGTCATATGAGGAATGTTGAAAGGACCTTGAAAATTCTTGGAGCAGATTTTCATGTCTTTAGGCCAAATATGAGGGTTGTCGGGCAACTCATGTTGGAATCCTTGAAACGAAAGGGCGACTTCTGTTGGCATTGCCATTCAGGAGTTTTTGCTTATCCAATGCAGATAGCCGTTAAGTTTAATATACCTTTACTGATTTGGGGCGAGTCAACAGCTGAATATACGGGTTATTATGATTTTGATGAGGATGANTGGGAAGAGCAAGATGAAGAAGCATTCAATCGGCATGTAAACTTAGGAATCAATGCTGAAGATATGCTCGAGTTTCTCCCAAATTTAACAGAAAGAGATCTCAGGCCTTATGAATACCCAAAATTAAGAGATCTCAAAAGAATCGGCTATAAGAGCCTTTTATATGGTACTTTCATTAAATGGGATCCTTGGGAGCAAACCAGAGTTATTCAAGAAGAGTTAGGTTGGGAAAAAGATGAAGTTGANGGGTTGCCTGANGAATTTCATTTTGANAANCTCGAATGCAGAGTAAANGGAATAAGAGACTGGNTGAAATATATAAAAAGAGGTTTNGGAAGAACCGGACAATCTGTGGCACGAGAAATTAGAAATGGTCGAATGACGAGTGAGGAGGCTCTAAAGTTAATAGAGGAATACGAGGGAAGAAGGCCAGAAAGTTTGGATTATTTCTTGAANATNNTAAATATCACAGAAAAAGAATTTATGGATATTGCACTTGAGCATCAAATATCTCCATGGGAGTATGATGANTCNAAGGTTACNAAGGGCNNGAAGATNCANGACCAAGATAAATGGGAAGATACACCTATTGTCGACTGAATATAGTATCAATTTGGAAAGATTTTGAAGTATTGCACTAAATGTCTNTTACCTGAGACACATGAAACAATAGAATTTGATCATGAGGGGGTTTGCAATATTTGTAGAAATCATGAATTCAAGAAGGAAAAAATTGATTGGGATCAGAAGAGAAAAGACTTTCTCGATATTATCGAAGAATACAGAGGCAAATATGCTTACGATTGTATCGTGCCTTTTAGTGGCGGAAAAGACAGCACGTACACCTTATATCAGCTAGCAAAAGAGTTTGACTTAAAATGCTTGGTTGTATCTTTCGACCACGGGTTTTATCGGCAAACTTTAATTGAGAATAATAAAAGAGTCTTCAAGGCACTTGGCGTTGACAGCATGGTTTATAAGCCTAACTGGTTAACAGTAAGAAAGTTAATGTTAGAGTCACTATTGAGAAAAGGAGACTTTTGTTGGCACTGTCATTCAGGAATATTTGCCTACCCTATGCAAGTAGCAATTAGTCTTAATGTTCCTCTTGTTATATGGGGGGAGCCACAAGCAGAATACACTGCCTACTATTCATATGAAGACACGCTTAATGAGACTGAAGAAGTTGATGAAAAAAGGTTTAACAGGTTTGTCAATCTAGGAATCACAGCTGATGACATGATAGGAATGTTAGGCGATGAAGAACTTGATCCCAGAGATATGGATCCGTTCAGATACCCTAAACTAAGAGATCTTAAGAGAATAAATTACCGTTCAATTTGTTTGGGAAGTTATATCCCTTGGGATGTGAAGAAACAGGTTGCTTTGATTAAAGATGAGCTGGGTTGGCAAGAAGATCTAAATGCAGGGATACCGCCAGAATATGGTTATGAAAAAATTGAGTGTCAAATGCAAGGCATAAGAGACTATCTAAAATATATAAAAAGAGGATATAGTCGAACGACCCATCTTACTACCATCGATATACGCAATGACAGGATCAAAAGAGAAGATGCACTAGAATTAGTGGAAAAATATGATGGCAAGAGACCAGAAAGCTTAGATCATTTTTTAGAAATGCTCTCTCTTACAGAAGATGA
>NZHP01000031.1 GCA_002691465.1 Gammaproteobacteria bacterium | reverse complement strand
ACACTGAAAGGATAAGCCCAAAGAAAGTAAATGCCCGATTTATGGATGATTCTCCACTGTTTTGAGTCAACGAGTTTTCTCCCAAAATCAAAAGATGTGACCACCATCGCTGCGAGAAATATGTATCCGATGCTCCCTTCAATTTCGTCTCTGAAGTAGTAAATCTCTGAAAAATAATAGTCGTGAAAATAATAAGACATGATGAAAATAAAAAGACCTTGCCAAGCCATAGCGACTGCAAACATGAGGCCGATGTATTTCCTATTCCTCATCAGCCAACGAGTGAAAGCCCCTGGAAAGATGATCTTCAAAGAGGAGATTGCAACCACAAGATAGATAAAGGGAACCGCCCATCTGACTGAGAAGCTGATCATGCTTGATATTTCAGCACCCGTGACGGAGTCAAAATTTGATATCGGAACGAACATCATCAGAGAAATCGGCAGAGATACTCCGAAGAATAAATGCCATCCATTCAGCCATTTCTTTTGGAAAATACTCGACATCTCAAATCATCAGTAAAATAAAGTTACAGCTAAGCGTATACGACGAATTTATGACATGATAGTACTTTTATTTTCTATTTGACATGAACACAAAGAGTATTACTAATTTCTTTCTAGCCCTATTGCCTGTTGCTGTTAGCATTTATGTCCTGTTCTATCTTGAGTCAAATGCCATATTGACCAATGAGTTTGCACACAGAGGAAAGATTTCTGTGATCACTTTAGCAATCGGTTTTTTCTGCTCGTTAAGGGCTTATTCATTTTTGAATAAGAAGTAGAAAGAATCAACAAGAAGATAGAATCAATAATCAAAGATTAAAAGAATATCCAATAGAGTTATCTTAATCAAAATAGAAACTTAACATTCACATTTCTGTAAACAATTTGAAACTTAACATTCACATCTTTGTAAACATATACATTTACTATCATTTTTAATTGTATGAAACTTTTTTGTTAAAACCTCTAAAGACTACAGATATATGGGATATATGAAAAATTCTGGTAACTCTGATTCTCATTATAAAACTATTTGGCTCAGTGATATACACTTAGGAACAAAAGGTTGCCAAGCTGAAAAACTATTAGATTTCTTATATGAATATTCCTGCGATAAGATTTATTTGGTGGGAGATATAATCGATGGTTGGAGATTAAGCCAAAATTTTTACTGGCCTCAATCTCACTCAAATGTTGTAAGAAGATTGCTTTCTTTTTCAAAAAAAGGGACAGAAATCATCTTCATAACAGGAAATCATGACGAATTTCTCAGATCCTTCTCTCCATTAAATCTTGGAAATATAAAAGTGCTAGATGAGGCTGTGCATACAACTGAGGACGGTAAAGAAATCCTTGTAATACATGGTGATCAATATGATGTTGTAACAAAATACAGCAGAAGCATTGCTGTTTTAGGATCTGTTGGTTATGAAATGCTTATGACTTTTAACCGTTTCTGGAACGTAATTAGAAAAATATTTGGGTATAAAAATTATTGGTCCCTTTCTGCCTTTGTTAAGTACAAAGTAAAATCAGCAGTTAATTTTATAAGCGATTTTGAAGAGACACTTGCATTGGCTTGTAAAAAGAAAGGATATGAAGGCGTAATTTCAGGTCATATCCACCATGCAGAAATAAGAAAAATTCATGGGATAGACTATATGAATTGTGGTGATTGGGTAGAGTCCTGTACAGCGCTGGTAGAAAAGCAGGATGGTGTTATTGAAATAATACAATATGGAGAATTAACAAGTAATAATAATCGCGATATAGTGAATGAGGCTGCATGAAAATTGTAATTGTTACAGATGCATGGTTTCCTCAGGTAAATGGTGTTGTTACAACATTAAATGCCCTTCAAATAGAATTAAAAAAGAAAAATTATCAAGTAGTTATCATCCATCCTTCACTATTTAAAACTACTTCATTTTCTATTTACCCAGAAATTTCTCTAGCAATAAACCCTTGGAAAATAGGGCATTATCTAACTGAAGATATGGACTATTTACATATTGCTACAGAAGGCCCTTTGGGTCTCTTTGCAAGAAATTTTGCGATTCAAAATAATATTCAATTTACAACAGCTATACACACTAAGTTTCCCGAATACTTTAAGAAGCTTCTCTTTATTCCTTTATCCTTAACCTATGGTTATATGAGATGGTTTCATGGAAAAGCATATAAAACATTTGTAAACACTAGTTCACAGATTGATGAGCTTTCATCAAGAGGATTTCAGCATTTAACTTTATGGAATAGGGCTATTAATAAAAATATCTTTTACCCTAGGCAAAAGTCATCTAAGCAAAATTATTTGTTATATGTAGGTAGAGTCTCAAAAGAAAAAAATCTTGAAGATTTTTTAAAATTAGAAACGCTTAAACAAAAAATTGTGGTGGGATCAGGACCCATGCTGAGTGAGTATAAAAAAAAATATAAAACTGTTAAATTTGTTGGACCTAAATTTGATAACGAGCTTGCGCAATATTATTCCGATGCCGATGTTTTTGTTTTTCCATCTAAGACAGATACTTATGGAATCGTTATGATTGAGGCGATAGCCTGTGGAACACCTGTAGCTGCCTATCCTGTCACAGGTCCTAGGGACATCATCATTAATGAGATTAATGGGTATATTCATATCGATTTGCATGTAGCAATTTCACATGCTGAGAGAATAAATTCTAAAATTTGTGCAGAATCAATCGAATCTTTATCTTGGAGTGATGTTGCAAACACTTTTGAAGAAGGACTGATTGAAGTAAGTCATGAATTTATAACTACTTAAAATCACTTTATTACCTACAAACTGGTTTAGTCATTAAGGAATTCTCTCAAGAGTTATATCGAATCACCATATTGTTGACCATTTCATTTTCAATGGAAGTTTCGGGACCATGTCCAGCGATAACTTTGGTGGATTCATCAAGCGTGTAAATCTTTTCTTTGATTGAATGCTTGAGTTGACCAAAATCACCACCCGGTAAATCCGTTCTGCCCACAGAACCTTGAAAGAGTGTGTCCCCAGCGACCAGGAGTCTTGAGGATTCGAAATGAAAACTAACAGATCCCGGAGTATGACCTGGAGTATGGAGACATACCCCATCACAATGAACCAACTCTTGTTCATCCTCAATCTTAAAATCAGGCGGAGGAGTGGGTTTAAACTCAATGTTGAAATAGCTGCATTGCATTTCAAGGCTATCCCATAAGAATCGATCATCATCGTGTAAATAAATGGGTGCACCCGTTTTTTCTTTTATTTCAGCCGATGCCAGAAAGTGATCAAAGTGGGCATGAGTGTGATAGATGCCTTCCAATTCTATTTTCATTTCCTTGATGGTTTGCATGATCAGATCTGGATCCCCACCGGGATCAATCAGGTAGCCTTTGCCTGTTTCTGTATTGCCGAGAATGGTGCAATTGCATTGCAACGGACCGACTGGAAAACTTTTGTGAATAACTGTCATGTGATTTTCAATTTAATATGAGGCTATAATATCAAGAAGTAAATATTCTAAAAAATAAATCTGTGAAATAGGGGATTTCATTGAAAAGATCTAATTTATACATTCTGTCGTTATTTTGTTTGTTTCTTATCAGCGCATGCTCGCAATATTCAATGCAACTGAATCCCATAGATGAAAAGACTGAAAGAGTCGGAGTGCTTTTTGTCTCTCATGGCGGGAATGAGGTATTCAATGAAAAAGGGATATGGGACGTGACCGTTCAAATCTTTTCCTACGATCAAAACAGCCCACTTTATCAATCCATCTTATGGAATGAGGAGTTTTGGCCAAAACTTTTAAAATATGGAAATGCACAAAAAAATCTAGGCAAGTATAAATTCGAGTACGAGCGAATCGGGGGAAGAGACCCTTATCCTCGAGCCAAGCGAAAAGTTACAAGAGCGCTGACCAAGATTCTCAATGAAAGAGAGAGGGAAATGGGGATCGATTTTGTTGTGGATAAAATGACTTGGATCAGTCCAGAGATTGATGAAATCGCTTATCCCAGAGGACTCTATAATCCTGGCGTGGAAGACGGTTCGGTTCTTCGTTTTTGTGACAGCGATTGGAGAAGATGCAGACTAAATCGATTCGATGTTGATGGACCGATAGAAAGATTGTTATCGGTTGGCGTTGATCGAATCGTCATGATCGATTTGACCACGGCAGGCGCCCGATTTTCAAAAACATACGACAGTTACATGATTGCAGCGACTCTGATCAATGACCACAATCAAAGAAACAATGAAAACGTCGTTCTCGAATGGGCGAATGATCCAATGTCTGCAATGGATGCCTCCTATCCAGACGCTGATCCAAAATGGACACGGTCTTCAAGGCAATTTAAATCCAATCCATTGATTGATATTCAATCTTATCCCAATCCTGTTATTTCGGATCCGCGATTGGCTGGCTTTCATGTAGAGGGCATTGAACAAAAATTCAGTCAGTCAGTACCGATCAAGGAAACAGGGGTTTTATTGGTCAACCACGGAATTTTCCCTGGCAATGAGCTTTTTGACCCGAAGATCAACGATACTCTCATTCTCAATAACAATATCAAAGACACCCTCCTGCAAAAATATCCCGATTTAAGCTCGACAAACATTTTGGGCGGTTGGTTTGGCGATCTCACAGTTAATGAAGACCTGGAAGGTCGAAGCAAACTTGAGCGATCTCGAGAGATGCGAGGAGAAAATCTTGGCTATATACGTTTTCTCGACGAAGAGTCTGGGCCAAAAGATGAAATGGGCTATCGCTATTGGGAAGGGCTTGAGGCTTTAAAGAACAATGGGGTCAAACACATCGTTATCGCTTTTCCTCAGATCACTGAGAATTCCGTTTTAAATCTTGTCGAAGTGCCCAATCAAATGGCAAAAGAGATTGGTTACAAAGGTTGGCTTGAGCACGGCGGTTATGATTTTGATCGTTACCCAAAAGTTGGACATCCCTTCGCTGATTATTGGGGAGTTTGGGTAAGAACAATGTGCAAGAACATCAGTAATCCAGAGATNCAAGAGCCTTGTTGTTTTGAAATGGGGGGTTGTGGAAACGGTCAACCCTATCCTCCGTTAAGGCAGGTAGCGAGCAGTCAAAAAATCGATGATTTGGACCCGTCGCTTGCCTACGACNTTTCGGCATACGGGCATCTTGGATTTGATCCAAATTTGGGTCCAGCCAATGAAAACAGAGCTGTTCAGGACCAATACGACGGCACTTGGGCCATGTGGGAAGTGATTGACGATCACAAAGCGGTGGCAGAGTTTCTTGCCGATAAGATCGTTGAACATATAGAATCAAAACAAAGATAAACAATAGAGGAAGAAGGCAATGGCTTTAAAAATTCAAAGACGAAATTTCATTTTAGGATTAGGTTTAGCAAGCCTCATGGGCAACGAACATCTCAATGCCAGAGTGAGTGGCATTATCCCTGAGAATATTCCTGACTTAACTCTGCCCGTTAACAATGTTACGAGCATGCTTCGCATGCAAGCCACGATTGGGAACGAGGAGCAAATTCCTTGGCACTACACAGGCATACTTTGGGCACAGAAACATTCCGAACAACCTATACCGATGGTTAAAATTGAGGGCATGGAGAGCTATAAGGTCATACCACTCGACGATGGATCATATGAAATACTGGGAAACATGGTGACATTCTTCAGAGACGTTGAGACTGGGGAAATGATTGATGAATACAAAAATCCTTTTACTGGAAAAACAAATAAAGTGGAACCAAATCTCAGAAAAGCAACTAGCATTGGCAGAGGGTTGAACGTTTCACCCATGGGCATTAGGCCTACACCATTTATTGATAAGATGCCTGACAAGCCTCTTTTGATAGATTGGAATTTTGGATCAGATACGGTATGGATGCAGAGTCAAACCGCATACCCACCAGGGTTAAGCGCTCCGCGTTTACAGCGATTCACGATGTTTTCACCATTGGATAAATTCGTCGACCAATCAATTCTTTCGTTGCCAACCATGTTTACCGCAACAGTTCTGATGCCATATTTGCATTGGATGGACATGGACGAAGACGAAGGTCACACGCTTTGGCATGCCTCTGGGGTCAAATTGAATGACATGAGCGAGCTTCCAGAAGAATACAGTTCAAGGCTTATGAGTGAGTACAATGAATACTCTTACTTCGATTTATCAAAAGATTCTGGGCCTGTCACTTACGAGTAGTATCATTCACCTGAGAATATGCAATTGCCTCAGTTAAACCCCAAGGTATGGCTGAGATTATGTTGATTCCTGTTTGTCTCAGGATATTGGAATATATATAAGCCGAATGATGAATTAACTCAGCACGGTCCGTTGGTATCTTAAAGAAAGCTTTTCTTTCATCTTTATCCATTTCAATGATATCCCTTCTCAGCAATTCAAACTCATCGTGAGTAGCACTCATCTTTTCATATCGGCCCAGCAATCCTCTGATACCTCCACCGACACCAATGACTTTCTCGATGCCCATTTTGTTAAATTTATCAAGCCATGCATACATTTTCTTCCAGGTTTTCTTTTTAATCTTTATTTGATTTAAGCTCACGCTACCTATTGGGTATGTCGCGCAGTCAATAATTTTATTTCGGTGTTTTATTAGAATATCTGTGCTTCCACCTCCCACATCGGCGAGTATGAAATTTTCTGCTGATTCCATCGATGGGTGCTTCAGTCCTCCAACCAATTGAATTTCCTCGATTCCAGAAATAATTTCTATATCAATTGAAGAATAATCTTTTAATTGATCAATGGTTTGCTTTTTATTGCTCGCTTTTCTAAAGGCCGCAGTCGCACAGGCTCTATAGCTTTTGATTCCTTGATCATGGATGGTTTTTTCAAAAGACCTTAAAATCTTGCCTAGCTTATTTATCGTGGAGTCACTAAAAATTTTACTCTTGCTTGAATAAATATCTTTACCTAGCCTCACAGGGATTCTTTTTCGCAAAGTTTTGTCTTCCTTAAGATCACAAGTTTCCTGATCAAAAGAATAGATTCTTTGTTTTATCGAATTGCTTCCAATATCAATTGCCGAGATTTTTTTCATTCTAGCCGAGGTATTTTGTCAGAAGCTGATATTGTTTATAGGTGAGATTCTCAAATGTTTCGTCTTCAAGTGCAAAGCTGTAGTTTGCAATAGATGAAGACCATTTTCTTGGATTTAGAATCTCTTTTTCGTCGTAGTCAAGTTTGTTTAATAAATAATGCATGGCATTGATTCTAGCTACTCTTTTATTGGTGGCATTGATTACAACCCAAGGACAAATAGAGCTCGATGTTTTTTCAAACATTTGTTCTTTGTATAACTTGAATATGTCGTATTTATTGATGATTCGAGCGTCGGTTTCAGAAAACTTCCAATATTTGATCGGGCTTTCTTGTCTAGCTCTAAGCCTTTTTTGTTGCGATATCTGATCAATAGAAAGATAAAATTTTATGATCTCAGTGCCGTTCTCTATGAGATCTTTTTCCCAGTGATTTACCTTGTTCATAAAGTTTTTGTATTGACGTTGTGAACAGAAGCCTAACGTTGGCTCAATCAATGCTCTGCTATACCAGGATCGATCAAAGAAGCAAATTTGTCCTTTTTTCGGCATTTTTCTCTCGTATCTTTTAAACCAATTGTTGGACTCCGATTTAGTGGGGACACCAAAGTTAATGTATTCCATTCCTTTGGGAATCAGATACTGAGAAAAGTGTTGAATTGTTGCTGTTTTTCCAGCGGCGTCTCTTCCCTCAAAAATGATGGCAATTTTTCTCCCATTTTTTATTACGTCTTCTTGTAATTTAAGGAGTTCGACCTGCATCCTGAATTTCTCAGCAGCGTACTGTTTTGGCGTGATTTTTTTAAACTCTCTGAGATTATAAATAATCAAAGATTTCCCCTTTTCTCAAATGCCATAAGTGTCTCAGGTCTTTGTTTCAGATTTATTACTGACAATGAACGCATTTATTTGGTCAAAGAGCACTTGTTGATATAATAGGAAAATAATTATGCAGTA
>NZHP01000030.1 GCA_002691465.1 Gammaproteobacteria bacterium | reverse complement strand
TTGCAAATGGGCAGAGTAGATCGATAACCTTGATCCCCGTCTCCAATACATCTGCTTCTGTTGACTGCTCTTCAAAACTGGGTGCTTTTGCATGGATCGGTCTATCTGTTTTGGCGCCAACGGGTCCTTTTTCGTCTATTGGGTTGCCTAGAACATCCAGGACTCTTCCCAAGGTTTCCTGTCCTACGGGCACGCTGATTGGTGCGCCAGTGTTTTCGACCTCAAGGCCTCTTTTTAAACCCTCGCTTGCTCCCATTGCAATGGTTCTGACTATGCCGTCACCAAGTTGCTGTTGAACCTCAAATACCAATTCTCCGTCTTTAAGGGTGAGTGCATCATATACGCCCGGTATCGCTTCTTTTGGAAACTCAACGTCTACTACTGCTCCGATTACTTGTACGATATTTCCTGTGCTCATTTTTATTATCCTTTCTATTTAAACTGCAGCTGCGCCGCCAACTATTTCTGAAATTTCTTGTGTGATTGCCGCCTGTCTTGCTTTGTTATAATCAAGCTCAAGCTGGTCTATTATTTTTCCTGCATTGTCTGTAGCGCTTTTCATAGCCACCATTTTGGCTGCCATTTCACACGCCACGTTTTCAACTACCGCTCGGTAGACTTGTGACTCGATATATCTCATCAATATATAGTCCAAAAGCTCTTTTGAATCTGGCTCATAAATATAGTCCCAGTGTTCTTGCATTTGCTCACTATCTTCAGGGTCAATTGGAAGTAGTGTTTTGATTTCTGGTTTTTGAGTCATCGTATTCACAAAATCATTGTGCACAATAAAAAGCGTGTCAATCTTTCCGTCGATGTATTCATCTAACATGGTTTTAATTGAGCCCACCAAGTCTTCGACTTGAGGCTCTTCGCCAAGGTGAGATGCTGCTGCTACAACATCAACATCTACAGACCTAAAAAATTGAACTGCCTTCGCGCCCACAAGACAAAGTTTTGAGTCAACCTGGTTGCCTTTATTCTCTTTAAGTTCTGCTATAAGGCCTCTAAACATATTTACATTTAATCCACCGCAAAGGCCTCTGTCAGAACTGACCACAATGTAGCCGGCTGTTTTGACTTCTCGCTTTTCAAGAAATGGATGCTTATAGTCGGGATTAGCGTTGTAAATATGGCCTATCACTGTTCTGATTTTGTCTGCATAAGGCAGCGCTTTTTTCATGGTCTCCTGTGTTCGGCGCATTTTGCTCGCTGCAACCATTTCCATGGCTTTGGTTATTTTTTGGGTGTTTTTAACACTCCCAATTTTTGTTCGTATTTCTTTTTCGTTGGCCATTCTAGTAGGTGCCAGTTGATTTAAAGCCCTCAACGAACTTTTTGAGCTCTGCTTCGATTTCGTCGCTGTAGTCGCCAGTATCGTTGATCTTCTGCGCGAGGTCAGAGGCCCCGTCAATAAAGCTTGCATGAAGTGCCGCTTCAAAGTCGACAATTTTATCTGCCGGCACATCGTCAAGATAGCCTTCATTCGCCGCATACAAAGAAACGGCCATTTCTGCAACAGTGAGGGGTGCGTACTGCTTTTGCTTCATTAGCTCTGTTACTCTCTGTCCTCTTTCTAGTTGCTTCCTGGTGGTCTCATCTAGGTCGGATGCAAATTGGGCAAATGCTGCAAGCTCACGATACTGTGCCAATGCCAACCTTACTCCCCCTCCCAGTTTTTTAATGATTTTTGTCTGGGCTGCTCCACCCACTCTTGAAACCGATAGTCCTGCATTTATTGCTGGTCTGATGCCAGCATTGAAGAGATCGCTCTCCAGGTATATCTGCCCATCTGTGATAGAAATTACATTTGTTGGCACAAAAGCAGAAACGTCGCCTGCCTGTGTTTCAATTATTGGCAGTGCGGTTAAAGATCCTGTTTGGCCCTTCACTTTCCCCTTCGTCTCTTTTTCAACATATTCAGCATTCACTCTTGCTGCTCTCTCTAACAGTCTTGAATGAAGATAAAAAACATCCCCAGGATATGCCTCTCTTCCTGGTGGCCTCTTTAGTAGCAGCGAGACCTGCCTATATGCCCACGCTTGTTTGGTTAAATCATCAAAAATGATCAGCGCGTCTTCGCCTTTGTCTCTGAAATATTCTCCCATCGCGCACCCTGAATATGGGGCCACATATTGCATGGCAGCAGAATCTGATGCTGCAGCATTGACAATGATTGTATGCTCTAGTGCGCCTTCCTCTTCTAGCTTCTTAACGACATTGGCAACGGATGAGTTTTTCTGTCCCACCGCTACATAGATGCATTTAATGCCAGTCCCTTTCTGGTTAATTATCGTGTCAACAGCTACGGCTGTTTTTCCCGTTTGTCTGTCCCCAATGATTAGCTCTCGTTGACCCCTGCCAATTGGCACCATTGCGTCAATTGATTTAAGTCCGGTTTGAACCGGTTGATCAACTGATTGTCGAGAGATAACGCCCGGCGCAACTTTTTCTATTGGTGCGGTTAGCTCTGTCTCAATCGCTCCTTTTCCATCAAGCGGTGACCCAAGCGAGTCTACAACCCTTCCCAACAAACCTTCGCCAACCGGAACCTCCAGTATTCTGTTTGTTGTTTTTACTTCTGCGCCTTCAGAAATATGGGTGTAGTCGCCCAAAACAACTGCCCCGACAGAGTCTTGTTCCAGGTTCAGCGCTAAGCCAAAAGTGTCTCCTGGAAACTCTAACATCTCTCCGTACTGTGCGTCGTTTAGTCCGTGTATCCTTGTGATACCATCGGTTACAGAAACAACCGTTCCAACATCGGATGATTTTGCTTCATGTTCGAAGTTTTTGATTTGTTTTTTTATTAATTCACTTATTTCAGATGCTTTGGTTGCCATCTCTATATCCTTATTACATTAATTCGTTAATATTCTGCCCAGCTCATTTATCTGGGATCTAATAGAGGCGTCAATCATGTTGTCGCCAATTTGGATTTTTGCCCCACCTATAAGCCCCTCATCCATCATTACCTCAATACTCACTGATTGTTGAAGTTTGTTTTCAAGTGCTTTTTTTATAGTTCTTAGGGATTCATCACTGATTTCGCTTGCTGTAGTAATCGTTGCTTCTATGACCTTTTCAAGCTCTTGCTTCATTTGCAGAAATTGTTTTTTTATTTCTGTAAGCGCCTCAAGGCGAGAATTTTGGGACAGGAGTAAAATAAAGTTCCTTCTTTCGTCTAATTCTGAAACGCTTGATGCTTCGTTAGCGATAGCAAATATAGTTTTGGCAAGTGCCTGTTTGTCTATGCCAGGAGATTTGACAAGACTTAACATGGTTTCATCCGCTACCACTTCTGCTGCTGCCTCAAGAAACAATAGCCACTCATCGGTATTGCCGCTTTCTTGTGCGACCTCAAAGCACGCGTTTGCGTAAGGTCTGGCGATTGTTTTGGCCTCGGACATAACTATAGTTTGTCCGCCAGCTTGTCCAGCATTTCTTTGTGGTCTGATGGCTTGATCTCTCTTGTAAGAATTTTTTCAGCCCCACTAATGGCCAGTCCAGCTACCTCTTTTCTTAAGCTTTCGCGAAGCTTGGTCAGCTCTTGTTGAGCTTCATCGTGTGCGGTAGATATTATCTTCTCTCGCTCTGATGTTCCCTCGCTTTTTGCTGACTCAACGATTCCCGATGCCCTTGTGTTTGCTTGATCAAGAATTGTTGAAGCTTGTTGTTTTGCTTCCTTTATAAGAGCGTTTACCTCTGTTTCAGCCTCGCTAAGTTTTTTCTGTCCTTGTTCAGCAGCGGCCAGTCCGTCGGAGATGCTCTTGTTCCTTTCCTCAATGGCCTCCATTATCATCGGCCAGATAAACTTCATGCTAAACAAAACAACCACCGCAAAGACGGTCATCTGTATTAACAATGTTGCGTTTAAGCTCATATCTTTATCCGTCTAGTGGTTTGTTATGAAAGGTAAGGGTTTGCAAACAGCAAAAACAGCCCAATACCAACCCCGATCATTGTCACAGCGTCAAGAAGTCCTGCAACAATAAACATTTTGACCTGCAGCATTGGAACCATTTCTGGTTGCCTGGCTGATCCTTCGAGAAAACGCCCGCCCAGCAAACCGAAACCGATTGCCGTTCCTAAGGCTCCCATTCCAATTAGTACGCTAACCGCTATCAACGTCATGCCTTGTACAAATTCCATTTTTTATCTCCTTATTTAGTTAAATAGTTAAAATTTTAGTGGTCCTCATGTGCCATGCTTAAATAAACAATGGTTAACATCATAAAAATAAAGGCTTGTAGCAAAATAATAATCAAGTGAAACAATGCCCATATCAGTCCCAAAATAAACTGACCTATCGCAAGCGGGAGCACGCCAAGATCGAGGAGATACATGACCCCACCACCCGCAGTAAATATAGCGATAATCATAAAAATTAGCTCTCCTGCATAGAGGTTTCCGAATAAACGCAGGCCGAGTGAAATTGGTTTTGCTATTTCTTCAATCACTTTTAGAAGAAGGTTAAAGGGTAGCATCGCTTTACCAAAGGGCTGAAATGCCAATTCTTTTGCGAAACCCACAACGCCTTTTATTTTGATGCTGTAATATAAAATCAGTAAAAAAACAGTAATTGAGAGGCCAAATGTGATATTGAGGTCAGCACTCGGTACCACCCTCATATACTTGATGCCCATCATCTCGCCAGCCTTTGGCAACATATCTACTGGCAGAAGATCCATGAAGTTCATCAAAAAGACCCAAATAAATATTGTTAGCGACAAAGGTGCGATCAATTTGCTGCTTCCATGGTATGTGTCTTTGACCTGCTCATCCACAAACTCAATGATCATCTCGATAAAGCTTTGCCCCTTGCTGGGTACTCCAGCACTCGCTTTTTTTGCAAATCGATAAAAGACAAACAAAAACAAAAATGCCATAAAAACAGCATAGAAAACACTATCAGCATGAATGGGGCCAAGCGGAGAGTCTACAGTACAGTGTGAGAGGTGATGAGATATATACTCATTGGCTGTGAATTCCTTTTCTTTTGTCGGTCCAAAACAGCCTGTGCCCTCAGCTGCAGTTGCATTACCAATAGAGAAAAGCGCGACAAGCGAAAGAAGTAATTTGTTGATGAAATTTAGTCTCATTGTTCCTATATCAGGTAATCAATAGCGATAGCCAATATATAAAAATGGCAACACTATACCCTATTATCAGCGGGAAAAAAATTGCTTTTAGTAAGATTATTGCTGCAATAAAAAACGCTGCTGTTAGCAAGAACTTAAGGCCTTCAAGAAGATATAGTGTGTTCACTATGCTTTTGGGTTTTTTCTCGTTTTTGGTAAACAAAACGCTTAACAAATGCAGAGAGGTTAAAACAGCAATTGAGCTACCAATAAATGACGATCTTGCGCTTTCAAGATCCAATATATAATAAAATAGTGTGGCGGTTAAAACGCCGGCAAATGTTTGGGAAAGCAATATCGAGGCTGCGATTTCTTTGGGTGACCGTGGTCGGTTCATTTTTTTATTATTTATTTTATTTTGGAGAGTATGCCTTCGAGCTCGTCTGTGCTTGAATACTTAATGCTTAATGTTCCAGCTCCAGTTTTATTATGTTTGATTCTAACTTTTGCACCGAGCTGGTTTGTCAGATCATTTTCGAGTCTTTGAATATCTGGATCTTTGGTTGTTTTTGTTTTGATGGCTTTTTTCTTATCAACAATTTTTCTCACCAGGCTCTCTGCCTCTCTGACTGAAAGGCCTTTCTCAACAATGAGGTTAGCTAATTCTAGTTGCATGCTTCTATCTTGAATAGAAAGCAGGGCTCTGGCATGGCCCATGGTGATCTCTTTTTTATTAACAAGCCCCTGAACGCCGACTGGTAAATCAAGAAGTCTAAGGGCATTGCTGATGCTTGCTCGAGCTCTTCCTACAGCGTTTGCAACTTCTTGATGGCTCATTTCATACTCCATTATCAAACGTTGAAACGCATTCGCTTCTTCTAATGGGTTTAAATTCTCTCTTTGTATGTTTTCAATCAAGGCTACTGCAACTGCCGCTGAGTCTGCGATGGCTCTCACCACCGCTGGGATACTCTCTAAACCAGCAATTTGGGATGCTCTCCATCTTCTCTCCCCTGCAATGATCTCGAATTTGACGCCCGTATGAGAGTCTGTGACCGCTCTCTCTCTGACCACGATTGGCTGGATCACTCCCTGTGCCTTGATTGATTGAGCAAGCTCTTTAAGTTGGGACTCATCAATCTGCTTTCTCGGTTGAAATGGGCCGGGCCCAATTTGCTCAAGTTTAATCTCTGTTAGCCCTTGTTTGTTGTTTTTTGGTTCGGCTTCGGTTGACTGTCCGAGCAAGGCATCCAAGCCCCTACCTAGACTTTTTCTTTTGTCTGACATGTTTTTATTTTAACCTCGATCTTTCACGATTCCATGGTTTTTTTGGCAACCTCTTTAGCAAGGGATAAGTATGCCTTAGAACCCGAACAGTTTGGGTCATACTTCAGGGCTGACATGCCATGGCTTGGGGCCTCAGCAAGACGAACGTTCCTGGGGATAAATGTCCAAAACAGCTTGTCATCGAAATATTTTTTTAATTGGGCAGAAACCTCGATTGCTAAACTATTCCTGCTGTCATACATAGTTCTAACCACTCCCATAAAGTCAAGATCAGGGTTTATACTATCTTTTATTTGATAGATTGATTCCAACATGCCCGTCATTCCCTCAAGGGCATAATATTCGCATTGCACTGGTATGATTAGGTTTTTAGCAAATGACAGTGCGTTCAAGGTCAATATATTCATTGAAGGCGGAGAATCAATGATGATGAAATCATAGAGGTGTGTGACATTCTCTAGTGCTTGTTTCAAAATCAACTCTCTATTATCAAGCTCTAAAAGCTGTATCTCTGCAGCCATTAGGTCTCTATTAGAGGGAATAATGTCAAAATCATCTTCTTTCGATTTCTTGATGCATTCTTTTGCTTGGGCCTCACCCATTAACAAATCATAAATAGTTGGGGATATTTCATCTTGGTTAAGCCCACATGCACTGGAGGCATTGCCTTGTGAATCAAGATCAATTAACAGAGTTTTCTTGCCAACTTCTCCTAGGGCAGCAGCAAGATTAATAGAGGTTGTGGTTTTTCCGACCCCGCCTTTTTGATTTGCAATTACTATAATGTTTGCCATTTATGTTCTTTTGATAAAAACGAAGTGTCTCGTTGCTTCCAAATAGGGTACCTCAATTTCTTGGATTTGTAGAACACTGAAGCCGGTCTTGAGTTCATTGATCTCCTCTTGGTTAATCTTGCCCTTCATTGCCAAAAAAAGGCCGTTTCTTGAAACCATCTTTTTTGATGATTCAATTAAGTAATTAAGAGACCCAAATGCTCTTGATACGACTGTGTTGGCAGAAAGCTTGCCTATGTTCTCACCCCTGTCGCAAATTGTTTCAACATTATCGAGCTCAAGGGTTCTTATGGCTTCATCTAAAAACTTTATTTTTTTTAACACCGAGTCAATTAAATAGAATTTTTTTTCTGGATTCGCGATTGCTAGTGGAATCCCGGGTGTTCCGCCGCCTGAACCAATGTCGACTATTTTTTTCCCCTCGATAGCGCCTGAAACGCTCAAAGAATCAATTGTGTGTTTTATGACTGCCTCTTTTGGGTTTTTAATGCCTGTAAGGCTGATGTTTTTATTCGCCTCTAGCAATAGTTCTAGATATAAAGCTTGCTTATGAACGCCCTCATCTGAATGGTTCAAGCCCAGGGCGATACCGCCTTTTTTTATCAGTTCTTTGTCGCTTTTAGAGAGTTTCAGACTTTCACCAACACTCTGCCAACAATGCTTCCATCAAGAAATGCCTGAAATTGCTCTGGAAGCTCCTTTAGCGAAACCTCTTTGGTCACAATGTCTTCAATTTTTTTGGGCAACATGTTGTTTGCAATATCCTCCCAAACCTCTTGCTTGAATGAATTTGGAAGCGTTGTTGAGTTTACCCCTAAAAGATTCACCCCTCTTAGTATGAAGGGCATGACATTTGTTGGAAGCTTAAAGTCTGCGGCCAAACCTATGCTTGCAACATTACCCTCTGGCACCGTAGACCTTAAAACCCAGGAAAGCAAATCTCCCCCGACGTTGTCTATGCCTCCACCAAACTGTGCTTTTTCAAGCGGTCTTTCTCCAATTTCCATTTCCTCAAGGCATAGAATATTTGTTGTTCCAATTGACCTAAGGTACTCGTCGTGTGTTTTCTTTCTTGTAATCGCTGTTGTCTCAAACCCCGAAGTAGACAGCATATCAATTGCTATGCTTCCAACCCCGCCGGTCGCACCTGTTACCACAATTGGTCCCATCTCCGGGGTTTGCATGTTTAGTTTCATCTTAAAAACCGCAAGTCCCGCAGCAAAGCCTGCTGTTCCTATAGCCATGGCGGTTTTTGTATCTATTTTGTCTGGTAATTGTATTGCTGCCTCACTGCTTATGCGCGTATATTCGCTGTATCCACCATCATTTGTTTCGCTTAGCCCAGAGCATGCGGCAATAACTTTATCCCCTATGCTAAACCTTGGATCTTCGCTTTCTACGACTTCCCCTGCAACATCAACACCGCCGATGAGTGGGAACTTTCTGAGTATTTTTCCTGCGCCAGTTGCAGCGAGAGCATCTTTATAATTAATGCTTGAGTATTCTGTTTTTAGAGTTACCTCGCCTGGGTTTATGTCCTCAATGCTGACCATTTCCAAACCAGAGACAATTTTTTCGTCTTTTTGGTTGATCCTAAAACAGGTAAATTGATTTGGTATAGATGACATCTTTTCTCCTCTGTTTTTTTTATTTTGCTTGAACCCTTTTAATATATTTTTCTCTTTCCATCTTTGGGTCTGGAACAGGTACTGCGCTTAATAGGTTAGCAGTGTATTCCTTTTCCGGTTCAAAGAATACTTTCTCTGTTGGGCCTTGCTCAACTATCTTTCCCGATTGCATAACAATTACTCTGTCGCATATCTTTCTGACTACCGCAAGGTCGTGGGCAATAAAAATCATGGTCAGCTTTTTCTCCGCTTTTATTCTGAGTAGCAGATCAATAATCTCGCCCCTAATTGATGCGTCTAATGCGCTAACTGCTTCATCACAAATCAACAGTTGTGGCTTTGGCATAAGCGCCCTAGCTATTGCAACACGTTGACACTGACCGCCCGAAAGTTCATGGGGGTACCTGCCCAGGTATTCAGGAGTTAAGCCAACCTCCATTAAGCCGTCTTCTATATCTTTCTGTGCAGACTCTTTGGTCATAGAGGGGAAAAATGAATCAAGTGGTTCTTTTAGGATCTCAAAAACAGTCATTCTTGGGTTAAGTGATGAGAAAGGATCCTGAAAAACGACTTGCATTTTTTTACGTATCTCTTTAAGTTCCTTTTTATTAATTTCTGAAAGCCTTTCCCCGAATACTTCGACCTGACCGGAGGATAGTTTTTGAAGTCCCAGTATTGTTTTTGCAAGGGTTGACTTTCCGCTTCCAGACTCCCCCACTATTCCCAAAACCTCACCTTCATGTGTCTCCATTGATATTTCATTCACTGCGGTTAATATGTTTTCTGCTGAAAAAAGTGCTTTTTTAGGCAACACAAAGTTCACTTTTGCATTTGTTGATTTAACCAAACTATTCTTAATACTGGGGTCTTGGGTCTCGGTGTATTTTTGCTGTTCCTTAAGGTTTATTTCTTTTGATTTTTTAAGCAGCTCTTTTGTGTAGTCGGCTTTTGGGGAATAAAATATAGCTTCAGTGTTGCCACTTTCTTGTAATTCACCATTCTTCATTACCAATACCTGATCACATGTTCTAGCAACAACGCCCAGATCATGGGTGATCATAATGACCGACATTTTAAATCGTTCTTTCACAGCTAAAATAAGGTCCAATATCTTTTCTTGTACTGTCACATCTAATGCGGTTGTTGGTTCATCTGCTATAAGCAACTTAGGGTTTGTTAAGAGTGCTGATGCAATCATCACTCTTTGTCTCATGCCTCCAGAAAGTTCAAAAGAATAGCCGTCAAACCTTTCTTGGGGTTTGCCGATACCAACAGAATCAAGCATTTCTATGCATCTTTCTTTTATTTCTTTGTTCCCCATCCTAGTATGTCTTTTGAGAACCCCAGACATTTGTTTGCCGATTGTAATATATGGGTTTAACGAGCTCATCGGGTCTTGAAAAATCATGGCAATTTCGTTACCTCTGACATTGTTCAGCTCGCCAGAGGGGAGGCCAATTAACTCTTTGTCGGCAAAAAGACAGCTTCCTGTGGCGCTTCCATTTGTCTCAAGAAGACCCATAATTGAGAGCACGGTTTGACTCTTTCCAGAACCAGACTCTCCAACAATTCCTAAAACCTCGTCATCACTTAGTTTAAAACTAAGGTCCTTAACAGCATGGATTATTTCTCCCCTGCTTCTGAACTTAACATTCAGTTTTTTTGTTGCCAAAAGATCAGTCATTTCCTCTTGTCCTGTCTTTTGGGTCAAGCGCGTCTCTCAGGCCATCGCCAATAAAGTTAAAGCAAAAAAGTGTGGTGGCTAAAAATATGGCGGGGAACAAGAGCATCCATGGGGAAGACTCCATTTGTCTTGCGCCTTGGTTTACAAGCGCTCCCCAGGATGTCATTGGCTCCTGGACGCCCAAGCCAAGAAAGCTCAAAAAAGATTCCACAAGAATCACCTGAGGCACAGTGAGAGCTACATAGACAACAACCACGCCAAGGAGGTTTGGCACAATGTGTTTCATGATAATTTTTATTGTGGAAACACCGCCTGTTTTCGCAGCGTCAACGTATTCTTTTCCTTTTATGTTGAGAGTTTGGCCCCTCACAATCCTGGCAATATCAAGCCAATTCACAGCTCCGATTGCTACAAAGATTAAGAAAATGCTGCGGCCAAAAAAGACCATCAACAAAATTACAAAAAACAAAAAGGGCATTGCATACAAAACATCTACGAACCTCATCATTAGCGCATCAATTCTCCCACCCATAAAGCCAGCTACTGCTCCATAGGTTACGCCTATCATCACACTGACCAAGGTTGCGACCAAGCCGACCATGAGTGAAATTCTTCCCCCAAACATTGTTCTTACAAATAAATCTCTGCCCAAGTCGTCTGTTCCAAAAATGTGGCCATCTAATAACGAGGGTGCTGCTGAAATCTTATACCAGTCTGTTTCATCAATAGTGTAGGGGCTAAAAATTGGCCCAAACAAAACCATAAAAACCATTGCTGCCATTGTGGTTGCCGAGATAAGCGCCGCTTTGTTTTTTGAAAGCGCCACCCACGCATCATTTAATAATGAATTTGTTTTTCTCATCTGTTCTGTTTAATTTTTGGATCAATAAAGCCGTAGAGTGTGTCTACAACTAAGTTAAACACTATGATTAAGCATCCATAGAAAACCACGACGCCCATCACCAAGGTGTAGTCCCTGTTAAGCGCCCCTTGAACAAAATACCTTCCAAGCCCTGGTAGTCCGAATATTTGCTCAACAACAACTGAGCCTGTAATAATTGCGGCGGTTGCAGGCCCCAAATATGAAACCACTGGGAGAAAAGTGGGTTTGAGGACATGAGACAGTAAAATTGTTCTCGTTGATAGTCCTTGCGCTTTTGCCGTTCTCACAAAATTACTGCTTAAGACCTCGATCATTGAGCCCCTAGTTAGCCGAGCAATGTATGCCATTTGTGGAAGCGCCAAGGAGACCACCGGGAGAATCATATGATAAAAATCGCCGCCATTATAGCCGCCAGCTGGTAGAGCTTTTAGGCCTATTGAGAAGAACAAAACAAGCAAAGGGGCCATAACAAAGTTGGGGATTGAAATACCAATCATTCCAAAAAACATGACGCCATAATCTAGCTTGCTGTTTTGGTTAAGCGCTGCCACAGATCCTATCAAAGAGCCAAAAAATAAGGCAAGCAAAATTGCGGCGACTCCGAGTCGCAATGAAACAGGGAAGCCCGTAGAAATAAGTTCCGTGACCGTATAGTCTCTGTATTGAAACGATGGGCCGAAATCTCCTTGTAAGAGGTTCCCAATGTACTTGGCCAGCTGAAGGTAGACAGGGTCATCTAGGTTATATGCTGCCCTTAAGTTTGCCTCAACCTCTTCTGGTAAAGAGCGCTCGAAATCAAAAGGTCCGCCTGGTGCAGCCTTGACCAAAAAGAAGGCCAAACATATCAAAATCAGTAGGGTGGGCATTGCCCCCAGAAATCTGCCGATAACAAAGCGAAAATTACTCACTACTAGTGGTTTCTGTCTTTAAGATTTTGACATACTTTGAGTAGTGGTGATCCATTACATTCCCCTCTAGGCCGCTAACCCAAGGTTTTATAAGGTGCTGACTGACATAGAAATATAAAGGTATCACAGGCATGTCGCTCAACATTATTTGTTCTGCTTTTAGTAGGTCATTCAACCTATCTTTTCCAGCCGGCTTTAAAGAAGCTGATTTTAATAGTGCATCATACTTTGTGCTCTTGTATCCCGAATGGTTCATTTCGTTTTCAGAATGAAGCAGCTCCGAAAATGTGTATGGGTCATCATAGTCGCCAATCCAGCCGCCTCTGAATATTTCGGTCTCTTCCTGTAATCTTCTTGTTTCTAGAAAAACTTTCCACTCTTGGTTTCTTAGTTTTGTCTCAACGCCTAATGTTTTTTTCCACATAGATGCGACCGCTAAGGCCACTCTCTTGTGGTTTTCGCTTGTGTTGTAGATAATTTCAATGCTCAGCGGATCGCTCATGCTATACCCCGCCTGAAGATAAAAATCCATTGCGAGCCTTTCTCTTTCTTCTTGTGTTAGTTTTGCCCAGGCCGGTTCTTTTCCTTGATATTCTTTTACAGGAGGAACAAACGTGAATGCGGGTATTTGTCCTGCCCCCAAAACGATGTCTGTAATAATGCTCCTGTTTACTGCCAGGGAGAGTGCCATCCTTAGATCAGGGTTGTTTTTAAATGGTGGTTTTGTGTTATTAAAACCATAGTAATAGCTCCCAAAATATGGAGTTATTTTTAGCTCTTCCTTTAGGTTTCTTTTAATCCAAGGAAGTTGCTCGCTTGGTGTTGTGTCTGTAAAATCTAACTCGTTAGCCCTATAGCGCCTTAATGATGCATCAGGGTTGTCTAGAGGATAATAATATACCTGGCTAAGCGTCGTATTTGCATCGTCCCAGTATTCTTTATTTCTAGTAAGCAAGATATAGTCTTGGATTCTCCAGTTGCTAAGTGTGAATGCGCCATTGCTGACCATATTCTCAGGTCTTGTAAAAGCTGAGCCGTGTTTTTTTACTGATGCCGGATGAACAGGGTATGTGGTTGAGTGTGTTAGGAGGCTTATAAAGTAAGGTGTGGGTTCTTGTAGTTCAATCAGTAGTATTTTTTCGCTCTCGGCAGATACTCCGAGAGCCTCTGGTGATAGTTTTCCCAACACAACGTCTCTAGCGTTTTTGATGGGATAGAGCATACTAGAATAATTTGATAGTGTTTTTGGGTCGACGCTTCTTCTTAAAGAGAAGACAAAATCCTCGGCAACAATTCTATCTCCATTGCTCCATAATGCGTTTTCTCTTATTTTGAACCGGTAGGTCTTTCCGTCATCGGATATTGTCCAGGACTCTGCAACACCAGGAATATAATTTCCGTTTGCTTCCTCAGATACAAGGCCCTCATACAAGTCTCTTAAGACATTTGAAGCGGGTACCCCTTCGGCCCTATGCGGATCAAGCGTCCCTGGGTCAGAACCATTGTTTTTTCTAAACACCTGATCCTCAGCAAGCTCGGTGCCTGATGTGCCGCCTATAACAATTTCTTTTAAGGCTGTTTCATTGTCTGTGCTTGGGCTACACCCAAATAAAGCAAGGCCGAATATTAAAGCAATGATTCTGTTGTTCACATTCCCTCCGCTCTTTTTATTTGTTGTTTCTTGAGGTGAACCATCAGTACCGATATAGATGCAGGCGTTATCCCTTGTATTTGTGCCGCATGTCCAATTGTGGGTGGCTCAAATTCCTTAAGTTTTTGTCTGACCTCATTCGAAAGCCCCGGAAGGCTCGAATAATCAATGTCTTTTGGTAACCTTATATTAGAGTATTTCTCTTGGTTCTCAATCTCTCTTTTTTGGCGCTTAAGGTACCCTTCATACTTTGCTTCTGTTTCAACCAGCTCATCAATTGCTTGTTCCAGCAACTCTGATGGATGATAGTTGTCTCTTGATCCTATTTCATTGGTGACCATGTTGTATGAAACCGTTGGTCTTTTAAGGAGCTCGAAAGCGGTCTTGTTTGCACTATCTTTTTTCGACTCGACATCAATTAGTTTTACCTGCTCTGTGGAAAGTTTTACGCTTTTAAGTCTCTTTATTTCTTTTTCGAACCTTTTTTGTTTTTGCTTATATTTATTCCATCTTTGGTCAGAGATTAGCCCCATGGTTCTTGCGTGAGGTGTGAGTCTTCTGTCGGCGTTATCCTCTCTTAGCATCAACCTGTGTTCTGCCCTGCTGGTAAACATTCTATAAGGTTCGTTTGTGCCCCTGGTAATCAAGTCATCGACCAACACGCCCAAATATGCCTCGCTTCTTTTGGGTGACCAAGGTTGTTTGTTTTGAATCTTGAGCGCCGCATTGATCCCCGCCACCAATCCCTGTCCTGCTGCCTCTTCATATCCTGTTGTGCCGTTTATTTGGCCCGCAAAAAATAGTCCGGAAACACTTCTTGTTTCAAGTGTTGTTTCAAGATCTCTTGGATCAAAATAATCATACTCAATGGCGTAGCCAGGTTGTGATATTTCTGCATTCTCAAAGCCCTCAATGGTCCGAACAAATTTTATTTGTGCTGTTTCGGGAATGCTGGTAGAAATTCCGTTCGGATAGACCTCGTGGGTCTCTAAACCCTCCGGCTCAACGAATATTTGATGTCTTGGTTTTTCTGAGAACTTAACCACCTTGTCCTCGATAGATGGGCAGTATCTTGGCCCAACGCCTTTGATGACTCCTTTGTACATTGGCGAATCTTTCAGGGCATCAAAAATGATCTCGTGTGTTTTTTGGTTTGTGTGCGTAATAAAGCAGCTGACCTGTTTGGGGTGGTCTTCTCTTGTTGACATAAATGAAAATACCGGCCTTGGGTTATCGCCTGGCTGCTCCTGCATTTTTTTAAAATCAATGCTGGCTTTAAGTATTCTTGGCGGTGTTCCTGTTTTAAGTCTGCCCGTTCTTGGCATAATCTCTAGGAGCTGTTCTGCCAGTGCAATCGATGGTGCATCGCCTTTTCTTCCGCCTTTTGTTTGCTTGTTGCCAGTGTGCATTACGCCATTCAAAAAAGTGCCTACTGTAAGCACAAGGGTTTCGGAAAAAAACTTAGTGCCCTTATCTGTCTCCAGTCCCTTTATTTGTTGTGATTCTATGATTAACCTTGTTGCAGCAGCCTCATAAACCGAAAGGTTCTCTTGTGAAAAAATCATTTCCTGTATTGCTTTTTTATACAGGCCTCTGTCTGCTTGCGCCCTTGTTGCCTGGACAGCTTTCCCTTTGCTGGAGTTTAGTTTCTTAATGTGAATCGCAGACCGGTCTGCTGCTTTTGCAATGAGGCCGCCCATTGCATCGATCTCTTTTGCTAAGTGTCCCTTGCCAACGCCTCCAATAGCTGGGTTGCAGCTCATTTGACCAATCGTTTTCTTTGAGTGTGTAATCAAAAGTGTTTTATGTCCCATTCTAGATAAGGCAGCAGCAGCCTCAGTGCCAGCATGTCCGCCACCAATCACGATTGCTTCAAATTTGTTTGTCTGCTGTTTGGTCACTACTTGCCTATACAAAAACTTTTAAAAATTTCCTCAAGCAAGTCCTCCGTTGTGAACTCGCCTGTTATTTCAGCTAAACTATTTTGCGCCTCAAGCAGCTCTTGTGCAACCAAATCAAGCGCCTCTCCCCCTTTGATGCCCTTCTCTGCAGAACAAAATTTTCTGTATGCATCCTTAATCGACTTGAGGTGTCTTTTTCTGGCAGTAATCGATGAGCTGCATGAGTCTTCATCCATGAACAAGCCTGCTATGTGGTCGAGAAGCTTGTCAATCCCATCGCCCGTTTTAGCAGAGAGGAGAAAAGCTTTGTGCGCTTCAATTTTTAATTTTTCGGTCAGCAAGTCTGCCTTGTTTAAAATAAGCACGTTTTTGTCTTCTGTATTCTTCTGGCACCACTCTCTTGAGTCAATGACCTCAAGAACAATGTCGGCAGATTCGCTTGCCTCAATGGCTCTTTTAACACCCTCTTGCTCTATTTGGTTTTGAGAGTCTCTGACACCGGCTGTGTCAAGTATCCTTATCGGAAAACCATCAACTGTTATATTTTCTGAAATAATATCTCTTGTTGTTCCAGCTTCACTGCTGACTATTGCTCTTTCGCTTCCACAGATTCTGTTGAAAAGCGATGACTTTCCTACATTTGGCTTGCCCACAATTGCCATTACTATGCCGTTTCTCAGCCTTATTCCTGTTCTCGTTTGTTCAATCAGTATTTTAAGGCTGTTTTTCGCCTCTTTTGTTTTTTGCAAAAGGTGGTTGGGGTGCTTCGTTTCCTCGAGGTCCTGGTCTGAAAAGTCAAGCGTAGCCTCGACAAGGGCCCTTACCTCAGAAACAGCTGCTGATGTATCGTTAACTCTGTCAGAAAACTCCCCTACTAACGACCTGCTTGCAGCGGCAGCGGTTCTAGCTGAAACGCTCTCAATTAAGTCGGCCACTGCTTCTGCTTGTGTTAGATCCATTTTATCATTCAAATAGGCGCGCTTTGTGAACTCGCCGGGCTCTGCCTCTCTTCCACCCAACGAGTAAATCCTTTCCAATAGCATTTCGATCACGGCTGAGCTTCCGTGGCTGCTGAGCTCAATAACATCCTCGCCCGTATAGCTGTCCGGCCCTTTGAAAAAAAGCGCTATACCGCTATCTATCCTTGTTTCACCCTCACCATAAAAAACGGTGTGTTTTGCTATCATATGCTCAGGGTTTTTTTTTGTAATCTCGCGATAAATTTCCTTCGCTTTTAGGCCAGAAACACGAGTAACAGCGATTCCTGAAGCGCCCCTTGCGGTAGCAAGAGCAGCAATTGTGCCTGAGACTTTTTCTATTTTTTTGTTCAACAGAGTGTTAGTTTTTTTCGGCTGCCATTTTTCTGTTTACATTCCACTGTTGGACAAATTGCAGCAATGAGTTTGTAACCCAGTAAAGCACGAGGCCGGAGGGAAACCAGGCAAACAGTAGCGTAAACATTACTGGCATAAACATAAACACCTTTTCTTGAATGGGGTCTGCTGGAGCTGGGTTTGCCTTTTGTTGAAAAAACATGACCACTCCCATAATAAGGGGCAAAACAAAATAAGGGTCTCTCGATGAGAGGTCATCAAGCCAAAAATAAAACGGGGCCTGCCTTATCTCTACGCTTTCCAGCAAAACCCAGTAAAACGCTATAAAAAATGGGATTTGGATTAGTAGTGGCAAACAACCGGCCATTGGGTTGACCTTTTCTCTTTTATACAGCTCCATTTGTGCTTGGCCCAGAGCGGTTCTATCGTCTTTGTATCGTTCATTAAGCGCTTTGAGTCTTGGTGCCAGCTCCCTCATTTTTGCCATTGACCTGCTAGAAGACTCCTGAAGCCTATAGAAGACGGCCTTGATCATCAGGGTAACGAATATAATTGCTAGGCCCCAATTTCCAAGAAATGAATGGCTTTTGTTTAAAGCCCAAAACATAGGCTTCGCTAAAAAAGAGAGCATTCCGTAATCAACAGAAACCTCTAAGCCCTCTCTGGCCCTTGTAAGCTCATTTTGGAGCTTTGGTCCAATAAAGATCTCAAAGCCTGTTTCGGTTTTTTGTTTCGGGCCAACGGTTATGGCGCTGTTAGATATTGCTGTAAGCTTGTTGAGATTTGCGGCCTGGTCATGCTCTGCCTCAAATCGATGCTCTACACCAAAAGCAGGGAGAACAGCAACAACAAAATGGTGTCTTATATTGGCGAACCAGCCGTTTGTATGTGTCTTTTTGTAAGGCTCTTCAATTAGGTCGTCGGCATACTGTTTTTCATAACTGTCTCCATCAAAAATGATGCCGCCGTCATATGAGTATGACTCAACATCAAACATAGATCTTTCAAACTCAACGTTGTCTTTAACAAGTTGATAATAGGGGATGAAGGACATTTGGTCGTCGGTCATGTTTTCTATGTTGAAACTGACCTTAACCAAGTAGCTGTCTGGGTTTAGTGTTAATGTTTTTGTGGTGCGTAGTGTGTCTGTAGCCCAAACAAAGGTAAGCTTGTTTCTGCCCTTAGATGCAAGGGAGTAGTTTTCGATGTGGGTTGGGCTATTCTCGCCACCTGTTGACAACAAACCAGATTGGAGTCTATGAAAATCAGAAATGGTGTCATTCATATACATCAAGTCAATTTTGTTGTCCTGGTCGTTTTTGCTTGGATAGTATTTGAGCAGCTTGGCTGCAACTATATCTGCTCCCTTGGTGTCAACAGAAATAGAAAGAACGTTGTTGGACAGGCTTATGGTTTCTGATTTGCGGCTAACTGCAGTTGGGGTATCGATGTTGCTATTGGTGGAAATGCTCGGAAGGTTTTCCTGAAATGACTCTGAGCTAAATTGAGCATCATATACATTTTCGTCTGGTGCCTGAATTGAACTTGGTTCTGGTTTTGTTTCAATCGCCGCTCTTCTGCTTTGATCATTCCATTCAATAAACAAGAACATGCACAAAGCCACAAATGTTAGCCATAAGAATGTCCTTGCTGATTCCATTGTTAAATATCTAATAAAATAGTTTTTGTATCTTTGAGGAGGTGGTCGCGGACAATGATATCATCGTTTATTGAATATTGACCAAGATTCTTTTTTAAAAGAAACACAACGTCAATGCTTTCGTTTTTTAATTCACCCATAGTATTTCTTACTAGTCTTTTTAGTCTGTTTCTTTCGTGGGCCTTGGGGATTCCTGACTTGGGTAGACTGATGCCTAGCCTGCATTTGTTTTGGTTATTAATTAAGTAATAAAGGGTATAGAGCTCAGATGAAAGTCGTTTTCCATCCCTGATTACCTTATCAAAATTAATATTGCTTGAGGTTAACAAGCGTTAAACAGAAAGCTTTTTTCTGCCCTTAGCTCGACGTCTATTAATGACGAGTCTTCCAGCTTTTGTTGACATGCGCGTTCGGAAACCGTGGGTTCGTTTTCTTTTGATATTACTAGGTTGATATGTTCTTTTCATGAGATATAAAAACTTTATTTAAAAACAATATGATAGAAATTTTAATTAGGGTTGCAAAGAGTATTTAACTAAACAAAATATGTCAACAAATAAACAACCTGTGGATAAGTTTTAAAGATATGTATAGTATTCATATTCTGTGTTTGATACCAAGCACACCATAAATTAACCGTTTTTTGAGAGAGAATATAATGGAAAAAACCGTCTGGGATCAGTGTTTAAATGAGCTTAAGACGGACCTTTCAGAATCTCAGTTTAATACCTGGATACGGCCACTAATATACAGCAGGGATGAACACTCGGACACCATTACACTGTTTGCACCGAATAAGTTTGTTGTTGACTGGGTTGAAAAAAACTACCTAAGTAAAATTAAGTCAATTGCACAAGAGGCGGGCGGACAGACAACATCTGTATCGGTGCTTGTTGGCGACGACCTTCCAGAACAAAGCGAAACAACGAGCAATGTCCAAGAGAAGTCAAAAATTACAGGGAGCAGACTAAACAAGCTCTATACATTTGAGAACTTTGTTGGCGGCAAGAGTAATCAGATTGCGCGTGCAGCTGCTTTGCAAATAGCTGAAAACCCAGGACAGTCGTATAACCCGTTTTTTATATATGGTGGCGTAGGCCTAGGCAAAACACATTTGATGCAAAGCGTTGGCAACGAAATCCTTGAGCAACAGAAACACAAAAAAGTAGCGTATGTTCACTCAGAGCGTTTTGTTGGTGAAATGGTCTCTGCGATACAGCACAACAGTCTTAATAATTTTAAAAACGACTATAGGTCTCTAGATGTTCTTTTAATTGACGACATTCAATTTTTAGCTGGTAAAGAAAAGTCACAAGAAGAGTTCTTTCATACATTTAATGTCCTAATTGAAAGCGGTAGTCAGATTATAATTACAAGTGATAAGTTTCCAAAAGAAATCAAAGGCCTGGAAGAGAGCCTAAGGTCGCGCTTTGGTTGGGGGTTGACGGTATCAATAGACCCACCAGAGATGGAAACCTCTGTTGCAATACTTCTTGTTAAGTCACAATTAGAGGGCTTTAAGCTGCCAGAAGATGTCGCTTTTTATATCTGTGAAAACATCAGGTCTAACGTAAGAGAACTCGAGGGTGCTTTGAGAAAAATCATTGCAACCTCAAGGTTTACTGGTGTTGAGCCAAGCATTGAGATGGCAAGAGAGTGCTTAAAAGATCTTCTCTCGCTTCAGAGTAGAACACTAACCACTGCCTCTATACAGAAAGTGGTGGCAGAGTATTACAATATAAGAGTTTCTGACCTTCACTCAAAAAAAAGAAGTCGATCGATTACAAGGCCTAGGCAGCTTGCCATGGCAGTTACAAAAGAGTTAACTACCTATAGCCTTCCTGAAATAGGAGATAGTTTTGGTGGGAGAGACCATACAACTGTGATTCATGCTTGTAAAAAAATTGCAGAACTTAAGGAGAAAGATATTACAATAAACGAAGACTTTAAAAACGTTATTAGGTTGTTAACCCTGTGAATAAGATGTTAATAGAAAAATAAAGACTTTTTTATGCACAGTTTATTCATCGTAACGTTGATAAATTTTTAATAGTTTTGTTTATAAGTATTTTCTCTATGTACATGATATATATAGATAAATTTAATTTACTAACATATCAACAGCACTAATAATAATAATAAATATATAAATAATGAATATTATAATTAACTCAGAAGAATTTGTTAGCCACCTCAGTAATGTGGTTGGGGTTGTAGACAGAAAACAAACTATGCCTATACTTGGGCATGTCTTAATATCAGGAAGTTCTGGTGAAATTACAATCACAGCTACTGACCTCGAGGTTCAAATATCAAGTAAATTCAAAGCAAACATATCTGATGACTTTACCATTACATTACCTGGTAGAAAGCTCTTTGACATACTTAGGTCTCTAGGTAACACAGATATAGAATTATCATCTGAGAATGAAACCGCCATACTTAAAACAGAAAAGAGTAAATTTTCACTCCAACAACTGCCCGCTAACGAATTTCCACTGTTTGATTCTGCAGAGGGAGAACAAACTTTTACTATTAAACAAAAGGATCTCAGCGATATATTTAATAAAACACAGTTCGCAATGGCACAACAAGACGTTAGGTTTTATCTTAACGGCCTATTGTTAGAGATTAGCACCGAAACGCTTAATGTGGTTGGAACAGATGGCCACAGGCTCGCTAAAACCACAAGCACTCTTGATAAGAAAAACATAAGCGAACAGAGCTGTATAGTCCCAAGGAAAGCAATACAGGAGCTAACGAAGTCACTATCTGAATCTAAAGAGTGTAAAGTGTCTCTCGTGGATAACCAAGCTAGCTTTTCTTATTCACAAGTTACACTAACAACAAAACTAATAGATGGAACCTTCCCAGACTACAACAGAGTTATACCAGCAGAAACAACTACCAACATAATGTTAGACTCAAAGGTTCTAAAGCCAGCACTTCAGCGCGTATCAATCCTAGCAAACGAAAAGTTTAGAGGCGTACGCATTGATATAGACAACAACAAAATTACAATCTCTTCAGAGAACCCAGAACAAGAACAGGCAGTCGAGGACATAGATATCGATGAAACAAGCGTGAAACTATCAATCGGTTTTAATGTTTCATATTTAATAGACGCGGTTAATGCTTGCTCTGGTGAGTTAGTTACTCTAGGTGTTAACGACGAAAGCACTAGCGCGCTAATAACAGACCCAAGCGACCCAAACACCAAGTATGTTGTTATGCCCATGAGGCTTTAGTTGAGGCTTGTAAGCAATACACACAGCAATTTTAGGGGCCTCTCGGACGATAACCACTCGTTTTCAGACATTAACCTTCTTGTTGGCAACAACGGAGATGGAAAAACATCTTTGCTTGAGGCTGTTTACGTTTCTATTCTTGGCACACCGCTGAATTCATTTAAAAGGGCAGGAAGCAGGCTTTCTAGAAACAGCAAATCATTTTTCTCTTCTGTATCTGAAATTCAAAACCAACGGGGGAGGGCAGTTAAGCATGCATTTGTTTCTTCAAAGGCCGGCAGCAACCACTCCATTGATGACAACAAAACTACCGTTAAGGAGGCCTACTTAAACACACCGGTGTGTTTAACAGACTCAAACATAGAAAAAATTGCATCAGAGTCGCCAGAATATAGAAGAAAACTGATTGACCGATCAGTGTTCCACGTGGAACCAAACCATTCTCTAGCCTATAAAAAACTACAAAAAGCTATCAAGCAGAGAAACCAGGCAATAAAAACCGGGAGCAGCATAAGCGAGGTTCAAACATGGGATGAGACAATATCAACAGAGGGAGAGAAAATTACAGAAAACAGAAAAAACTTTATCGTGGAGCTAAATGAAGAGCTTTCAACGATTCAAAAAAGAATTTCAACGAAACAGGTTAGTGTTGATTTTAAAAATGGGTGGGGCGACGAAATGCTCAGTGAATATCTTGATAAAAGCATAAGAAGAGACGTTGCTGCAAAAAGAACAATGGGAGGACCACATAGAGCAGACATAGTCGTTACACTAGACGGCAAACCGGCAAAAGAATACAGCTCTAAAGGCGAGGAAAAACAAATGTCACTAACCGTTTCTTTCGGCATCTCAAAAGTGATTGAGAGGAAAACTGGCGCAGTACCAATACTGTTAATTGATGAATTGGAATCAGGGTTAGATGAGCCCGCGCTGATAAGAATTACTGATTATCTAAAAAGCCTTAAAAATCAAATACTTATAACTGCACTGCACCACCACAAAATTAAAGATATTCTTGCAGCAAAAACAATTAATCCAAAGCAGTATAATTGCTGAAATTTGTTATAATAATAAACACAGAAACTCTGTAGTTTTTATGCCCAAAACAAAGAAAAGTACCAGCAAAAAAAGTTACGACTCCTCTAATATAAAAGTCTTAAAAGGCCTCGACGCCGTTCGAAAAAGACCTGGGATGTATATTGGTGATACAGATGATGGTACGGGGCTCCACCATATGGTGTATGAAGTTGTTGACAACTCCGTGGACGAAGCACTTGCTGGTTACTGCACAGAAATATCAGTAATAATTCATCAAGATGACTCTATAACAGTTAAAGACAACGGTAGGGGCGTCCCTGTAGATAAGCATAAGGGAGAAAACAAGTCTGCCGCAGAAGTCATCATGACCGTTCTTCATGCAGGAGGAAAGTTTGATGACGACTCATACAAAGTATCTGGCGGCCTTCATGGTGTTGGCGTCTCAGTTGTAAACGCGCTGTCGCAGACATTAAGTATGCGTATTCATAAAAATGGAAACATCTATGAACAAAGCTACACTCACGGAGTCCCCGTAAAGCCCCTTAAAAAAGGTGCCAAAACCAAAAGATCAGGAACCACAATATCGTTTCAACCCAGCAAGAAAACATTCTCAAACACTTCTTTTAGCTACGAAACTCTGTCAAAGAGACTCAGAGAAATGTCGTTTTTAAACCCTGGCCTAACAATCACGCTTAATGATGAAAGAACAAACAAAGAAGACTCATATTGCTACGAGGGCGGCCTTAAAGACTTCGTTAGACATCTTAATAAACCACAAACACCAACCCACCAGAGCATTGCATACATTAATAAAAAATCAAAAAAGGACGGAGACATTGAGGTTGAGGTCGCTATTCAGTGGAACGAATCATATCGAGAAAACACATTTTGTTTTGCAAATACAATTAGACAGAGAGACGGGGGAACACACCTTGCCGGATTTAGGGGGGCGCTTACCAGGACAATAAATACATATATTGATAAGGAGATAGCCAAGAATGATACATCAGTCACTGGGGACGATTGCAGAGAGGGAATGACAGCCATCATATCTGTTAAGCATCCTGACCCTAAATTCTCATCTCAAACCAAAGATAAGCTTGTTTCATCAGAAGTAAAAGGAGTTGTTGAGTCGGCTGTTAATAAACACTTAAAAGAGTTTTTGGAGGAAAACCCCAAAGAGGCAAAAATCATAGTCGGCAAGATTCTAGACGCCGCTCGTGCTAGAGAGGCTGCCAGAAAGGCAAGAGAAATGACTCGCAAAAAAGGAGCGCTTGATATAGCAGGACTTCCTGGAAAACTAGCAGATTGCCAAGAAAAAGACCCAACGCTCAGCGAGCTTTTTATAGTAGAGGGAGATTCTGCTGGCGGCTCAGCCAAACAAGGAAGAGACAGGAAAACACAAGCGATTCTCCCATTAAAGGGCAAAATCCTTAACGTTGAAAAAGCTCAAAGAGCAAAAATGTACTCTTCTGTTGAGATTGGAACACTTATTACAGCTCTTGGTTGCGGCATTCATGATGAGTTTGACTTAGAAAACCTCAGATACCACAAGATTATTATAATGACAGACGCAGACGTAGATGGCTCACACATTAGAACACTGCTGCTGACGTTTTTTTACAGAGAGCTTCAAGCCCTAATTGATGGCGGGTATTTGTATATAGCACAACCGCCCTTATACAAACTCAAAAAAGGTAAAAAGGAAGAGTATGTCCTAACAGATGATGAGCTTAATAGTTTGATATTAAGTAATGCAGTTAAGGGAACAGAGGTTAGGTCGAAAAGCAAAAAGAAAGGCATTGAGGGAGATGGCCTGTTAAATACAATACTTGATTATTCATACTCGCTAAATGTAATAGAAAGGGTTGAAAAACAAGCCGGCGCTGTTGCAGCAAAAGCGATCTCTCTCCATAAGCCAATTACCAAGACAGAGGCTAATAACAAAAAGAAACTAGAAACATGGGTTAAGGGGTTATCTACAACCGCATCAAAAATAGCCAAACAAAGTGGCTACAAAGCCTCTGTTTCTATAGATTATGATGACGACGGAATAGGATATATAAATACGCAAGAAGAAATCGGTGGGGTCACCCACCATGGAAAAATAGCCAACTCTTTTTTACGTTCCAATGATTACAAAGTTTTTGGTCGTGTACAAAAAGCAAAAAAATTATTTACAGGATCTGTTGTTATAGATAACGGGACAGAGGCTACAGAATACTCAAACATTGAAGCTTGCCTTAACCAAATTGTAAGCACCTCCAAAAAGGGCCTAAATGTTCAGCGCTATAAGGGCCTGGGCGAAATGAATCCAGACCAACTATGGGAAACCACCCTTGATCCGTCCACACGTTCTTTGCTACAGGTTAAAGCTGATGACGACGCTGGGTTGACATTTGAAACGCTTATGGGTGACGAAGTACCGCCCAGAAGAGAGTTTATAGAAGATAATGCATTAAATGCTGGTAATATTGACATATAGNAGTNAGAAAACATACTAANACCCAAAGAAATCATACCTATATCCATATAAATCATANTTCAACATTATTATCTATCCATTTTCTAGCNGCAANGTTAATTTCATCTAGCGACATATCGTCTGTNTGAANCGGCTTACCCACAATAAATGAAATTATTCCTGGANGCTTTACCCAGCCNCTTCTCTTCCAGTATTTCCCTGAGTTATGTGAAATTGGAAGCACCATTGATTCAGTTTCTTTTGCCAAAATTGAGCCAGATAATCCATACTTCTTAGATTCGTTATATTCCATTCTAGTGCCTTCTGGGAATATTATTATCCAGTTTCCTGAAGCAAGACGCTCCTTGCCCATTTCTCTAACTTTTAATACTTCTGTAGACCCGCGCCCTCTTTTAACAGGGATTAGTTTAAACCTCTTAAAGACCCCCCTAAATATTGGCAAATACATAAGCTCAAACTTGCCCACCCATGAAGATGGACTAAAGTAGCGTAACAATATAAATATTTCATAAACAGAAGAGTGCTTTACAAAAAGCACACAGTGCTCATGTGGAATATTTTCTAATCCCTTTATATGAAATTTGAGCCCGCATATGTGTTCACATAAATATATATTTATGTTTGCCCAGGACTTTGCAATTTTCCATCTTTGTGTATGGCCTATAAAAGGCAACAAAGCAATTGGCGCCAATACAAGAAAGCTTATAAACATACAGGCCGTATATATTGTTGACCTGAGATAGACCATTTTGTTTTTACTTTAAGAGCTCTGAGTATGTTTGTTTTAGATCAGAAATTGCCACGGTTTGTTGCTCCATTGAATCTCTGTCTCTCAGCGTAACCGTATCTCTTTCGAGACTGTCAAAATCAACAGTTATACAGAGGGGGGTTCCGACCTCATCATGCCTTCGATAGGCCTTTCCAATGTTTCCCGTGTTTTCTAAAATAACCCTGCCCTTGCCCAGCGACTGCAGGCCTGACTTAATCTCTTTTGCGAGAGCGACAAGCCCCTCATTGTTTTTCTTAAGCGGTATTACAGCGGCTTTAATCGGAGAGAGGTGCGGCCTTAGTTTTAATACAACCCTTTCTTTGCCATCAGCCAGAACTTCAAGCGTGTATGCCTCATTTAATATCGCTAAAAACCCTCTATCCACACCAGCAGAGGGCTCTATTACATAAGGAACAAACCATTTCTTAGCATCGAGATCCTGAACGGCCAAGCGCATAGTTGATTCATCATTTTTCTTTATGTTCGCAGATAGGGAGAGGTCTTTCTGGTTTTTTGTGTGCGACCCTAGATCAAAGTCTGTCCTATTCGCAATGCCCTCTAGTTCCTCTAGGCCATGTGGAAAGCGGTACATAATATCTATGGTTCTTTTGGAATAATGTGCCAACTCATCTGGAGGTACATCATATATTTCAAGACTCGATGAGCTGATACCCTGTTTTTTCCACCAGCTCAATCTTTGCTCTCTCCAGTAATCAAGTGCCGCCTCATCTTCGCCAGGCCTCACAAAATATTCCAACTCCATTTGTTCAAACTCTCTCAACCTAAAAATAAAATTTCTTGGATTAATCTCGTTTCTAAATGCTTTTCCAATTTGAGCTATTCCAAACGGTATCTGCTTTGATGTTGAGTCCTGAACGTTTTTGAAGCTTGTAAAAATGTGTTGAGCGGTTTCTGGCCTGAGGTAAGCAAAGCTTTCTTCATTTTCAACTGGGCCAACAGGGGTTTTGAACATTAGGTTAAAAGCACGCGCATCAGTGAGGTCTGTTGAGCCACAAGCCAGACATTTTCCATCTTTTACTAAATCTTCTCTCCACCGAGACTTGCAAGATCTGCAATCCACCAAAGGATCAGAAAAGGTTTCTTCGTGCCCCGAATATTTAAAAAGTTCTGGTTTGGATAATATAGATGCGTCTAAACCCTCTATGTCATCCCTTTCATAAATCATTGAGCTCCACCAAGAGTTCTTGAGATTGTTTTTTAGCTCAACCCCTAAGGGCCCATAATCATAGACACCCTGAAGCCCACCATAAACCTCCCCTGACTGAAATACAAAACCCCTCCTTTTGCAGAGAGACACCAACTCTTCCATGTTTTTTGCGGCCAAGAAAAACCCTCGAATCTTTTCTCAAAATTATATCTTTCTTTTTTAAGAAAATATAAGTCTTTAATGATAAAGATCGATTGATTGGAGTTTTGATCCCTTGTATTATTAAGTATGTTGGTTAATTCCCACAACTCGCAAAATATACATTTGGTTCAAAACCATAGTGAGACGCAAGTAAGCGGAAGCTGAAGAAACGGAGTCGTTTATCTCATAATTAGTTCTTCTATTACCAGCTCAATTTAACTGCCCTATCTGAAGGGGGGCAATAAAAGGAATTGAAATGACAAAAACAAACCACTTAGCTAAAGCAACCATATTGCTTCCTGCTTTAATTTTTACCCTTTCACCACTAGCACAAAACAGCGAACCCATGTTCGAAGAGATCATAGTTACCGCAGAGAAAAGAAGCGAAAGCCTCCAAGACCTGTCCCAAGCAGTAACCGTACTTAGCGGAGTTGATCTAGACAACAGGCAAATTTCTACATTTGTTGATTTAAGCGCTATTGCACCCGGCGTAAATGTTGCAAAAAACGAGGGTTTTAAAACCGTTATCACTATAAGAGGTGTGGGCTATGAAACAAATCAAAACGCGATTGCTACGCCATCAGTTTCTTACCACCTAGACGGGATATATGTTGCCTCTCCATATTCACTTCAAACTGATTTTCTCGACCTAGAAAGGGTAGAGGTGCTTAGGGGCCCACAAGGAACTCTTTTTGGCCAAAACTCTACTGGAGGAGCCATTAATGTAGTTACTAAAGCTCCAACCACAGACGAAACCTATGGCTCAGCAGACCTTACGTTAGGCGATCATGGCCTGTTCAAAATCAGGGCCGGAGTTAACAGACCGTTAAGCGACAACTTGGCGATGAGAGCCTCATTTATATCTAACATCAGAGATGGCTTCACAGAAAATCTAACCAATGGTCAGGACCTGGATGATGCGGATAGTTTTTCCGCTAGGGTGCGTCTTAAGTATGAGCCCTCTGACAACTTTAGAGCAGACTTCACAGCACAAATCTTTGATGAAGACAGAAATGGGGCAGCACAAAAAGGCATAATCGACCCAACACCCGACCCAAGGCAGCTTCGCCAGAACTCACCCACAGAGCATAAACTAGAGGCCCAACTTTTTAGTGCAGTCTTAGAGTGGGATTATGAGAACTTCAGCTTAAAATCCCTAACAAGCTACCAGGTTGACGATATCTTAGTTAGAAGAGATAACGATAGAAATGATCTGAACTATTTGCCCCCGTTTGCTTTATTGCCGAGCGAATATGACCCTGAAACCAACAAACAAACAACCGTCACACAGGAAATAAACCTCGTTTCATCCGAACCAATGTTTGGAAAACTTGATTGGGTAGCGGGACTCTTCTACCTGGATACAGAAATTGAGATCAGCATACTAGAAAGGCTTGATTTTGGTTTTGATGGCGTGTTCGATCCATTTACGACAAATGACGTTTACAGCTACAGTGGAGACTTTGGTTTTATCACAAACTCAACACCAGAGAGAGACTCAACCTCATTTTATGGCCAAGGAACCTGGAACCACAGCGAATCCCTAAGGACTGTTTTCGGCCTAAGGCACACAAATGATGAAGTCTACAGCGCCGTTACAAATTTTTATGGCCGCTCTGGAACAGACATACTGGAAACAGATGGCAACAAAGTTACAGGCAGGCTCGTTGTAGAAAAGGACATTGACGACAACACAATGGTGTTTGGTTCTTTCACAAGAGGATATAAGCCTGGAGGCTCAAACCTTACATATGGAAGAGAGGACACTGTTGCACAAATTGTTGTATTGCCAACATTTCAGGAAGAAATTGTTGATGCATTTGAGGTTGGCCTTAAAACCGACCTTGCTGGAGGACGAGTAAGGCTAAACACAGCAGCGTTTTTATACAATTATGAAGGCCTTCAGTATCAGGCAACTGATCCAGAGGTTTTTGAGGGTGGCGTTGGCAACATACCAGACTCAGAAATATATGGAGCAGAGCTAGAGCTTTCTGCATTTCTGTCTGACGATGTAATTCTTGATTTGAGAATGTCATGGCTAGATACAGAAATTACAGCAGACCATTTGGCGCTAGACAATGTTGAGTCAGAGAGCGCAACAAACGCACTCTTAGCTCAGGGCATTGGTTTGTTTAGTAACGATGTTCAGATTGCGCGGGCAGGCAGAATACAAAATGTCAGAGGTAACGAGCTTGCTAAAACGCCAAGCTTTACAGGCAATGTGGCGCTTAATTGGACAGATGACCTTAGTTGGGGAGAGCTTAAGGGCACAATCCAATATACTTACCGCGGTGGATTTAAGCATAGAATATTCAACAACAACCAAACAGACGTTGTTCCAAATTATGATGTCCTGGACGTGATGTTAGGTTTTTACCCTGCCGGAGCACAAAACAGTTTACGTTTTGAGCTGATTGGTAAAAACCTCTTTGACAAAGATGGAATCAATGCCAGGTTTACCGACGTCTTTGGTGTTGGCGCAACAGGCGATGAGCTTATCGCTCCCAGACAAATAATGTTAAGAATTGGTGCTGAATTTTAATGAAATAAAAAGCTCTGGGCTGAAACAGGCCCAGAGATAAAACAAGAAAAACCAATGGAAAAACATTTTATCCAGTCACAACAGCTTTTGAGAGATTCATTTGAGCTGGCTTGGCAGGTATATGAAAGCGGATACAAGCCCAACTATATCGTTGGTGTTTGGAGAGGGGGCGCCCCAATAGGGATTGCTGTGCAGGAATTCTTAGAGGTTGTTGGCCTTAAGTCTGACCACATTGCAATTAGAACATCATATTACTCGGGCATTTCAGAAAGAAAAGAAAGAGTCCAAGTCTATGGTTTGAACTATATAATTAATAAGCTTGAGGCCGAAGACTCCTTGCTAATAGTTGATGATGTTCATGATACAGGCCTATCAATAGATCAAATAATTATAGATATAAAAAAAGCATGTAAAAAAAACACACCAGAAATAAAAGTAGCAACACCATATTTCAAACCAAATAACAATGAGACAAAAAGGACACCAGACTACTTTCTTCACGAAACAGACCAATGGCTTGTGTTCCCGCATGAGCTTGAGGGCCTCAGCATAGAAGAAATCATTGAAAACAAACCAGAGTTGTTTGAGTTAATCGACAAGATCAAACCTCTATTGAAAACCTGATACCATCAAAAGATGAGCGATGTTGTAATAATAGGCGGGGGCCAAGCAGGAAGTATGGTGGCCATAAACCTTAGGAAGCAAAAGTTTAAGGGCAGCATTTCTATAGTCACAGAAGAAGCAAGCTACCCTTACCAGAGACCGCCTCTTTCAAAGGGTTTCCTTACAGGCAAAATAAAAACAGAAAATCTTTTTTTTAAATCTAAAGACTACTACGAAAAAAATAACATCACGGTGCTTTTAAAAAACCGTGTAACAAAACTAGACACCAAAAGACAAGAAGTGACTCTTGAGGATAGAAGCAATATCAAATACAAGAAGCTTGTAATCACGACCGGAAGCAAACTGAACAAAATTACCTCAAAAGAAGACAAAAAAATAATTTATCTCAACTCTGTTTCCAAAGCTATAGAGCTAAAAAAACAACTAAAAGAATGCAAAAGCATAGGAATTATAGGCGCAGGCTTTATAGGGCTTGAGGTTGCAGCAACAGCAAAAAAAATGGGCTTAAAAACAACAGTTTTTGAGGCAGAAAAAAGAATCATGCAAAGGTCAGCAAGCAGAGAAATTGCCCATTTCTTAAGGAGCTACCATGAGAAAAGGGGGGTTGATTTTAAGCTAAAAACAATAGCGAATAAAATTGATCCAACCGACAAGGCGATAGACATCTATCTAAGCGATGGCACTATCGTTAACCCTGATTTTGTTGTAATTGGTGTTGGCGTTAAGGCTGAGAGCGGTATTGCCAAAAACGCAGGAATTAAATGTAATAACGGAATTTTGGTGGACGTAAACTGCCAAACCAGCGATCCAAATGTTTATGCTGCGGGCGACTGCGTAAACTATTATTTTTCAAGATATGATACTAGGCAGAGATTAGAGTCTGTCCAAAATGCAATTGACCAGGCAGCTGTTGTTTCTTCATCCATCATGGGCGAACCCATTGCTTATGATTCGGTTCCATGGTTTTGGTCAGATCAGTATGATCTAAAGTTCCAGATTGCGGGACTTTCGCAAGACAGCGATCTAATTGTCATTAGAGGCAACAAAGAAGAATCCAAATTTTCAGTTTGTCATTTTAAGGAGAATAAATTATGCGCAGTAGAGTGTGTTAATGACCAAAAAACATTTATGTTGGGAAAAAAACTAATTGAAACAAAAAGTGATATTACCCCAGAAGCAATGGAAAACACTCAAACAAATCTCAAGGATTGGAGATAAGCATGAGAAAAATTATAGGCTTGATTCTGTTTTTCGGATCTTGGTTAGTTTACGCTGTACTGGTCTTTATCGCAGTAGACAGCGAATGGTCAATCGCAGAAAAACTTGGCATTGGAACTGCCTTGTACGGCATAAGCTGGGCAACCATGATAATAGGAAGCATTTTGCTTGGACCAGAATTTATAGAAAGGATTAAAATAATGATAAGACCAAAAAATAAGAAGTAAGATGCCGTCATTTAACAACATAATTAATGAAAAAAAATACGGAGAGCCGGGCGATGTAAGCCCAGTAAAAAATATTGGCGGACTAACTATTAACTTTAGTGGCCAACGCTTTTCCCAAGAGTATTTGGATTCATTTTTAAAGCACTTAGAAGAAGAAAAAATCATTGAAAGGTTTGCTGCAATTTATTCAGGTGAAATCGCAAACACAACAGAAAACAAACCAGCTGACCACTTTAACTACAGAAAAAAAGATCTTTCCACAGACCAAAAGGTTTCAGAAGAGAAAGAAAGGATGTCAAAACTTTCTGAACACATCAATAAACAAAATTATGAGGCAATTATCTTCTTTGGCATCGGCGGTTCTCAGTTAGGCCCCGAGCTGATTCAACAAACACTATGCTATAAAGCTAATCAAAAAGTTATTTTCATAACCGGAAGCGATCCATTGGAGGCTGAGAACAAAACAAGAGGCCTGAGCCTTAGTGAGTGCGCTTTTATAGTGGCATCAAAATCTTTTTCCACAATAGAGACCCTAAATTCTTATGAGCTAGTCACCAAAAAAGAACATATGGAAAGCACTTATGCAATCACATCAAATAAAGCTAGGGCAGAATCTTTTGGGGTGCCAAATAAAAACATATTAACCTTTAGTAATGCAACAGGCGGGAGGTTTTCAATTTGGTCCCCAATTAATCTGCTTTTGTTGATGCAAATGGGCAAAAAGTCAATTGAAGATTTTTGCTTGGGCGGCATGGAAGCAGATGAAAACATCTTAAACGCCCAATCACCAGAGGGTATTGCCAGCATATATATGTGCGCCCAAGACATTCTGCATAACAACATCTTAGATAATCAAACAAGCGCAATTCTGTCATATGACTGGCCCCTAAGAGGGTTTTATAAGTATGCTCAACAACTTGAGATGGAGTCTAACGGGAAGCAAATAGATCAAAATGGAGAAAGAGTAGGCTATCAAACAAATCCAATTATTTGGGGAGGGTATGGCCCGGTTTCACAACACTCTTTTTATCAACAAATATTCCAGGGAACAAAAGACATGAACATATATTTCCTTGCCTCAACAGAAGAGAAAAGCAAACTCAATACAGCACAATACTTAGGACAAACCCACAGCTTGTTAGAGGGCATAGAAGAAAAGGTGACTCAGCACAAGCAGACTAATAGAAGGCGGTTTACTACAGTAGAGATGGAAAAAATTTCACCAAGAACAATGGGAAACCTTATCGCCACATGGGAAAATAAAACCATACTAAACAGTCTTCTTTGGAAGATAAATGCATTTGACCAATGGGGCGTGGAGCTTGGCAAGGCAAACACAAAAAAATACCTAAAGTAACATCTCAACTGGAGATAGATAAATTAGAAGCATGAGACTAAACCCTTTTCATACAGCATTTGCTATTAGCCTTGCTTTTTTGTTCGGCTATATTGTTCTTGCATCAACAGGCTATATGCTCTCAGTAGAGCCGGGGCTTACCATCGGGGGGATCTCAAGATGGTGCGAAAGGATAGTAGACGGAATTTTCAGAGAGCCCGCCAATGCCCTAAGCAACCTTGGGTTTATGGTATCCGGATTGATTATGTTTAAAGTGCTATCGGATGAAAAACCGAGGGAAGACCAAAGGTTTTACGGCGTAAACAAAACATCGGGAATATTCGCTGCTGCTGTTATTTATTTAGGCCCAGGATCAATGCTGATGCATGGCACGCACACCGACTGGGGACAATGGGCAGATAACCTAAGCATGGTAATGTTTATAGTTTTCCCTTGGATTTACAACCTTAAGTGCATGGGAGGATGGGGAGAAAAAAAATTCGTTACTGTTTATGTTTCAGTTGTTGCCACATACGCAATTACTCGCTGGACATTTGGAGATGGCCTTGGAATAGGCCTGGACCTTTTTGGTCTATCAATTGGTCTTTGGGTTATCTCTGAATCTTTGCATAGGTTTTGGTCGCCAACTTTTAGATGGACATCAGGCTTTGTAGGGTTTGTAGTTGCAGCGATTTTTGGAATAATGCCAACCGAGATCCTGCAAGACCCTCAAACTTACTGGTGGACCATACTTTTTTGGGTACCTGCGGTTTTTTCAAAACAAGCGCCTGACACCAAAAGAACATATAATCCATGGTTTTATTTAGGTGTTGTGACCTATTTTACAGCCTTTACTATTTGGCTAAACCAATGGTCAGACTTGTTATGTTACCCAGATTCGTGGTTTCAGCCACATGCAGCTTGGCACTTGCTCTCAGCACTCTCAACATGGTTCTTTTTTGTTTTCTTTAGAACAGAAAAAACCATTAGGTTATGAATTATTGACGTGTCAAGAGCCTCTTTAGTCACTATATTTTTAACCACCTTCTTTCTTGCGGCACCACTGGAGGCTTCACCCTCAGATTATGCAAGAAAGCAAATAGAAAACCTTCCAGAAGACGACATTTGGTGGACTAAAAACGGTGAAACCATGCTCTGGAGCTTTAAGAACCTCCACACAATTTTTCCGACGGTCACAGTGCATCGCAGTGGAGCGGTTAAAGAGCTTGAGGCAGCGATCGATGAGAGCATAGGCTCAATACAGGTGCCCACTAAGCTCGGTAATGCGCAGCTAGATACCTTCCTGGAAAGCGACGAATCAACAGCGATCTCTGTGCTTATCCTTCACAAAGGAAGGATTGTTTTTGAGCGTTACCCGAGAATGAAGCCATATGAGAAACCAGTACATTGGTCTGTCACCAAAGTCATGGTTTCTAGCTTAGTTGCAATTCTTGAAGCTGAAAAAAAACTCAATGTTGAGCTAAGTATAGACCATTACATCCCAGAGTTATCCGGATCAGACTTTGAGGGGGTCAAAATTATCAATATACTCGACATGGCAACCGGGATTAATTGTCCAGAGGAGTATATTGATAAATCAGCATGTTATTACATTTATTCATCGACAATAGGTGACGGATATTGGGATGATCACTCACCAAACAATCCATATGAATATGTTTCAAAGCTTGATGTTGGGAAATATACCGACCAAGGAAAAGTTTATGATTATTCAGGGGTAAATACCTTTGTTTTGGGTTGGCTTGTTGAGAGAGTAACAGGTTTACAGTTGCATGAGGCTGTAAGCGAAATGATATGGTCAAAGATGGGAGCCGAGGCAGACGCAGCTTTTTTTGCCCCCAGGTATGGAGTCCCAGTTATCCATGGTGGGCTTTTAGCAAGACCGAGAGACTTAGCAAGATTTGGTTTGTTATTTACACCAAGCCACAATGTTGTCAGTGAACCCCCATTAATAACTGAGTTGCACATCAAGAATCTTCTTCATCAGGGTCGCCCCGAGCTTTTGGCAAATCAAAAAAACCTTCCAGAAGGTGTCAAGCATAATACATATCAATGGGATTTTGTATTTGAGGATGGAACACTGTACAAAGGAGGTTGGGCAGGACAAGGAATAATGGTTAACCCTGCTCATGACTATGTGTTTGTTTGGAATAGTTATTTTAAAGACAATGACGAGAGCGAGACAAAATTAACACCTATAATGTTTCATGTAGCAAAAAACTTAATTAGAGAAAAAAACTGACAGAAAAATACTCAATTTACGGTTCCGAGCTCTCGCCATATTCTGTAAAGGTAAGGTCATATTTTAGGTACAAAGAAATTGAGCACAAATGGATAGAGAGAAACCTTAAAACCCAAAAGGCATTCAGCAAATTAGCAAAAATTCAAATTGTCCCATTGGTCTGCTGCCCAAATGGAGAAGTGCTACAGGATTCAACTCCCATCATTCTAAAAATGGAAGAAGACTTTAAAAACAAACAAGTTGTTCCAGAGCCACCAGCACTGTCATTTTTATCAAGGTTGATTGAGGAATATGCAGATGAGTGGGCCGTAAAGCACATGTGCCATTATCGGTGGCATTATGAAGTAAACCTAGATGCAGCCAGCAAAAGATTCGCAAAACTTTTTGTACCCAAAACAATAAATAAACTTATCTGGGTAGGACCATTTGTACTCAGCAAGGCCGCAAAGGCCTTTAAGAGCAGAATGTCAAAAAGACTCTGGGTGATTGGGTCAAACGAAATAACCGGAATATCCATCGAAGAATCATTTGAGAACCTAATAAGACTCCTTGATAAGCACCTAGAGGTAAGGCCATATATTTTTGGCGCACGACCCTCTATTGCAGATTTTGCACTCTGGGGCCATATTTATAATGCAAATAATGACGTAACCGCAAATGACTTTATTCAAAGGCATGCGCCAAAACTAAATGACTGGATCATAAGGATGATAGATCCAAAAGAAAAGGGAGGCTTTGAAGAATGGCACGAACTAAAACCAACACTTTTGCCCCTAATAAAAGAAGAGGTTTCAGAAGTGTTTTTGCCATGGGTGACTGCAAACAATGATGCGGTCAAAAACAACAAAGACGAACTTTCAATAACTCTAAAAGGAAGACCTTTCGAGCACAAGGTAACTTCAGTGCAGAGGTTTCATGCAAAATCATTTGGCTTGCTTATGGAGCACTATAAAACAGTTTCACAAGACCAAGAGTTAGAGGAAATTCTTGTTGAGGCAGGCGCCAAGGCGTATTTGAATGCATAAGCTTGAAGTCTATCAGTCTCTCTGGGGAATGGAGCAAAGACACCCCACCAAAGAAGAGCCTTCAGATGAGCATAACTTTGAAAAAATAAAAGGCGGAGGGTTTGTTGGGGCCACGATTGATTTGGCAGCACACGAGATTGAAGAGTTCCAGAAGAAAAAACATTATTTTGTTGAGAGCGATTTGGGGTGCATGGTCAATGCCTTTCCTTACTCCAAAGAAGACCTTTTGCCACTTTTGAGGTTGGCCAAAGAGTTTAACGCATGCTTTGTGAACATTATTGGCGGCGTTATGCCAATTAACTATAAAGATGCCATACCTTTGGTCTATGATTGGATGGAGGAAGCAGATAGAGAAGGGGTTAAGATACTGTTTGAGACCCATAGAGATAGTTTATTGAATGATCTTTATTACACGCTCCAGTTGATCGAAGAGGTTCCTGAAATGAGACTAACGGCTGATTTATCACACTTTGTGGTAGACAGAGAAATGTGGACACCGATAAACAGCCGAGATCAGAAGCACATTAAAACAATACTCAATCGATCAGACTGCTTTCAAGGAAGGGTTGCATCAAGGGGACAGATCCAGATCCAGATAGATTTTTCACAACACAAGGAGTGGGTGTCTATTTTTAAAGGTTGGTGGAAGTATGGTCTTGAGGAATGGAAAAAACGCCAAACTGAGGAAGCTACAGTTAGGTTTCTGTGTGAGCTCGGACCGCCAACAAGTTACGCAATAACGGACGCAAACCAACTGGAACTATCAGATCGATGGGAAGAGGCATTGACAATAAAAAAGTGGATAGAAGAAATATGGCAAGAGATAGAGAGGGAGCATGAATAACAATTTTTCCTTCCCTGTCCTAGAGCACTCGGCACCAGTATGCGATATCAACAAAGCCCTTGATTTAGCAAAGAACTGGATGGAGCTTGACCAAAATGCAATTGTCACCCCTTTGGTGAGCGAAAGAGACTGCAATTTCTTGGTCATAAACAATGAAGAGAAAGCAATTCTAAAAATTTCAAATCACAAAGAAGAAAGAGGTGTTCTGGAGTTTCAGACAGAAGCAATGCTTCACTTGGAACAAACAACAAGCCTAAACCTACCAAAACCAAAAAAAAGTATAGACAAGGAATATCTTCTGCAAAGGGAGATCGGCGGCGAAGATTGTTATGTAAGAATGGTGAGCTACCTAGAGGGCGTTCCCCTAGATGACATCAGAGCGGAAATCACAGAACCACAAGCACTACATCTATCCATGGGTAATTTTTTGGCAAAGCTGGGCATTGGGCTCGATAGTTTTTCCCATCCCAATGAAAAACACCGACTACTCTGGGATGTTGCACAAACAGAAAACCTTTTTGATCTATTGGGCAACATACAAGATAAGCAGAAAAGAAGAATGGCCGAGTTTTCACTTATCTACTTTCAGAAAAACACAAAGGATCTGTTATCAAAACAAAGAAAACAAGTCATTCATAACGACATGAATCCAGACAATGTGTTGGTTTCTATAGAAAGAGTAAATCCTGTTGTTGGAATGATAGATTTTGGCGACATGCTTTACGCACCATTGATCAACGACCTTGCTGTAGCCTGTGCATACGAAGTTATAAGAATGGAGTCTCTTTATGGCGGTTCAAAAGACCTTTTGCTTGGATACCATAATGAAAATGAACTTTCAAACAGTGAAGTTATGTTGTTGCCCATGTTGGTTTATAACAGAATTACCATGTCTCTAATCATATCTGAGTGGAGGGCATGCAAGCACCCTGAAAATAAAGAATACATCCTTGGAAACATTGACCACACATGGTCTGTTTTTAAAGAAATAAAAGAAGATGAAATTGAGAAAATCGGAACACAACTTAGCGAGCTCGTTCAACAGAGCTGAACAAATGAGCATACTAAGCAGGAGAGAGAAGCACCTTGGAAATGGCCAAAAATATTTTTATGAAAAACCGCTTCACATAGTTAAAGGCGAAGATGTTTGGCTTATTGATGACAGGGGCAAAAGGTTTCTAGATGTTTACAACAATGTGGCACACGTTGGTCACGCTAACCCAAGGGTAACAGAAGCAATAACCAAACAAAGCAATGCTTTGAACACAAACACCAGATATCTCCACGAAAATGTTGTCAGACTAGCTGAAAGACTTGCAGCCACAACTGAAGACCTAAATGTAGCCTATTTCTGTTGTTCAGGCAGTGAGGCAAATGATTTGGCCGTTCAACTCGCAAAGGCACATACGAAACATCAAGGATGCATCGTCCTTTCAAACGCATACCATGGAAATACAACAGAGATTTTTCAGCTAAGCCCAGAAGATTGCCCAAAAGAGCACAGAAAAGGCTGGGTAAAAACAATACCAGGGCCCAAAGGTTTTTTAGAGGATCAAAGCGCCTATATTCAAGGGCTGAAAGAAGAAGTAGAAGATCTTATCGATAGCGGGCACGGGGTCGCCTGCTTTATTGCCGACAGTATTTTTAGCAGCGATGGGATTTATGAGATACCAAAGGATTTTCTAAAAAGTATCTACCAAGAGATTAGAAGCCAGGGAGGTGTTGTCATTGCGGACGAGGTTCAGTCAGGTTTTGGTAGGCTTGGCCAGCAAATGTGGGGTTACCAAGATGATGCGGTTGTTCCCGATATCCTTACAATGGGCAAACCCATGGGAAATGGCCACCCAGTTTCTGCTCTCCTCACACACAGAGAGATGGTAGAATCTTTGGACCAGGCATACAACGGAAACTCTTACTTCAATACATTTGGCGGAAACCCTGTCTCTGCAGCAGCAGCACTCTCTGTTTTGGATATTCTTGAAGAAGATAATCTCATAGAAGAAGCCAGACAGGTTGGGAACTATCTAAAAAAGCAACTTAAGAAAACCCTAGAAGATAATGAAAGCGTTGTTGAAATAAGAGGAAAGGGTCTTTTTTTAGGTATTGAGCTTGATGCCCCCTCAAAGACAGCAAAAGCGATGGAGGATATGATGAATCGAGGTGTTTTGGTTGGAAAAACTGGACCAATAAATAGTGTTATAAAACTAAGACCCCCGATGACCTTTAAGAGAGAACACGCAGATTTGTTAGTAGACAAGATTGGCCAATGTTTGGGAGCGATCAGCTAAGCTCAACCACGACAGGAGTATGATCTGAAGGTCTCTCAAGCCACCTAGGCTTTTCATCGATATAGCTTTTTTTACACAAAGGCACGAGCTCGTTGGATATGAGCAGCAAATCGATTCTCAAGCCAAGCTCTTTAGTATATGCAGCAGTTCTGTAATCCCACCAACTATGAAACCCAGCCTCTTTTTCAAACAAACGAAAACTGTCTTTAAACCCCAAAGAAAGGATCTCTTCAAACATGGTTCGCTCTTGAGCGCTACATAAAATTTTATCTTTCCATTTTTCAGGATCGTGAACATCTTGATCGCTTGGAGCTATATTGAAATCACCCAGAACAACCATCTTTGGATGCTTTTTTAAGTCATCTTTAAGCATTTTTTTCAAATGCTTCAACCAACTAAGCTTGTAATCAAACTTCTCAGATCCAACGGCTTGGCCATTTGGAACATACACATTAACCACTCTGACATCCTTATGGGTGGTTGAAATTACCCTTGTTTGCGGGTCAACAAGACCACAGATTCCTTTGCTTGTTTGGGTTGAACCGTTTTTTGTTATGTTAGCAACACCGTTGTATGATTTTTGACCAAACACCTCAACAGAATAGGATAAAGACTCAAAGGCAGCATAAGGAAATAATTCATCTACAACCTTTGTTTCTTGTAAGGCCAGCACGTCCGGTTGATTTTCTTCGATCCATGCAGTCACATGGTCAATTCTTGCTCGTATTCCATTGACGTTCCAGCTTGCAATTTTCATAAAATTGAATGTAAACCATTTGATTGCGAATGTAATGATATATTATTAAAAAACATTTATATTTATTTAACAAAGATCCTCAGACAAAAAAATATGAAAGCAGAAATTTTTGGAAAAACCGATTGCATACATTGTGAAAAAGCAAAAATATTGTGTTCACAGAAAGGGATTGACTTTGATTATCAAGAGTTGGGCAAAGATTTTGAAATGGACCTCATTTTAGAAAAGTTCCCAGGAGCTAGAACCTTCCCTCAAATCATAGTCGATGGAAAACACATTGGTGGCTTCGATGATCTTGAAGCCTTTTTAATCAAATAGCCAAGGAGAAATGAGATGAAAGTGTTAATAACGCTTGCGATGATTTTTTTAATAACACCCCCTGTCCTTGCAGACGGACACAAAAATTCAAATCAGCTTATGAACAAAGAAGAATGCGCTGAACTGAAAAATGGCATCAGCGAACTTTTGTTGATTTCAGAGTATTACTGGACAGAGCTTGAAAAAGACTCTGAAAAAAAAGAACTTTATGAAGCCATCGCTTTTTACTCACAACAAGCAGCAAATTATTCCACTATATATGACGTATGGTGTGACTAATTCTCAACTTCTGCCTGCAGGCGATCAACCACATTAGATGTTGCAGGGCGAACGCCTCTCCAAATAGAAAAAGATTCAGCAGCCTGCTCTACTAACATCCCCCAGCCCTGCAGCGCCGTACTCGAGCCATTATCGTTTGACCAACTTTGAAACAGCGTTTGCTGCCAAGAATAATTGACATCATATGAGTCAGCACCTTTTACAGCAATAGGGTTAATAGAGGGAACCATGTTTGATAATTGTGAGGACGTCGTGTTTATCACCAAGTCATAATTTCTATCAATATTTTCACCTAAAATACAATCAATCTGAAAAAGATGAAGAAATGCACCCCTTAATGATTCGGCATTTTTTTTTGTTCTATTTGTTAGGGTTATGGTTTTTGGGCCCATTTCAATAATAGATGGCAAGATGCTTTTGGCGGTTCCTCCAGCGCCAACCAAGAGAACTGAACGGCCTTCGATTTTTATGTTGTTGTTGTTTAGGTCTGTTATAAGCCCAACACCATCAGTGCTTTCCCCATAGACACGCCCGTCTTCAGAAAATGAAAGCGTGTTTACAGCACCACAGTTTTTTGCCTGAGCGCCAAGTACGTCTGAAAAGCCATACGCCAAACCTTTGAAAGGGAGAGTCACATTCACGCCTTTTCCGCCAGAGCGAAAGAAATCCTCAACAACAACGGAAAAGGTGTTTTCTGTTGCCTCTAGCTTCTCATAAGTGATTTTATGACCCAATTGCTCTCCAAATAAACGATGTATTTTAGGCGATTTACTATGCCCAATTGGGTTTCCTATTACTGCATATTTATCCACTTATTGTTGTGCCCATTAGCCACGAATTATTTCATTTGTAAGTATATCAATAATTCTTGAGGGTTTGCTTTTTGCATCCAACGAGCCTTCCAATATTAAATCAACCACTCCTGAGAGCGTCTTTCTAACTTCTTTATAGGACTGTAGCTCTACCCCGCCATGAAAATTAGCGCTTGTTGAAATAATCGGCGAACCTAAAACAGATTGAAGAAACGGAATGGGATCTTTCTGTGTGATTCTAATAGCGATCGAATCATGTTTTCCTGATATCCATGAAGGAGCAGTTTCTTTTTTTGGAATCAAGTATGTCGTTGGAACACTATTTTTTTTCTCAATGATTTCTTTTTGTTCAGCACTGATGTCAACCCAGTTCTCAACACCATCTAAAGAAGAACCTAGCAAGATCAAGCCCATATCTTCGGGCCTTTGCTTTATTTCTAAAAGCCTCTGGACAGCCTCTTTGTTTTTTGGGTCACAGCCCATCCCATAAACAGTATCAGTTGGATATACAATTATGCCTCCTGACTCAAGCGTCTTAACTACTTGGCTGCTTTCTTTGATTTTCTCTTACCTCTTTTTTTGGCAGGAGCCTTTTCTAGTAGTTCCAGACAATCTTGAAGCTCTAGGCTCTCTGGTTCTTTGTCTTTGGGTACCGAAGCATTCTTTTTGCCGTCTGTGACATAGGCTCCCCATCTTCCGTCAACAACTTTAATAGGGCTGTCATCAAAAGTTTTAAGAGCTCCAGAGCCTTTTGAGCTTGATATGCTTAAGAGAGCTTCCTCAAGCTCAACTGAAAACGGGTCAAGCCCTTTTCGCCCTCTAAAGTTTTTTGAACCACGTTTGAAATAAGGCCCATAAGGACCGATGGTCACAAGAACTTTTTCCCCTGACTCAGGATCAACACCCAACTCCTTTGGCAAGCTTAAATAATCTAACGCCCTTTCAAATGTCATTTCTTCTATAGAGTCTGTTTTCAGTAAGCCCACGTATCTTGGTTTATTGCCATCTTCCTTGGATCCAAGCTGAACAGTTGGGCCGTATCTTGCTTCTCTGACAATCACAGGCTCGTTAGTTTCAGGGTGGTAACCAAGTATGTTTTCGCTCGGCCTGTTGAGAAGCTCACATGCAATCTCAAGATCAATCGAAAACAACGACTGACCCTCTTTTATTGCGGCCCACTCAAGCTTTTCGTCTTTATCCATGTCGCCCACCTGAACCGCAGGACCATTTTTTGTCATTCTAGCAAAAACAGGTCGGCCTGTTTCTGGGTGATCACCTAGGGGCCTTTGTGGGTTTACGTCTCTTCTTGTAACCACATCGCTGACCTGATCCACCGTATCTATCAAGGGGGACCAAAAGTCATTCAGAACATCTTCCTTACTCTTTTTCCCACTAGAGATTTCATCCAAGTTATTTTCCATATTCGAGGTAAATTCATCACTGATATATCCACCAAAGCGCTCATTCAAGAAGTTGCTTACAAGCCTGCCCATATCAGAGGGCTCATATCTTTTTTGCCTCAACCAAACATATTTTCTATCTGTGAGCTTAGAGAGTATGTCGGCATATGTTGAAGGCCTTCCAATGCCTTTTTCTTCAAGCGCTTTAATCATGCTAGCGTCATTGTAGCGAGGAGGCGGGTCTGTAAAGTGTTGGGTTTTTATAAGCCCATTGAATCCAATCGCATCATTTTCATTAATTAAAGGAGGTTTGTTATTTGTAACCTCTTCTTGAGTGGCTTCCAAATACCCACTAAAAATAAGCTCTTGATCAGAAAAAGAAAATGTCGCAAGGCTTTCATCTCCAGCAGGAACGAATTCAATAGAAGTTCTTTCAAAGAGCGCATCCTTCATTTGAGAGGCAACTGTTCTTTGCCAGATCAGCTGGTAGAGTTTGAGTTCATCGTCTTTGAGAACCTTTTTGGCCTCAGTTGGAATAAAGCTTATATCAACGGGAGTTATCGCACCGTGTGCTTCCTGAATATTCTTGGCCTCTTTTTTATTTTTATAGTTCCTTGGTTGAACAAAATCATCCCCAAACATGTCGGCAACCTGGCTTCTCACAGAAGGAAGTTTTCCTTCATCAATTTCAATTGAATCTGTTCTAATATAAGTGATTAAACCGCCCCCTTCTCGCGCATAGAGTGATTGAGCGATCTGCATAGTCCTTTTTGGCGTAAAACCAAACCTGTTGGAAGCTTGTTGTTGGAGCACAGAAGTTCTAAAGGGCTCTCTAGGCGAACGCTTAATGGTTTTTTTGGTGATCGACTTGGCTACAAGGCCGTTTTTGCAACTGTCTTCCAAACCTTTGCTAGCTTCCTCAACAAGGACAGTTGAGTCAAATGTGAACTTTTTTATAGGCTCTCCTTTAAAAACCGAAAGCTTTGCATCATATTCACCATCTTTTTCTAGTTTCGCTGAAATGGTCCAATACTCTTGTGGAATAAAAGCCTCAATCTCTCTTTCGCGCTCAACAATCATCCTTAGTGCAGGACTTTGAACTCTCCCAGCTGAGTGGTTATTGCTAGGAAATAGTCGCCATAACAAAGGCGACAAAGAAAACCCAAAGTGTCTATCTAATGCCCTTCTTGTTTCCTGAGACTGAACTAGATCCATAGCTATCTCGCCAGGACTGCTCACAGCTTCTTTCACCGCTTTTTCACTTATTTCATAAAAAATAGCCCGCTTAATGTCTGGCTTTTCAAATTTTGCATTTGAAATAATGTCTGCGACATGCCAAGCAATAGCTTCTCCCTCTCTATCAGGGTCAGTAGCGAGTATTACTTGCTCAACATTTTTTGCATCACCCTTAATTTTTTTTACTGCATCTTCCTTTCCTGGGCTTACTATATATTTCATGGAATACCCATTGTTTGGATCAATCGCATCTTTTTTTGGAAGCTCTCTAATATGACCAATGGTTGGCAAGACAGTATAGCCATCGCCCAGATATTTCTGGATCGTTTTTGCCTTTGCAGGCGACTCCACTATCACTAATTTGCTCATAACTAATTAAAAAATCAGAACTTGGGTTCGTGAGGCTGTGATTATAAATATAAAAGAATTATTAATTCAATGTTTTTGGAGAATCAATTGCTTCTTCGTTTTCATAAGCATGTAGCCTGACTTCAACTGAGGGCTCCTGAAAAAGCATCAAAATGCTCAACGCTTTTACTACCTCTAAGTCCATAGGCTCGAAACCAATCGATGTAAGTTTATCGATCAACAGTTCTCGCTTTTCTGGACTGAGAAGACCAAACTTCTCAAGACGCGTTATGTAATTTTGACACTCAACATCAAGCAAGCCCTTCTCGTCTTCGCTGAGTATTCTTATTGAGGATTTGCTTGGAGTATGAAGCATAATGCTTGCTTCAGGGCTTTTGAAAATCTCAACCCAATCCATTGCATGGTCAATCGCAGCATCTTGAAAGCCTACATCTATTAGATGATCACGGATCTCAAAAGATGTATCTGACTCTCTGACAGGATCTTCAGAGTAGTATTCAAATAGATACAGAAGGATATCGAGAAAATCTTCTTTTATGTTTTGGCTCATTGAAAGAAAACAATTAAATTACTTCGAGCATGAATCAAAAAAGACATGAGGTCAACGTATTTTTTTGAAATTATTTCATAGACTAGCAAATGCTATTTTTGGAAAAAAACAACAACATCATGATAAGATAACTTTCCCTTATTTAGTGGTGTTTTTTACATGTTCGAGAACTTAGAAATTTTACAATTTCCAGATGAAAGGCTACGGCGTTTATCTGAGCCTGTTGAAACCTTTAATGCCGAGCTGAAAGTGTTGGCAGATAAGATGCTTGAAATCATGTATCAATCAAACGGCATAGGCTTGGCAGCGCCGCAGGTTAACCAAACAATTCGGCTTATAGTTGTCGATGTTTCAGAAGATAGGAATACACCATGTATTTTTATCAACCCAAAAATAAAAAAACCATCAGGATCAGTTGACAGTAGCGAGGGCTGCCTCTCTGTGCCTGAAATCAGAACAACTATTAGGCGATATGAAAACATCATGCTTGAATACCAAGACCTTAGCGGGACGATACACAATGAACAGCTGGATGACCTAATGTCTATATGTGTCCAGCATGAAATAGATCATTTAGACGGTAAGCTTTTTATTGATTATGTTCCTGATGTAAAGCTTCAAAGGCTTAGAAAAAAAATTGCCAAAAGCAAAAAAAACCAATCAACAATAGAAGGAACAACAGTGAGGGTTGTTTGATGCTGAGCGACAACAACCTGAATAAATCAATTGTTTATGCGGGCTCCGATACGTTTTCTATTCAGCCGCTACAGAGGCTATTGAGCTTAAAATATAGAAGAATAACCGTGCTTACAAGGCCTCCAAAGAAGCAAGGGCGAGGAATGAAGGTGAAAAGCAACCCTCTGGCTGAGTTTGCAATTCAACATAATCTAGAGACGCTTATTCCCGAAAGCCCAAACGAAAATAGTTTCTTAGAAAAAATGGCTGAAAGAAAGCCAGATGCATTGATAACATCAGCATATGGCAAACTACTGTCAGAAGCATTCCTCGACAGTTTTTATATTGGCAGTATCAATATTCACCCATCGCTTCTTCCAAGATGGAGAGGCCCCTCCCCGATAGAGTCAGCATTACTTGAAGGCGATAAAACAACAGGCGTTAGCCTAATTCAAATGACAGAAGAGCTTGATGCCGGACCAATATATCAGCAGGAATCAATCCAGTTATCGGGTGAAAACTCAAAGACCTTATCTGAGAAGCTTTCTCTGCTTGCAGCAGATATGGTTCAGAAGTTTCTCCCCATTTTTCTTGAGGGCAACTCGAGCACTAAGAATCAGGATGAAAGCCTTATTACATACAGCAAGATCATAAAAAAAGAACACGCCCGCATAGATTGGAATGAGCCCTCGCAAGCCATAGATAAAAAAATAAAAGCATACTATCCATGGCCGGTAGCACACACTTACCTAGACGACAAGTATCTTAGGATATGGGATTCAGAATCCTTGACTGGGGATGAAGATAATAGCAGCCCCGGTGAGATAGTGGAGTCCAATCAAGAAGGGGTTGTTGTTAAATGCAAACACAGCAAAATTATCCTTAAAGTGATTCAGCCTGAGGGAAAAAAAGAGATGCTTGCAGCAGACTTTGCGAGAGGAAGAAAGCTTGAGGGCAAGCGATTTTCATGACTAGAAGGCCAAAAAATACCACCCTTATGCTTTTCTTTTTTCTTTTTTTGAGCACACAAGCATTTGCAAATTTTGGCGCAGGCAAATCCTATGTAAAGGATGGAGTCTATTTCAGCGATGTTCAGCTTACATTTAAGCTTCAAGAGCAACAGATTGAAGCTCTTGCCTCAGGGCTGACTCTGCACTTTCAATTAAATTTTTCCATTGTTGATATTAGAAATTGGGGAATAGATCGCGATATTGGGTCATTAAGCCAAGCCTATTCAATAAGACTGAATGCATTTACAGGCAGATATTTAATAACAAACTTAAATATTGGCACTAAAGTTAGTCTTCGCTCTATTCAAGAAGTAGAAGGTTTTTTTTCGGAGATAAAAAACATACCTCTGGTTGACGACTCGATCTTAGACATTGAAAAAAACTACAGCGTGATAATGCAAGCAGGAATTAGTGCTGAAGGCATATCGCAGTGGATAAAAACCCTGTCCTTCTGGAGAGAAAACCTAGATACAGAATTCGAGGCTATAGAATGGAAGCTTTTAGACTGAGCACCATAAAAATAAGGAAAATAGTTTCAGCGCTCATCTTCTTGAGTATCGCCTCATTGGTCGCGCTTTTATTTTCAGATGACGACCCAACTGAGTTCAACAGAATACAGGTTTCGTTGCTTGGTGTTAACCTCGTTTCTTTTTTTGCACTCTTGCCAGTTGTTGCTTTAAGCGCAAAAAAGCTATTTCATGATTACAGACAAAAAAAATTAGGAGCAAGGCTGAGATTTAAGATGGCCTTAGCTTTTTCTAGTTTGGCGCTTATTCCTGCAATTGTTATTTTCTTTTTTGCCATCAATTTTATGAATAAGGGCATAAGTGTATGGTCAGATGCAGATGTTGAGAAAGGCTTAAGCGACGCCTTGATGCTAGGAAGGTCTGCCTTAGATGAAAGAATTCAAGACGGATTATTTACCACATCAAATATATCTATTCAACTTAAGGGTATGGAAAACATAGCCCAGGCGCTCGAAGACCAGAGAAAGGAAAATGACGCAATCCAACTGTCTTTGATTGACTCAGATCTTAGGCTTTTGGCTAGCACCTCATCTAAGGTTGACCAGTCATCTGTGAGAGTTCCAACCGCTTTTGAAATCAATCAGGTGGCTCTTAAGCAATCGTGGACAAGCTTGGACTCAATGGCTGATGATAGATACCTGATAAGGATTTTGGTTCCAGTAATCAGCTTCTCCTTAAATGAAAAACCAATTTATTTGCAGGCCCTGTACAGCCTTGATCCCAAACTTAGCATGATGGCCTATTCTGTTGAGGAGACTTACGCTAGATACGGAATGTTGAGTTTCATGAAAACCCCCATCCAGTATAGTTATGCATTAACTCTTGGCATTGTTGTGATGTTGTCACTTCTCCTTGCAATCTACGGCTCATTTGAATTCGCAGACAAACTTGTAAAGCCGATAGAGGCACTTGAAAAACAAACCGACAAAAAAACCGATCCACGACATAATCCTTCAAATAAAGAAGAATATGGAGAAGACGATGAAATTGCAGTTCTCGTAAACTCATTTATGGCAGCACAAAAAGAAGCCGCATGGAGCGATGTTGCAAAAAGGATGGCACACGAGATTAATAACCCACTCACTCCGATACAATTATCAGCCGAGCGAATTCAAAAAAAATTCAGCGGGCCATCACAAGAAAAAGATTTCATCGAGGCATCGACCAAAACGATCATCACACAAGTTGATGTGCTACGAGATCTTGTGAATGCCTTTAGTAATTTTGCAGAGCGAGAAAGACTTAGCTTCAGAAACATAGATATAAATAAATTGATTGAAGAGAGCATTCAGCTCTTTTCAAGACAGCATGAGGACATCTCATTTGGCTTAAAAAGCGGCCATGTGGAACCGCTTGAAGCAGATACAAATAAGATTCAACAAGTTCTAAACAACTTACTGCTGAACTCAATCGATGCTTGCGATCAGACGGAAAAACCAGTAATTAATTTTGAAACAAAAACTAAAAAAATAAATTCACAAAACTTTTGTCAAATTACGATAAATGATAATGGGCAAGGGTTCGATGAAACCCTTATCAAAAACGCTTTTGAGCCATACCAGACCTCCAAGGAGCATGGAAAAGGACTTGGTCTTGCAATTGTTAAGAGCATCATAGATGAGCACAAAGGAGAAGTTAGCATAAGTAATAGCAATGTTGGCGCAAGGATTAAAGTTCTTTTACCAGTAGAGCAGATAAAACCTAAGGAGAGCACCTAGTGAGCAAACCAAAACATATACTGATTGTTGATGATGAGCTTGAAATCAGAAAAATCATTCAGGAAATTTTGAATGATGAAGGATATTCAACCTCAACAGCCTCTTCAGCAGAAGAGGCCAGAATCGAGGCTAAGAACAAAAAGCCAGATTTGGTGTTTCTCGATATTTGGATGCCAGAAGAGGATGGTATAAGCCTATTGAAAGACTGGACAAGCCAATCAGAAAAAGAATTTCCAGTAATTATGATTTCAGGACACGCAACAATCGAAACTGCGATTGAGGCTACCAAATTAGGCGCAAAAGATTTCATAGAAAAACCTGTTTCAATAGAAAAACTCCTTGCTTCTGCCCAAGAGGTCTTAGCTCAGAGCATAACTGGAAAGGATGTTTTTTCACATTTGGTAGAAAACATACCAGCATTTAAGAAGACGCTAGATGAAATTGATCTTCTCGCTGAACAGGGGAGTGTTTTTATAATTCAGTCCGAAGAAGGGGTAGATAAGACTGCTTGGTGCAAAGCATTGCATTTAAGGAAGTATAGTGAACAGGGCGAATTCAAGAAACTCGAATTTAGCGAAAACGAAAGCATTAACGATGATGGTCAAAATAGGCTTTTTGAACCCTTTGATGACGAAAAAAATTCAATTTTGTTTATTGAAAACATAGGTAAGCTTTCTGAAGACGAGAAAGCCCTTATCTCAAAAAAACTACTTGCCCACTCAAGTCAGAGCAAGCTAAAGATCTTTATTGGAGTTTCCAGGATAGATGAAGCCACTTTTATGGATAAACAAAAGCTTACCACCCTAAACATTCCTCCACTGAGAAGCTCTCTTAAGGAGGTCCCAGAAATGCTGGACGAGACTGTGAAATTTTTTGTTGAAAAGGATGGGCACGGCTATAGAAGGTTCAGCTTAGCCTCACAAAACATGCTTTCAAAGTATCAGTGGCCTGGCAATCTTCGTCAGCTGGTAGATCTTGTGCAGGCGCTTCTCTCTACAAAAGATAAAGAAATAGTTAATGTTGATGAAATTAAAGAAATCATCACATTACAAGGCCCAGGCGGCAATATCCTGATAGAAAACAATATTCTCTCTTTGAGCATGAAGGAGGCAAAGAAGCTTTTTGAAAGAGCCTACCTAACAAGGCAGCTAGAGCTTGTTGGCGGAAAGATAAGCGAGCTTTCAAGAAGGGTAGACATGGAACGAACAAACCTTTATCGAAAACTGCAATCGCTTGATATTGAGTATAAAAAGAAGAAAAAAACTACATCTTAGTAGGAGAAGAAACACCTAGGATATCTAGGCCGTCCTCGATAATCGTAGAAACGCAGATCAATAGAATTATTCTAGCATTCCTGATTTCTTCATCTTCGGAAACAATTTTTGTTGACCCATAATATGAGTGGAACAGCTGTGCCAAAGACTTTAAATAATTTGCTATTTTGTTTACAGCCCTGGCTTCAGAGCTTTTTAATATAGTTTCAGGGTATTTCCCCAAAAGAGAAATGATCTCCTTTTCTATTGCCAAATCTAGCTTCATGAGATTTGTTTTTCCTAGGCATTCATCAAAAACATAACCCCTTTTTTTGTTTTCCTTGAGCACGCTTTTTATTCGAGCATTTGCATACTGGATATAGTAAACAGGGTTGTTGTTGTTTTGCTTGGTTGCAAGATCTAGGTCAAAATCCAAGTGCTGATCATGCGATCTGCTGACATAAAAAAATCTTGCAGCATCAACACCAACCTCTGAGTAAAGGTCTCTCATTGGTACAAAATTACCTGATCGGGTAGACATTTGAATCTTTTTCTTTCCCCTGTAAAGAGTCACAAACTGCATCAAAATTACATCTAGGTCAGAAGCTTTATTACCAGTTGAGACAAGACCTGCCTCAAGCCTTGAAACATAACCATGATGATCAGACCCCAAAACATTGATTAAAAGATCAAAGCCCCTCATTTTTTTGTCATGATGATAAGCAATATCAGATGCAAAGTAGGTAGACCTCCCATCTTCTCGAATAACTACACGATCTTTGTCATCACCATATTTTGATGACTCAAGCCAAAGAGCACCATCTTTTTCATAAGCATTTCCGTTTTTCTTTATAATCTCACAAGCCTCTTCAATCTTTCCTTTTGAAAAAAGAGATTTTTCAGAATAATAACCATCTTGGTTAACACGGAAGTCTGAAAGGTCGTCTTTAAGCAATTCTGTCATCTGCAAGACAGCCTTGTCTGAAATTTTTTGAAAAAGCTTAGATCCGGCAACATCTTTCATTTCTAATATGAGCGCATCAATAAGTTCGTCGGCTGACGCACTGGCCTCTGGAAGCAAGACTTTTTTGTTTATCTTGAAGCTTTCATCAATCAGTCCTTGAGCAATTTCTTTGATGTATGTGCCCTTGTAAAGACCGGCGATATCATTTAGTTTCAATCCTTCAGCACGAAGCATCTCAAACATAACACTTATGCAAAGGATATCTATCTGTCTCCCGGCATCATTGAGGTAATACTCTGTAAAAACTTCGTGACCAGCTTTTCTTAGAAGGCGTGCCAGCGAATCACCAAAAGCAGCGTGACGCCCATGTCCAACATGGAGTGGCCCAGTTGGATTTGCTGAGACAAACTCCAGAAGAACCTTCTTTTTTTCAGTAGCACATGACGAGCCAAACTCGCTGCCTTGGTTTAATATAGTTTCAAGAATGCTGTATTTTTTTTCACCAAAGAGATAGAAATTTATAAAGCCAGGCTTAACAAACTCCGCTCGTTCTAGCTCCACTAGAGCCCCCAGAGAACTAACAATTTCCTCAGCAATTGTCATTGGAGGGCCCTTGAGTTTGCTCCCTAGTTTAAGCGCAATGTTACTGGAAAAGTCTCCATGCTCATTATTACTATTTCTAGAAAGCTCGAGACCAACCTCATTCAGCTCATCCTCCTTAATGCCATGGCTTTTAGCCAATGCATCAATGATTAGGCGTTTTATTTTTTCTTCCATTTTCATGAGTGATCAGTCGGGTCTACATCAATTGACCATTTTACTTTTGTTCCAAGTTTTTTTGCATCAATAAAGCTTATCAATCGTCCACCGATCATGTGTAATTTTTTTCTGTTCTTGCTTATAAGCATCAATTGACCCCTTTTCTTGCCTCGAATTATTCCAATTGGGGATTGGATTGGCCCAAGTAGCTTAATCGAGCTTATATATTCAGAATTTTTTATAAATTCAGCAATATTATCTAAGAAATGAAATACATTTTTTTCACTGGGAGACTCTGCTCTCAACAAAAAGGAATAAGTATATGGGGGCCACTCTAAACGCCTTCTGTCTTCCTTATTTTTTTCATAGAATGCCATATAACTATCATTCAGAAGCGCCTGAAGTGCCTCATTTTCTGCATTGTGTGTTTGTAGCAATACCAAGCCTTTTTTGTTTCTTCGCCCGCATCTTCCGGATGCTTGGTAATACTGTTGAGCAAAACGCTCACTGCTTCTATATCCACTACCAAAAAGACCTTGGTCAACATTAACAAAAGCCACAAGTGATAGATTTGGAAAATCATGACCTTTTGTAAGCATCTGTGTTCCCACTAGAATTTTTGCATCACCAGACTTGGCATAGCCGAACGCCTCTATTCTTTTTTTATTGCTGCTTGTTGTGTCACGATCAATTCTGATGATCATCTCATTTGGGAATTTCTCCTTTAGCTCTTCTTCAATTTTTTCGGTGCCATGTCCAACTGTAATTTTCTTGCCTTCACAAACTAAACATTCCGTCCCAGCTGTTTTCTGATAGGAGCAATGGTGACACTTTAGCTTTCCCGTGCCCTTGTATGAGACCAGATTGCTTTCGCACCTTGGGCATTCCTCTATTTTGCCGCACTCCTCACACATCGTTACTGGCGAGTACCCTCTTCGATTTATAAATAACAGCGATTGCTCGCCTTTTTTTAATGCTTTAGAAATAGATCTGAATAATGGGGCACTCAAACCCTTTTTTGAGGAGTTGGCGTTCAGATTGATGAGTTTTTTTTCAGGGGGCTTCGCAGAAAAAACCTTCTTAGTGAGTCGCACCTCACTATACTTGCCTTTCTCGGCATTCAGGAGGCTTTCATAGGATGGTGTTGCAGACCCCAGCACCAGACCACAACCTGATTTTTTAGCTTTTACAACGGCAAGGTCTCTTGCAGAGTACATCAGCCCGGATTGTTGTTTATACGATTCATCGTGTTCTTCATCAATGACAATCAACCCAAGAGAATGAAAAGGAACAAATATGGAAGAACGAGTCCCCAAGATGACCGAGAGCTTGTTTTCTTTAGCAGCAAGCCACGCCTTTGCCCTTGATTTGTCTGTAGTTGATGAGTGGATTAGACCAACGCAATTTCCAAATCTTGAAGTTATTGCCTCATATAATTGAGGGGTTAGGCCAATCTCAGGCACCAAGAAAAGCACCTGTTCCTTTTTAGAAAGAACCCTTTCCATAAGGTGAAGATATATCTCAGTTTTGCCGCTGCCGGTTACTCCATTAAGAAGAATAGGAGCGGATTTTTTGAGCAGCTTTATACATCCATCATAGGCTTTCTTTTGGTGGGCTTTTAGCTTTTTTTTATCTTTGGATTCTTGGAAAAGCATCTTTTCAATGGCTGGAGTTTTACCTGCTCTCAGATATCTTGGAACTGCTGTAGCATAGGTTTTTCCAAGAGGATGGTGATAGTAATTTTTACACCACGAAACCAACTCATGAGCCCCTTCATTAATCAGGGGATCCTTATCAATTATCGATTTACAAGACTTAATCTTCTTTTTTGGCAAAGAAGAATCATTTGAGATTCCATGAATAAAACCGACAACCTCTCTTCTTCCAAAGGGAACCAAAGCCCTTTGCCCTATTTTTGGGCTGCAATCTGAGCCCTCTGGAGGATAATAGTCGAAAATCTGAGATACAGGAGTATCCACAGCTATATTTAAGATTGAGTTCTTCAATAGCCCAAAGACTTTATGCAGGCACTGACTAGCTCTAAGCCCTCACTGAGGTAGTCTTGGTTTGCCCCTATCCCAAATCTGAGATATCCATCCATTCCATAACAATCTCCGGGTACAATCAATACGCTTTGCTCAACCCTCAGTTTATGAACAAACTCAGTACTATTGATATCCATGTTGTAGCCTACAAAAGCCATGCCGCCAGCTTTGGGAGGTACGAATGTGAAAATCTCCTTATGGCTATCTATCCAACTTTGAAACAACACTAAATTTTCTGTAAGCATTTTACTTGAGCGGCCCAAGATATCATTTCTGGTTGGTTCGGTCATGATCTTGGTGCCTATTTCTTGCGAAATCACTGAAGCACATAGAGTCGTATAGTCTTTTCTAGTCCAAATATTTTGGATGATGTCAGGCGATGCAACCAACCACCCAATTCTTAGGCCTGGATGGGCAAATGATTTTGATAGACCACAAGAGATAATTGATTTGTCATAAAAATGAACAAAGCTCTTAGTTTCTTTTCCGTCAAGCTCAGAGCCCCTGTAAACCTCATCTGAGTGTATGTAAGCACCATGTTTTTCTGCTATCTCAGCAATCGACTGCATTTCTTCATCGGCCATTACTGCACCTGTTGGATTGCTTGGGTTGCAGATGGAAATCAATTTTGTTTTTTCATTGACCATTGATGCAAGCTCATCAAGGTCCAGATGCCACCCAAGAGATTCTTTGAGGTGAATTGTTTTTACTTTTGCCCCCAAATTTTTTGCAAGGCCGGGTACTTGCATGTAATTTGGGAGAACCATAACGACCTCGTCATCAGGCTCAAGCAATGTCCAGCCAATCAAGAAATTGGCCTCTGCAGAACCATTTGTTACGAGAATGTTGCCCTCATTAATTTTTTCTGGGTACCAGGATGCAATCGCAGATAAGAGACGTGGATCACCGGTTGTGTAACCATAATATATTTCCATGTTGAGGATTCTTGATATCTCTTCTTCAGACAGAAGATCATTCATCGATAGGGGGTGGTTTCCACTGTCACTCAGGTTATATTTCACCTCATTTTCATAAAGTGACTGTAAGCGCTCCATTTCAAATTCTACAAACATGATGATGAGAATAACACAACTGATGTGATAGGAATACGGAGGTTAAAATTATTTTTCTTAGAGCTCTTTTATCGAGTTCACAAGATCTGTAGCAACAGCTTTGCCATCCCCATAAAGCATCCTAGTGTTATCCAGAAAGAATAGGACATTTTCAATTCCTGAGAAGCCAGTTCCTTGGCCTCTTTTGACTACAATTACATTAGATGCATAGTCAGCATCCAGTATCGGCATACCATAGATTTCGCTTGATGGATCTGTTCTGGCCACTGGATTAACGACATCATTAGCACCAATGACAAGTGCAACATCACAACTTTTAAACTCTTGATTTATTTCATCCTCATCAAAAATTAATTCATACGGTACTCCAGCTTCAGCCAACAGAACATTCATGTGACCAGGCATTCTTCCTGCAACCGGATGAATGGCAAACTTAACATCAACCCCTCTGTCTATAAGAAGTTGGCTGAGCTCCCAAACTTTCTGTTGAGCTTGAGCAACCGCCATGCCATATCCAGGAATGATAATAACCTTTTGTGCAAACGCCATCATAATTCCTGCATCCCCAGCCTCGATAGGCTTCATCTCTCCGTCTACAGCATCACCGGCTGCTTGAGCTGCTTCACCAAAAGGGAACAGAACACTGACAAGAGTTTTGTTCATTGCTTTTGCCATCAACTGTGTAAGCAATGTCCCTGCAGCACCAACCACTGTGCCTGCAATAATCATTGAATAGTTTTGCAAAACATAACCCTCAAACCCGACGGCCAAACCAGTTAGTGCGTTGTATAAAGAAATTACAACAGCCATATCGCCTCCTCCAATTGGCATTGTCATCGCGATACCTAGTATCAAGGCAATGATGAAGATTCCTGTTACTAGTGTTGCATTGGAATCAAATCCTGCAACGACAAGAACGGATAATGCAATTGATCCGAGTAATAGCAGGATATTAATTTGGTGCTGACCTTTAAATCTGAAGGTTCCTTTTATCATTCCCTGAAGTTTTCCAAACGCAATTAAGCTGCCAGTGAATGAAATTGAACCAATGATTCCTCCAATTAGTGCCAATGTAGTAACACTCAGAGGTAATTGATGATCTTTGAATAATTCTACCGCCGCTATGGCTGCAGCAGCGCCCCCGCCCATACCATTGTAAAGGGCAATCATTTCTGGCATTTCAGTCATCTCAACTTTTTTGGCGGTATATCCAGCAATGACAGTGCCAAGAAAGATAGCAGTTGCAATCAGAAGAAAGTTCTCAATTCCAGGATAGAAGAAAGTCGCAACAGTCGCCATCAACATTCCAACCCCTGCCCAAATGATTCCTGTTCTCGCAGTAGTAGGAGAGCTCATTCTTTTTAGGCCAACAATAAATAAGACTGCGGCAACCACATATATGCTTTGTATTATGGTTTCAACGCTACTCATTGTCTTTCTTAGATTTAAACATTTCTAACATTCTTTCGGTTACAACATAACCACCAACAGCATTGCCAGAAGCTAAAAGAACACCAAAAAATCCAATCGTCTTTTCTAGATTTGTTTCGGCCATGCCCAATGCAATAATGGCTCCTACAAGGACCACACCATGAATGAAGTTTGACCCCGACATGAGCGGCGTATGTAAAATTGCTGGAACTTTAGAGATCACCTCAAAGCCGGTGAAGGCCGCCAACATAAAGATGTAAATTGCAATAAACGTTTCGATATCAATCAGCTCCCATGATCAAAGACAACTTCACCGTTTCGGGTGATATTTGCACCTTTAAATATTTCATCATCCCAGTCAATATTAAGACCCTCTTCAGTGAGTGCTGGAGAGAGGAAGTTCAGAAGATTTCTTGAGTAAAGCTCACTCGCATGCTTGGGCATTGTTGAAGGCAGATTGGTTGGGCCTAGAATCATTACCCCACCATGATCCAAGACATTATCAGGCACAGTAAGCTCGCAGTTTCCTCCAGAGATGGCACCTAGGTCAATAATCACTGAGCCTGGAGCCATTGATTCCACTGTTTTCTTATCTATAAGCTTTGGCGCAGGCTTACCAGGCACTGCTGCAGTTGTTATCACAATATCTGATTGGCCTATTGCTTTAGAGAGAGCCTTTTTTTGAGTATCAAGCTCTTCCGTTGTCAACTCTCTTGCATAACCGCCTTCACCTTCTGCGGTTATTCCCGTATCTAGAAACTGAGCTCCCAGCGATTCAATTTGTTCTTTTGTGCTACCTCTAACATCGAATGCAATAACTCTTGAGCCAAGTCTTTTTGCAGTTGCAATAGCTTGAAGGCCCGCTACACCAGCGCCAATAATTAGAGTCTGCGCGGGACGCACTGTACCTGCAGCAGTGGTCAGCATTGGAAAGAATTTATTTGCGTGATTGGCAGCAAGGATTACAGCTTTATATCCCGCGATTGATGCTTGAGATGACAGCGCATCCATTGATTGAGCACGAGAAATTCTTGGAATTAACTCAACTGAAAAAGCATCAATGCCTGATGAGGCCATTGATTTAATGAGAGCATCATTTTGAAATGGGTTCATATAAGAGATTGCAATAGCCCCTCTTTTCATGCTGCTGATGTCATCTGAGGTTGGCGGATTTACTTTGAAAATGACGTCTGCGTCATTCAGAGCATCAGACGAAGATTTTACAAATTTGCATGCATTTTCAGGATAGTCTGAGTCCAAAAATCCCGATGCTGCACCAGCGTTTTTTTCGATTACAAAAGAGACATTATTGGAGGCGATTTTTTGAGCTATTTCTGGAACAACAGCAACGCGTGTTTCATCATTTATAAACTCATTTACAACTGCAATTTTAATAGCCACGTATTTATTTTTTGATAGTTCTATTCAGTTGGTGCGAAAGACTATCATGCCTATGAAAAAATCCCAAATATTTATTATTTTTGTCACAAAAAGCCTTTATAGTATTTCAAATGAATAACTTAATAAACTTTCCTCACCGCACCCTCAGAATTGACACAACGGGCCTACCTCTTGAGTGGATAGACTTTAAGGAAGCAGCTAAACTTTATTCTGTTGGAGACGTGGTTTATACCTTGGGAGATAACCTTTATTCAATCAGAGGCGGAATCAATGCTAAATCTGGTCTCAGAAGCCAAATAAATATCAATTCTATTGTCGCCACAAGAGGACGATCTAAACATTTTCAACAAAAGCTTTCAGACTTTACACCACCATTGAATAACCAAACTCTTTTTAAGAGAGATGACCACCTGTGTCTATATTGTGGGTCTCAATACAGCAAGAGAGAGTTGACCAGGGATCATGTGACGCCGATAAGCAGAGGCGGTCAGGATATGTGGCAGAATGTGGTAAGTGCCTGCAAGCGCTGCAACAATATAAAAGGCGGAAAAACCCCGGAGGAAGCAAGCATGGCTCTTCTTGCAATTCCGTTTGCTCCATCTTATGCCGAGTACATTTTGCTTCAAGGAAGAAATATATTGGCTGATCAAATGAGCTTTCTTTTGAGCCATATTCCAAAATCTAGCCCTATCATTGAGAGAATGCATTCAAAAGAGGCATCACCATTAATTTCAAAAAATTAATTTCTTAAAGGGTTTGTCATGACAGATGAGCTAATAGAGTCGATATTGAATGAGTCCAGGAGTTTTGCTCCTTCAAAAAAGTTTATCAAACAAGCCAATCTTAATAAGGAAGAAGCGGAGAGGTTAAAAGAAGAAGCTTCACGGAATCACATTGAGTATTGGGCAAAATTAGCAAAGGATGAGTTGGATTGGTTTCTTCCATTTAAGAATATACTGGATGAATCAAAGGCGCCTAATTATGAATGGTTCAATGACGGAGAGATCAATGCTTCTTTCAACTCATTGGATGTAAATGCCAGCAATAATCCCGAAAAAACTGCAATTATCTTTGAGGCAGAAGATGGAAAATCTGAGCGCATCACATACAAAGAGCTTCTTTCAAGAACTTCTCAATTTGCCAATGGGCTAAAAAAGCTGGGAGTAGTGCAGATGGACAGGGTTGTTATATATATGCCTATGTGCCCGGAGGCCGTGATAGCCATGCAGGCATGCGCAAGAATTGGCGCAATTCACTCAGTTGTGTTTGGAGGTTTTTCATCAAACGCACTTAAGGATAGGATTGAGGATGCTGAAGCAAAGATCGTGATTACGGCTGACGGCGCATATAGGAGTGGAAATATTGTTCCACTAAAGCAAGCAACGGACGAAGCGGTGGCACAATCTTCACACGAAGTAAAAAATGTTGTGGTTTTTAAAAGAACAGGAGAAAAAGTAGAATTTAATCAAGAAAGAGACATTTGGTGGGCAGACCTAATTTCAGGTTGTGATTCCCACTGTGACCCAGAACCACTCAATGCTGAGCACCCTCTATTCATTCTCTATACCTCTGGCTCCACAGGAAAACCTAAAGGGATACAGCACTCCACCGCGGGATATATTTTGCATGCAAAAACGACTTTTTCTTGGATATTTGATATCAAAAAAGACGATGTTTTTTGGTGTACCGCAGACGTTGGCTGGATTACGGGACACACTTATGTTGCTTACGGACCCTTGCTTGCAGGCGCTACAATTCTTATTTATGAGGGCGCTCCAACTTTTCCAGATGTGGGAAGGTTTTGGAAGATTTGCGAAAAGCATGCCGTAACTATTTTTTACACTGCCCCCACTGCAATCAGAGCTTTAATGAAGCATGGAGACGAAATTCCACAAAGCTATGATTTATCAGAACTGCGTTTGCTTGGAACTGTGGGTGAGCCAATAAACCCTGAAGCTTGGATGTGGTATCACAACATTATTGGCAAAGAGCGTTGCCCAATAGTTGATACTTGGTGGCAGACCGAGACAGGCGGGGCAATGATCAGTCCACTTCCAGGGGTTACGAACACAAAGCCCGGATCATGCACAATGCCTATGCCAGGCATTGATGTTGATATTGTGGATGAATCAGGCGAGTCAGTCGAAGCACCAAACCAAGGCGGGTATCTCGTCATCAAAAAACCATGGCCCTCAATGTTAAGAACCATATGGGGGGACAATCAAAGGTATATTGAAACCTATTGGGATAAGTTTGACGGAAGATATTATGTTGCTGGCGACAGCGCATACAAAGATACAGATGGCTGCCATTGGATTATGGGAAGAATTGATGATGTTCTCAATGTCTCTGGCCATCGTTTGGGAACCATGGAGGTTGAGTCGGCACTTGTCTCAAATGAGAAAGTTGCTGAAGCGGCAGTCGTGGGTAAGCCACATGATGTCAAGGGCGAGAGTATTTTTGCTTTTGTTGTCACAAAAGGAAATAGACCGACTGGTGAAGATGCAAAAAAAATGCAACAAGGCTTGAGAGAGTGGGTCAACGAACAGGTTGGCGCGATAGCAAAGCCTGATGAGATTCGTTTTTCAGATAATTTGCCAAAAACACGTTCTGGGAAGATCATGAGAAGGTTGCTTCGTGCAATAGCCCGAGAAGAGGCAATCACTCAAGACATATCGACGCTTGAGGATGAGTCAATCATAAAGCAACTTCAAGGCAAAGAATGAACTAGGCAGTGACTTCTTTAAATATTTTTCTGTACCAGGCAATAGCCACGCAACCTGCAAAAATATTGGCCAAAACTTGAGCGATATGTATTCCTTGAAAGCCAAGATAATATGCGAGCGCGTATGCAAGGGGTACAAATATTACGAGCGTTCTTGAAATTGAAATTGTCATTGCCGGCAAGGGCCTTCCAAATGCATTAAAGGAGCCATTGCAAATTGAGGCTATACCCAAAAAACCATAGCCCCAAGGGCAAATCATCAGTTGAATCATGGCCAGTCGAATTACATCTTCGTTATCTGTAAATACACCAAGAATAGTTGATGAGATGAAATACAAAAGAATGATACAGAATATGGCATAGAAGAGAGCAAATCTTGCTGAGAACTTAAAACCATCGACTAAGCGATCAAATTTTTTAGCACCATAGTTTTGTCCTACATATGGAGCTGTCGCTCCACCCAGCGCCATCAACAAAACAATCACGAGAGCCTCAATTCTTCCAGCCAAGCCGTAAGCTGCGACCGCTTCTTGTCCATAGGTGCTGACTAGAGCAGTTACGAAAGCACTTGAAACCGGAGCAATTAGGTTGCTTGCAATAGCAGGCAAGCCAACATGAAGCACCTGCTTCCAAGACGAAATCATTGAGGAAAGACTGTGCCCAATTGATGTGAGCAAATTATCACGAATAATGAGCACCCATAGCGAAGCAAAAAGAAATGCAACTGTTGAGATCACACTTGCAAGAGCAGCCCCTGCCACCCCCATTTCTGGAAACCCAAACCAGCCAAAGATTAAAATAGGATCTAATGCGGCATTCACTATTGCAGAAAAGGCTACCAGCATAGAAGGTGTTTTGGCATCGCCGTTGGCCCTCAAGATTGAATTTCCTATAAACGGTATACCTAGAAATAATGAGCCCCAGTAATAAATTGTCATGTAAGACTTAACGAATGGCATTGTTTCTTCATTGGCGCCAAGCAGGCTAAACAGAGAATCTATGGAAACAAGTCCAATGGCAGTGACAACAGCTCCTGCTAAAACAGCAAGTATCATCGAGTGCGTGGCTATTTGTTTTACACTTTTTGTGTCTCCGCTGCCTATAAACCTGGATAAAACAGATGATGTGCCTGTGCCAAGGCCCATTACTATTCCTGCTGCAACAAACCAAACTGGAAACGCATAACTGACTGCAGCCAGCTGAGCATAGCCCAACTGACCTATAAAATAGGCATCAACAAGACCGTTACCTATCATTACCAAGATACCCAAGGCCATGGGTAGCATCATTGATAAAATGGATCCTGAGACAGGACCGACTGTTAATTTGGGAGCATTATTTTTCATTGGCATATGACCGATTGAGGTAGATCATACAGGGGTTCTGCTTAAAAACAATTACTCTTCAATTCCAGCTAAGGAGATGTATTTCATCTCTAGATAATCGTCCACACCATATTTGGAACCCTCTCTACCTATCCCCGATTCTTTTATGCCTCCAAAAGGAGCCATCTCCGTAGAAATTATTCCAGTATTAAGACCGACCATTCCGTAATCAAGTTGCTCTGAAACCCTCCACGATTTACCAAGATCAGAAGTATAAAAATAAGCCGCCAAACCATAAGGAGTATTATTTGCTCGCTCCAATACTTCTTTTTCGCTGTCAAAACTAAAAATAGGCGCGACTGGGCCAAATGTTTCTTCTTGTGCGATCAACATTTCATCTGAGACTCCGGTTAAGACGGTGGGTTCAAAAAATAGCCCGCCTAGTGAATGTGGATTTCCGCCTGTGGTGATAGTGGCGCCTTTATTTTTGGCATCCTCAATATGTTTTGACGCTTTTTTCATGGCATCTTTATTGATCAATGGCCCCTGCTGTGTCGACTCTAGAAGACCATCGCCAACAACCAGTTGAGATGCTTTCTCTGTGAAGCACTTAGTGAAATCATCATAGATGCTCGATTGAACATAAATCCTATTGGCACAAACACATGTCTGACCACTGTTTCTATATTTTGCAATCAACGCACCATCAACCGCATCATCAAGACTTGCATCGTCAAAAACAATAAAAGGGGCATGCCCTCCTAACTCAAGAGAAACTTTTTTTACGGTATCTGCTGATTGCTTGAGCAAATGCTTTCCAACAGCAGTGGAGCCAGTAAATGTGATTTTTTTTACATCTTTGTTTGATGTCATTATAGACCCAATTTTTTCAGCATCTCCTGTGACCACATTAAATACACCCTTTGGTATCCCAGCAAGATCAGAGAGATAAGCCATAGCTGTTGCCGAATAGGGCGTTTCTGGCGCTGGCTTCGCTACAACAGTGCAACCAACTGCTATGGCGGGCGCAATTTTTCTTGCCAACATTGCCGATGGAAAATTCCACGGGGTGATACAGCCAACAACGCCGATGGGTTGTTTGATCACAAGCGTTCTTCGATCTTGCTGATGACCAGGAATTACATCACCATAAACTCTTTTTGCCTCTTCTGAAAACCATTCAAAAAAAGATGCAGCATATGCAATTTCACCCATTGATTCAGAGAGCGGTTTGCCGCCTTCATAAGTTATAATCCTTGCCAAGTCTTCTTGATGCTCAAGCATAAGACAATGAAGCTTTTTAAGCACAGAAGAACGCTCTTTTGCGTCTGTTTTTGACCAAAATTTATGTGCTTCCTTTGCTGCTTGGATAGCTTTAAGGGCCTCGCTTGAGCCACAATTTGGAACGGTGCCCAGTTGTTTAGAGTTTGCTGGATTGATGATATCTGATGTAGAACCATCATCTGCATCGACCCATGATCCATTTATGTAGCATTGATTCTTAAACAATTCAGATTTTTGAATATCTATGCTCTCAGCCACCGCTTCTAAACCTCTCCATTACATCTGGATCCATTCCGACTGATCTTGCCAATTCTTTAAATATCTCACCAGTAACAGTCTTTTCGTTTTTTTCCACAGCAAACTCTTCGGTGTTTTCAATGACCATTTTTCTTAAAGGGGGCGGTACGCCCATCAGCATCTCAGTTGCATCGTTTTCCCATTCCATAGAAGTTTTTGCGTCTGCACCCTGCATAGCGGTTTTTGGCTGTCCTAATTCATGTTTGATCAATGTTTCAGCCGTGGTGTGATAGTAAGTTTGTCTGGCTTCATCGCCCATTCCAATTGGAAGATCCATGGTTTTTATTCTCTCTTCTCTGCCCATTGTAACAAGTTCCTGATCAACAACGATTGCCTCGATCTTACCAATCACGATACCAGAGCTTTTTTCTAGCTTGATTATTTCATCAACAGTGCATTCTGCTATTTGGGGGCATTCCTCAAGACTTGGAGGCGAAACTTTTTTAGAAGGAATTTGTGTAAATTTTGTAAATTCCAGTTCATTGATTCCTTCGGGATAAAACTTCGCAGTCTCCATCATGTCATCCAAATGGCTTGCACTGGGACAGTTGACGACAAACTCTCCGGTCTCTTCAATATTTACGAAGGTATGAGAGTCTTGCCTGAATCCAATGAGCATTCTCGGATTTTTTGTCATCACGTCATATTGCATGATATGAGAGTATGGACCGGCATTCACCGTTCCATTTTTATCAAGAGTGGTGATGATTGTAATTAGCTTTGGCCACAACCAAACATCTGAGTACCAAAATGGTTTTATCTTAATTTCTTCTTTTGTTTTCGTTTTTGACATTAATCAAATTCTCCAGCTTTTAGTTTAGAGATATAAAGCTTGTAGTCTCTCATGGCCTGATAGCCAAAAAGCCATAGGATCGGAAGGTTTGCCATAATGCAAAGCCCCGTCCCTAGGTTAGCAAAAAGATTCAGTTCCCTATCGGTCTGAATAAAGCCAGTTGTCGATAAGACAGCCAAAACACAAAAAGCCAGCTTGTAAGTGAGTATTGCTTTCTCTCCGAGCAAAAAGGACACCCCTTTTTCTCCATAGTAGCTCCAAGAAATCATCGTGGATATTGCAAAAAGCCAGGAGGCAAGGGTTACCAACCATTTGCCAAGCCCAGAGGAGACTTTATCAAATGCTGCTGCAGTGAGATTAGCGCCAACATAATCAAGGTAAACAGCTCCATTAATTTCGGGTGGGGTTACAGAGGAAATCTCATCCCAGTCTATAGATTTGCCAGAAGCATTAAGGACAACTCTTCCGTATACTTTATGCAAAGAATTGCCTGCCTCAGTATTTTCTGAGCCCGAATAAATCATGAAAACTTTATTTCCATCGAAAAGAGTCGGAGCATTGCTAATCGAGCCATCAATGGACCAACTTTGTCCCGATTGATTTACTGTAAGATCAGAAAGCTGAACTTCCGCAGGCCGGTTCCAAATACCAGTAACCAAAATGACCAAAGCACTCATTGTGCATACAACAATGGTGTCAATAAAAGGCTCTAAACCAGCAACGACCCCTTCTCTTACAGGCTCATCTGTTTTTGCTGCAGAGTGAGCTATGGCAGAAGAGCCTTGACCAGCCTCATTTGAAAAGAGAGCTCTTTGCATGCCAAATATAAACGCCGCGCCAGCTGTACCGCCAAGGAACGCATTGCTTGATTCCATAGGAGAAAATGCGGCTCTTACAATCAGCTTTAGCATTTCAGGGATGGCTGTAACATTTATCGAAAGAACATATATGCAGGCCAGAATATAAATTATGAGCATTATCGGAACGAGTTTCGATGTTACTGCGCCTATTCTCTTGATTCCGCCTATGATCACAGATCCTACAATAAGAGCAAGAATCATCCCTGTAGCAATGGTTGGAACGCCAAAATAGGCCTCAGTCAGATTTGCAACATTCCATGCTTGAAACATGTTGCCAGCGGTAATTGTGTTAATTATTAGGGCAAAACAGAAGACGCCAGCAATGAGCTTTCCGACGTATTTCATAAGGCCTTTTTTGCCTGAAAAGTTCCTTTCGACAACCCACATTGGCCCCCCACTCGGATTGTCTGGGTCATCTGTATTTCGATGTATCATCGAAAGGGAAACCTCACTCAGTTTGATGGCCATTCCTAAAAAACCTACCACCCACATCCAAAAGACCGCTCCCGGCCCACCGAGCGATATCGCTAGAGCAACACCTCCAATATTTCCCAAGCCCACTGTAGCTGAAAGAGCTGTTGAAAGTGCTTGAAAGTGTGAAATTGCACCCGGATCATCATCATTATCGTAGTCGCCTTTGATCACCTTGAAACCATGAGTCAACGCAAAATACTGAGAAAATCCACTCCAGATTGTGAAAACAATACCAGTGGCAACGACAACATAAAGCGTATAGTTATTCCAAAGAAAGCCGCCTATTGCATCTATAATTAATTTAAATTCTTCCATTTTGTTCCTTTTTATATTGCACTTAGCCTGTCGAAGATAACGACGAAGATTTGGCTGGAACATTTATATAATAACGTTGCACAGGAAATTTCAATTCAAATTTGCTAAAATTCATTTTCAATTTCCCAGTGATATTGAGCAAGAGTGTGGCCCATCGGGCTACAAAGTATTAATGGTGTGCGACCAAATCAGGCCCACCAATGGTTAAGAAAAATAAAAAAGAATTAATTATGACGCTGAAACAAAGCTCAAATATTGGTATGTACGATTCCCAGTTTGAAAAGGAGAGTTGTGGCGTTGGGTTTGTGGCACATATTAAAAAAGAACCAAGCCATGAAAACATAAAAGATGCCTTAACCATCCTCTGCAAAATGGATCACAGAGGAGCGAGAGGGGCAGAGCCAAACAGCGGCGATGGAGCCGGAATACTCACTGGAATGCCACATGAATTTTTTTCTGCAATTGCCAAAGAGTCCTTTCTAGTTGACCTTGATTCCGAGAACTATTCAGTGGGAAATGTTTTTTTGCCCAATGACAAAAAGGAAAGAGATTTTTGCAAAGACTATTTTTCAGAGATGTGTCATGAGAATGAATTAAAAATAGTCGGATGGAGAGATCTGCCAATTGATAAAGAAAAAGCAGACATAGGTCCCTCAGCACTGGAGGCAATGCCCTATATTGAGCAAATATTTGTTATCGATAATAACTCAAAATCGGAACAGGAAGATTTCGAACGAAGGCTATATCTTGCAAGAAAAAAAACAAGCAACCATCTTCGAGGCAATTCGAAACTAAAGGAGGCAGATCTTTTTTATATTTGTAGCCTATCTTCAAAGACCATTGTCTATAAAGGGATGCTTACCTGTGATCAGGTGGGGAGGTTCTTTGTTGATCTGAGCGATCAGAAATACTCATCACACTTGGCAATGGTTCATTCTAGATTTTCAACCAATACTTTTCCTAGCTGGGATAGGGCGATGCCAAATAGACTGATGTCTCACAACGGCGAAATTAATACCATACAAGGAAACATCAATTGGATGAAAGCCAGAGAAGGAAATATGAAATCACCTATTTTTGAGGATAGGCTGAAGGATCTTTTTCCAGTTATTGAGCCAAACTGTTCTGACTCAGGAAATTTTGACAATGTGCTTGAGTTTTTAACCCTGTCAGGACGCTCTTTGGAAGAGTCTATTTTAATGATGGTCCCAGAAGCTTGGCAGAAAAAGAAAACAATAACAAAAGAGAGAAAGGCCTATTATGAATTTCAGTCAAATCTAATGGAACCATGGGATGGACCTGCTTCAATCACTTTTACCAATGGAGACTCTCTTGGCGCTGTTTTGGATAGAAATGGGCTAAGACCAAGTCGCTACTACCTGACCTCAGACAACAGGATAGTCATGGCCAGTGAAGTAGGCGTATTGGATATTCCTGAGGAAACCATAATCAAAAAAGGAAGATTAGAGCCTGGAAAAATATTTCTAATTGATTTCAATCAAGGGAAGCTCCTCAGTGATTCTGATGTCAAAGACCCACTCATTAAAGAAAATCCATATAGGGACTGGCTTCATAACAATAGATTTGGATTTAGAAAAATCAAAAAACTTTCCAATGATCCTTTGTATGGCAAAGAGGAACTACTTAGGCGAATGCGAGCATTTGGTTATACCTCAGAGACAATTGAATTCATGATTTTACCAATGGTGCATGACTTACGAGACCCGCTAGGATCGATGGGAAATGATACCGTTTTAGCATCACTTAGTGATAAGCATCGTTTGTCATATGACTATTTTAAGCAACGCTTTGCTCAGGTTTCTAATCCCGCAATAGACTCGATCAGAGAAAAGATCGTCATGTCTCTTGAGTGTTACGTTGGCCCAGAGGGAAACCTTTTAGAACCTTCTGAAGAGCATGCAAACAGAATACTTGTTGAAAACCCTATTTTGACAAACACCGCCATGTATGCACTTAAGCACCTTAATTATTTAAATCATAGGAGTAAGGTTATTGACATCACCTACAGCACAGAAGGTGGGTTGAATCAAAAAATTGATGACATATGCAGGATTGCAGAAGAAGCGATAGATGAGGGTATCGGTTTCATAGTGCTTAGCGATAGAGGAATGAATGATAAGAGAATCCCTATAAGCGCCCTCATGGCTTGTGGCGCGGTTCACCACCATCTTGTAAAAGTGGCAAAACGTGCGAAGGCCGCAATTATAATTGAAACAGGCGAGGCTCGTGAAGTGCATCATTTTTGTCTGTTATTTGGATATGGAGCTGACGCAATCAACCCGTATCTTGTATATGAAATTTTAATGCAGGCAAAGGCAGAAAATATAATTAAACATACCCATTATAAAAGAGGGCCAGAGAATAGAGTGCCACTAGATGAATACGAAGAAGTCATTGATGCTTATCGGCAAGCAGTCGTAAAAGGCATTTTAAAAGTCATGGGAAAAATGGGCATTTCAACACTCCAGTCTTATAAGGGCGCACAGATTTTTGAGGCAATTGGCTTATCGAATGAAGTGATTGAGAAATGCTTTAACGGAACCGTAAGCAAAATTGCAGGGGTCAATCTGGAGACAATTCAGCTTGAGGATTCTCAAAGGCATAGCCTAGGTTGGCCGGAGGATGAAGTTGAACCGTCGCCAGACCTTCCAAATCCCGGAGACTTTCATTGGAGAAGCGAGGGCGAGAAAAAGGGATGGAATCCGGAAACAGTTTGGTCATTGCAACTGGCAGCGAGAACAAATGATGATGATGCGTATAAGAAATTTTCAAAGCTTTCAAACAAAAAGGCAGAAGAGGCATTAAACCTCAGAGGCTTATTAAAGCTTAAGTTCCCAAGCAAGGGCGCAGTTCCAATCAAGGATGTCGAGCCTGCGAGTGAAATAGTGAAACGCTTTTGCACGGGCGCCATGAGTTTTGGCTCAATTTCACCAGAAGCTCATGAAACCCTAGCTATTGCAATGAATAGAATTGGTGGAAAGAGTAATAGTGGAGAAGGTGGAGAAGATCCAGCTAGATACGAGCCAATGAAGAATGGTGATTCCAAGTCTTCAGCTATTAAACAGATCGCATCAGGTAGGTTTGGTGTTACAGCAAATTATATTGCAAATGCAAAACAGCTCCAGATTAAAATTGCACAAGGAGCCAAGCCTGGAGAAGGTGGAGAATTACCAGGGAGAAAGGTGGATGAAAAAATCGCTTCCATAAGGTATTCGACACCAGGAGTGGGTTTAATCAGCCCCCCGCCACATCATGATATTTATTCAATCGAGGATTTAGCACAGCTGATATTTGATTTGAAGAATGGAAACCCAGCTGCAGACATAAGCGTTAAGTTGGTTGCTGAAAGCGGAGTAGGAACAATTGCTGCCGGAGTTACAAAAGCACATGCCGACCACATTGTAATTTCTGGCGACGTCGGAGGAACGGGCGCCTCCCCTCTTACCAGCATTAAGAATGCAGGCATGCCATGGGAGTTAGGGCTAGCTGAAGTTCACCAGACCCTTATTTTAAATAACCTTAGAAGCAGGGTAACTCTCCAAACTGATGGAGGACTGAAAACAGGTAGAGACGTTGTTATTGCGGCATTACTAGGCGCAGAGGAATTTGGATTTTCAACAGCACCATTGATTTCTCTTGGCTGCATCATGATGAGAAAGTGCCATCTGAATACTTGTCCTGTAGGTATTGCTACTCAAAATAAAATACTCAGACAGAAGTTTACAGGACAACCTGAGCATGTCATCAATTACCTATTTTTAGTTGCAGAAGAAGCAAGAGAGATAATGGCGAGGCTTGGAATAAAGTCAGTAGATGAGCTTATAGGAAGGGCTGACCTGTTATCGACTGAGAAGGCAATGGAACATTGGAAATCAAGTCAACTAGATTTAAGCCCACTATTGATAACCTCTAATGAAATCAGAGCAGAAGTTGAGACAAGAAAAACTATTGATCAGGTCCATAATATCGATTCCGTTCTGGATCATGAGCTAATAAAAAGCTGCAAAGATGGCATTGAGAAGAAAACCACCGTTGAGCATGATTATCAGATTACAAACCTAAATAGAGCAACGGGAGCAATGTTGAGCCATGAGATTGCGAATCTTTGGGGCGAGGAAGGACTTCCAGAAGGCAGCATACAACTTAATTTTACCGGCTCTGCTGGACAGAGTTTTGGAGCTTTTTTATCAAAAGGCGTGACTTTTAACTTGTATGGGGATGCCAATGATTATGTTGGAAAAAGCCTCTCTGGAGGAAAAATTATTGTCCGGCCTTCTCTAAGCTCTGAATTGAAATCAGAGGAAAACATTATTGTTGGCAATGTAGCGCTTTATGGCGCTACTTCAGGTTTTGGTTTCTTCAGAGGGATTGCCGCAGAGCGATTTGGTGTTAGAAACAGCGGAGCATGGTCGGTTGTTGAAGGCGTTGGTGATCATGCTTGTGAGTATATGACAGGCGGAAGGGTTTTGGTCTTGGGCAACACTGGCGTTAATTTTGCTGCTGGCATGTCAGGAGGCATAGCATATATTTATGATCCTTGGGATGAGTTTGAGCCTAAATGCAATAAAGGCATGGTAGAGCTTGAATCTTTGCAAGACGAGACCAGCATTGCAGAGATACTTAGAATGCTTGAATTGCATCGTGAATACACAGATTCAACATTAGCTGAAAAAATTCTGGCCGATTGGGACATAAGTTTAAAAAAGTTTGTTAAAGTCATGCCGATTGACTATAAACGCGTTATGAATGAGAGAGCAGAACACAACGAGGAAATCGAATCCATTTTCGATGTCAACGACAGAAAGTCTCAAAGGAAGGGTGTTTAGACATGGGTAAGCCAACCGGATTTATGGAATATCCAAGAAGAAAGACACCCTGGCGTGATCCAGTCGAAAGGGCATTGGATTATTACGAAATATATACACCCGCAGAGGAAGGTCAGCTAAAACAACAAGGCGCAAGATGCATGAACTGTGGCGTACCGTTCTGTGAGTCAGAGCAAGGTTGTCCAATCGATAACTTAATTCCAGAATGGAATGATTTAGTTTTTAAAGGGAAATGGAAAGAGGCCTATGAGAGGCTAACAAAAACAAATAATTTTCCAGAGTTTACTGGAAGGGTTTGTCCGGCACCTTGTGAGGGCGCATGTGTTTTGGGAATAAATGAGCCGGCTGTCACAATTAAAGATATTGAGAATTCAATCATTGACAGAGCATTTGAAGAGGGTTGGGTTAAAGAGCATAAATCAGCCGATGCAACAGGTAAAAAAATTGCAATCATTGGATCAGGCCCTGCTGGTTTGACTGCAGCAGATCAGCTCAATAAAGTAGGACATTCTGTAACTGTTTTTGAAAGAGAAGATAGGATAGGCGGACTTCTGGTTTATGGTATCCCAAACATGAAGCTTTCCAAAAGCTTATTAAGACGAAGAATTAACCTCCTAGATTCTCAAGGAATTGAATTTAGAGTTAATTCCAATATAGGAGTAGATATCTCCGCTGATGAGATTAAAGAGGAATACGACGCTGTTTTGATAGCAACGGGCTCAACAATACCAAGAGATCTGAGCGTTCCAGGGAGAGGGTCTAGCAATATATATTTTGCAATGGACTTTCTCACACAGAATACCAAGAGCTTATTAAATAGCTCACTCTCGGATGGGAACTATATTGATGCAAAAGATAAAGATGTGATTGTAATTGGAGGGGGCGACACGGGCACAGACTGCATAGCAACCGCAATTCGCCACGGATGCAAAAATATGGTTAATATGGAAATTATGAGCAAGCCCCCAAAAAGTAGGGCATTAGATAACCCATGGCCACTCTGGCCAAATATTTTAAGGGTCGATTACGGTCATGAAGAATCAGAAAAAAGATTTGGTAGTGATCCGAGGAAATTTTCTTTACTCAGTAAAGAGTTTTTAAGTCAGGATGGTCTAGTTACAGGCCTTAAGACCATTGAGGTAGAATGGGTTCAAGAGAAAGACGGCACGATGAAAATGGAGGAAATTGTTAATACAGAAAAAATTTGGAAAGCGGATTTAATTTTGCTTGCTCTAGGATTTGTAGGCCCAGAAAAAAACATACTAGAGAACTTCGGCGTTTCCTTAAATGATTCTGAAAATATCGAATCAGCTTACGGAGAGTTTACAACAAATATTGAAGGTGTTTTTTCTGCTGGCGACGCAAGAAGAGGTCAGTCATTGGTCGTTTGGGCGATGAATGAAGGCCGCGGAGCAGCGCTTGCAATTGATCGATACCTTCAAGGAAAAAGCAGGCTTTCGGCACCAATGCTTAAGCTAGGATCATTGAGAGATTAGCTCATAAGTAAAGTTAAAAATATCATGGCCCAAGGATATGCCTCTTCTCTCAAATTTTGTGCTTATATCTCGAGAGGCAGATGATTTTTCTAAAAACTCCCCCCTCTTTGAAAAAAGATCGCCAATCTGATCTGCATAATCCTCCCAGTCTGTAGAGATATTTACTGTTCCACTATTCACCAGCTTCTCTGACATGAGGGCAATAAACCCGTTATTTATAATTCTTCTTTTGTGATGCCTTTTTTTTGGCCATGGATCTGGGAAAAACAGATTAATTTCATTTATAGACTTCTCAACAATTCCAAACTTCATGACATCCACCGCATCACCACTTACAAGCTTAAGGTTATTTACTTTTTTTTCATCTATCAGCTTTAAACAGTGACCTATTCCAGCATCATAAACCTCTATTCCAATGAAGTTTATCTCCTTTTGTTCTTCTGCTGTTGCAACTAATAATTCTCCATCTCCGAAGCCAATATCAATTATCAAAGGAAGCTCAGGGTTGCCAAGAAGGCTAGAGGGAAGCAAGCCTAGATCTAATGAATACTTTACACCGTACTTTGGAAGAAGGTTTTCTAACGCAGATTTTTGTGAGGAAGTCATCCTTCCTTTTCGTCGAACAAAGCTTCTAATAGGTCTATGAGTTGAGGATTCGTTCACGGAGATCAAGTATGGCTTGTTCTTCGATTTGTCTCACTCTTTCTAATGAAACATTAAACTTCATTGCAAGCTCTTTGAGGGTATGTTTTTCATCAGCCAACCATCTAAGTTTCAATATTTCTTTGCTTCTGTTATCGAGCTTATCCATTGCTTCAGCCATCAACTCTATATTGCTCTCAAGCCAATTCTCCTCTTCTATGAGTTTCGATGGGTCACTATTGGGGGCTGGCAAGTAACCTGCAGGGCTAACATAAGCATTTTCATCATCATGTGGCCTATCGAATAGAACATCTTTAGAGGCCAATCGCTCCTCCATGGTTTCCACATCCTTTGTTTTTACTCCTAAATCATCAGCTATTAAGCTTTTCTCATCATTTGTGAGCCAACCAATTTTCTTTTTTGAATTTCTCAGCTTGAAAAAGAGTTTTCTCTGAGCTTTTGTAGTTGCCACTTTAACAATTTTCCAATTATCAAATACAAATTCATGAATTTCTGCTCTAATCCAATGCACAGCATATGTAACAAGCCTCACACCTTTTTCTGGATCAAATTTTTTAACAGCCTTCATCAACCCCACATTCCCCTCTTGTATTAAGTCAGCAAGAGGAAGGCCATATCCACCATAAGTTCTAGCAATATGAACGACAAATCTAAGTTGTGACAGTATCAATTGTCTGGCCGCATCAAGGTCATTATTTTCTTTAAACCTTACTGCTAGTGCATATTCTTCTTCTCTTGTCAGGACAGGAGCCTGATTGACAATACTTATGTATGCCTCTAAGCTCCCTATCGGACCGAGAAGTTGCATTTCATTTTTAATTGCTATATCGCCCATAAAATAACCCGAAAATAATTTCGAGGGAGTAAATATTAGCACTCTCTGTAGTTGAGTGCTAAAAATATAGTCAATATTTTTAAAAAGACTATATAAATCAATATATTATAAAAAACAATAATAAAGTATATATGGCGATATTTATGTTTAATCTGCGCAAAAATACATGTCAGCACCAAACAAAATGAAAAAGGTAAGGGTGATCGGGGGAAAGCATAAAGGGGTTTTACTTTCCGTAGACGATGAATTGATCAAGCCAACACCTGACCGAGTTCGCGAAACCCTGTTTAACTGGCTAATGCCTAATATCGAGGACGCAAATATTTTAGAATTATTTGGAGGAACCGGTTGCCTGAGTGTTGAGAGCATCTCTAGAGGCGCAAATTCCGCAGTCTATATAGACTCCTCCAGTAAAGCTTGTGGCGCCATAAAAGACTCGCTGATTCGTTACAGATTGAATGGGATAGAGGTAGAGTGCAAAGACTCTATGCAAATGATTCAGGAAAAGAATAGAGATGATCCATTCGATATAATTTTTATAGATCCACCTTATAAAAAATTTAAATTACAACAAATCATTGAAAATTTATACAAACAATCATGGGCAGATGAGGAAAGCCTTATTTATTTAGAGTCAAATGAATGTCTAGATAAATTAGTATCTTCAAAATATCAATTAATTAAGGATTCAAAGGCAGGAAATGTATATTATGGAATCCTTAAATCAACAACTCAAAGCAGTAAAAAATGATTGCACTTTACCCAGGAACCTTTGATCCAATCACTAATGGCCACTTTGAAATTATCAGGAGAGCCTCTACAATCTTCCAGGTTTTGATCGTTGGCGTTGCAGTTAGCGAAGAAAAGAGCCCCATTTTTGATCACGAAAAAAGACTGTCAATGGTAAACGAAGTTTTGAATGGCTTTAGCAACATCGAGGTTCAGCCTTATGATGGGCTGACAATTGATTTTGCTAAACAGATTGAAGCCAGAGTCATAGTTAGAGGGCTCAGATCTCCTGCAGATGGTCAATATGAATTTGAATTGGCAAGCATGAATAAAAAGCTTGCAGACGATATTGAAACAGTTTTTCTCAGCAGTGGCGACCAAAATGCTTTCATTTCATCATCATTGATTAGGCAAATAGCACAAGAGGGAGGAGATGTTTCAGATTTTGTTCACCCTGTGGTGCATCAAGCATTAAGTGAAGCTTATAAAAAGTAAAGAATGTTGAAAATTCTAAGACTGTTATTGTTCGTTAATCTAACTTTCACATGCGGCGAACCTATTCAGGCTGAAAGCTTCAAAGCAGCAGGCATTGCAAGTGCACATCCCTTAGCAACAAAAGCTGGCTATGAAATTCTAGAACAGGGTGGAAATGCCTTTGATGCTGCCGTGACTGTGAGCGCTGTGCTTTCAGTTGTCGAGCCATACAGTTCAGGATTGGGTGGCGGAGGATTTTTTCTCTTACACAGCGTTGAAAAAAATGAATCCATTTTTATCGATGCGAGAGAGAAGGCGCCATCCATGGCAAACAGAGACATGTATCTTGATGAGAATGGAGATGTACTCAGAACGGCATCCTTGAATGGCCCGTTGGCTTCTGGAATACCTGGGCTACCGGCTGCGCTTCATCATGTGGCAAATAAACATGGAAGCATGCCTTTGTACAAACTTCTTCAGCCTGCCATTGTCCTTGCACGCAATGGGTTTCCAGCTTATGAGCGATTGATTACTGCATTGACCGTAGCTGAGAGATCGCGAACTCTTTCTCCAAAGTTCAAAGCAGTATTTATGCCAAATGGAAAACTTCCAAATGTTGGTGAGGTTATTAAACAGCCAGAGCTTGCTAAAACTCTTGAGATAATCGCATCATCCGGCCAAGAGGGTTTTTATAGCAGTTTCTTTACAGAAACCATGATTGAGGAAGCTAGAGAAGATGGCTCAATCTGGTTGGCAGATGATTTTAAGAATTACTCAGTGGTTGAGAGAGAGCCGATAACCATAAATTTTTTAGGCGCACAACTTACCACCGCCCCTCCACCATCATCTGGCGGAACAACAATTGCTACTATTTTAAACATCATTAGTGAATTTGATTTTTCTAGAATGGATACTTCGACAAGAGCCCATTTGATTATTGAAGCAATGAGAAGAGCATACAGGGACAGGGCTTTCTACTTGGGAGATCCAGATTTTGTGGACGTTCCTATAAGTAAACTAATCAGTAAAGAGCATGCATTAGACTTGGCCCAAACTATTGATATGGAAGCTGCTACACCAATACACAAAGATGATCAATTAGATGGCAAGCTTGCATGGAATGAAGGAGCACATACCTCTCATTTTTCAATTTTAGACATGAATGGGAATCGTGCTGCCGTAACACAGACCATAAATACTTGGTTTGGTTCAGGATACATGCTGCCGAGCTCAGGCCTAATCTTAAACAATGAGATGGACGATTTTTCTGCAAAACCTTTTGCTCCAAATCGATACGGCCTTGTTCACGGTGAGCAAAACTCCATACAGCCGAACAAGAGGATGCTTTCAAGCATGACGCCAACATTTATAGAGTCTGACAGAGGGCTCGCTATACTTGGAACCCCTGGGGGCGCAAGAATAATTACAATGGTGCTTCTTTCAATCCTAGATTATTTTGATGGAGGAGATGCAAAAAGTATGACAGCTTCAAAAAGATTCCATCATCAATTTCTACCGGATGTCATTAGATATGAAAAAGACACTTTTTCTGATGAGGTTCTTAAAGGACTTGAAACCAAGGGACATACACTCCAAGAAATATCAAGTTATGGAAATATGCAAGTGGTTACTTGGGAGAATGAGTCTGGAAAGGTTGAGTCGTCCTCAGATCCAAGAGGAATTATCGAGGGTTATGATATTGATTTCTACTGATCAGGTTTGACACTTTGAGCAGTAGAAACTGTTTCTCCCCCCGATCACTCTTTCCCTGATTTCCTGGCCACATTTTCTGCAATCTTCACCAGACTTCCCATACACAAAAAGCTTTTGCTTAAAGTATCCAACCTGCCTTACTTCATTATAATATGTGAAATCACGGAGTGTGGTACCACCCATCTCTATGGCTTCATTTAAGACCTTTTTTATTTCTACTCCTAGTCTTGTGTATCGATCTTCACTAATTCTGTTGGATGATCGAATGGGGTTGATGCCACTTCTGAAGAGCGACTCACTTGCATAAATATTGCCTACACCAACAACTATATTTGAATTCATAATATAGTTTTTTACAGCGGTATTTCTATTTCTGCTGAGAGAATATAAACGCTCTCCGAGATCTGATACTTCAAGTGGCTCAATACCTAGATTTCTTATTAATTTATGCTCTTCAGGCTTTTTGTCTGTCCAAACAGCACAACCAAATCGTCTAGGATCATTTAAGCGAATGACTTTTTTGTTATTAAGAATAAGCTCAAGATGATCATGTTTATGATACTTAATATTTTCATCAAAAACACCAATGCTCCCAGACATCCCAAGATGAAGTATCAGAGCTCCTTCTTCACAATGGACGAGGATATACTTCCCTCTTCTATCGATCTTCTTGATATCAGTATGAATTAAGTTTTTAATTTTATTTTCTTCGATAGGCCATCGAAGTTTCTTGTTTCTGACATTCACCCCTATGATCGAGGTATCTCTCAAAGCAAATGACAAAGCCTTTTTGGTGACCTCTACTTCGGGTAACTCAGGCATTAATTAGGATTATATTGAAAAGAACGTTATTTGATTTTGGCCTCTTTGTAGAGGACATGTTTCCTAATTTTAGGATCAAACTTCTTTGTTTCCATTTTGTCAGGGTGTTCTTTTTTGTTTTTTGTCGTTGTGTAGTAATGACCTGTTTTTGCAGATGAAACCAGCTTTATTTTCTCTCTCATTAGGCTTTCTCCCCAAAATCTTTGAGGTTTTCCAGCACGTGATCAATTCCGTGCTTATCAATGGTCCTTAGGCCTTTTTTAGACAAGCGTAGCTTTACGAATCTATTTTGACTCTCAACCCAGATTCTATGCGAATGAAGATTAGGTATAAACTTTCTTCTATTCTTGTTATTGGCATGGGAAACATTATTCCCGCTTTTTGTCTTCTTGCCCGTTACTTGACACACTCTTGCCATTCTTGTTTCACCTCGTAGGTACTGTTTTATTTTTAATTCAGGACGGACTTTATACCAATAGGATAGACACTTAGCAAGATTTTATGGACAATTTTAGCCCCACTTTGGTAACACATAATCTTAAAAAGAATTAAACTAGTCTTATGCAAGACAGTTCCAAAAGAAAAATTATTGATTTAAAGGTTCTAGATAAAAGAATCGGCGAAACTTTTGAGATGCCAGATTATCAAACTACGGGGTCTGCTGGGATAGATTTGCTTGCATGCTTGGAGGAAAAACTGACAATCCAGCCGGGAGATACCGAGCTCATTCCCAGTGGTATCGCAGTCTATATAAGAGACCCTTCCTTGGCAGCGGTTTTGCTGCCTCGCTCAGGGCTCGGGCATAAAAAAGGCCTTGTTTTAGGAAATTTGGTAGGTTTAATTGATTCGGATTATCAAGGACAGGTTTTTATCTCATGCTGGAATAGAGGAAAGGAAGATTGTGTTATAGAGCCTGGGATGCGTTTAGCCCAGATGGTCTTTCTTCCAATTGAGCAGGTCAGTTTTAATCTAGTGGATTCATTTGACGAATCAGATCGTGGGGAAGGCGGATTTGGACATACCGGAGAAGGTTAAAAATCAAGCGCCGTATTTTTCTCTGTAGTTCTCTATTCTATTTACATAGGCCTCAAGTTCACTGGGGCTATTTTTCGCATAAGCAAGAATTTGATCCAGATTGATAATCGATATTACTGGTACCCCAAGCTCTCGAGAAACTTCTTGAACCGCTGATGAGTCTCCCGCTCCCTTTTCTTGCCTATCAAGAGCAATTAGAATTCCTGAGATTTCAGCGCCAGCCTCAACGATTATCTCTGAAGCCTCTTTGATTGCAGTACCTGCTGTGATCACATCATCAACGATGACGACTTTACCCGCTAAGGACGGTCCAACTATTTGGCCTCCTTCACCATGATTTTTCTTCTCTTTGCGGTTATACACAAACGGAACATCTTTTTTATGATTAACAAAAAGACTTGAGCTTAAGACCGATACCAGGGGAACCCCCTTATATGCGGGACCAAAAAGCATATCGTATTCAAGATTGCTCTCCTCTAATGAAGCAGCATAAAAATCACCGATATTTTTTATAGATCGACCGCTTGAGAAAAGACCCATATTAAAAAAATAGGGGCTGACCCTCCCTGATTTGAGCTCAA
>NZHP01000029.1 GCA_002691465.1 Gammaproteobacteria bacterium | reverse complement strand
GGAGAGGTGGCAGAGCGGTCGAATGCGGCGGTCTTGAAAACCGTTGACGGGTTAAACCGTCCGGGGGTTCGAATCCCTCCCTCTCCGCCAGAATCAAGTTTTTTTTCGAAAAAACAAATCAAAAAGTATTTACAAACAACAAATCCTTAAATACTATTTTTTACGAAATGTAACAAAATGTACAAATAAGGAGTGCATATGAAATATTTACTAGTTCTAGTTTCATTTGTCAGTATGCCGACCTATGCAGCTGATTTAAGTACGGACGATATCACTGGAATCTCATTTTGGCTTGTAACTGCAGCAATGCTAGCTGCAACAGTTTTCTTTTTTGTTGAAAGAGATAACGTTCAAGGCAAATGGAAAACATCATTGTCTGTTGCTGGTCTCGTAACAGGAATAGCCTTCTGGCATTACCTCTATATGAGAGGAGTATGGGTAGACACTCAGGGTTCACCAACAGTATTCAGATACATTGATTGGTTAATTACAGTTCCGCTGCAAATTATAGAATTTTATTTAATCTTGAGGGTATGCACGAATGTTGGCAGCAATGTTTTTTGGAAATTACTTGTCTATTCACTCGTAATGTTGATTGCTGGCTTCCTTGGTGAAACAGGCTCCAATGCTTTGATATGCTTTATTATAGGAATGGCTGGATGGTTGTTAATCATCTACGAAGTCTTTTTCGGCGAAGCAGGAAAGCTCAATGCTGGAAGTGGTAATGCCGCTGCACAATCTGCTTTTAATACCATTAGATGGATTGTCACGGTTGGATGGGCCATCTATCCAGTTGGCTATATGCTTGGAATGGGTGACGCGCCAGATATGGCCAATTCAAACTTGATTTATAACCTTGCTGATTTTATTAATAAAATCGCCTTTGGGTTAGCAATCTATGTAGCTGCGATAAGCGATAACGATTAAGTTAGTTATCAAATAAAAAAAAAGCCCGAATTTTTCGGGCTTTTTTTCAGGAAAATTCAATGAGAAGCCTAAATATAATTACAGCGATAATCGTATCCACTTTTGTTAGCTATGCTCACAGTCAATCGCCAATAGAAGAGATCGTAGTTACCTCTATGAAAAGAAGTAATCTGCTCAGTGAAACTCCTGCTTCGGTTTCTACAATGGAATCAAGTGAGATTAATTTAAAAGCTGTGATCGGACCTCAAGATATAAAGTATCAGGTTCCTAGCATGAGCTACACTTCTATATTTGGTGAACCATACATCACGATCAGAGGTGTATCTGGCTTCAACAATGCTCCTGGCGTTTCAGTCAGTATAGATGGCGTTTATCAGTCAAGATCAACTTCATCAATATTGGGTGAGATTGATTTGGAAAGAATTGAGGTTATCAGAGGTCCTCAAGGCACTCTATATGGAAGAAACTCAAATGGCGGAGTTGTAAGTTTTATAACAGCTGCGCCAACCAAAGAAAGAGAGGGTTATCTTAAGATTGGATATGCTTCTTATAATCAATTAAAAGCTGAGATTGTTCATAGTGATAAATTGACTGAAAAAACAAAATATAGACTTGCTTTAAGTAGTAGCAATCAAGGCGATGGTTTCGTCAAGTGTCTGACAATCGGATGTGATGATGTAAACAAATCTGACAGATCTTCGGCTAGACTAAAGCTATCATCAAGCATAAATGATGATCTCAGCACAGAAATAATCTTAGCGAAAACAAATCTTGAAGGACCGAATAATATCTTCCAGTTTATTACGGATAATCGAATACCCTTCGCTTTTCTAGTGGATACCCCTCAAATTATTGGCGTGCCAATTAGTTTAAATCCAAATGAAGTTTATCTCACACCTGATTCCGAGAGCATTCATGGTAACAATTCAAAAAGGGATTACGACGTATTTGCACTAACTGTCAATTACCAAACAAGATTAGGTTTAATTAAATCCATCTCTTCTCATCAGAATTATTTTAATGAATTCAGTATGGACAGAGATGCCACTGCAGTTAATCTTTACGATACTTTTGACACTTCATCAACCAAGACAATTACACAAGAATTCAATTGGAGTTTTGATTATGGAAATAGTAATTGGATTTTTGGCACTTTCTTTATGGATGATGAAACAAATCGAAAAACATTATTCGATTTACCATTACCGATATTCGGATTCCCAGTTCCTGGAAAACTAGAGTGGGATCATAAGGCAATTGATACTTTGTCTAAAGCAATCTTTATAGATGCTACATTTGACTTGGATCAAAAAACCGAGATAAGTATGGGTCTAAGGAGAACAAGGGATGAATTCACTAGCATACAACTAAATCGTGTTTTTCTTGATCTTGGTCAGTTTATTCCTGTTTCAACAACCTGTGACAGAAGCATAGAGAAAAATTTTGAATCAGATACATCCAGATTTGTGATCAAAAGAGCTTTGGATGAAAGATTCAACGCATATTTTTCATACTCTGAGGGCTTTAAAGCAGGAGGGATTGCTACGTATGAATGTTCTGATCCTTACAAGCCTGAGGAGGTTGACGCATTTGAATTTGGTATCAAGGGATTTTTCAACTCTGGAAAGACAAAACTTAATGCATCAATATTTAACTATGACTATACAAATTTTCAGGTGATTCAGGTGATTGGCACACAAACTGTTACCAAGAACGCAGGATTAGCTTCTGTAGATGGTTTGGAAATAGAATTAAACCACGATTTTAATAAGGCATTTAACCTGAAATTAGCATACTCTTATTTAGATGCTGTTTACGATGATTTTGTGAACCTCAATGGGTTAAATCCTCAACTAGGATTTCAACAGCTTAAGGGCAACTATTTAAACCATTCTCCAAAAAATAGCTTGAATTTAGGTTTGCGTTATACAAAAGAATTTTCAAAGGGATCATTGATCTTACAGCTTGATTCTGCCTTTAGATCAAAAACACATTTCACTGAATTTAATGACTATGCACAAGATTCATATTCAGTGTTTAACTTAAATTTTCTCTGGAAGAATTCAGCAGATGATCTGAGTTTCAAATTCTTTGTAAAAAACCTCAGTAATGAGGAATATCTTACTGGGTTTCTAAATTCAGCATCGAACGGCGGTAGGTTCGGTAATTATGCTCATCCAAGAATATTTGGGATTGAGATAACATCAAAAATATAGGTTTTTCAAAAGCATCAATGAGCCTTCTTGAAGAATACCAAATTAGTTGCCCGAACTGTGGTGAAATAATTACGATCGTAATTGATGCCTCAATTAGTGAACAAAAATATACTGAAGATTGTTTTGTTTGTTGTTCACCAATCATAATTACCATTAATCAGGAAAATGAGTTTGATAAGGTTACTTACACCAATGAAACAGATCTATTCTGATCACTTATCTAAATCTTCTTAAAATAGTTATAATCTTTGTATGAAAAAAATATTTTTAAGCATATGCATTCTTGCTTTCATTGTTGGTTGTTCCAATGATCAAGGAAGTAACCTTTCAGAAGATGACGTTAAGGAATTCCTTTCTGAGTATGAGAAGAAATACACTCAAGATGGTCCTGTCATATCTTCAGCTTTTTGGATAGCATCAAACTTAATCAGCCATGATTCCCAAGTGATCGCTGCAGATTATTCAAAAAAATACACCCTTGATGCCTTAGAGTCTGCTAGAACAGCTGCATCATTTGACGGTTTAGACCTTGATCCTTTGGATCGAAGAGCCCTTAATTTAATCAAGAATGGTTTTGTTATGCCACCTCCACTCGATGAAGATCTTGCCGGTGAACTCTCTCAGATTATGACTGAACTTGAAGCCATGTACGGCACGGGCAAACATTGTTTTAGGGAAGATGACTGCTATGACTTAGAAGCATTTGAGTCAATTATTGATAACTCAAGAGATCCCGATGAGCTTTTGAAAGCATGGAGCGGTTGGAGGCAAATCAGCCCACCCATGAAGGACAAGTACTTAAGAATGGTTGAAATTGGAAACCAAGGATCAAGTGATCTTGGATTTAGTGGTTTATCCGATCTCTGGTTCAGTAAATACGACATGTCCAATGAGGAATTTTCTTTGCTTGTTGATCAGGTCTATGAAGACATGCGTCCACTTTATGAAAGCTTGCAATGCCATGTCAGGGCTGAGCTGAATGATTATTATGGAGATGAAATTGTTCCTATCGATAAGCCTATACCCGCTCACTTGCTGGGCAACATGTGGGCTCAATCTTGGAGTAATATCTCAGATATTGTCTATGATTTTGACGACACCAGTTCAATAGATCTCACTCAAATCATATTAGATAGAGAGCTATCAGAGGTCGAAATGGTCGAGATAGCTGAATCATTCTTTTTGTCATTGGGTTTTGATCCATTGACGGATACTTTCTGGGATCGATCTTTATTTGTAAAACCAAAAGACAGAGATGTTGTTTGTCACGCGAGCGCTTGGGATATAGACAGTCAAAAACAAGATCTTAGAATTAAAATGTGTATACAAAAGAATGAAGAAGACTTTATTACCATTCATCATGAGCTTGGACATATCTTTTACTATCAGGCATATGCCGACCTTCCTGAGGTCTTTCAGAGTGGTGCAAATGATGGATTTCATGAGGCTGTGGGAGATTTATTGTCCTTGTCAATCACCCCAAGTTATTTGAAAGACATTGATTTTATATCCGAGGAAGAGGCTGAGAGAAGCAAGGAAAATGCGATTGGTTTGCTAATGAAACAAGCATTAGAAGGAGTTGTTGCTGTGCCATGGACCTTGATGCTTGATAAATGGAGAATGGCTGTTTTTGATGGAAATCTGAGTGACGATCAACTCAATGACTACTGGTGGGAACTGAGAGAGAAATACCAAGGCGTTGCATCTCCGATTGAGAGACCAGCAGATGCTTTTGATCCCGGAGCAAAATACCATATTCCTGGTAATACACCTTATACAAGATATTATCTTGCAAGGGTATTGCAGTACCAGTTTCATGAAGCACTGTGTGAGTCAATGGGGTTTGATGGAGATTTACATGAATGCTCTATTTATGGAAATAAGGAAGCGGGTTTACGTTTGAGAAATATGTTGGCTGTTGGTCAAAGTGAGCCTTGGCCCGATGCTCTTGAGAAAATCACTGGTCAGCGAACACTCAGTGGAAAATCATTGTTAAATTATTATGAGCCTTTGAAAAAATGGCTGGATGATCAAAATGAGGGAAGGGCATGCGGATGGTAAAATGTTTGAGAAAGGATTTCTTGATTCTAATCATCGGATGTTTTTTGGCATTGTCATTGGATGTTTATTCTGAAGTGATCATCATTGCACCTTCTAAAAACTCTCAGGAGCGACTACAAGAGGCTCTAATTCTTGCAGAGCCTGGCGATATTGTTCAGCTCACTTCAGGCATTTATGAGCTTGAAGACAGCCTCTCTTTGGATATTGATAGTGTTACGATTCAAGGGAATGGTCATGAAGAAACCATCTTAGATTTTTCTGAGCAAAAATCAGGTGCGCAAGGACTCATGGTTACTTCTGATGATGTCGTTTTGAGAGACTTTGCTGTATTGGATACAAAAGGAGATGCCATCAAAGTTAAAGGCAGCGATGGAATATCATTTATCAATGTTAGAACTGAATGGTCGGGTGGACCTTTGTCAACGAATGGGGCTTATGGCTTATATCCAGTGGAGTCAAAAAATGTCCTTATAGACGGTTGCATTGCAATTGGAGCATCTGATGCAGGTATCTATGTCGGTCAGTCTGAGAATATTATAGTTAGAAACTCCATTGCAAAATTTAATGTCGCAGGAATTGAGATTGAAAATTCTTATTATGCCGATGTTTATGACAATACAGCTGTCAATAATACAGGAGGAATACTAGTCTTTGATTTGCCTGGTTTACCACAGCAAGGCGGGCATGATGTCAGAGTTTTTAATAACTCAATATCGGATAACAACACAGATAATTTCGCTCCCGAAGGGAACATTGTTGGGGAAGTCCCTCGTGGAACAGGAATAATTATCATGGCAAATTCAAATGTCGAGATCTTTAATAATCAAATTGAGGATCATGAAACCGTTGGCATTGCTGTGGTGAGTTACATCAATGACGATGACTCGGTTGATTTTAGTGATTCTGGATATTACCCACATCCTAAATCGGTTCAAATACACAACAATGCAATCAGTCGATCAGGCAATAACCCAGACTTAGATAAGGACATTGCATCCATCCTATTTGAGATATCAAAAGGGGATATGCCGGATGTTTTCTGGGACGGTGTTTTACCCATAAAACAAATGATTCTAGGACAGCCCGAAGAAGATAAATTGATTATTAAAGATAATGGCGAGATAGGTTTTGCTGTAATGAATCCGATAAGATACATGCTTTCGTTGCCAAATCAACTAAGTCGGGATCAGTCTGCATATTCTGGAAAAATAACACCGCTAACCCCGGTCATAATTGACTAAGAAGACATGAAGCAGAACCTACTGAGTTGTTTCATTTTGGTATGCTTCTCAAGCAGTACTTTTGCAGTAAATGACGATGCGATTCTTTCTGATGAAACACCAAAGACATTGTCTGAATTTAATTTTTTTTCTGATCCATTAAGGCAAATCCCAAACGATGATGTGGTCCCTTATGAGCTCATCACATCACTCTTCTCTGACTACACGGATAAGCACCGTTTTGTTTATCTACCGGATGGTGCAACTGCAAAATATGATGGCGAAGAAGTTTTTAATTTTCCGATCGGTGCAGCACTAATTAAAACTTTTTCTTATCAAAACATCGATGGTGGGACACTACTGCTTGAAACTCGTTTATTGCTTAATAAAAAAAATGGATGGGATGCATTGACGTATGTTTGGGATATTGAGAGAGGAGACGCTTACTTGGCATTGGGCGGCAAGACCATTGAAGTGACTGATGTCATTACTCCTTCAAATGCAGCTAGCATAAGGTATAGAGCGCCGAACAAGAATCAATGCAAAGAATGTCATTTAAAGAATGATGTTGTAGAACCTATAGGACCTAAGCCAAGAAACATCAATAAGGCGATTTCTTATCAGAATCAGGAAATGACCAATCAAATTAGTCATTGGACAACCCTGGGGTTTCTAGAGGAAAAGAGGTATTCAGATTATTTAATGGTGGATGCATTTGATCAGAATTATGATATCGACAATAGAGCAAGATCATATCTAGATATAAACTGTGGCCATTGCCATTCTCCAGAAGGCTCTGCAAGTTCATCGGGTTTGTATTTATCAATTGATGACGAAGAATTTGGCATATACAAGAAACCTGTTGCTGCAGGAAGAGGAAGCGGGGGGCTAAGCTACTCGATTGTTCCGGGCCATCCTGAAGAATCGATCCTTTTATTTCGAATGCTTTCCAATGAACCAGACATCATGATGCCTGAATCAGGAAGATCGCTGATGCATATTGAGGCCATTGATCTTGTTACGGAATGGATTAGTGAGATGAAATGACGGACAAGAAGAATGTTAAAACTAGAAAAAAATCACCTGCTCATGCGATTTCGAAAATTCATGAGCCCAAAAAGAGATACAAAAGAAAAAATCAGAAACAAGAAATCAAAGATTTGATAAAGGAAGATTCATGAGGTTTCACTTAAGATGACTCAAATAATCTATACATCACTGATTATCGGTTTGGGAGGCTTTATTGGAACCATTTTAAGGTTTCTACTCAGTTCATCCATAGAGAGGTCATTCGCTACTTCATTGCCAATTGGAACAATATTAGTGAATTTGATTGGATGCTTTCTGATTGGATTGCTTTCCGGTTATTTCACACAAAAATTGGGAGATCAAACTCAACTATTCTTTTTTCTCACCATAGGAGTCCTTGGGGGTTTTACAACATTCTCAGCAATAGCTATGGACTCCCAAGTTTTCATAGAGAATGGAGAATATCTTAAAATGCTCACTTACATCTCGGTTCAGGCGATACTAGGCATTGCGCTATGCCTTATTGGTTACAATCTTATAAAGAATTGAAATGAGTGATCAAAACAAGACTGTTCTAATCACTGGTGCTTCAGCAGGGATTGGCAAATCATTTGCGGAGGTATTTTTTAAGAATGGTTTCAATCTTGTATTGACCGCAAGGAGAACAGATAGATTGGAAGCAATCAAAGCCAATCTATTGCAAACAACAAAGAATCAAGAGATTCATATTATTTCAGCTGACTTGAGCAATGAAGTTGCACCAAGAGAAATATTTAACTTTTGCAAAGAGCAAAATATCCACATTGATGCACTGGTTAATAATGCAGGTTATGGCAATCCACAATCATTTGAAAAAGTAAGATGGGATGAGCATTCCGATTTTATTCAGGTGATGATTGGTTCCCTGACAGAACTGATACATATCTTTTTGCCTGGAATGATCGATAGACGGTATGGAAGAATTATCAATGTTGCATCCTTGGCTCCTTATATACCTCCCGCAGATAGAGGCGGTCTTTACAGCCCTGTAAAGATTTATCAAATCAAACTCTCAGAAGGGATCCATTATGAATACATGGATCAAAACATTTTTTGTACGGCATTGTGTCCAGGACTCACCAGAAGTGAATTTCATATTGCTGCAAATATGCCTGAGGTTGCAAATACACCTGATTTTTTATGGATGAGTTCAGAAAAGGTAGCAGAGCAAGGATATGAAGCGGTTATGAGCGGAAAAAATTTAATCATTAATGGTTGGTTAAATAAGTTCTTTGCTTTAATCTCAATGATTATTCCGAAGATGTTAACCAAAACAGTAGGTAAGTATTTAACCAAGAAAAGGATGCCGAATTGACCAGATCTATGAAAATAAGCAAACCATCAATGTATTCTCTAATCGTTATCTCATTCTTTGCATCTAACATCATTGCTCAGGAAATTGATGATGAGCCGGATCCATTTGATATCCCCATGACTGACTCACCAATTCAATCGGACGAGATACCCATGAATCTTGCAGAGGACTATCGTGAAGATACTCTGGGAGATGAACGAGCGAATCAAAAAGAGAGAAAAGATAAGATCTATATCAAGGGAAAAGCCACCGTTGTTGATGGAGATACCATTACCATCGGCAACACGAAGATCAGATTTAGCGGCATTGATGCTCCTGAATCCTATTACTATGGATTGACTCAGTACTGCGAAAGACCCAATGGAAAAATTTGGGCTTGTGGAAAGAAGGCTACCGCTGCTTTAAAAAAGCTGATTGGGAAAAATGAAGTTGAATGCACAGATGAAGGCGAGGATAAATATGGAAGAACGCTAAGCATCTGTTATGCAAACGGCGTCGACTTGCAATCTGAAATGGTCAGAACCGGAATGGCAGTTGCTTATATTCGCTATTCGACTCGATACGAAGAAGAGATGATAGAAGCCATGGTTAATAGAGCAGGTATTTGGAGCGGTGATTTTTTAGATCCTGAAGATTGGAGAAGGCAAAACCGAAAGCGAGATTAACTTGCTCTAACCACTCATAACCCTAGGCCATCGGTCATGAATGCTGTGTTCAAGCTCCGGTTCAATTGTTACTACGTATAGTCTCTGTTCTTGTTTTTCTACTGCTATTAAACCTTGTATCCACTGTCCTTTAACTAAATCAAACCAATGACTTTTTCCCTCATGATCTTTTTCCATAAAGCTCAATACAGGTATTTTTACAGGTTTTGGAAACCATCTGTCCCATATTCCAGAATGAATAGAATCCAATCTTGCCCATCCTCCTAATGGGAGTTTTCCTGGCTGCCCTTTACGCCTCCCCCAAAGTATCAGTTTTGTATCACTTTCTTTCGTGATGACAGGAAGTTTTGCTTTTGGATTTGGGAAATACACCCTCATGTGATCACCCTTATGCGTATATGAAGCTCCGCCACACATGTCATTGTATTGTTTGTCTATGACCGGATGGTTTCCAAGCCGGTGCAATTACATCAGGCATGCTTGACCTGTTCATTAAGTTACTGGGTGCGATCGTTAGGTTGCCATATTTCTCATTGATTAAATCTATGACTCTATTTTTAACAGCAATATTCGCATGTTCGCCTTGTTCCAGGAAATCAATTTGCTGGTTTGATTTTTGTGGATTGAGGGCAGTGACTTGTATCTGGTGAATGCCTTCTCCATGCCATCTATTTCTGATCATATTTTCCCCGAGTTGCATGATCTTTAGTCCATCATCAATAGAGTAGGCGAGCTTCAGTTTTGACCCTATCCAACCGTTTTTAGACTTTAATCCAATAAAAAATGCTGAAGATTTGAAGTCATGTTTTCTAAGTCGGGCACCTACTTTTTCACTCATGTGCTGTAAGTAGGTAAGAATGACTCTTTTATCACGAGTATCTGGAGGCATAACTTTTCCGTGACCTATTGATTTTGGTGGAGCGACAGCGGTCTGTATTTGTTCAGGATCCTTGCCTTGAGCCATCAGCCAAATTCTTCGACCCGGGTGCCCAAAGTGCTTACCAAGAACACTGATCGGGATGTTTTTCATATCGCCACATTTATATACCCCATGCGAATTGAGAAATCTTTTTATGCCTTTTCCAATGCCGCACAATTGATCTACTGGAGTATTCTCCAATCTAGACTCAGCATCAAGAGGAGAGATGATTGTGATCCCGTAAGGCTTGTCTTGTTTAGCAGCGTATTTTGCAGTTGTTTTATCTCCGCTTATACCAACTGAACATGATATTCCTGATACATTGCATACAAGATCTTGAATTCTTTTTGCTATTTGCTCTGGTGAATGAATAATTTTCTTGCAGTGGGTTAGGTCTAAGAATGCCTCATCAACAGAGAAGATTTCTATATCCGGAGTAACGGCCTTGAGTGCAGACATGATGCGAGTAGAGATTTGCGCATATCTTTTGGGTCTAGAGGGTCTTTGAATGATATCTGGACACAATTTTCTAGCTTCTTTTAACCGCATACCAGTTTTGATGCCCCAAGAACGGGCCTCATAGGAACACGTGATAATGCAAGTCCCTTGCAGACCATTTGTAACGCCAACAGGCCTTCCATACAACTCGGGATAATCCATTTGCTCGATCGATGCAAAAAAAGAGTTCATATCAACCAGAGCAATGATTCTTGGCCAAGAATCTTTATTGGTAGCTTCTAAGTTGGCCAACAACCACTCCTTGTATTTGTATGCGCTCAGCCTCATACGCGATTGCTTCCATGGATTTATTTTCTGGAATTAAAAGTATCATTCCTTTGGGAAGTCTTTTAAATCGCTTCAGTGTTGCCTCAAGACCATCGATAAGCGCGACAATAATATCGCCATTGTTTGCAGTGTTTTGATGCTTAATGATGACTGTGTCTCCATCAAGGATACCGGCATCCATCATTGATTCACCAGTTACCTGTAAGGCAAATCGATCGGGATCCATGATAAAGTCCGCAAGGTTAATTTCATGCCTATCCTCAATTGCTTCGATCGGTTGTCCCGCTGCTATACGCCCCAATAGCGGAATAATAGGGGCAATAGATTGGTTTTCATAGGCTTCCAGATTGAGGCATATACCTCTTTTTCTATTGGATGCTACGCTGAGTAATTTCTGGGACTCAAGAGACTTAATGTATCTATGCACAACGCCTCTGGATTTAATGCCGATTCCATCGGCAATTTCTGTAAGGGTAGGTGAGCAGCCCTTCTCAATGCAGTACTTTTGAATGAATTTTAAGGTTTTAGTTTCGCTTGGATTTAACATTTCTTTTCTCAATTTTTTGTTAATTAGATAATAGAGAACAAAAAGAGAACATTCAATAAAATATTGTTAATTTTTTTAAAGATTTTTAAATGGCCTTCTTTATCTATAGTTGCCTACTAAAATGATATAAAGTTTAATAACCTCTTATGCAACATCAAATATACTTCGCAATAAAATATGTCACCCATTGATTTAATCATCAGAGCTTTAGGCATCCTATTTGGACTCGGTATATTCGTTCTTTCGATCATTTTTGGTGGTTTGGTGTTGATGACTATTATTGGATTTTTAATATTGGTGATCATTGGTTTTTACATACGAGGTTTCTTTATGAAGAAGGAGAAAAGTAAGGATTCAGATGAGACAATAATTGATGCAGAATATACGGTTTTAGATGATAGAGAACGCGATGATTGATCGAATTGACGAATATAAGTCCAGAAGAAANAAGCGAAAGTTAAGACGCATTGTATTTGCTTTACTCTTTACAGGCTTCGCAGTATTACTCTCTTGGTTCTTTGAATCTCAGGTAACAACAACGGTCATTATTACCACGCATGCAGAGCTTGAGACCGATTTAAACTCAAATTCAGGTCTAAGCAGTCAAGGTATGGAAAGAGCGAACTCTCTGGCATCAGCCTTGTCATCGGTGGATGTNGTCTCTGGTGTAGATGCGATATATGCAACCTCATATAGAGCAACACAGGAAACTGCTCAACCAATATCACGTCTTTTAGATTTACCTATAAACATTGTTGATCAAAATATTGTTGAGAATTTTATTCAATCGATTAAAGACGATCATTCGGGTCAAATCGTTCTCATTGTTTCTCATCCTGAGAACTTATCTAAACTTGTTGTTGAATTGCAAGGGAGTAAAAATATCAACTTAGACTCTTTAAACGGTAACGATCAGATCTTTATTGTCACCGTACCTTGGTTTGGTAAAGTCAAAACTCTTCAGCTGACTTATGGCGTTTAAAAATATACTAAAGATTCCAATATTTGATTAAAATTAACGCCATGGAAAGAAAGAACTCATATAATNTGCAAGATCTGATGGACTGCGCCAAAGAAAAACTATTTGGCCCAGGCAATGCCAGGCTTCCTCTCCCACCCATGCTAATGATTGATCGAATCACCCATATCAGCGATACAGGGGGTGAATATGACAAAGGAGAAATCATTGCAGAATTAGATATTAAAAAGGATGCATGGTTTTTTGATTGCCATTTTTTCAAAGACCCAGTCATGCCTGGATCACTTGGCGTTGATGCCATGTGGCAACTCATAGGTTTCTTTCTTGGCTGGTCTGGAGGTCAAGGAAGAGGCAGGGCATTGGGTGGAGGAAAAATCAAATTTTCTGGCCAAGTGACACAAAAAACAAAGCTGATTACCTATCATCTTCATATCAAGAGAGTCATTCGTTCTAAACTCGTCATGGGTATAGCAGATGCAACACTTAAAGCCGATGATAAAATAATTTATACAGGGCAAGACCTTAGAGTCGGCCTATTCACTGATTTATCAGAGATATAATTATGAGAAGAGTTGTAATCACCGGAATCGGAATTGTTAGTTCTATTGGGAACAATAAAGACGAAGTTTTAGAATCCCTAAAGAAAGGTGCTTCAGGAATCGACTATAGGGAAGACTTTGAGGAAATGGGCCTTAAGAGTCGAGTTGCTGGATCAATCAAGCTCGATTTAGCAGAACATATCGATAGAAAACTAAAACGCTTCATGAGCGATGGAATTGGTTTTAATTATCTTGCTATGAAAGAAGCAGTGGAAGATAGTGGCCTCTCTGAAGATCAGGTTAGCGATATTAGAACCGGATTGATTATGGGCAATGGTGGAGGATCTCCAGAAACCATTGTCTCTGGTGCTGACTCCTTAAGAGAAAAAGGAAAAGTAAGCCCTTTTCTTGTAACACGTTCTATGGCAAGCGGTAATTCTGGAGTGATAGGTACTGCATTTAAAGTCAAAGGTATTAATTATTCAATCAGCTCGGCGTGTGCAACCAGTGCTCACTGTATTGGGAATGCAGCAGAACTGATTCAGTTTGACAAACAAGACATTATTTTTGCTGGAGCGGGTGACGAGGTTCATTGGGTTCTTGCATCATTCTTCGATGGGATGAAAGCATTATCAGCTTCATACAATGACAACCCCAAAATTGCTTCCAGACCTTTTGATACCCATAGAGATGGCTTTGTTATCTCAGGCGGTGGCGGTGTTGTTGTATTAGAAGAATACGAACATGCGATTGCTAGGGGAGCTAATATCTATGGAGAACTTGTTGGATATGGAGCAACATCAGATGGGTTTGATATGGTTCAACCATCTGGGGAAGGCGCAATCAGATGCATGCAACAAGCAATGCAGGATAATAGCGAAATTGATTATTTGAACGCACATGGAACGAGCACACCCGTGGGTGATATGAGAGAGCTTGAAGCGGTGAGACAGGTATTTGGTGATGACACACCAAGGATTACGTCAACCAAATCATTGACGGGACATTCTCTTGGTGTTGCAGGAGTCCACGAAGCAATTTATACCATCCTGATGCTTCAACATGATTTTATTTCGCCATCAATTAATATTGAGAATCTCGACGATAATGCAAAAGGATTCAACATAGTTACGGATCTTATTGAGGATGCAGGGCTAGAGACTGTGATGTCAAATAGCTTTGGCTTTGGAGGCACAAATGCCTCTCTCGTATTTAAAAAATAATCAATCTTTATGTCGCCAGATGTGAAGAGCCAAGTAAGACTGGAAAGGATCAACCATCTCAACTAATTCTTGAGGAGTGATATTTGATTTTTCACAGATTTCATTAATTCCTTTTTTTAACATTAAGTCACCATCGGACCAAACATTAGTTCTCCCAAGATAAAAAATGGCAATCATTTCAGCTGACCAATCACCAAAACCCCATAGGCTCTTAACTAAATCCTTATATTCTTTATAAGGTAATTCTTGGATTATTTTCATTGATATAGCACCATTCTGAATGGCTTCTTTCGCACCCATTATCGATTTAATTTTATTTTGTGAGAGNCCATTTTCTCTGATTAATTTGAAATTCTTCATATCAAAGTAATCAATCAGCTCTAGATCCATATTTTTAGCCGATTTAGTGACTTTAGCCCAAATACTTTTTGCTGCTTTGTATGAGAGTTGTTGTTCTACAACCGTTTGTGCGAAACAATCAAAAACATCGAGATTTTTTGGCACATCGATGGAAATTATTCCATTACGACTGACAATCGAACTCAGCTCTGGAGCATGCGAATCACCTATCTTTATCAATTTATTATGCGCCTTTTTACTCATGGAGGAACAATAGCAAAAATCGCAAAAATTAGAAGTGTTATAATTGATTCAGGCCCCGGTAGCTCAGCAGGATAGAGCGTCGGATTCCTAATCCGAAGGTCAGAGGTTCGAATCCTCTTCGGGGCACCATTAGAGGTATTATCTTGTTTGCAATTGAAGGTATAAATGATTTAAAAACGCTTTCCGATGTTATCGGCGGAGAACTCTTTTCTAATAATGAGTCCTTCACAGGAATCACTGTTGATTCAAGAGAGGAGGTGAATGGAGCAGTTTACTTGGCACTCAAAGGCGAGAGTTTTGATGGNGATATTTTTTGNAAGGATGCAATAGATAATGGATCAATTGCAGTAATCACAGATAATCCAGAGACACTTGGTAGATTTATTTTAGTGAAAGATACTTATGATGCACTTCTTAAAATTGCAAGCCATCACCACAAGGAAGTTAACCCAATAACAATTGCCATTACCGGAAGTAATGGGAAAACAACTGTTAANGAAATGATGGGAAAGNTCTTGGATAGNAANAAAACAATCATTACAAAAAGCAATGAAAATAATCAATTTGGAATTCCTTACACAATCCTTAGATGTACATCTTCCACTGAAAATCTTGTTCTAGAATGTGGCGCTAGACATGATGGAGATTTCCAGAAAATTGCTGAATATTTTTCATTTGATCAACTTGTTATCACGAATATTAATAATAGTCATGTTGGAATATTTAAAAGCATTGAAAATATTATCCGAACAAAGTTAGAGCTAGTTAAGGCAGTTAAAAAATCCGGGAATGTGATAGAAGCTGCATTCAAAAATCTCTCTAAGAATCATAAGCTGTTGAAAGAATCAAATGAGATAAAGCTGTATGACTCGAATGATTTAAATCTCAATACAGCCTGGTTTTATAAGTGCGAAAAAGATTCTGATCAAAATGATCAATATCAGATCTCATTGAATTCAGAGAATACAGATAGGCAAATTAAATTTGAAGCTTCGATAGAGCATGACTGTTTAAATGCTGTTTTAACGTCATTGGCTTTAGAGCAATTTGGATATAATATTGATGAGTCCATGAAGAGCTTGTCTGGCTTCACAAATCCTTTAAAGAATAGATTTCATATTCACAAAATAAGTAACTACCTAGTGATTGACGATACATACAATGCAAACCCAACATCCATGCAATCAGCAATGAAAACAATAAATGATTGGAAGGATGAAAGAGGGAGGATGCTTATACTAGGTGACATGTACGATCTTGGAGATCATGCAAGTGAAGAGCATAAGAAAGTGATTACTTATGCATTAGAAATAAATAATTTGAAAAAACTGATTTTGGTTGGTGATAAATTCAAAAATGTAACCAAAGAACTTAATGATAAGGAAAAAGAAAAAATCATACAAATTGAGAATAAGGTAGATGATTTTCCATATTTAGAGCTCACGAGGGAGACTTCTATTAAATCCAGAGGTGTCGTGCACAGATATTTCAAGTCACAAGGAGCTATTATCTTGATAAAAGGCTCGAGAGCGATGAAGATGGAGCGATTTGTAAAGTCTATAATTAAATATCTTCAATAATATCAATAACTTATAATTCAAAAATCCCATAAATAGAGTAGGGGACTAAATAGTTCATAATAATCAATGTTATTTACTATAAATAACTGATTATTAAGGATATATACCTAATAATCACCATATTAAATACACTCAAATCTTCAATTTAATTGATAGATGTAATGAATTGGAGCCAAGAATTGATATATTTTTTATTATCTTTTATCGCTTTTCTAATAACCATAGCTAAGTTTCTAAAATCGCTGACCAAAATCATCATCGTTGAATAAAACCACAAAATATACAGCAAAAATGAGGTTAATATAACTATAAGTAATATATAAAAAATATATATTAATCATATATTTATATAAATAATATAAATAAATACATTAAAAAAAGTATAATAT
>NZHP01000028.1 GCA_002691465.1 Gammaproteobacteria bacterium | reverse complement strand
TAAGCTTTAATCAAAGGAAAAAAGATTTCAACATCTTAATTTGAGAGTTACAAAATATCTCTTTTATTGATTTGTACATAGGCGAATATTTGTTAGTCTTAAATTGAAAGATTTTACTAAGGGGAAAATTAAATGTACTCAAAAGTTCTTAATGTCATTTTTAAAAGCATTTTAGTGATGCCTTTTTTGATTTCAACGTTGCCTACTTATTCGGCAGAGTTAGAGGAAATCGTTGTTACAGCTCAAAAAAGAAGCGAGTCTCTACAAGAGGTTCCTATTTCTATTGTTGCATTTTCTGGTGACGATATTGAAAGACTGAATATCAGCAATACAATCGATCTTGTAAAAAACATTCCTGGCATGACAGGTGTCAATAATGTTGGCTTACCACAAGCTGCTGCTTACTTTATTAGAGGCATCGGACAAGACGAGTCGGTATCAACAATGGATCCTGCAGTTGGAACTTTTGTCGATGGCGTTTTCATGTCAAGACAAATCGCCAACAACTCAAGGCTCTATGATTTAGAAAGTGTTGAGGTGCTAAAGGGTCCACAAGGAACTCTTTATGGAAGAAATACCACCGGTGGAGCGGTTCGAATAATTACCAAAAAACCAACTGAAGAAACAGAAGGTTGGGTAGATATAGCATACGGTGATTATGAAACATTTGAAGCATCCGCTAAGTTTAACTTCCCTATCACAGATAATCTGTATGCAAAACTTACTGCATATACGATTGATCAGGGTGAAGGTTTTCTTGAGAATGTCACANTGAATAGAGATCAATGGAAAAGAGATGCAACAGGTGCAAGAGCACAATTCCTATTTGTTCCAAATGATCGTACCGAGATACTATTTACTGCAGAGCAAGCAGAAGACAACACTGGTGGAATCGTTGGTGCAAATAAATTGAGTGCTTGTTGCGGCGATGACATTTATAAAGTTGAGAGTGGTCTTGAAAATACTTGGGCAGAAACAGATTTTACTGCATACAGTATCAAGGCAACAATTGATCTAGAAAATGATACCCAAATGGAAATCATTGCTTCCGATCATGACCTTACGCANAGTTTTAATAATGATTATTCTGATCAGGTTGTGCCTGCCTATTCAATACCAAACCTAAGTGATCATGAGCAAAACAGTCTTGAAGTTAATTTCACAGGAACAACCGGGAATATTCAATGGGCTGCTGGAGCGTCTTATTACGAAGAAGAAAGCCATGTTCTCTTTGGGGATGCACTGTTTCTATTCGGAGGTGCTGTAGCAGGAACTTTTATGCGTGACATGACTAATACCACTGAAGCCACAGCCATTTATGCAGATTTAGACTTCGATCTAGGTGACGGATGGGGATTGACCGTTGGTGGTCGTTACACCGATGATGAAAGAGCTGTCGATGTTGCACAGTTCTTGGATCTCAATGGCGTGCCATGGCAAGCAAGAACAAAGTCCAACTTCATGGATCGAAGTGCTTGGTTGTCAACTGCTGCGATTGGTGCTCCATTTGATAATGCAACCGTAGAGGCTCTTGGAACACTAACTTCAATAGAAGTGGATGAGTTCACGAGTCGTGTTGTGATCGACTATCAGCCAAATGATAACATCATGTACTATGCAAGCATTGGTGACAGCTTCAAAGGAGGTGGTTGGGCTTCTAGGGTAACTGCAGCCGCTGACTTCGTTGATCTAAGACCTGAGTTTGTTGACAATATTGAGTTTGGAATAAAAAGTGAGTGGATGGATGATGCTCTTAGATTAAATCTGACTTACTTTAATGCAGACTACACTGATCTCCAAATTACTGCGATAGATCAAGTTACTGGAGCATTTGTTTATTCGAATAAAGCGGATGCCGAAGTGGATGGTTTTGANGGNGAGCTTCTCTACGCAGCAAATGATAACTTAACTTTATTTGCAAACTTTGCCACTTTAGACGGCGGATANACTGAACTTCGTCCAGGAGCTGAGGGAATCGCAAACAAAGATCTAAAGAGAACACCTGATTTTTCATACAGATTAGGGGTTATCTTTGATACCACGCTTGAAAACGGTGAATTAAACTTCACTGGTGTGCTGAATCGTGAAGATGAATATTTTAATAATCAAAACAATACTCCAGCTGGACTAAGGCCTGCTGTCAGTAAGATTGATCTAACGTTCACTTATACACCTTTGCAAGGCGATTGGNGGGTTATTGCAGGATGTACCAACTGTTCAGACAAGAAGGCAATCCATTCTACATTGGATTTTGTTGCACTTGGTTTCATTACACAATTCCAAGACTTACCAAGACTTTGGAGAGTGTCTTATAAATATAATTTCTAAGTGATGTATAAAATGATAAAGGTCGGCCTCTCAGCCGACCTTTTTCTTTGTGATGATAACATTTAGCAAACTACTAAGATTGATGGAAAGAGGCGGTTTTCTCTTCTTTTGGGCGTTTGGCCCAATATTTCGTTTCGTAAATTTTCTAAAAAAGAGATCTAAAAAAAGCTAAGGTTTACTCAAGAGTAGTCTTTTAGCATTTTCTTAAGCTCCAAAGAGTGTTGCTCTTCTTGGCCAATTTTGTTTCTAGCGTATTCTTCTATAAAAACGGACTTGCCCTCAACCTCATCGAGAAGATCATTGTATAAACCCAATGCATGCAATTCATGATCAAGACTTTCCTCGAGAATGTCTTTGATGGAATGCTGATGTGTTTCCTCTATTTCTGCAATTTTCTGACTAGGGTGACCCTCAAGACCACTCAATAGCTCNCCTGCTTCTTGAGCATGCATTAGTGACTCATTGGCTTGCGCTTGAAGAAATTCGACAATTGGAATTCTATATGGACCGCTGACCATCATTGAAGAATGGGTGTATCTAACAACACCGGCGAGTTCATATTTCATAATATTATCGAGAATCTGGCAGGTTTTTTTAATATCCAGTTCATTCATAATCGATTACTCATACCTTATTAAGATTACGATTATAATTTTATCTTGGATTGAGAGTAATTCAAGTTTACTCGNTATAATCCATAGGATTACTCCATGTTGTAACCTCTTTCTCCATGACTCATTATGTCAAGTCCTTGCGATTCAGTTTCATCATCTACTCTCAAATCAGTGACTAAAGCTATGCCTTTTAGAATGATCCAAGTAAATACTGCTGTCCAAACAAAGATAAGGGCAATTCCAATCATTTGAGTAATCAACTGATCCAGTGCACCTGCTTCTGAGATACCGGATGCACCTGAACCAAGAAAACCGTCAGGATCTCCAACAAAACTCAACATAATGATTCCAAGCATTCCTCCAACTCCATGGACTGGAAATACATCCAAAGAGTCATCAATCTTAAGGACAGATTTAATCAGCTGAGTGGCATAAAAGCATACAATCCCAGCTAACAAGCCGATTAGTAAAGCGCCTTCAGGTCCTACCGTTCCCGCTGCAGGGGTAATCGTGGCGAGACCAGCAACCATGCCTGTGGCTATCCCAACGACAGTCGGTTTACCTTGCTTAATCCATTCCACAGACATCCAAACAAGTGCAGCAACGGCAGCGCTTATGTGAGTAACAAGCATGGCCATACCTGCGTCTCCGTTTGCAGCTACGGCACTACCGGCATTAAAACCAAACCAACCTACCCAGAGCATCGCAGCCCCGATCACAACCATTGTTCTGTTATGCGGTGGCAATGGGATATTTGGAAAACCTCTCCTTGGGCCAATCATTATTGCAGAAACAAGAGCGGCAACCCCGCAGGTAACGTGAACAACAAGTCCACCAGCAAAATCAATCACACCTATTGAACCAAGATAGCCTCCACCCCAAACCATATGGCAAGCAGGCAAATAAACCAGCGTTACCCAAAAAACTGTAAATAGACAAACAGCTGAAAATTTTATTCTCTCAACAAAAGCGCCAATGACCAATGCAGGAGTAATAATTGCAAATGTCATCTGAAACATAACAAACAGAGTCTCGGGTATGCTTCCAGCAATACTTCCTCTATCAATACCACTCAAGAAGATAGTGCTGAGATCTCCAAAATAAGCTCCTGACCCTTTAAATGCAATGCTATAACCATAAATCACCCAAATAACAGAAACGATACAGGCAATAACAAAACATTGAATTAAAACAGAAAGTATATTCTTCACTCTCACTAATCCGCCATAGAAAAGCGCTAAGCCAGGCAATGTCATGAATAACACCAATGCGGTTGAAGTCAGAATCCATGCTGTATCTCCTGAGTTTAACTCTTGAGACATCGCATCGATTGGGTTTAAAAATATGAGTGCTGCGATAAATAGATTAAAAACATTCCTCTTATTAATTTTATTTTTACTAGTCATCCTCGTCTCTTCAATATATTAAATAGTTAAATTGCATCGTTCCCACTCTCCCCTGTCCTGATGCGAATTACTTCTTCTAGATCAGTTACGAATATTTTTCCATCGCCAATATTTCCTGTTGAAGCATTCTCAGCAATTGTCTCAATCACTCTTTCTGCCATTTCTTCTGTGACAATGATCTCCATTTTTATTTTTGGTAGGAAATTAACCTGATATTCAGCACCCCTGTATAGTTCTGTGTGGCCCTTCTGTCTGCCCATGCCTTTGACCTCAGTAATTGTTATTCCCTTCACACCAAGATTAGTGAGACGCTCATGAACATCATCAAGCTTGAAAGGCTTAATTATTGCTGTTACTAATTTCATTCTATTTCCTCTTAAAATTAATCAAGTAATACAATTATTTTAACAAGATTATTGGGACTATATCTGTGAAGGGGGGAGGTATTTGCAGTCAGCCCCAATAACCATAATTTCTAAATAAAAATTAAAAAAATAGATTTTTAATATTTTGTTTACACTAAATTACCCAAGTTTCGTGTGCTGGAACGCATGTTGAAAAAACTTCTTTGGTAAATTATGTTTGGAACTGTTTAGCTACCTGCTGCAAATTTCCTAACAATTTGAAATATAAATCAGAATGATTTTTTCAGTCAAGTGAATTTGCATAGATTTCATAAACTAATTAAAAAATAATTATGCGACTAAGCAATTCATATCAATTTTTTTTGTATTTTTTTCATCAACTTAAAGAACATAATTAATGCGTTTATTTATATATATCATTGATAAAATTATTCCATTACAAAATACTGTATCTTTAAATTTTCTCCGCAAATAAGTTTTAATTTTTCTTTGACTGATGGGCATCATGTTGTGAAAATCAAATCATGAAACCTTATTTTATAATTTATATCTCAATATTATTCTTGTCTCAGGCTATCCATTCTCAAGAGAATCCTGAAGTCATTGAAATTAGAGAGCCTCAAACAATTTTGTTCGTTGGTAACAGTTACCTCTATTACAACGATAGCTTACATAATCACTTCAAGAGGATTGTAGAAGAATTCAAAAGCGATTTTGATGGAAGCGCATCAGTCAAATCTTCGACAATTGGTGGATCAAGGCTCAAGCATCATGATGTTGAAAGGCTAATTAAACCGAAAGCAATAAGCTCAGTAGAGAAATTTGAACTAATTATTCTTCAAGGCGGAAGCGCAGAACCTCTTTCAAAAAAAAATAGAGAAGAATTTTCATTCTTTGCAAAAAAGCATATCGACGTAATTAAGGCAAGAGATTCTCAAGCTGCATTGTACATGACTCATGCATATATCGAGCCCCACAAAGGTTTCAAAAAGAACCAAATAAGAGTCATTGAGGATGTATACACAAGAGTCGGTAATGAAAATAAGGTTCTAGTCATCCCAGTTGGTTTGGCTTTTGATCTGGCTTATCGAGAAAATCCGACTATTCAATTACACGAACCAGATGGAACTCATCCAAGCCTTCTCGGCACGTATCTTGCCGCATGCACAGTCTTTGCAAGCATCTATGATAAATCTCCCATTGGCATAGATTACGATTACTCTGGAGCCATCAGTCAAAAAGATAAGATTTTTCTACAAAAAATTGCTGATAAAGCCACATCTGATTACTTCAATAAGATCTTAAATTAAAGGAAATAAAAATGAGTGTTGAAAAAAATTATTTAGTCACTGGTGCTAATAGAGGCTTAGGACTTGAGTTTACAAAACAGATTTTGCAAGCAGGTCATAATGTATATGCTGCATGCAGAAATACAAATGATATTGATGACCTAAATAGGTTCTCAGCAAAATTCAAAGATAGTTTGATTATTGTAAAGTTAGATATTAACGATCACGATTCAATTCTAGAATTAAATCGAAATCTTAGAGATGTCTCAATAGATGTGATGATCAACAATGCAGGCATCATTGGCCCTCTCCCCTACTTTGAAAATACTTTCAAGCAACACTATGGAACGATAGATTATGACGTTTGGGCTGATGTCTTTAAAACTAACTTGTTTGGCCCGGTTAAGATGGCTGAAACATTTCTTGATCAAATCGAAAAAGGCCAAGATAAAAAAATGGTTTTTATTTCAAGTGTGGTCGGCTCTATCGCAGATGATCATCAAAAGGCATTTGCCTATGCAACCAGTAAAACTGCATTGAACAAATCTGTAGCCTTGATGGCTGACATCCTCAAAGAAAGAGAGGTGAAAGTCCTTGCTATGTGTCCAGGTTATGTAAAAACAAGAATGAATGGCGGTGGCGCCAATCTTGAACCAAAAGAAAGCATTGAAGGGATGCTCAAACAAATTGAAAAATTAGACCTTGAATCTTCTGGCAGCTTTGTTCGATACAATGGCGAAAAGATTAATTGGTAGAAAATGTCACCCATACGATCCATTGACAGCATTGTAGTCGGAGTCCAAGACATTGGTGTAGCAACTGAACTTTGGGTAAAAAACTTTGGACTTGATATAGTTTCTGAAAGACTTGGAAGCGATGTCGATTTATCTAAGCTCTGGCATCTCAATGATGATGAGATAATAAAACAGGCCTTACTGACGACTCCCAAAATAGATGTAGGGAAAATTCATCTTGTAGAATTCAAAAAACCAGAGAAACCTGTTCGAGAAAGTGCCAATGCAACAGATCTTGGTCCAAAAAACCTGGATGTGACATGTCTTGACTTACCAAGCAAATATCATGAATTAATTCAGCTTGGTTATAAATTTAGATCCGAATACGTCGGATATCAAATTGAATCCATTGGAGCGGAGGTTCTAGAAGTTCAGATGCCAGGACATGACCATACCAATATTATTTTTGTTGAACAATTGGGAGAGGAAATACAATTATCTGATAAAGGTTATGGAGGCATCACTTCGTTGGTTACAATTGTTTTAGATCTAGATGAGGAAACAGATTTCTTCAAAGATGTGTTTTCATTAAAAGAGACGATCAGTGAAGATCTATTTGGTGAGCACGTTGAAAAGATGATTGGATTACCTAAAGGGGGCGGACTTCGTCTTAATTTACTTGAGGGCGACGAAACAGATCGTTACGGAAGAGTTGAGTTGGTTACCTACATCGGTGCAAAAAAACAAGATAATCTATATAAAATAGCAAACCCCCCAGCTCTTGGAACACTTCATTGTCTTTTTAAGGTAGAAACTATCTCAGAAATAAAGAAAAAACTTCAAGAGAGATCGATAATTTTTGATGAATTTGGATCATTAGATCTAATCTATGGGAAAGGTGAAGTAATTAGCTTTAGATCACCCGCCGGACTTCGAATTGACGTACAGGAGCTTTAGTCTATAAATCCATGAATTGGACGATGGTTTTTCCAAAATTCTCGCCTTTCATTAACTTAATGAAATGATCAGGAGTATTTTCGATGCCGAATACAAGATCCTCAGAATAATGCAATAAACCTTGCTTATACCAACTTAATGCATCCTTAATAAAAGATTCTTTCATATGCTCATAATCATAAACAACGAATCCAAAGATTATTGCTCTTTGTTTGCAAATATTACCTAAATTTGGGCCAGATGGAGGTTTACTAGAATTATATTGACTGATCATACCAGAGAGAATGATTCTTGAATTGAGAGCTATATGGTTAGATAAAACAATCTTCTGAATTTCTCCTCCAGTATTATCAAAAAATATATCCACTCCATGAGGACAAAGTTCGCTGAGTTTTTGATCTATGTTATCTCTTTTTCTATCAATACAATTTTCCATTGATGCATTTTTAATTGTCCACTGGCATTTTTCTTTTCCACCAGCAATGCCGATAACTTTTGCATTCTTTATTGATGCTATCTGCCCGACCATAGATCCTACAGCGCCTGATGCTGCGGATACTAAGACAACATCATCTTCCCGTAACTGTGCTGGACCCAGAAGCGCTGAATACGCAGTAAAACCTGGCATTCCAAGTATGCCAAGTGCTGTAGTAATTGGTGCAGACCCAGTGTTCACATGATATACATCAGCACCATCAGAAATTGCATGACTTTGCATACCTGACTCCATAACCACCAAATCTCCTTCCTTATAAGAATTATGTTTCGAGGAAATGATCCTCGATATTGTAGATCCTCTTGGCACATCACCGATCTCAGGGGTATTAAAAAAATGACGTCCGACCATTGTCACTCGAACATATGGGTCTAATGCTAAATAGATTGTTTCAGCTAAAAATTCTCCTTCTTTAGGTTCTCGAATTTTTGATTGAATTATTTCAAAGTCATCGGGCTTTGGAATGCCTTTTGGAATATTCTTAAGTGTGATTAATGTCGCTTGAATTGACACTTGACATCCTTCCGCCTCTTCAAGAGGAAATAAATAATACTGAGAATAGAACTGGTAGTTTTTTCTTAATCATGATGATCTTCTTCCAAATCTTTTTTTATGTCTTCATGATCACCAATCACAATATGATCTTTGCTTTTAGTGATATATTTTTCTAAAAGAGGAATCAAGAGAAGTGGAATCAAACCTCCTATTACTATCCCTAGTGTCCTCGCTCTCATAGAAGGGTCAAGAATCGATGCTATCAAATCCGCAATAACATGAGCTATTGATGCGCCAATGATTCCAGAAATATAACCTTTTGAGGTAATTTTCAGAAATCTATTGATGCTCCAACCGGTGTAAAATCCGATGATCACGAGGCTTACGTGAACTATTCCAAAAATAAATCCAGGCAAAAGCGTGCCGTCTGCAACTAAACCAAAATATTCCAATAAAGCTTGCATCTATATACTCAGTATCATTGGGTATTTTGAATATACTCATCAACTTTTTCTTCAAGGATGTCTAAGGGTAGTGCACCCTCTCCTAGGATCACATGATGAAATTCCTTGATATCAAATTTATCATTCAATATTTCCTTTGATCTGCTTTTTAATTCCGTGATTTTCAATTGCCCTATTTTGTATGCCAGTGCTTGGCCAGGCATGATGAGGTAACGATCTATCTCATTAACAATATCTTGCTCTGTTTTGGCTGCATTTTCTTTAAAAAATTCGATCGCCTGATCCCTGCTCCAACCTTTGTAATGCATCCCTGTATCGACAACCAATCTCACCGCTCTCCACATGTCATAAGTCAATGCTCCAAACTCAGAATATGGATCCTGATAAAGACCCATGTCATAACCTAAGCTTTCACTATATAGACCCCATCCTTCAACATAGGCGGTATAACCGGAATATTTCCTAAAATTAGGAATATTCTCAATTTCCATAGCAAGTGCGATTTGCAAATGATGACCTGGCACGGCTTCATGGACGGAAAGCACTTCAATCTCATATTTCGGCCTTACTTCTGGTTTGTAAAGATTGACATAATAGTAACCTGGCCTTGAACCATCTGCAGCCGGCCTCATGTAATAAGCAGTAGTGGTGTCAGGCGCCGATTCTGCTGGAATTGGTTTTATTCCATAGGGCATCCTGGGTAAAACTTTAAACAAAGGTACAATTTTAGGATCGATTTCTTTGGATGTAGCTAAATATGCTTGGAGAAGTTCTTCTGGTGTTTCAAAATAGAACTGGGAATCTGTTCTCAAAAAAGTTAAAAATTCATCAAATGAGCCATCCCAGTCAACATCATTCATGACTCTTTTCATCTCTGAGCGGATTCGTTTGACCTCAGAAAGTCCTATTTGATGAATTTCTTCTGGTGTCAATTCAGTAGATGTATGGTATTTCGCTAGATTCACATACCATGCTTTTCCGTTTGGCAAATCCGTAACCCCTATAGAAGCTCTCGATGCTGGCAAATACTCCTCAACGAAAAAGTCCTTGAATTTAGAATATGCTGGAATAATTGCTTCTGAAATCACCTGAAGAGCTCTTTTCTGAATAGCGATCTTATCATCTATTGTCCCTGGTATTATTTTAAAAACATTGAAGAAAGGACTGTCTTTCGGATCATCGACTAACTGCAATTCAATCTGTCTTGCCACTCTCTCCATTAATATCCTAGGAGCTGTGATGTCTCTTTCCATGCCAAGCCTCGCAAGCTCAATGTGTTGGTCAATGTAGTTGGGAAGCTTTTCGAGTCGAACAATCCAATCAATATAATCTTGGCTTGTCATAAAACCGAGACTCTCTGCGGTTTCATGCTCAAGCTGGATGCCTCCTCTTTGTCCAAAAACAAGGAGGTGTGAGTCAAATTGATGGCCTCTTACTGATCTTTCGTAGTTGTATACGAATAATCTGTGATTCAGCCGATTCTCTTTGCTTAATTTCTCGGGGTTGAGCTTTTTGACATCTTCAAGGGCTTTAAGGGTTTTTTCCTGTCTCTGCCTCAATGCATTCTCAGAGATATCTGGCCAATCCTGATTTGATGATTTGTCGCCCATATAGGATGCAAAAAGTGGGTTTTCATCTATTGATCGTTGCCACTCTGAATCTACAATCTCAAGAAAACGTTTGTCTTCATCAGATATTGCAAAAACACTGAAAGAAACTAAAAAAGTCAGTATTGAAATAACCAATCGATTCATGTCAGTCTTTGCCTCCTTGGAGATATGGCCATGCTTTTACTAAGTAAATAATCATTGTCCAAACGGTAAGTATACTTGCAACTATGAGTGAAATCATACCAATCATGTAAGTATCAATTCCAAACAATGCATCTTGGAAAAGCATGCATGAAAGACCAGCCATTTGTAATATTGTCTTGAATTTTGAAAAAGCAATGACCGAAACTTGATGCCTCTCACCAAGTTCTGCCATCCATTCTCTCAGTGCAGAAATAGAGATTTCTCTTCCTATAATCACAATGGAAACAAGGGTATTGATCATCGTTGGATCGGATTGAACTATCATTAGTAGCGCTATACAAACGATCAACTTATCGGCCACTGGATCCAAAAAAGCACCCAGTTTTGATGTTTGATTAAATTCGCGTGCAACCCAACCATCCAACCAATCAGTTAAAGCGGCAACGATAAAAATAAAGGCAGAGATCGGTCTTGCATTTTCAATGCCTGAAAAAAACACGAAGACCATGAGCGGAATAGATGCAATCCTTATCAGAGTAAGAATATTGGCTATATTGGATTTGAGCGACATATACAAAGTATATCGGATCGTAACTCTCAGCACATTAATTTGGATTAAAATAGTTAAAAATCTTTTTAGCTAAATTCTTATTGATGCCGTCAACTGATAATAAATCTTCAACAGATGCCCTTTTTACTTCTTGTATCCCTCCAAACTGTGTTAGAAGATTTCTCTTTTTGCTTGGCCCAATTCCGTCGATGGATTCGAGATCAGATTGAAGCAATTGTTTTCTTTTCTTCGCTCGATGACCTGTGATTGCAAAACGATGTGCCTCGTCTCGTATTGATTGAACTAGAAATTTGGCGGGATCTTGGCCATTCATATCGATGGGTTTTTTGAGTCCTTCTAAAAAAATACGATCATTCTTTGGATCCCTCTTATCGCCTTTGGCAATGCCAATGATCATTTGGTTTTTTATCGATAAGGATTCAAGTACTTTTTTGACTGAATTAATCTGGCCCTTTCCACCATCAATTATGAGAAGATCCGGACAATCCTGACTCTCTGTCTTTATTCTTTTGTAGTATCTTTGAACGGCATTTGAAATTGCTGCATAATCATCGCCGGGTGTCACGCCCTCAATGTTAAAACGTCGATAATCTTTTTTACTGAATCCCTCTTCATTGAGCCTGACGCAAGCTGCCACAGACTTATCTCCCATGTGATGACTGACATCGAAACAAACGAGATCACTGAGTTTTTGCTTCGATCCCAGTGCTTGAGTTAAACCCGTCAACTGATTTGAAATTGATGCCTTAGAGGCCAACTTAGATTTCAGCGATTCCTCTGCATTAGCGACAGATATTTTGAGCCATTTTGCACGATATGAGACCACACGATCTTTAATCTTTGTGTGCCTCTTCTGAGACTCAATCAAGGCCTGTTCAATTTCCCTCTTCCCATCCAAACTTCGATTGAGAATAATTTCTCTTGGGATGTCATGCTCCAAATAAAACTGCATTAATGATGTGGCCAGAATTTCTTGATTGGAGTTATATTTTGTTCGGGATGGAAAAATTGATCGGCTTCCCAATATTTTTCCCTGGCGGATAAATAATACAGCCAAACAATACATGCCTCTTTGATCTACCAATGAAATTACGTCTGCATCGACTTTTTTTGTCCCGTCCACATATTGTTGTGATTGAATCACTTTAAGGTTGGCAATTTGATCCCTAAAAAAAGCAGCCCTTTCATAATTTTGATCGGTGGAAGCTTTTTCCATCTCGATGATAAAGTTATCAATGATGCTCTTGTCATTTCCCTTTAAGTAATCAACCGCTTGATTCACATTAAAGGAATAATCCTTTTGGCTGATCTTTTCTACACAGGGTGCTGAACATCTTTTGATTTGAAACTGCAAACAAGGTCTTGAGCGATTTTTATAGTATGAGTCAGTGCAGTTTCTCAGAAGAAATATTTTCTGAAGGTTGCTCAGAGTGTTTCTGACAGCATAAACGTTGGGGTATGGTCCAAAATACCTGGCATGCTTAGACCTTTTCTTTCCGCGATGAAAAGCAAATTTTGGAAAATCATGATTTAAATTGACCTCGATGTGCGGATAACTTTTTCCGTCTTTCAATAGAACATTGAATTTTGGATTATGTTTTTTAATGAGAGTATTTTCCAGAATCAATGCTTCTCTCTCTGTGATTGTGACTGTAGTATCGATTGTTTTAATTTCTTTTAAAATGGCCTCGACCTTATCGTTAGGAGGCTTTGGCGTGAAGTAAGATCGGACTCTATTTTTCAAACCCTTTGCCTTACCAACATAAATCACCTTGCCTTGATCATTGCTCATGAGGTAAACACCTGGTTTATTGGGCATTCTGTTCGCTTGAGACTTGAGTTTTGAAATAAACCTATCGTTAGCCATCTCGATCATTTTCCTTGGCTTCTTGCCACAATGATTCTAATTCGTTTGAGCTCATTTCATCCAGTGTTTTGTTTTTGGTTTTTGCAATATGCTCCATGGTTCTAAAACGTTTGATGAATTTACTATTGGCTCCCCTTAATGCATTTTCAGGATTCACATTCAAATGCCTAGAGAGGCTGACTAAAGTAAAAAAGAGATCTCCCAATTCGTTCTCAATCTCGTCTTTATTCTCCGATTCAATAGCGACTTTCAGCTCGTCCACTTCTTCAAAGACTTTTTTAAACACTCCATTGGTCTCTGACCAATCAAAACCCACTGCTCTAGCCTTCTTCCCAATTTTAAATGATCTATTTAATGCAGGCTGATTGCTTCCTATATCGTCCATTAAGCTCATATCTTTATTTCTCTTTCTTTGCTCACTGACTTTGATTTTTTCCCACTCATCTGTTTGATCTTCAGAGCTATTAATTTTCTTTTCTGAAAAGACATGGGGATGTCTTCTGATGAGCTTTTCAATAATTGAGTCTATAACATCATCGAGTGTAAATAATCCTCTCTCTTCAGCCATCAGCGAGTGGAAACTAACTTGAAATAATAAATCGCCCAATTCGTTCTTTAGTGACTCGTAGTCTTGATTTTCAATAGCTTCGACTACTTCATATGCCTCTTCAATGGTGGAATCTGCAATTGATTCAAACGATTGCTCTTTATCCCAAGGGCATCCTGACTTTGGATCTCTTAATTGGGTTGTTATTTTATGCAGTTTTTTCATCATCAAAATCAATAAATCCAGTAAATTTTCTCAAAATCTGAGCCGTCAAACCCCAAATCATATAATCCAAATAATTATAGCTATAAACAGTCCATTCAATCTGATCATAAATTCTTCTTTCGTTTTGAAGAGAGTTTCGGTCTAAAAGAAAACTAATTGGAACCTCAAATATTTCTTCAACTTCGTTCTTATTAAGGGTCGGATGAAAATCTTTAGGGATCAAGCTCACTATCGGCGTCACTATGAAGCCAGTTCCAAGACTAACTTGTGGTGAAACATATCCAATCAATTCACTTTCTTCTCTACCCAAACCGATTTCCTCTTCTGCTTCTCTCAAAGCTGTCATGGTGATGTCTTGATCTTGATCATGATCAAATGAACCGCCTGGCAGACTGATCTCACCGGCATGATGCTTGAGATGACTCGTTCTTTTAGTAAGCAAGACTCTTAATTCATTGTTCTCGGATTGAGTGATGCCGATCATGACGGCAGCATGTTTTAATCTTGTTTTCTCAATGTATTGCTGAACTATGGGCTGAGGTAGTTTTTTCTTTACCTCTTCTACAGGATCTTTTGAGGGAGAGGTATTAAGATAGCTCTGTCTAATGTGATCAAGCACAAGAATGGAACAGAATTATTGGTTACTGGTGAGTTTGAGTGGATCTAATATTCCTGCAAGTGTATCGGAATCTAAATCAGTCATTTCAACAGCAACATCAATGATCGACCTTTTCTCCTGATATGCTTTTTTTACGATTTGAGCCCCTTTTTCATAGCCAATGGTGGCATTCAGTGCGGTTGCTAGAATTGGGTTTCGATTTAACATGGATTCAATATTTTCTTGATTTACCTCAAAATCTTTTATGGCATTATCTGCGAGGCTGAGACATGCATTTGAAAGCAAGCTCAAAGACTCCGACAGAGTGTGCGCTATCAAAGGGAGCATTACATTCAGTTGGAAATTGCTTGACTGAGCAGCATGAGTGATTGTTAGATCATTGCCCAATACCCTGCTTGCAACCATACAGACCGATTCAGGTATCACCGGATTGACTTTCCCAGGCATGATGCTACTACCAGGCTGAAGAGCAGGAAGAGTAATTTCTCCTATGCCCCCCAATGGTCCACTGTTCATCCATCTGAGATCATTACTGATTTTCGTCAATGCAACAGCCAATGTTTTATTGCAAGAAGACAATATCAATGACGAATCTTGCGAACTGATTGCTTGAAATGAATTATTGGCAGGTCTAAATTCCATGCCTGTCAGTTTATTTATATGATTGCAGCATTTTTTTGAGAGATCGGGATCAGCATTGATTCCAGTGCCGACTGCAGTCCCTCCGATTGCAAGTTGCTGCAATTTAGACATGGATAGTTCATATTGCTTAATGGCGTCCTCGATTTGAGAAGACCAAGCACTCATTTCCTGGGAGAACGTAATGGGCATCGCATCCATGAGATGAGTTCGTCCGTTCTTGGGTACATCCCCAATTGATTTTGCCTTTTCCTCAATGCTATTTTTTAAATGTCTCATTGATGGAATCAAATTATTTGTAACGGTGAGGACAGCATCCACATTGATGGCAGAAGGAATGACATCGTTACTGCTTTGCCCCATATTGACGTGATCGTTCGGATGCACTGGGTTTGAATCTGTCGATGATAGATTGGATATGACTTCATTCATATTCATATTGGTGCTTGTACCAGACCCGGTTTGGAAAACATCCAATGGGAACTCTGAAAAATGGCTGCCTTCAAAGATCTCCATAGCGGCATCTGCGATCGCAGACGCTTTCTCTTTTGGAAGGAGGCCGAGGTCTTTATTTGCATTTGCGAGCCCCCATTTTAAGAGCGACAGGGAACGAATAAAGCCGGCAGGCATTTTGTGATCACTGATCTTAAAATTATCGATGGCACGCTGAGTTTGGGGACCCCATTTAGCCTCCTCAGGAACCTTCAGTTCACCCATGCTGTCTTTTTCGATTCTGAATTTTTTTTCTGCCAAGATTTACTCCTTGTAGATATCATAATACATAGAGAATAGCAGTCACAGAAGAAACTTTAGTGTATTATTGCACACTGATTTGATGGATTAAAAAATCATGAGCGATGAACAACTAAAAGCGGTCTCTCCAATCGATGGGAGATACTCAAAAAAGGTTGAACACTTAAGTGAAATCTTCAGTGAGTCAGCGCTTATGCGATACAGGGTAATTGCCGAAATTAAATGGCTTCAATACCTTTCCGATTGCGACCAAATGGATCAAATCCCATCAATGGACTCTCAACTAAAAGATGCGCTCAAAAAAATACATACAGACTTCTCGTTGAGTGATGCCAGAAAAATTAAAGAGATTGAGAGAAAAATCAATCACGACGTCAAAGCCATTGAGTATTTTTTAAAAGAAAAAATTGAGAATATTGAAGGGGGGAAAAATTACACTTCATTCATTCATTTTGCTTGCACGTCAGAGGACATTAACAATATCTCTTATGCCTTGATGCTAAAAGATGGCGTTAAAGAAAATATCAAATCATTAAAAAAATTAACAGACGTTCTCAGAGAACTGTCAAAAACATGGGCGAGCGACTCAATGCTATCAAGAACTCATGGCCAACCTGCCAGCCCAACAACCATGGGTAAAGAACTTGCAAACTTTTTAAGTCGACTGGATAGGCAGTTAGACCAGCTTAAAAGTACTGAGTACTTAGCAAAAATGAATGGTGCTGTGGGCAACTACAATGCGCATATCATCGCTTATCCAAATGTCGATTGGGAATCAGTCGCAAATGGATATATAGACTCTTTAGGTCTCTCATTTAATCCATATACAACTCAGATTGAACCTCATGATTGGATGGCTGAACTCTTTCATGCGATGATTCGAATCAACAACATATGTCTAGATTTAAGCAGGGATATATGGATGTACATATCCATTGGTTACTTCAAGCAAGATGTTAATGAATCTGAGGTTGGATCTTCAACCATGCCGCATAAAGTGAATCCCATAGACTTTGAGAATGCAGAGGGAAATATCGGAATAGCAAATGCTATTTTTGATCACCTCGCATCTAAGCTCACAATCTCAAGAATGCAAAGGGACTTGAGTGACTCAACCGCACAGAGAAACATAGGCACGGGATTTGCTCAATCTGAAATTGCCATCCAGTCTCTATTAAAAGGATTGTCAAAAATTGTACTCTCAAAAGACAAACTTCTAGAAGATTTGGGCGACAATTGGGAAATTCTAGCAGAGCCGCTTCAAACGATTCTCAGAAGAGAACACGTTGAAAATGCTTATGAAGATTTAAAAACTCTGACGAGGGGGCAAAAATTAAACAAAGAGAAACTGCATGCATTTATTGACTCTTTAGAGGTTAATGAAGAAGTTAAAAATGAAATGAAAGCCCTCACTCCAAATTCATATGTTGGTATCGCTGAATCTCTCGCCAAGAAGATCTAAGGTGTCGAAGAAAAATAGCATTTCCATCATTAAAACAAGTTGGTTAGAACATTCAGTTCAAATTTCAAGTATCAGAGATGCGGTTTTCATTCAAGAGCAAGCCGTTCCTAAAAACATTGAAATGGATGGGAAAGACTCCGAATGCATACACTTTTTAATGTCCTATGACGACAATCCCATTGGCACAGCGAGAATAAAAATGAGCGGGAAGATAGAACGAGTTTCCATACTGAAGCCAAATAGAAACAAGGGATTGGGATCAAAACTAATGAGTTTTATTATCGATGCAGCAAAAGAAAATCGCTTTGAGAGAATCTATTTACACAGTCAAATGGAATCCATCGGATTTTATAAAAACTTAGGATTTATAGAAGAAGGAGATGTATTTCAGGAGGCTGGCATCGATCATGTGTTGATGGAACTAAAAAATGAGTAAGAGCGAAATGGTGATGATTGCAATGTCCGGCGGTGTGGATTCTGCGGTCAGTGCAGCCAAATTGATTGAATCTGGTTATGAAGTCGAAGGGCTTCATATGACCAATTGGAGGGACGATGAACCGTATTGCACTGCTTCACAAGATCTACAAGATGCAAAAGATGCTTGCAAAGAAATTGGAATTCCCATGCATCATGTCGATTTTTCAAATGAATACAGAAAAGAAGTTTTTGATGAAGCATTAGAAGAATTGAAGGCGGGTTTAACGCCCAACCCAGATATACTTTGCAATCAAATGATCAAATTTGATTCATTTATCAAGCATGCAAAAAGGCTTGGAGCGAAGAAGATTGCAACCGGGCATTATGCAAGGACTTCCATGCTCATGAATAAGCAATTACTGCTAAAGGGAATTGATAGCAACAAAGATCAGACTTATTTTTTACATGGGATCAATGCAAGCGTTCTAAATGATGTTTTATTTCCTATAGGATCAATGAGCAAGGAAGAAGTAAGAGATTATGCCTACAAGAAAGGATTGCCCAATCATGATAAACCAGACAGCACGGGTATATGCTTCATTGGAGAGAGGCCTTTTAAAAACTTTATACAAAAATTTTTACCGCCCAAGCCAGGGAAAATTATTACAGAAGATGGAGAGATTTTAGGTAAACACGATGGTCTGATGTATTTCACACTGGGTCAAAGGAAAGACATTGGTATTGGAGGCCTGAAGAATCACTCGGGAGATCCTTGGTATGTTGCCAATAAAGACATTGATAGAAATGAATTGTTGGTAGTTCAAGGCAGAGAGCATAAAAAATTATGGCAAAAAAAAACATTTGCCAAAGAGATGAACTGGCTCAATGAATCTTTTCTAGAAAGCATTCAAAAAAAAGGCTCAATAGCCTGCAAAGCAAAATGTCGCTATAGGCAAGAAGATGCAAATTGTGAGATAACGCTTCATGAAGATGGGGTCAAGGTGCACTTCGAAGAAGCTCAATGGGCAATCACTCATGGACAATATATAGTGATCTATGAGCAAGATGTTTGCATGGGTGGAGGCAAAATTTTTCCACACAGTGAGCTCTGACAATATGAGACAAAAAGAACTGATTCATATACAATCATCACTCAAATCATAGAGGGAACCATGTCAGATAATACAAATTCATTCTCAATCGATGAAAAAACATATAAGTATTTTGATTTAAAGTCGCTGGATACTGACAAAGTAGATCGTCTCCCATTTACACATAAAATTCTTCTTGAAAATGCACTTCGACATTCAGAGGACGACAATGAAGGGCCTAAAGATGTGGAGACAATTCTCAATTGGGATTCAAAATCTGATCGATCAACAGAAATATCCTTCACCCCCAGTCGTGTCATTCTCCAAGATTTCACAGGGGTGCCGGCTGTAGTTGATCTTGCCACAATGAGAGATGCAGTGGTATCAATGCAAGGCAACCCAAAAGACATCAATCCACTTTCTCCTGCAGAGTTGGTGATTGATCATTCCGTTCAAGTGGATCATTTTGGAAGTCTGGATGCGCTAGAGAAGAACAATAAAGTTGAATTTCAAAGGAATCAGGAGAGATATAGATTTCTGAGATGGGGTCAGGATGCATTTTCCAATTTTGAAGTAGTTCCTCCAAATACTGGAATTGTTCACCAAGTCAATCTTGAATATCTGGGTCGTGTTGTATTCTCGAAAGATGATTCATTGGCTTACCCCGATACTCTGGTTGGAACCGATTCTCACACGACGATGATCAATGGCATTGGATGCCTAGGATGGGGTGTAGGTGGAATTGAGGCAGAGGCAGCGATGTTGGGTCAGCCCATCACAATGCTACTACCAGAAGTCATTGGAGTCTCTGTGAAGGGCGCGTTAAAGGAAGGTGTAACCGCAACTGATTTGGTGCTTACACTGACAGAAATACTCAGAAATTATGGAGTTGTTGGAAAGTTTGTGGAATTTTTTGGCGACGGTTTAGATCATCTTCCCGTCTCTGATCGGGCAACTTTGAGCAATATGGCTCCTGAATTTGGAAGCACTTGTGCCATTTTTCCAATAGACGAAGCAACAATCAGGTACTTAAAACTCTCAGGGCGAAGCAAACAACAAGTAGAATTGGTTGAAACATACTCCAAGATTCAAGGTTTGTGGAGAGAAACAGATTCTAATATTAACTATACAGACGTGATCGATTTAGATCTTTCAAAAGTTGAGCCATGCTTGTCTGGCCCCAAAAGACCTCAAGACAGAATCATTCTTAAAGATGTAGCAAATGTTGTGAAGTCTGAGATTGAGAATAAACCCATAACTACCGATCGTCTTTCTGATGGTTCTGTTCTAATTGCTGCGATAACAAGTTGTACCAATACATCCAATCCTACGGTAATGGTTGCAGCAGGATTGGTTGCCAAAAAAGCCAATGCCCTTGGATTGAAATCAAAAGAATGGGTAAAAACAAGCTTGGCCCCCGGCTCAAAAGTCGTCACCAAGTACTTGGAAGAATCAGGACTCTTACCTGAATTGGAGCAAATGGGATTCAATATTGTTGGATATGGCTGCACCACTTGTATTGGCAATTCTGGCCCACTCAATCCAGAAGTTTCACAAGCAGTTCAAGAGCAAAATTTAACTGCCTCATCAGTGCTCTCTGGTAACAGAAATTTTGAGGGAAGAATTCATCCTCTGGTCAAACATAATTTTCTTGCATCGCCACCATTGGTGGTGGCATACGCCATTGCTGGCTCAACATTGCTTGATCTGACCGAAGAACCATTGGGACGGATTGATGGAAAAGACATTTTCTTAAAAGACATATGGCCTAGCCAAAACGAGATTGAGGAAATCATTGAGAACACAATAGATCCGGTCATGTTTAGTAAAGCTTACGAAGATTCCATCCAAGGTGATGATGCTTGGAAAAATCTTGAAACACCTCAGGGTGAAATCTATGAATGGCAAGAAAGCTCAACTTACATTAAAAAGCCACCCTACTTTGAATCAATGAACATGGATCTACCTGGCATTCAAATGATCAAGGACGCTAGGGTTCTCGCACTTTTGGGAGACTCCGTTACAACCGATCATATCTCACCAGCAGGCAATATAGATCCTGAATCACCAGCAGGTATTTATCTAAAAGACAAAGGCGTGGAAAGAAAGGATTTCAATTCCTATGGCTCTAGACGAGGAAATCATGAAGTAATGATGAGAGGAACATTTGCAAACATTCGTTTAAGGAATAAGCTTGCACCGGGTACCGAAGGCGGTTGGACAAAATTGGCACAAAATGAGAAACCCGTTTCAATTTTTGAGGCTGCAGAGGAATTTCGATCAAAAAATACTGACCTGATAGTCCTTGCAGGAAAAGAATACGGGACAGGCTCCTCTAGAGATTGGGCAGCAAAAGGTGTTTCACTTTTGGGTGTAAAAGCAGTCATTGCAGAATCATATGAAAGAATTCATCGCTCAAACCTTATTGGAATGGGTGTGCTTCCATTGGAATTTAGTACAGAAGATTCTGCCGAGTCAATTGGGCTCGATGGCTTTGAATCTTTTGATTTTGACTCAATCAAAAAACAATCGAAATCGGTGTCTGTAAAAGCAAAATCGGCGGATGGCAATGAGAAATCATTTGAAGCTAAAATCAGGATCGACACTCCAAAAGAATGGGAATACTTCGAGCACGGAGGAATTCTTCATTACGTCATTCGACGTCTTGTCGCAAAATAATTAGGGCCCTATCTTCTTCTTTAAGTCACTCGCTCTTTTGTATTGAGGGGCATAATTTAAGCTCCTTTCTAAGTACTCTAAAGACAATGAGTTGTCTTTCTCAAGATGGGCAATATTGCCTAAGTGAAAATGAGCAATGGCCTCCATGAGTGAATCCTTGTTGTCGGTTTGATTCAATAAATTCAGAGTAATTAATAAATTCTCTTTGGCATTTTTTTTACTGGCGCCTGCAAATGCCGGTCTTGTATAGTCTCCGATCCCCTTTATAAGATACACAAAAGGATTTCCATCATCGGCTTCAACTGCCCTTTCCATCATTTTCCCTGATTTTATTCCATGGCTCGCTGCCTTAAAGAAATTACTCTCTGCACTGAAGCCATAACATGCCGACAGTAAGGCAAATAACTCTGCTCGATAGGCTGTGGATTTTTCTGCAATATCGGATTTAGATATACACAAAGCACTGAACTTCTTTTTTTGTTTTTTGTTTGATAAATCAGAAATTAAGAATTCGTGGAATAGGATTTGTAAGTCTAATTCATCAGTTTGAGAATTGTCTTTTCTATCATCAACAAGGATGTCATGCATCCGAACAAGTTCATTGGCATTGCTCTCTATATAACTAACTAAGCTCTTTTGAATGACTTCTGATTGCAAAGAATCGGCTAAAACATAATCGGATACCAAAAAGAGTAATAAAACAGAGCATACGTTATTTAGTTTAGGCGTTAAAATCATAGCTGCTGTATTGTATCAGTATAATGATTCAATGAGGATTTAAAAAATATGGGTATCGACTACATTGATATTGGAGTAAACCTTCTGGACGAAGCCTTTAAAAAGGATCTACACGAAGTTCTTGATAGAGCATTCAACTCCAATATTGATATCTTAATCAATACATCTTCCTCAATTGAGGAGGCAAATCAATCGCTGGAATTAACCAAGAAATACCCATCAAAAATATATACAACGGCAGGCGTTCATCCTCATAACGCATCAATTGCAAGTGATCAACTTAAAGAAGAACTCATTGAAGTTCTACAAAATGATTGCATAGTTGCAATCGGGGAATGCGGTCTTGATTATTGCAGAAATTTTAGTCCAGTAGAAAAACAGCTGTCGGTTTTTAAAACGCATCTTGAAGTTGCAAAAGAAACTGGGTTGCCATTATTTTTGCATCAACGAGATGCCCATGAAGATTTCATAAATTGCTTAAACGAAATATTTAATGAACCAATCAAAGGTGTCGCACATTGCTTTACAGGAAATACAGAGCAAATGAAAACGTATCTTGATATGGGTCTATACATAGGTATCACCGGTTGGATATGCGATGAAAGAAGGAATCAAGAATTAATAAGAGCAGTCAAGCAATTGCCACTGAATAGGGTTTTAATTGAGACAGATTCGCCTTACCTGATTCCAAGATCACTGAAAAAATCACGAAGAAATGAACCCATGCATTTACCCATCGTGGCTATGAAGCTCGCTGAAGAAATGAACATTGAGGCATCAAGATTGGTCAATCACGCAAGAGAGAACTCTATCGAATTGTTTGGGCTCTCAGGTTAAAAATTGCTTTAGAGAAGAAAAATTTGGCTCGATCTTCTTGTATGAAGACTCTTTTTCAAGAATCGATATTAAGTTTTTTGGTATATCTATGGTTTTTTTGACGATCGGCTCAACGATATTTTCGAATTTCGCAGGATGAGCAGTCGAAACAATAACCCATTGATGTTTTTTATTTTCAGATCCTTCCAGAGAATCATATGCCTCAAAAGCCGTAGCGGTATGAGGGCAAATCAGCAAATTTGATTCCTTGTGTTGTTTTTTTATCTGGTGACTGATTTCTTCGTCATTCACTGAAACGCAATCCATTTCATCGCTGAGTTTTGAATCGTTCTGATATAAGGCAAAGAATCTCTCCATATTGCTTGGATTTCCAACATCCATCGCTGAAGCATAAGTTGGAACTGAGGGAGATGGCAACCATTCGCCTGTTTTTGAAAAGTTATAGATCGTTCGATTTGAATTGGTCGCAAACAAAACTCTTTCAATTGGAAATCCCATCGATTTTGCAATGAAACAAGCAAAGGAATTTCCCATATTGCCTGTTGGAATGATAAAACTCGATGACTGACCACTTTCTCGATAATGAATCATGCTGGACCAAGCATAATAAGTTGCTTGCGGGAGTAACCTTCCAATATTAATGCTATTAGCAGATGCGAGATCGATACCGATTGATGATTGATTAGAGAATGCTTCTTTTACCAATCTCTGACAGTCATCGAATTCTCCTTTGACTGCAAGTGAAGTGACATTATTGCCCCAGCACGTTAGTTGCTGTTCTTGTCTCGGCGAGACCCTTTGGTCTGGAAAAAGGACAACGACATTAAAACCCTCAAGCTTATAAAAAGCAGATGCCACAGCCCCTCCAGTATCGCCTGAGGTTGCGACCAAGATTGTTTTTTCTTGGTCAGGCTCTGTTGCATGAATCTCTGCGGAACATGCAGCCAAGAACCTTGCTCCAAAGTCTTTAAATGCGGCAGTTGGTCCATGATATAGCTCAAGCATTGAAACGTTTCCTGAATGATTATCCAAGGCCGTCATTTGAATAGGAAAGTTGAATGATTTAGTGACAATGTCTTGTAGGCATTCCTCTAAAGAAGAATCACTAAAATAGGGAGAAAGCATTGCATTGGAGAAAGAAACGTAATCATCTGATTCCAAAAAATCATTGAGATCAATTTTAGGAATCTCAGTGGGCAAATATAGCCCGCCATCTTTAGCTGTTCCACTCAGGAGTGCTTCCTCGATACTGACAGCATTTAAACTTCTTGTGCTTATAAAATCCATGGATTCATTGCATCCTGCTAATGGACATGAGATCAAAGAAAAGACCAGATGCTGTTACCTCTCGACCCGCTCCTGGCCCTCGAAGAACAAGTGGATAATCACTGTAATAATTGGAAAAAATGGCGATAATATTTTCTGTCCCTCTTAAACTGAAAAAAGGATGATCGCCTGAGAGATTACTCAAGCTGACCGTGCCCTTGCCGTTTTCATCCAGTTGAGCTACATAAGCCAGTTTTTGATTATTCTCGTTTGCTTTGATATATCTGTTTTTCAATGCATCATCTTGAGATGACATTGCCTTTAAGTACTCATCAACTGACAATTTCAAATGATCTGGGTCAACCAACGACTCAACAGTAATATCTTTTACCTCCATGTCCAAACCCATCTCTCTTGCTAGAATAACCAATTTCCTTGCGACATCCATTCCGGATAAATCATCTCTTGGATCGGGCTCTGTGAAACCCTGCTGCAATGCTTCATTGACGAGCTCTGAGAATGGAATGCTCGAGTCATAAGTATTGAATAAATAAGCCAACGTTCCAGAAAAAATACCCTCTATTTTTCTGACTTCATCGGATGAAGATGTAATGTCTGAGACAGATTTAATGAAAGGAAGTGCAGCGCCTGCTGTAGTTTCATAGAGGAAATTTATACCCTTTGATTCTTTTGTGTTCATTATGGAGTGATATTTTTCAAATGAACCGCTCAGTCCCTTTTTATTGGCAGTGACAATGTTGATTTCATTTTCAAAAATATTTTCATACTGATCTGGGATTTCATCTGATGCAGAACAATCGATAATGATGCGACTGGATGCTGGCTGTGCGATCATATGTTTGATCATTTTATTTGTATCATTTTGCTCCAAAGATTCACTTTTCTCATAAACAGTTCTTGCCGATTTAAGATCAATGCTCTCATCCTTCAACATCATCTTTTGGCTATTGCTTAATCCAATGACCTCCAAAGATATATTCTCTTTCTCTTGAAGCGTATAGCTTTCATTTAAGATCTGTTTATGGAGTTCTTGACCAATTGATCCATATCCTAAGATTCCGATTGCAATCTGCTTGCTTGGATTAAAAAATGCATCATGAACGAAAGATGTGGCCCGATTCATTTGCTCACTCTTGATGACTACTGAAATGTTTTTCTCTGATGAGCCCTGAGCAATTGCAATGACATTTGTTTGAGACAATGAAATTGCATTGAAAAACTTAGCCGCAATCCCTTTGGTTCCAGTCATTCCGGAACCGACAATGGCGAGAATGCTGCAATCTTCTTCAACCTGAAGTGCGTTTAGATTTTTATTCTTAAAATCATTTTCAAACTCTTGTTTAATGACATCTGCTGCTTTTTTAATATCTTTCGAACGAACAGCAAAACAAATGCTATGCTCTGAACCTGCTTGCGAGATTAAAACAATTGATATATTTGCCATTTGAAGAACACTTCCCAAACGGTTAACAATGCCTGGGACCCCAATCATTCCTGTTCCTTCTATATTGATAAGTGCTATTCCTTTGATTGTAGTTATTCCTTTTACGGCACGAATATTCTTTTGTTTGGAAGAGATGCAAGTTCCAGCAGATTCTGGATTGAATGTATTTTTGATGTAAAGATGCGTTCCTTTATGCATCAAAGGAGCCATCGTTTTTGGATGTATCACTTCGGCACCGAAATAAGACAACTCGACAGCTTCGTCATATGTCATTTGCTCAATGATTCTTGCCTTAGAGACCACTCTAGGATCACCTGTCAAAACACCATCGACATCAGTCCAGATGGTCACTGAATTGGATTCAGATAATGATCCAAGAATGGACGCAGAATAATCACTACCGTTACGCCCAAGATTTGTTGGTCTGCCTTCCTCATCAGATGCAATAAAACCGCCCATTATTATTTTTCCTTCCATGTCCTGAAAGCTTTGATTGAAAGCTTCTTTTGATTTGGACCAATTGACATTGGCGCCCATCTCCTGATTGCGAATGACCAAAAATTCCATGGGATTTATCCACGAGCTTTTGATTTCACTCAGTGATGCCAAATAATGGTAAAGAATCTTTGATGACCAAATCTCACCAAAACCTAAAATTTCATTCTCTTCGACATTCATGGAGTTGTGATCCTTTTGCTCTGCTAGATCCTTTATTTTTTCAATGTCTTGCCTGAATTCCTCAATGAGCCTGTGTTCCTCTGCAGAATCTTTTAGTAAAGTTCCAACCGTCTCTATGTAACGAGATTCAATTGCTTCAAGCAACTTTTCGTCTTTTGTTTGTGAGAAGCTCAAAAGGTCATCTGTCATTCCACTCATTGCAGAAACAACTACTATGAGATTGTCTGAATCACTATTCATGATCAGGTTGCCCACTTGTTTGAGTGCATCAGCATTCTTCATGCTTGTGCCACCAAATTTATATACTTCCCAGTCTTTTTGACTCATCCCAAATTTTCCTGAAGATTTTTACTGTTATAAAAAGTCGCCCATGATAACCTTTTCCGATAAATTATCATAATTATCAATGGGTTTGATGAAACAAATTCTCATCTAGTATCTGAAATTAAGAAAACTATGAAACTGAGCAAAAAAGATTTTAATGATTGGAAACATAAGTCGATCACGCTATTGGGTATGTCGGGCGTAGGCAAGACAACACTTGCCAATAAATTACCCAAATCAAAATGGTTTCACTATTCTGGAGATTATCGAATTGGAACAAAATATCTAGAAGAACCTATATTGGATAACATCAAGGAGAAAGCAATGGATGTGCCTTTCCTTGCCGAACTCTTAAAATCAGACTCCATATATATTTCCAGCAATATTACCGTGGATAACCTGATGCCTATCTCATCGTTTTTGGGAAAAATAGGAGATCGGAGCAAAGGCGGTTTAAGCATTGATGAGTTTATAAAGAGACAACAACTGCACATGGATGCAGAGATGAAGGCTATGAAGGATGTGCCTGATTTTATAGAAAAATCTCAAAGAATTTATAATTACGATCATTTCATCAATGATGCAGGTGGAAGCATTTGTGAGCTTTATGGCACAGAATCGATGGATGCTCTGGTTGAGAATACATTAATCCTATACATTGAAGCAGATTCATCAATAAGAGATGAATTAATCAAAAGAGCAATAAAAAATCCAAAGCCAATGTTCTATACGGAAGATTTTCTTAATGAGCATTTAAAAATTTACACTGACGAAAAAAATGTTGAGCAAAATATTATGGATCCTGATGATTTCGTTCGATGGATTTTTCCAAAACTGCTTGATTATCGAAAGAATAAATATGAAAAAATTGCTTCAGAATATGGATACACCGTCAGTGCAAGCGATGTGAGCAATATCGACAATGAGAATGAATTTCTCGAACTCATTGAAAACGCCATTGGTAGCTAAAAAATTGTGAAGCACGTCAATATAAATGGTAAAAATATTGCCTACAATCAATCGGGCAATGGTACTCCGATTGTTTTTCTTCACGGAAACCCAACTTCGTCATACCTATGGAGAAATATTACTCCCCACCTTGAATCGGTCGCATCGTGTTTTGTCTTTGATTTAATTGGAATGGGCAAGTCGGATAAATTGGATGACTCGGGTCCAGATTCTTATAAATTCGAGGAACACTTTCACTACATCAATCAGGCAATAGAAAAAGTTATACCTAATGAGAAAATCACTCTTGTTCTTCATGATTGGGGTTCCGCTCTTGGATTCCACTGGGCATTTCATAACCAAAATAGAATTGAGGGTATCGCTTACATGGAAGGGATTGTCAAAGAGCTCAAATGGGATGAATGGAATGAACAAAGTCGTGGTCTTTTTCAAGCCTTAAGATCTGATGCTGGGGAAGAATTGATTCTTCAAAAAAACGTTTTTATTGAGAAAATTCTTACGGGATCAATCATTAGAGATCTTGATGATGACGAAATGGGGATCTATAGAGAGCCATTTTTTCATTCAGGAGAAGATAGAAGAGCCATGCTTAGCTGGCCCAGGGAAATTCCCATCGAAGGACAGCCAGAAAATGTGTGTAAAATAGTAAGTGAATATTCTGAATGGATGAGTAAAAATAATCTCCCTAAACTCTTCATCAATGCTGAACCTGGTGCAATCATACAAGGGTCTGTTCGTGATTTCTGCAGAACTTGGCATAATCAGAGTGAAATCACTGTTGAAGGTATCCATTTCATTCAAGAGGATTCTCCAAATGAGATAGGAGCAGGAATTAAAAAATGGTATCAAGAAAATATTAAGGATGAAAACAAATGACAAGTGTGAATAAAAAGAGACCTTTAGACGGAATGAGAGTCATTGAAATGGGTCAGCTTATTGCTGGACCTTTCACTGGGAGCGTTCTTGGATATTTTGGTGCTGAAGTCATCAAAATTGAACCTCCCACGGGAGATCCTGTTAGATATTGGCGTCTAACAGAGAACAATACCTCGTATTGGTGGCACAGCGTTTCAAGAAATAAAAAATCAATCACGCTGAATCTAAAATCTGATGAAGGCAGACAGGTAGCCAAAGACTTAATTTTAAAATCTGATGTTTTGATCGAAAATTTTAAGCCAGGCACTTTGGAAAAATGGGGAATGAGTCCGGACGAATTAAAAAAAGAAAATCCTGGTCTGATCACTGCACGGATATCGGGCTACGGTCAAACAGGGCCTCGCTCACATCTTCCAGGTTATGCCTCAGTTTGTGAAGGCTTTGGTGGTTTTAGGTATGTCAATGGTTTTCCAGATCGTCCGCCTGTTCGTCCCAATTTAAGCATTGGTGATACTCTAGCAGGACTACACGCAGCAATGGGGGTTATGCTGGCATATATCCAAAGAGAAAAAGATCCTGAAAAGAAAGGTCAGGTTGTTGATGCTGCAATATACGAATCGGTATTCCAAATGATGGAAGCCGTTGTGCCTGAATACTCCGGATGTGGTGCGGTTAGGGAGCCTTCGGGATCAACGATTACAGGTATTGTTCCAACAAACACCTACATCACATCTGACGATAAGCACGTCATTATTGGGGGAAATGGAGACTCCATTTTTAAACGATTAATGAATGCAATCGATCGACCCGATATGGCTGAAGATGACAGGTACGAGGAAAATCAAGGGCGTGTTGTGCACGAAAAAGTCATAGATACAGCCATCGAAGAATGGACTCGTAAGCATACGGCCGAAGAAGTTTTATCTATTATGGACGATGTTTCAGTACCCGCCGGACCCATTTATAGTGTTGAAGATATGATTAATGATGAACATTACATAGCAAGAGGAATGTTCCATGAGGTCGAAGCCAATGGGAGAACATTGCAAATTCCAGCAATGCTTCCTATTTTGACAGAAACGCCTGGTACAACAGAATGGGCTGGTCCAGAATTGAGCGAACACACCTCTGAAGTATTGGAGGATATGCTGGGCAAGACAGCCGAGGAAATTGAAAAATATAAATCAGAGGGAGTGGTTTAACTTCCTTGCTCTTCTTCTCCTGATCAAATAGATAATTGCAATCAAAACCAATAATGGCATTAACCAATATCTAGTCGGTAATTCACCGCTTGCAATCACACCAAATTGATTTAGCTCAAGAGAATCAAACTCATTTCGCCATGCATCAACTGGAAGTGAGTCATCATTAATGACTTCAAATGTCTTATTTTTAGCGCCATCTTTAAAAATTGACTCAATCAGAACGGCTGCAACATCTTCTCTAGGTATCCATCCTAATAATTTATCGCCTTGAGAAAATTTTATACCTTGAGAGAATGGCTCACCAACAAGTCCTCCAGGCCGAACAATTGTAAATGGAATCCCGCTATTGCGAATCTCATCTTCAGCAAGTGCCTTCCATTTCATGGTTTTGTCAGCTAGAAGATTTAAAATCACAGTGGAAATATTTTCAGCTCCACCAGCCCCAATTGATGACATGTAGATGATTTGCTTGACCTTATTCTTCTTGGCCGATGCAACGATATTGATCGTTCCATAATAATCTACAGTTTCTGAAGTATCTCCACCAGCAGCACCAATTGCAGAAATAATGATATCTACGTCTTTAAATGCTTCATTTAAGCTTTCTTCATCCGTCACATCTGCAAAGACCCAGCTCAGAGAAGCTGAATCATCAATTCCTTCAATTCTTCTTGAAAAGGCTCTTATATCGACATCTCTTTGTTTGAGCTGATCAATGATGTGAACGCCTGTTCTGCCTGACGCACCAAGAACCCCAACCAATAACTTATCAGCTGAAAAAACAGGAGACGACTTAATGAAAAGCATGCATGCAAATAAAAGGATGAAAGTTGAATATTTTTTCATATTTTTTTAATCCAGAATTTATGATTTCTAGAATCATAGACTATAATAAATCGCATTTTATACAAGACAAAGATAATGAATATAAGATCTAAACTATTACTCTTAATCCTCTTCAGCTTATTTTCTTTAGTGGATGCTGAAGAGATTGAAGAAATCAAGGTCACAGGCAGTTATATTGGATCGAGAGCAAATGACATCGGAACTCAGATTATCGATCAAACTGATTTCAAAAATTTGAATGTCAGCACGGTTGGAGAAATCAGCAAATACTTAGCCAGCGCTGCGGGAGCTCATTTTCAATCAAATACACTTGATGGTGTAGACCAAGGCATGGCAGCAATTACACTTAGAGGCCTCGATCATGCATCAACTCTTGTCCTAATTAACCAGAAAAGACAAACATTTGCAGGCACGCCATCGCATGAAGGAGAGGGTTACATCGATGTCAATATCATTCCCGAGATTGCCTTGAATAGAGTTGAAGTCTTAAAAGAAGGGGCAACGTCCCTTTATGGGAGTGATGCTGTTGCAGGTGTGATCAATTTCATTACTGAGGATGACTTCGAAGGACTCAAGATGAATTTATCTCAGCAAGAAACAACGAACTATGACCAAAAAGATAATGTTTTTGGAATCATCTATGGAAAAAGATTTAATGATTCAAACCTTGTCATTGCTGCCAATGTCCTCAAAAGGAGTGCCCTGCCATCAATTGAAATACCTAAGATTGCAGAGAACGGTTTAAGCACGCTTGGAAATACGTTTAAAGTCTCGGAGGCTGATAGCGTATCGTCTGGAGACTATATAGGTTCATATTCCAAAGGAGACTGGGTTGCTGACCCTAACTGTCTTCAAAACGGAGGTGTAATTCAAGGTCCATTTTGCAAGTTTCTTTATGGCACTCGATTCAATATCGTAAATGATGAAGATCATGAAAAATTCTATCTCAGTTATAAAAAAGACATTGATAATTTAAGCTTTAATTTCAAATATATTGATGCAAGTATTGATGTAAATGATAACCCTCAATCACCCTCTTATCCGGCACTATCATTTATGTCTAGAAAAATCTTACCTGGACAAGGGGGTAGCCCATTCAATGTCCCAGTTACTTGGTATGGCAGGCCTCTAGGATCTGCATTTCCCTCCCCAATATCTCCAAAAGACATCGATCAATATCACTTCAGCGGATCTGTGAATATTGAGTTAGAAAATCAAGCAAATCTGGAATTATCTGTTACAAAAAGTAAGCATAAAAATTTCCATAATAGACCGGATACAATTAACTCTAGAATGGAAATGGCTATTGCTGGCAAGGGCGGAGCCAATGGTAATGAGACATGGAATCTATTTAACCCTCTTCTTAATTCATCAAGTCTGATCGAATACATCAAGGGATCTGAACAAAGCTTGAAGATTGGTGAGCTCACATCAATAGATGCAATACTCAGAACAAAATTAGGAACAAATAATCTTGCCATGGGAATACAAATCAGTGAGGAATCTCTGGATGTCTCTTATAACGAACTATCTCGCGCTGAATTTGATTCTGATGGAGACCTCATCAAAAGTGCGGACTTACTATTTCTAGGTGGGGGAAGAAATACTTTTGCAAAACGAGACAAAGAGGCGATATTTTTTGAACTTGAAAAGATTTTCTCTGAAAGGATTGACTTACTTTTTGCATCAAGATTTGAAAAAGTTGATGATGAATCCTCATTGGATCCTAAGCTAACATTGAATTACAGACCAATTGAAAATTTAAACATAAGAGCTTCAATTGGCACATCTTTCTCAACACCCTCAATGGCGCAATTATTTAGCTCAGAGATCGCCCTAGGTGGTGTTAGAGATGTCATTAATGGGATCGAACAAACTACTTCTTTGTTTGTGAGAGTGATACAGCTTGGAAATCCAGAATTGGAGCCCGCGAGTTCAATTAATACAAATCTCGGACTGTCATGGTCATTTGATCAGAATACTTCAGTCTCAATGGATTTCTGGAAAATTGACTACAAAGATCGTCTTGAGCTTGAAGATGCTCAAACAAAAATTCTTGATAATCCAAGTAGCTTGGCAATTCAAAGAAATGAATACGGAGATATCGTCGCTGTAAAAACGACGTTTTTCAATGAAGAGAAGACAATTGTAAAAGGACTTGATTTGTCTGTTGACTATAGAAAAGTATTTAAAAGCGGACAAATTTTTGATCTAGGCATCAATGCTACTCATTTATTGGAATACTTAACTCCTGAGCATGACGAAGAGGATGATGCAGGTCACTCTGCAAAAATGATAAACAGAGTTGGGAGGTTTAATTACAATGCACATACACATTCTCTGCCTCGCTTAAGACTTAATGCTTTGATGGGTTTAAGAATAGGTGATACACGATACTCTATTAATGCGAGATATTTGGATTCATATGAAAATCAAAGACCGCTTCCTGAGTCAGCAACGAACAATGGTTATACAAATAACATAGATTCTTTTTTAGTCTTTGACGTAGGTGTCACAAAAGATATTTCGGTCAGTGGTCAGATAATTGAACTGGGACTGCATCTAATCAACGCCTTCGATGAGTCTGCACCTCTGGTCTATGACGCGCCCGATTTTAGTTTTGACACAAGACTGCATGATCCCAGAGGAAGATTACTAAATCTCTCGATTGATTATGAATTTTAAGTTATTTGAAATGAGGTAAAACCTTATTAGCAAAAATCTCAGTCTGATCTACCATTGCTCTTAAACGAGCATCTCTCGGCTCTGCTATTGGAGAGCCGCCTAACAAATAAATGTGATCAAGCCCAAGTTCTATTAGGGCTGATAAGCGATCAATGCATTTTTCAGAGGGCCCAGAGATCGTGAACCAATCGATAAAATCATCATCAATCAACTCTAGATGTGAGCCTTTCTCGCTTGAATGATTTTTCATATCGTATTCAGTTTGCAAAGAATTTGAGATTTTTTGAAGAGAGGCAGGAAGATGATCAACTGGTGCATTTTTCATGGCTGTAAAATGTGCAACAAGACCTGCAAGCATTCTTGCCATGCCTATGGCTTTCTCTTCATTGGGATCACATATCAGATTAATATAGGCTCCAATTTTAATTTCATTCCTTTCTCTTCCTATCTTCTTTGTGTGCTCAAGCGCAGTGTCCATAGCCCAAGCAACTCTTTCGTAAGAACTGCCAACGGCAAAAGAAACCCTTTCTGAAACTTCGCAAGCCATCTGAATCGTTTTTGGCCCGGTGCATGCTACATCCATGGGAACCGGATGAATGAAGTTGGGATCAATCCAACGGATTGGCGATTGCATGGTTCCCACATCGATCGATTCTCCTCTAAAGTAAGATTGAATCGTTTGAATGCAATCTCTTAATTCTTTTGTTGTAGCTTGTCGCTTACCAATATGTGCGGCTGAGGAATCCCCTCTTCCGATACCGCAGATTGCTCTACCGCCAGATTCCTCTTGCAAACTTGCCATTGCGGATGCTGTGACTGCAGTAGCTCTTGTGACTGGATGAGTTACTCCTGTTCCCAACTTAATTGTTTTTGTGCGATCAGCCATCAAAGATAGTTGTCCATAAGGATCGGCCGACAAGTTCTGTGTGTCTGGGCAAAGTATTGAATCAAATCCCATGTCCTCAATCCTAATTGCCATTTCAGAAGAGCACTTAGGAACGGGCTCCATAACTACGCCTATTTCAGTCATTTTTTTTCTCCCGCATGGTTGTGGCTGTTATCGAGTTCACTGGATGTCATTAAATTAAGTGAGATTGCATGCAGATCGTCCTCTAACTCCTCGCTCAGAATAGTATAGATCAATTGATGTCTTTGAATTGGATTCATATCGATAAAGTCATCGCTAACGATTTCAACCCAAATATGCATTTTCCCTTCGGTGTGAGCGGTGTGTCCTTTGTGCATATATCCCTGGTCCTCGATGTCTATAGAAACTATATTGATGTCACCCTCTAGACGCTCTTTGATAGCAATAATTCTTTTGTCCATAATTATGCAAATGATGTTGTGTGTTGGATTCATTTTATAATATGATCATTACAAATAATTATCGATAGATATTTTCTGAGAAATCTCATGCAAAAAATTGACGTTGAAAAACTCACTGATTTAACAAATCCAAATGATCGCGAAAATGAGTTAAAAAAATTCAAAAACGCCTTAATTTCCGATAGTTTCTGCCTACTTGTTAATCACAACATACCCAATGAAGTCATTGATGAAGCTTATGCTCAATCGAAGATTTTTCACAACATGGAAGATACTGATGAAAGAAAACAAGCAACGCATTACAGATACGCACACTTTGGTCGAGGATGGTCACCAGCTGGTGAAGAGCCCGCATACTCGCCAGGAACCAAAGCCACGTGTTCTGCATTTGACATGTGTTATGAAATAGAAGAAGTGGATGATAAATTTGAGAACTATGGGCCGAACTTATGGCCGCCAAAGATGCCTGAATTTCAAAAAGCTGTTTATGATTATTATCTGGATTTCTCCAACCTAGAAAAAATCATTGGGTCAACCATTGAAGAAATGCTTGAGATTGAAAAAGGTTTTATCACAGATCGAATGACAGAAAAATCTCCTTCAACGATGCGTCTTATTTTTTATCCGGAGATTAAAGAAGAGCCAGAAGAAAATCTTTTTGGTATCAGTGCTCACACAGACTATGAAGTTTTTACGTTACTCACGCAATCTGAAAAAGGATCGGAACTTAAGAACCCTGATGGTGAATGGACGCATGTTGATTCAGACCGTTACGAAATAATTCTAATGATTGGTGACATGACAGAGGTCATTACAAATGGGCTCATCAAAGCGACTCCTCATAGAGTTCCTCCAACAAAATGGGAACGTTACTCAATTACCAGATTTTGCGCTATTGATGGTCATCATGTAGTTGAACCATTGGAACAGTTTATTGAGCCAGGTGATGGCCCAAAATATGATCCAATTTCTCAGCAAAAAAACATAAAAGATGGTCTTGCTGAAGCTGCCGCAAATACAGATGCGATGGAGAATGGCTGATTTCTAGGCGAAATACGCTAATTTTGAAAATGGTGTAATCCATGAGATCTTCAAGACCATGCAGCAGATAATGTAAACAGTGAGAACGAGAGCAAGATTTCCTCGAATTGCTCCACTTATCATGCCGTGTTTAGGATCATCTGCATTTCTGTTTCGTCCATAGCGAATCATGTCTGGCGTGATGCTAATTGCTGCCATCAGCCAGAAAGCTAGGTATGCATTCCAAGCCCAAGGAGCTCCGTGAAGACCGCCCCAAGATTCAATCAACATTAAGCCGGAGATAGGAATAATAATTGAGGTAGTTAATGTCACACTCATTGCAAGTTTTCTTAGGAATCCTCTTGCCCATATTCCTGCCTCCTTAGATTGATTAAATCTGATTTGCATCGCCCATATATTAGAAAAAAAAGTGTGTCCAAAGAAAAGAAAGGCAGCAAACTCATGAATAAAAAGAAGCAGAAGATAATTAATACCAAGATTACTTAGTCTTGCTCCAAAAAGTGGCAATGCTGAGACAATTGTAATGGCTATAAAAATGCCATACCAAAAAAATCTATTTGGATCTTGGCTTGTAGTGTCTGTGTTCATATATGCAAAATAGTGATTCCAATATTGATAATTAACTATTTTTCTCAGTTAAGATCAACTGCAAATTTTTTTAAATCGTCCAAGCGACAATATTGAAGAGCTCCACGATGTGTTGATGAGAGTAAAACTTTGGGCGCAGCATCTGCCTCAAAAGCTTGTTGCCATCTTGGTGCACAGAGACACCATTGATCTCCTGGGTTGAGCCCATCAAAACCTGCCTCAGGCGAAGGAGAAGATAGATCGTTACCCACAGACTTGCTGAAAGCTAAGAATTCAGTCGTCATTATGCAACATACTGTGTGACTACCGCCATCCTCATCAGATGTATCGCAACAACCATTTCTATAAAAACCAGTCAAAGGATTTAGGCTGCAATCGCCTAACGGTTCATCAAAAACATTTAAAGACTCGTCCATCTCTTACCTCCTTTGCAACATGGTTATGCCATCACCAACTGGAATCATAGAGATATTTACACGATCATCATTTAATAAAAATTGATTTAGCTCCCTTAGGGCTATCGTATCCTTCTCCTGATTATTGGGGTCAGCTACATCCCCACTCCACAATACATTATCAAATAAAATGACTCCATCTTTACTGATAAGATCTAAACATAGTTCATAGTAAGCTTGATAGTTTCTTTTATCAGCATCAATAAATATCATATCAAAAGACTCTAGATGCTCATTTATCGATACAAGATGATTAAGTGCATTCATGGCATCATCAAGCATGAGATCTATGAGGTGATCTACTTTTGCCATCTTCCAATACTTTCTTGCCACTTCAGTCATGACCGGGTCACGGTCTATAGTGATCAAAGATCCATTGTTCATTGCTAGAGCACAAGCTAAAGCGCTATACCCTGTATATGTTCCTATTTCGAGAATTTTATTTGCTCTTATCGCTCTAACTAAAAATGCCATAAATTGTCCTTGATCAGGAGATATTTGCATTTGAGATCCTGAAAGATTTAAGGTTTCACCCCTCAAGCTTTTGAGAACTTCATGCTCTCTAAGAGAAATATCTAATAGATACTGATACAAATGATCATCGAGTTGAATCGTTTTCTTGCTCAATGTTCTAGCCTATAAAGTAAAGTACAAAATCATGATAAGTAATAGAAAAAAAACAAGGGATAAACTTGATGAGACAATCCAATACTTTTTTATCTTCTTTTTCATTATTTAGTGGTGGGCCGTGAAGGATTCGAACCTTCGACCAACTGGTTAAAAGCCAGCTGCTCTACCAACTGAGCTAACGGCCCATGGCAATTAAAAATCAGGTGAATGATACATTAGGTATAATAAATAAAACAGAGATTCTTTCTAATTATCAAACTGCTCCTATTCTCTCATTTTATTCAGTCTTTCCTCTGCAAGACTGGATGCTGAAGAATTAGGATAGTCTCTAATTACTCTTTGAAATATGGCTTCTGCAGCTGATAGATTTCCTAGCTCTTGATGAGAAAATCCAGATTTGAGTATTGACTCCATCATTTTTTCAGAATCAGGATACTGATTGATTATCTGATTAAACATGCCTAAAGCTTCATTATATTTATTCTGAGAAAATAGCGATTCTGCGAGCCAAAATTTTGCATCATCAGTATAAGGCCCATTTGGAAAATTATTTACATATTCCCTTAGTGCAATCTCAGCAGAAATATAATTGCCTTTTCTGAGTAACTCGAATGATGACTCAAATTCTTTCTTTCCATTCTCTGAGTTGTCATAGTTTACATTAAGCTCTGATTCTTCTTTTAGGACCCCTGAGTTTAACTGAGAATTTCTCGAGTTGATCTGATTTATTTCTTTCCTAAGCTCATCAATCTCATTTTGCAACGTTCTAAGTCTTCCTTCAATTCCTTGATTATTCACTTGAATTGAATCATTAAGTTGAGTCTCATATGTTGCACATCCTGAAAATTGAGCAATGAATATCATGGATATAAATAATTTAAACTTCATGGAGTCCTTCTTATGCTGAATAAAATCATGGTGATAAAAACAACAAAAGTCAGTGGAATATAACCAATAATTTCAGGTCTTATTTCAAAGATCTGTGAAGACTCTAGTATAGTGTTCTGAGCTATAAAATATGCTAAGCCAATAATCATTCCAATTAAGATTCTAAATCCAGATCCTCTTTTTCTTTGAGAACCAACTGACATCTGCAATGCCAATAAAGCTAAAATTGGAATTATCATAAAAGAGGCCAATCGATTATGGAAGGCGGTTCGATATTTTTTTGTATCTAGATTATTATTTTCCAGATAATCAATAAATCTTGATAGCTCAATTATATTTAATTCATCAGAATCTGTGACACTTAAGCTCACCAGATCTCTATCTAAATCAGTTCTCTCTATCTGATATCTGGAAAAATTAGACTCAATTCCATTGTCTGTAAAAAGCGTTTCAGAAAGATTACTAAGTATCCATTGATTGAAATCATCTATCCCAGCAGATGAAGCTTGTGAGATTTTTTGAATTGCAAAGTTATCATTGATTTCAAATATTGTAACTTCTCCAAAACTACTATTTTCCTTAACAAAATTAATATTTATGATCTTGCTTTCATCGATCACCCAAAAACCGCCACTGTCTCCAATAGTTTCAATATTGAACTTATTTTTTGTTCTAAACTGGTCGGCATACCTCTCCAGTGGAGAAAAGATATATTCTCCAGATCCACTAAAAATAAGTGCAAGCAAAATACCTGAAAAAAGGACGGATAAAGAAAGCCTAAAGAATGAAAACCCTGAAGACATAAGTACTATGAGCTCACTGTTTTTTCCAAGATTACCTAGGGCAACCAATGATCCGATCAAAACTATGATTGGAATAAATCTGATCAATGAACTTGGCAATTTCATAAGCGAGTATTGCATTGCTTCAAATGCGCCATAAGATCCAATCCCTATATCATCGCTCTGACTTACAAAATCAACAAAAAGTGACAGAGATGCAAATACAAAACCAACAACCAAGGTCGCTCTAAAAATTGATTTAAAAAGATATAAGTCAATAATATTCATCGCCCTATCCTTGAAAGTCTGCTTTTAAAATATAAATAGATAATCAAGAAAACAGCAAAACATCCGTGAACCCACCAAATACCCAGCTCAATAGGACTATTGCCCTGCTCAAACCAAACTTTTGCAGCGCCGAGCATATTCACGTAAACAAGATATATCAACACTCCAATAATCAAACCTCCATACTGACCTTCTCTAGGCGATGACTTACTCAATGGGACTGCCAAAAGCACCAATATAATCAATGCAATCGGCGGTGAAATCCTCCATTGTAATTCTGACTTTGAGGAAACAGAGTCACTCATGATGAGTTCTTTGAAGTTTTTGGTTTCATAACTTTCTTCATTTGCATTATTAGAATCAAAGAAAAGTGGCAGCCTATGCTCTGCAAATCTCAGAATGCGAAAGTCAGTTGTTCCAGGAAGACCCTCGTATCTTTGCCCATTGAAGAAAACAAGTATGCTTAAATTATTCTCCATAGATTGGATTTCAGCATATTCAGAAGTAATAACACTGACTTTATTTTTTGTCTCTTTTTGAAGAAAAACTTTTATGAATCGATTTCTTTCTGACCTTCCTTGAGCATAAAATACAGCTCCATCCTTTAAATTTACGAATCTTCCCGGCTCAAAAAACTCTATACCCACCGAGCGCATTGCTTCTTCTTCTTTCAATAAGATGCTCTGTTTTGCATTGGGTGATAGGACTGTAGAGATAAACCCCAATAAAAAAATTAGAATAATAAGCGGAAAGAAGAATATCCTATAAATAAATCCAGTGCCTTTCCCAGCAACCTGTATTGCAGTCATTTCATGATCTCTATAAAAACGACCAATCACAATGATCACGGATAAGAAAGTGCTCAAGGGGAGCAGTATTATCAGATACTCAATCGATGATAACGCAATGATCGGAAGAAGAGATGACGAGAGAATATCTCCAGCAGCAATATCGCTTATTACATCTGCAAACTTATTCGTGATGAGAACGATCAATAATACCAGTGTTACACCAAGCCAGGTCTTAGAAAGTTCTCTTAATATATACTGACTTATAATTTTATTCACACCAGATGCCCTTCAAAAAAAATACAATGCGTACAGATTTATTAGTTTTAATGACCATACCATTACACTACAATTATGATCTACTAATTACTTTGATTGGTCTAGCTACCAGAATAAAAAACATAGGAATTAAAAATGAAATTTGCCACTAATAATAAAAAGATTAATGAGATCAAATCAGATTGCTTAATGATTTCCGTATTCAATGATGGAAAACTAAGGGGTGCTGCAAAGCTTGTCAGTACTGCAAATGGAAAATTGATCGATGACTTCATTAAAAATAAAGACATTCAAGGGAAAATTGGTCAAACAAGAATTATTCCCGTAACAGGAAAATCTTACAAAAGGATTGTTCTGGTTGGTTGCGGCAAATATGAAAATTTTTCACAGAAGAATTATAGAAGAGCAGTGATATCAGCACTCAATAAGATTTCAAAGAGCAATCATAAGAGTGTAGTCAGTTTAATTCATGATGGCGTTGAGAAAATTGATAATCCAAAAAAAGCATATCGATTATCAAGAGTTTTAGCTGAATCATGGCATTCTATTAGCTATCAATACACCACTACAAAGGAAAGCAATAAAAAGAATCTTGGCCTTCGAAAGATTGAGATTGGAACAAACGGAAAGAAAGCTACAAGAGACCTAAAAATAGGATTAGAACATGGCGATGCCATAGGAAAGGCAACGCAGCTCGTAAAACATCTAGGCGACCTTCCAGCAAATATTTGCACGCCAAGTTACCTGGCATCAGTGGCTAGAAAAATAGTTAGCAAGAATAAATCGGCAACATTAAAGGTTTTAAATGAAGTTCAGATGAAAAAGCTTGGAATGAACTCGCTTCTATCTGTGACGGCTGGAGCTAAGGAGCCAGCAAAAATGATTATTGCTGAATTTAAAAATGGCCCAAAAAATCAAAAACCAGTCGCTGTCGTTGGCAAAGGTATCACATTTGATACTGGAGGTATTTCACTAAAGCCCTCTAATAAAATGGATGAAATGAAATACGATATGTGTGGAGCTTCTACAACAATTGGTCTTTTGCAAATGGTTACGGAACTTAATCTTCCCATCAATGCTGTATTTGTTGTTCCGGCATGTGAGAATGTTCCAAGCAGTACTGCAACACTGCCTGGTGACGTGGTAAAATCAATGTCTGGAACAACGATTGAGATATTGAATACTGACGCTGAAGGAAGGCTAATTTTGGCTGATGCACTGACCTATACTCAAAAATATAAACCTAAATTAATAATCGACATGGCAACACTCACAGGAGCTTGTGTTGTTGCACTCGGTGCTCATCACTCCGGACTTATGAGTAATTCTGACCAGCTCGCTGAAAAACTATTCGAATGCGGACAAACGACTGATGATGTGACATGGAGGCTTCCTCTCACAGAAGAGTATGCCGATCAGATTGTGAGCAACTTTGCTGATGTTGCCAATATCAGTACTCGTGGCTCAGGAGCCGGAACAATCACTGCGGGGTGCTTTCTCCAAAAATTTGTAGGGGATTATGATTGGGCACACATTGACATAGCAGGCGTCGCTTGGGCCGAAGGCGCTAACAAAGGTGCAACCGGAAGACCAATGGGCTTGATGTCAGAATTTCTCATCAACGAGTCCAAAACATAATCATTTGATAAATGAAAAGTATCGAAGTCATTTTCCATCACTTTGAGAATGATGATGAAAAAAAGCAGATGAATTATGTCTATCGTTTGGTTGAAAAGGGCTACAAAAAACGATTTGGTCAAATTTACATTCATGCTTCAAATGAAGAGCAGGCAAAACTAATTGATGATCAACTTTGGACCTTTCGACAAGAGAGTTTTATTCCGCATTCTAGATTAGAAGATAAAAACCAAAATGTACCAATATCCATTGGTTGTGATACTTTTCCTGATGCGAGCTTCGATGTCATAATTAATCTTTCAGATCAAGCTGAAGATCCTTCATTACAACCTAAGAAAATTCATGAAATTGTTCTATCCTCTGAAGAAAAAAGAAGTCTTGCAAGAATAAAGTGGAAAGCATATAAGGATTTAAATTATAGGATTAAATCTCATAGGGTGAACTGAATTGGATAAGACATATAACCCGAAAGAACTTGAATCCAGAATATATGCATCATGGGAAGATTCAGGATACTTCTCTCCATCAAAATCAGGCGACCCCTTCTGTATCGTGATTCCTCCGCCAAATGTGACAGGGACATTGCATATGGGTCATGCATTTCAAGACACGATCATGGATATCATCATTCGTTATCAACGAATGAAGGGAAACAATACTTTATGGCAGGTGGGAACAGATCATGCGGGCATTGCTACGCAAATGGTTGTTGAGAGGCAATTGGAAAGATCTGGAACTTCTAGGCAGAAACTCGGAAGAGAAGAATTCGAAAAAGAAGTATGGAAGTGGAAAGAGAAGTCTGGAAACACAATAACCAACCAAATGAAAAGATTGGGTGCCTCTACTGATTGGACAAGAGAAAAATTCACCATGGATGAAAATCTTGTTCAAGGCGTCACTAAAGTATTTGTTCAACTCTATGAAGAAGGATTGATCTATAGAGGCAAGAGACTTGTCAATTGGGATCCCGTATTGCAAACCGCATTATCTGATCTTGAGGTTGTGACCTCGGAGGAAAAAGGTTCATTGTGGCATATGAAATATCCAATCGATGGCTTAGATGACTACATAGTCGTCGCAACAACAAGGCCGGAAACAATGTTGGGAGACACTGCTGTAGCAGTTCATCCAGATGATAAACGCTACAAAAATCTAATTGGAAAACTGGTGAATCTTCCCCTCACAGACAGAAAAATTCCAATCATAGCAGACGATTATGTGGATAAAGAATTTGGAACTGGATGTTTAAAAATAACGCCTGGTCATGATTTCAATGACTTCGATATCGGGAAAAAACATGATCTTGAAATAATCAGCATTCTTGATCAAAGCGCAAAGATCATTCAATCAGCACCAAAAGAATATCAAGGTTTGGATCGCTTTGATGCAAGACGAAAGATTGTGGAAGATATTGAATCACTTGGTCTGATGCAAGAAATTGAAGATTACACACTCACAATCCCAAGAGGAGACAGAAGCGGAGCAATTCTTGAGCCACTGATTACTAATCAATGGTTTTTAAAAATGGAACCATTGGCAGAACCTGCAATAACCGTCGTCAAAAACGGTGAATTAAAATTTGTTCCTGAAAATTGGTCTAAAACCTACTTCGAGTGGTTAGAGAATATTCAGGATTGGTGTATCTCAAGGCAACTGTGGTGGGGTCACAGAATTCCAGCTTGGTATGATAATAAAGGCAATGTCTATGTCGGAGAAAGTGAGTCAGAGGTTCGAGAAAAAAATAACATAAAAAACTCAATTGCTTTAACGCAGGATGAAGATGTCCTTGATACGTGGTTTTCATCTGCCCTTTGGCCATTCTCCAGTCTTGGATGGCCAGATGAAACATACGATCTGAAAACATTTTATCCAACAAACGTCTTGGTAACGGGCTTTGATATTATCTTCTTTTGGGTCGCAAGAATGGTGATGATGGGCCTTAAGTTCATGAAGGAGATTCCCTTCAAAGAAATATATATACACGGCCTGATTAAAGACAAAAATGGTCAAAAGATGTCGAAATCGAAAGGTAATATTCTCGATCCAATTGATTTAATAGACGGCATCAGTCTTGAGGACCTTCTTGAGAAACGAGTTCAAGGTCTTATGCAACCTGAAATGGAAAAAAGAATCATTGATGATACAAAAAAAGAATTTCCCAATGGCATCCCTGATTTTGGAACGGATGCACTTCGCTTTAATTTTGCAATTCAGGCGTCTACTGGAAGAGATATTCGCCTTGATCTTAGGAGAGTAGAAGGTTATCGAAATTTTTGTAATAAAATTTGGAATGCATCGCGTTTCATTAAAATGAATACCAACGATTTTGAGTTATTGGATATAAATGATGCGAATGGACATGCCATTGACCAATGGATCCAATCAAAATTCGCAGGCACAATTGACGAAATCGAAAGGCAATTCAATCAATATCGTTTTGATCTAGCAGCAACCGCAATGTACGAATTTGTTTGGAATGATTTTTGTGACTGGTATATCGAATTGGCAAAAACACTGATCAATGATCCCGAGATATCAGATTCACAAAAGGATTACACAAAAAATAATCTAATAAAGATGCTTGATGCAATCCTAAGGATGTTGCATCCAACGATTCCTTTTATTACAGAGGAAATTTGGCAATCATTGAACGAGGACAATAAAAGAAGAAGTATTATGAAAGCTGACTTTCCTTCCTCAAATGACTGGAGGGTGGATAATGAAATTGTTGCAAATACAGAATGGCTTAAGAATATTGTTTCCTCGGTTCGTCAGATTCGATCTGAAATGAATATTCCGCCAAATGAATCTATCAAAATCATCATTAATGATGCCTCAAATACAGATAGTAAAAGACTGGAATCACTGGGATCATTTATACTCAATCTAGCATCGGTTGAGTCGATCACCCAAAAAGATACTTCCGATGATATCCCAAAGTCAGCTTTTGCATTACTCAATCAAATGAAAATTTATATACCATTGGAAGGGTTGGTCGATATAGAAGAGGAAAAAGCAAGATTGGAAAAGAAACTAGTAAAACTTAATCAAGAACTCAAATCGGTTCATGATAGATTGTCAAACAATACCTTTGTTGAAAAAGCCCCAACCGAAGTTGTCGAAGAATTAAAGAGAAAACTCAAATCATTGATGTCTGATCAAACTAGAATCGAAGAGCAAATTAAATTGTTATGAGTTTTTTTGGGTTGGAACCATCCAAAGCAAAATCAATCCAGGGATAAATAAAATCAACAAGCCCAATATGCCTGCCCTAGGTGTATTGAAAATCATGGATATCCAAGCAAGTAATGCAGGTCCAGCAACCACGGCTGATTTACCCACTAGATTATAGAACCCAAAAAACTGCGCTTCTTTATCTTCAGGAATGATGCTGCTGAAGTAGGCTCGACTGACTGCTTGCACGCCTCCCATAACCAGTCCAACCACAACTGCCATCAGATAAAATTCTGTTGCCGTTGTGATTCTGCTGGCGAAAATAGATATCAATATGTAGATCAGAATACCAATACTGATTATCTTTTTAAAACTAATCTTATCTGCAAAGTAACCAAAAATAAGAGTAGATGGAAATCCTACAAATTGAGTCAAAATTAGGGCAGTAATCATGGATGAAGCCTCCAATCCTATGTCAGAGCCATAGGCGGTTGCCATTCTGACAATTGTGTCAATGCCATCCATATAAAACCAGTAAGCCAAAAGAAAAATCGCAACATTTTTATACTTCCTAACTTCCATCAATGTCTGATAGACCTCATTGAAGGATTGCAATATGGCTTTAAAGAATCTTGGTTCTTCTTTTTGAGTATCTGACTCAGATACATTTCTTAGAATTGGAATGCTGAAAAAAGCCCACCAAAAAGCCACCATCACAAAAGAAATCAAAATAGCATTGGATTGATTTTCTATTCCAAAAAATTGTGGATTGAGAAACATAATAACATTGACTAGAAAAAGTAATCCGCCACCCAAATAACCCAATGAATAACCCAATGCTGAGACGCGATTTCTATTTTCATTATTAGAAACCGAGACAATGAGGGAGTCATAAAATACATTGCCTCCTGAAAATCCTACTGCCGCAAATGCATATAGAATCGCCGCAAGCATCCATTCGCCCTGAGGAATAAAGTAAAATGATGCTGTGCAAACAATTCCAAGACATGCAAAAGAGATCAAGAGTTTTTTTCTCTTGGTGCCAATATCAGCATATGCTCCCAATATGGGAGCCAACAAAACAACAATCAATCCTGACAAGGAATTGGCATAACCAACCATAGCAGTGCTTTCCAAATCTGATAAATCAGTCGCCCAGAAAGATTTATAAAATATTGGGAAAAAACCAGCCATCACAGTGGTTGCAAAAGCTGAATTTGCCCAATCATAGAAAGCCCATGAGATGGCATCTTTCTTATATTTTTTAAAAATCATTTTTTTAGGAAATCATTTGCTATTTGTAAATCTTCCCATACTTTATGTTTTTGAGAAGGACTTCTTAACAAATATGCTGGATGGTATATAACCAATGTGGGTATTTTACTGGATCCAAATCCATGAATCCTTCCTCTTAATTTACCCATCGGTAAATCTGACCCTAAGAGTGATTGTGCTGCAATTCTACCGACAGCAATTATAATCTTCGGTTTAACCAAATCAATTTGTCTTTCTAGGTAAGCAAAACATTGTTCCACTTCTTGGGTTTTAGGATCACGATTGTCGGGCGGTCTGCATTTTAGAATATTCGCAATAAAAACTTCTTCTCTTGACAAGCCAATGGAAAAAATCACCTCGGTCAATAAGCGCCCTGCTCTCCCGACAAATGGCTTACCTTGAAGATCTTCGTCTTTGCCAGGAGCTTCTCCAACAAAAAACCAATCTGCGTCTCTGTTCCCGTCACCAAAAACTGTTTTATTTCGCCCTTTATGGAGGGAACATTTTGTACAGTTTGTTACTTTTGACTCTATCCGAGGCCAATCATTATCTTTAGTTTGATTGGCATTTTTTGGGCTATTATCTCTGAGTTTATAAGTATCAATCCCCAATGATTGAAAAAGCTTTCCCCCCATGGACATAATCTACTCTGAGACTTCGCTTTCTTTCTTATTGAACTGATTTCTTAGCGCTCTCAATGATGCAACAAGTAATCCTGAAACAAGATAGAAAATGGATAAAACGCCAAGGACATTTGGTGCATCGATAATAATTAAAATGAATATTAGCGGAATCAATAACGCTCCATTGAAGGGCATTCTATTTAGCGTTCTAAGATCCTTAAAGCTGTTGTATTTAATTTTTGACACCATAAGGATAGACGCGATTAGATAGAAAGTAGAAATTACAATCAGAGCATTTAAATTGTCAAATGAATGTATCACGCATTGCCAGAGCATTACCGTGACTAAAGTTGCCGAAGCGGGTGATGGCAATCCTAAGAAATAATTTTCAGATTTCAAGACAAGATGATTATTGAATCTGGCAAGCCTTAAAGCAGTTGTCGCGATATAAAAAAATGACAGAAGCCATATAAATTTGATATCAATTGCCTCAATAAAGTGAGTTGTCGCCCAAGAATAAAACAAAATTGATGGAGCTACACCGAAGGAAATGAGATCGCAAAGACTGTCATAGTCTTTCCCAAAATCAGATACGGCATTTGTAGCTCTTGCAACCTTTCCATCCAAACCATCTAAGAAAACAGCCACAATGACAGAAATTATTGCCATCTCATACTGACCGTCAATCGAGCAAAATATCGAAAAACATCCCGCAAATAGATTTGCCGAAGTAAATAAGTTAGGCAAAATGAATATGCCCTTTTTTAAGCTTACCTTTTCTCTAGTTTTATCTTTTCTTAAGACCATTCCGACATTATAAATAAATCATTGAATATGTAAAAACTGGATTTTTAGAGGGCAAAAATAATATATCTTATGATTTGATGCATTTATTTGGGTTTTTACTTACTATTTCAATATGAAATTATCGAATTATCCTCTAAAAACATTCAAAGATGCTCCGTCTGATGCCGAACTCATTTCACATCAACTCATGCTGAGGGCAGGACTCATAAAAAAATTGGCTTCTGGAATATTCACATGGATGCCGTTTGGATTGAAAGTCTTAAGAAAGATTGAGCAAACGGTGAGAAAAGAAATGGATGCATCTGGAGCTTTTGAAGTAATGATGCCAACGATACAACCTTCAGAATTATGGCAAGAAACCAATAGATGGGAAGACTACGGTGATCTCCTTTTACAAATTCATGACCGTCATGATCGTCTTTTTTGTTACGGTCCTACGCATGAAGAGGTTATTACAGATATACTCAGAAAAAGTGTAAAGAGCTATAAACAGCTACCGGTCAACTTCTATCAGATTCAAACTAAGTTCAGAGATGAAATCAGACCTCGATTTGGCGTTATGAGAGCGAGAGAATTCCTGATGAAAGATGCTTACTCATTTCATCTAAACCAAGAATCCCTTGAAGAAGAATATGAAAATATGAATCAAACGTATCAAAGCATATTCAAAAAATTGGAACTTAATTTTAGGAGAGTTGAAGCTACAAGCGGAGAAATCGGTGGTTCGGTCTCGCATGAATTCCATGTGATAGCAGATTCTGGTGAAGATCAAATCGCTTTTTGTGATGATGAAAACTTTGCAGCAAACGTAGAAACATTAGAGGATAAAAATGCGCCGAAAGGTGGAGAGTTAACGTATGCTCGCGGAATTGAGGTAGGACACATATTTCAACTGGGCGATAAATACAGCAAATCAATGAAACTCGAGGTTTTGGATTCCAATGGCAAAAATGTCAATCCATACATGGGCTGTTACGGTATCGGTATCTCCAGAATTGTTGCAGCTGCAATCGAACAAAACCACGATGAAAAGGGAATCATTTGGCCAAAAGCCATTTCACCATTTGAGATTTTAATTATTGTCTTGAATGATAAGAATGACTCAAGTGTCTTGGATCAAGCATTAAAAATTTATCAAGAGCTCAAATCGGATGGCATAGATGTCTTGATAGATGATCGCGATGAAAGAGCAGGAGTTAAATTCGCAGATGCAGACTTGTTGGGCATTCCTAAGCAAGTCATTGTTGGAAAAAGAGGAATCGAGAAAAATATAATTGAAGTGACGTCAAGGATAACGGGTGAGAAAAGAGATATTAAGATCAGTGAGGTTGCCAGTCAGCTAAAAGATTGATCAATCGTCTTGTTTTCTATCATTGGATTGTGAAATTGCCCACTCGATGAACTCAATTGCTTCTTTTTGGGCTCTCAAAGCGTCCTGTCTAGCCGATTCATAGAGATTGACCTCCATTCTTCTCTCGGCTCTGGATAAAAGGCGTTCAGCTTCTTGTATTTTTTCAGATTGTTCTGTCATGGGATTCATTTCTTTTGCTGCTGCAATGGTTTGCCTTGCGTTACTCATCTCTTGCAATGGAGGCAATGTTGCGCATGCGCTAAGCGCTAAAACAATCACTAAGGATATTAAGTATTTCTTCATTTCTTTGGTCATATCAACAAATGAAAGAATATCAATCAAATTAAGCAACGTCTATACGATAATCACCGGATGATTCAACTGAGCTTTAAAATCGACTTCACAAAGGGTATGGTCAACTTTCTCTGGCTTGATAATGACTCATAATCAAGGATATTTAAAATATCTATCAGAGAATTGACGCTTCTTGGTGTTCGCTTAATAATGAACCTTGCAGAATCTTTAGGCAACTCGAACCCTCTTGCATTCGCATGGAGCTGAATTGCGGTAACAAGCTCATCATCATCAAGGGGATTTATTCTGAATAACAATCCCAAAGAAAAGCGTGATTCCAAATCTGGGATTTTAAAATCCAGCCCTTTTGGTGTGTTTTTGGATGCGATGATTAATCGGGTGTTAACATTTAGAATGCTTTCATACAGATGCATGAATTTCTCCTCCCATGAATACTCTCCTGCCACAGAATCAAAAGCATCTATTGCAATTAGATCCAATGCTTCAAGGCCATCAATAATCTCCGGTGAATAGTTATTTGCTTCTTCCATATTTAGATACTGAATTCGCTTATTAGCAGAATCATATTCATTGCATAAAGAACTTAGAAGATGCGTTTTACCATTTCCAGACTCTCCTGCGATCCAGATGAGTCTCTGGCCTTCATCTTTTAGAGCCTCTATTAATTCTGAATTACGGCCGATGAAAAAACTCTCAAAAGTCATATATTGAGAGATCTTTACAGGGAGTGGGAGCTGCTTCACTATTTTAAGCAGTCCTGGCAGTAATGATCTTTTTTGCCTTGATCGACCATGAAATCCAATAATCCAATCCACTCAGAATCGAAGTCAGAAAAACCAGAGCTCCTGTGAATTGGACCAAAAGATCCAAATTTGGATTGAATATTTGGCTGGCGATGACAAAAAGGACAAAGAATATTTGCAAAAAAGTATTTAGCTTACTAATGAAAGTCGGGTCAGGTCTTGGCTTTTCAATAAAATAATAATAAAGCGAAAGGCCGAAAAGGATCATTATATCTCTCATTAGAACAGTTGCCATTAACCAAAATGGGATCAAATCCATCAAATAAAGCACAACAAATAAGCTCACCAAGAGAATCTTATCTGCTGCTGGATCAAGTGCGGCACCTAGTTTTGATCTCCAATTATTTTTTTTTGCTAAAAAACCATCTAAAAAGTCTGAGATACCAGCGATAGCGATAAGCCCTAAAGCATTCTCGTATTGCTTATCCCATAGAAAATCAATGATGGGAATGACCAAAATTATTCGAAGAATGCAAATTGCATTCGGTATATATGACATTCGCAATTGAAAATAAGAGCTCATCAACAATATCTCAAAGATTAATGATTATCTTGATGATAATATAGACTTTCAATTAATTATCATAGCTCGGATTAGAAAGGACACACTTTTTAGGAATGAGTAACCAAAAGTCAAAAATAACATATTCAGATTCTGGCGTAGATATTGACAAAGCCAATGATTTGATCGATGAGATCAAGCCTATAATCAAAGAAACACTAACTGATGATGTGTTGTCTAATATCGGTGGTTTCGGAGGGTTATTCGAATTAAGCACAAAAGGCATTGATCGACCTGTTCTTGTTTCAGGAACAGATGGTGTTGGGACAAAAGTAAAGCTGGCACAAGAGCTTGATATTCTTGAAGGGGTCGGGGTTGATCTGGTTGCCATGTGCGTCAATGACATCATTACTTCTGGTGCTAAACCTCTATTCTTTCTTGATTATTTTGCAACCTCAAAGCTTGATAACGCACAAGCAAAAAGAATCATAAAGGGGATTGCAAATGGATGTGTGCAATCTGAAATGGCACTCATTGGTGGAGAAACTGCAGAAATGCCAGGAGTCTATCAGCTGGGTGACTTTGATCTTGCAGGGTTTTGCGTTGGTGTTGTTGATTACGAAAAAATCATTGATGGATCAAGAATATCAGAAGGTGATTCGATTATAGGGCTTGCATCCTCTGGCCCCCATTCCAATGGCTATTCGCTTATAAGGAAAATAATTGAAAAAAATTCAGTCGATCTAGATGAATTGATCGATGGTGAAAAAATTGGATCACGAATTATAAAGCCCACGATCATATACAGTAAATCGGTTCTAAGCTGTCTTGAAAAATATGAAGTCAAATCAATGGCACACATTACAGGTGGCGGATTCAAAGAAAATATTATCCGGTCAATCCCAGATGGTTTTCAGGCAATAATTGATAAAAAATCATGGAACTTGCCGTCTGTCTTTCATTGGATTCAGGGAGAGGCTCATATCGATTCTGATGAAATGCTTAAAACATTCAATTGTGGCATTGGATACGTGATCGTTGTAAAAAAGGATATTAGAGATTCTGTAATCAACCACTTCCAAGATGAAGGAATCGAAGCTTATGAAATCGGATCTATCAAGAGTGGTGAGAAATCTGTGATCATCAATCATGGTTGATAGCGATCAGCCAAAATGCAGGGCTGTTTGTTTAATTTCTGGCAGCGGAACAAACCTTCAAACCATCATTGAAAATATCAATAATGAAATGCTCCAGATCGAGCTGGTTTCTGTAATTTCAGATAATCCAAAAGCTAAGGGACTTAAAAGGGCAAAAAGGGAAGGCATTGATACAAAAATCATCGATTACTCAACGTATAAAAATCGTAGAGAATTTGATGAATCTTTAGAAATAGAAATGCTTTCGATCAATCCGGATCTAATTATTTTGGCCGGTTACATGAAGATACTGAATATAAACTTTTGCAACATATTTGTAGGAAGAATTCTGAACATACATCCGTCCTTACTTCCTAAATATAAAGGGCTGAATACACATCAAAGAGTAATTGATAATAGTGAAGAATTACATGGGGCAAGCGTTCATTTTGTGGTCCCAGAGCTGGATGAAGGGCCAGTGATCATTCAATATCAGTTCGAAATTGAAAGACATGATGATCGTGACTCACTTCAGAAAAAAGTACAGCAAGGTGAGTACATCATATACTCGAAAGCAATTAAATGGTTTTGTGAAAAAAGGTTGATCTTTGATTCTGAGAAGGTTTACCTAGATAACAAAGTGCTTTTGAAGCCGAGCATTGTAATGAAAAACTAGGTTTTGGGTAATGTAACGCCTGTTTGGCCCTGATACTTTCCTTTTCGATCTCGATACGATTCCTCGCAGTCTTCATCAGATTCAAGAAATATCATCTGGGCAACGCCTTCATTCGCATATATCTTTGCTGGTAATGGTGTTGTATTTGAAAACTCTAGAGTGACATGACCTTCCCACTCAGGTTCCAGAGGTGTAACATTCACAATAATTCCACAACGTGCGTAAGTAGATTTACCCAAGCAAATGGTCAAAACATTTCTCGGTATCCTGAAATACTCAATTGTTCTTGCCAATGCAAATGAATTCGGAGGAATAATACATATATCAGAATCAAAGTTAACAAAACTATTTTCATCAAATGACTTGGGGTCTACAATGGCTGAATTTATATTTGTAAAAACTTTAAATTCAGTCGCACATCGAACATCGTAACCAAAGCTTGATGTGCCATAAGAGATTAGATCATTCCCATCTGAATGCCTAATTTGAGATTCTGCATAAGGCTCAATCATCCCATGATTTGATGCCATTTCTTTGATCCATTTATCAGATTTAATCGTCATTGTCCGAGATAATTAATAGAAATAAATTAAACTATTTATTGTAGATAGTATGATGCACTAAAATTTAGACATGCACCAGTAAGAGTAAGATAAAGAAATGTTAAAAAAAATCATCAATTGGCTATTGGAAAAACCAACCATGAATCCGTTTATTACGATCATGTTGGTCGTTTCGTTTTTAGGATTTTTTTCATACAACATCCAATATTTTGAACTTGATGCATCGTCAGATTCATTATTACTCGAGAATGATGAAGATTTGCGATACTACAGAAACATCAAGGCAAGGTATGGTGACGATGAGTTTTTAGTTGTCACCATTAGCCCCAAAGGTGATTTATTTGACGAAAAAAATATTGATCTGTTAACAAACCTTAAAAATGACCTATCTAAATTGGAACAAATTGAATCTGTCGTTAGTATTTTGGATGTTCCATTACTTAAATCACCGCCAAAGAGTCTTGCTGAGATAGCTGATTCAGCTCCAACTTACTTAAGTCCAGAAACCGATAGAGAGCTGGCAAAAATTGAGCTCACTACCAGCAATTTATATCAAAATCTAATCATCAGCGAAGATGCCAAAACAACCGCAATGCTCCTTAACATTAGATTAAATAATGAACTGGAGGATTTAATTGATCAAAGGGATACGCTCAGAGCAAAAAGATTAGACTCTGAGCTTTCTTCAGCAGAATTAGCAGAGCTCGGTCGATTTACTTCAGAAGTAAAAAGGTTAAGAAAGGCTGAAAGGAACGAAACTGCCATCATGGTTTCAGATGTGAGAACAGTCTTGGATAAATATAAATCATCCGCTGAAATATTCCTTGGTGGTGTACCGATGATCACGGTAGACATGATCGATTATATTCAAAGTGATATCGAAGTATTTGGATTACTCATCTTGATGTTTCTTGTGATTGCACTCTTGGTGATATTCAAAAACCCACAATGGATGTTTATTTCAATGATTTGTTGCGTTGTTGGTTTGCTTATCATGACTGGTGTATTGGGTTACATGTCGTGGCCGGTTACTGTAGTTTCGGCAAATTTTGTGGCTCTGTTATTAATTTTCAGTCTTTCAATTACTGTTCATCTCACCGTTCGCTACCGTGAGCTTGTTAAGCTATATCCTGATAAAGATCATTCATCATTGGTCATGATGACTATGCGCGATAAATTCGAACCGTGTCTATTTACGACAATCACAACAATGGTTGGATTTGGTTCTCTATTGATCGCAGGTATCAGACCAGTGATCGACTTTGGGTGGATGATGCTAATCAGCATGGGTGTAATTTTTATTTTGGTCTTTAACCTCTTTCCAGCGCTATTAAGCCTTTTCTTAAAAATTGATCACGATGAGAAAAAAGAAAAAAGCCATCTGCTGACAAAGGCTTTTGCGAATCTTGTGATTCGTAAACCTCTTCAAATTATTGCTTTTTTTACAATCATGTTCGCAATCAGTATTTCTGGCATTACAAAGTTGACGGCTGAAAATCAGTTCATCAAAGCTTTTAAGGAAGACACTGAGATTTTTCAAGGCTTGACTGTTATTGACTCAAAACTCGGTGGCACAACGCCTCTGGATATCATTATTGAAGCTGATCCTGATTTCTTCAACGATGATGATGAAGGAATGATACAAGATGATTTTTTTGATGAGGTTTTTTTTGAAGAAGACGATGAATATGACATTGGTGGTGACAGCTATTGGTATAACTCCTATCGACTGAAGACCATCGAGGCTGTTCATGATTATCTTGAATCATTGAATGAAGCAGGAAAAGTTATTTCATTTGACACAACAATGGATGTCTTAGAAACCTTAAACGATGGTGATGAAATTGATACTTTCTTTCTTTCCGTTCTCTATAAGAAAGTACCAGAAGACGTAAAAGAAGCACTTTTTGACCCATATCTCTCAGAAGATGGGAATCAGCTTAGAATCTCTTTCAGAGTCTTTGAGTCATACCCTGACCTACAGAGAGGTGAGCTATTAAAGAAAATCAAGCATGACTTATCGAATGAAATTGGTCTGAAAGATTCTCAGGTGAAACTTACAGGAATGTTGGTCTTATATAACAATGTCCTAGAGAGTCTAATCACCTCACAAATTCTTACTATTGGATTTGTTTTTGTCGCAATCATGATGATGTTCTTATTCTTATTTCGATCCATAAAATTTGCTGTTATTGCAGTGATTCCGAGCGTCATTGCGTCTTCTTCAGTCTTGGGTTTAATGGGTCTGATGAATATACCGCTTGATATCATGACCATTACAATTGCTGCAATATGTATCGGTATTGGTGTTGATCATTCGATTCACTATGTTCACCGTTTCAGAGAAGAATTGTCTAATGATGCAGACATTAGCATTGCCGTACATAAAGCACATAATAGTACTGGACAAGCGATCTATTTCACCTCGGTGATTATTATCTTGGGATTTTCAATACTCGCTTTTTCTAATTTCATCCCGACTATTTATTTTGGTCTGTTCACTGCTTTTGCGATGTTGCTCGCTTTATTTGCTAATTTAACACTGCTGCCTGTGTTGTTAATGAAACTCAGGTAAAATGTTCCAAATATCATGAGTCTTGAAAATAAAAAAATTTTTGTAACCAATGCTTTGCCTTATGCTAATGGCCCCATTCATATCGGTCATATGGTTGGTTATATTCAAGCTGATATTTGGTCTAGATTTCTAAGAATGCAAGGACATGATGTGGTTTTTGTTTGTGCGAGTGATGCGCATGGAACTCCAATCATGCTGAGCGCTGAAGATTTAGGGGTTGAGCCAGAAGAACTTGCATTGGAATATACCCGTCAACATGAAAATGATTTTAAAGACTTCCATGTGTCTTTTGATAATTATCACACCACTCATTCAAATGAAAATGAAAGCTTGGTCAGGGAAATTTATGGGAAACTCAAAGAGAATGACTGCATAAGAACTGAAGTGATTGAGCAAGCTTATGATGAACAGGAGGGTATGTTTCTACCCGATCGTTATGTCAGAGGTACATGTCCCAAATGCAATGCGGCTGATCAATATGGTGACAATTGTGAAAAATGTGGTGCGACATATAAGCCAACCGACCTGATTGATCCAGTTTCTGTACTATCTGGAAAAGCACCAAGCTTGAAAGAATCGGAGCACTACTTTATGAAACTGGGAATGTTTGAAAGTATGCTCAGTGAATGGATTGAAACGATCGATATACACTCATCTGTTAATTCAAAATTGAAGGAATGGTTTGAAGTCGGTTTAAGAGATTGGGATATTTCAAGAGACGACCCCTACTTTGGCTTTCTTATTCCAGGTGAGGAGAAAAAATACTTTTATGTCTGGTTGGATGCACCAATTGGTTATTTTGCATCCCTAAAAAACCTATCAGATAATTCCGATCTTAAGTTCGAAGATTATATTCATAATGATTCAAATACACACATGGTCCATTTCATTGGAAAAGATATCATATATTTCCATGCTCTTTTTTGGCCTGCTGTATTGGATGGTGCCGGTCTCAAAAAACCTGATGCAATTTATGTGAATGGCTTCTTAACAGTGAACGGTGAGAAGATGTCTAAATCAAGAGGAACCTTTATTAAGGCCAGGACGTATCTGGATCATCTAGATCCAGAATATCTTCGTTATTATTTTGCATATAAGAGTTCCTCAGGTATCGATGACTTTGATCTGGATACAGCTGATTTTGAAAATAGGATAAACGCAGATTTGATTGGAAAATGGATCAATATTGCCAGTAGAAGTTCAAAGTTCATCAGAGAACATTTTGATAATCACTTATCTAAAGATATTGATGAGGATTTAATGAAAACGTTCGATTTAAAGGCCGATGAAATAAAAGCGCACTATCAAAATCGTGAATTTGGTCAATCAATGAGGAAAATTATGCTTTTGGCTGACAAGGCGAATCAATATTTGGATCAAGAAAAACCATGGATCATGATCAAAAGTGAAAAGGAAAAAGAGAATGTGCAAAGGGTTTGTACCAATGCACTCAATATATTTGTAAAATTATCCATCATGCTAAAACCCGTGATGCCTGATGTTGCAAATAATGTAGAATCATTTATGAACTTATCTGATCTTGACTGGTCAAATATCTCAGATGTGATCAAAAATCATAAAATCAAAAATTATGAAAGCCTACTCTATAGAATCAATGAGGAAGATATTGAAAGGATAATAAAAAAATGAGTAACGAAGAAAACATTATAAATTTTGATGAATTCATCAATGTAGACTTGAGGGTAGCTAGAATCGTTGACGCAAAAGATGTTGAAGAAGCCGATAAACTTCTCGAAATCAGAGTGGATATCGGCTCAGAGGAAAGAACGATTTTTGCAGGCATCAAAGGATATTACGATCCCTCGGAACTAATTGGAAAACTGATCGTCGTTGTTGCCAACCTGAAGCCAAGAAAAATGCGCTTTGGTGTATCCGAAGGGATGTTGCTAGCATCTGGCGATGATGATTCGGGCGTCTTTTTAATTTCACCAGATGATGGAGCAAAACCTGGACAGAGAGTCAGCTGATTACTATCCTCGTTTGTGTCTAATGGGATTCTTCCTTTTTGGATAGCAAGTTTTACAAATGCGGCATTCAAGACCTAAGCAAGCCCTTGCTTGACAATGTTCCCTCCCCCAATAAATGATTTGCAGATGGAGTCTATTCCATGCTGCTTCAGGAAAAATGCTTTTCAGATCCCTCTCTGTCTTCTGTACATTCTTCCCATTGCTTAATCCCCATCGATGAGCCAAACGATGAATATGGGTATCCACAGGAAATGCAGGATATCCAAAGCCTTGACTCATAACCACTGAGGCCGTTTTGTGTCCAACGCCTGGCAGTTGTTCTAATTCCTTAAACGTTTGAGGAACTTTTTGATCATACTCATGGACCAAAATATGCGATAAATCACTGATTGCTTTTGATTTTTTTGGGCCTAAGCCGCAAGGTTTAATAATCTCATAGATGGACTCAATCGATAACTTAGTCATCGAGAGAGGATCGGATGCCAAAGCAAAAAGTTTTGGTGTGACCTCATTGACCCTTTTGTCAGTGCACTGTGCGGACAGTAAGACTGCAATCAATAAAGTATAAACATCTTGATGATTGAGTGGGATTGGCGTTTCGGGATATGCTTCATTTAAAGCATTTATGATAAATTTTGCCCTCTCTGATTTATTCATAAAACCAAATGTAGCATAATAATTGTATGCCTATGACAGATAAAAAAATTGAAGTCTTTGCAGCCATCATGATTAGTTGTGTGGGTGTTTTCTTTGTTTTTGGAATGCCTTTTTTTGTTGGCGGTATTATTTCTGAGCTGGGGTTCAGTCAATCGCAAGCCAACTTAGTGTCTTCTGCCGAGATCGCGGGTATGGCATTGTCTTCAATGCTGGGTTTCTTTTGGATACAAAAATACAGATGGGAAAATATCGCATATTTTGGAATCGCGATCATTATCATAGGGAACCTTCTATCAAGCATTGGATCTTTTGATGAGAATTCATTTTCATTATTGGTTGCTATTCGATTCATAACGGGACTCTTTGGGCATGGCGTCTGTTTTTCGCTTGGCGTGGCTGCCATTGGCCGCACAAATAATCCAGACCAAAACTTTGCTTACAGTGTCGCGGCTCAAGTGATCATGGGATCTTTAACTGCACTTCTGGTTCCAATCGCAATGACAAAATATGGAATCTCAGGGATGATTATTCCCGCCATTGGTCTGGCTGCTATTGGCCTTTTCTTTGTGACCTACCTGTCTGACGGAAACCAGCAAGATGTCAATGTTTCCAATCCCAATGAATCATCAAAGATTGTCTTATTACCAATTATAGGTCTATTGATCATGATCATTTGGCAAATGGGTGTCGGTCCATTTTTCAATAACCTGGTTCCATATGGAATAGATAATGATTTAACCGGCGATGCCATCGGAAGAGCCTTATTCATCAGCACAGCAATGAGTATCATTGGTCCAATTTCGGCTTCATTCCTAATTGACAAAGTAGACCGGTCTCATGCAATTTTTGGGGCGCTAGCGGTCCAAATATTGATCATATTGAGTTTTACCGGAGAAATTAGCTGGATCGGTTTTACACTCAGAGCTGTTTGCTTTCAAGTTGCTTGGAACTTCGTTGGCCCATTTTTAATGGGCATGATTGCAGGAGTTGATAAATCTGGAAATTACTCGGTCATGATTCCCGCTTCACAATTGGGAGGAATTTCAATCGGTCATGCGGTCATTGCATCTCTCCTAAATAGCGGCAACCCCTCGCTGATTAACTATTTTTCTGGAGCATTCATTGCATTGTCAATTCTGATTTACTTTTTACTCTTCAGAAACAAAACAGCGTAAAATTAATCATTTGCTGGGTTTAAGGTATAAATCCGTGATGGTTCCCTCAAAAACTTCTGCTGCCATGGCGACTGTTTCGGATAGCGTGGGATGTGGATGAACAGTCAATGCAACGTCATTCACGTCGCAATCCATCTCAATAGCCAAAGCAATTTCTGAAATCAAGTCACCAGCATTCGGTCCAACGATCCCTCCCCCAATGACTTTTTTGGTTGAATTATTAAAAAGCAACTTGGTCATGCCTTCGTTTCTTCCGATTGTTAGTGACCTTCCGCTGGCTGACCAGGGAAAGACACCTTTTCCATAATTCATCCCTTTGGCTTTGCATTCATCTTCTGAAAGCCCTACCCAAGCAACCTCTGGATCAGTATAGGCAACAGAAGGGATGCATCTGGCATCATTGCTGACTCTTTGTCCTGCTGTTACCTCAGCAGCAACTTTGCCTTCATAGCTAGCTTTATGTGCCAACATGGGCTCGCCTATCACATCGCCAATGGCATGTATTGATTCGACATTGGTTTTGAATTGTTGATCGACCTTGATGATGCCTTGATCATCGATATTCACGCCTATCTCATTCAGACCAAGAAGATGGCCGTTTGATTTCCTTCCAACTGCAACAAGGACATTCTGAAATACCTCGCTGAATTCTTCTTCGTCCTGCTTGAAGGATATATTGATGCCATCATCTGTGGCTTTGGCAGAAACCACTTGGGTTGATTTCATGATCTTATCGCACTTCTTTTTCAGAACTTTTTCTAGTGGTCTCACAAGATCTCGATCCGTTCCAGGCATTAAATCCTTGGTTAGTTCAACGATTGTCACTTCGCTGCCTAGGGCAGAGTATATGGTTGCCATTTCAAGGCCAATGATTCCTCCCCCGATGATTAAGATATTTGATGGAATTTCACTCGGCTCCAATGCTCCGGTCGAATCTATAATCCTAGGATCATCAGGCATAAAATTGAGCACAGCTGGCTCAGACCCGACAGCAATGATGAATTGCTCGGATGAAAACGTCTGTGATTCGCCTTGATGGTTAATTGCAATCTCATTCCTTGATGAGAATGTTGCATTGCCTTGAATCACATCGACATTTCTTTGTTTTGCTAAACTTTCCAGTCCATTGGTTAATCCTCCAATGATTTTGTTTTTCCACCCCTTCATTTTGGATAGATCGATTTCTGGTTCATTGAATTTTATTCCACTAACCGCTGCATCTTTTGAGTCATCTAAAATCTTCGCCGCATGAAGAAAAGCTTTGGAAGGAATGCATCCTACATTAAGGCAAACCCCGCCTAAATCTGAATTCTTATCGACTAAAGCGACTTTTAGACCTAAATCGGATGCTCTGAATGCTGCGGCATAACCGCCTGGTCCAGCACCGATCACAATGAGATTGTAATCATAATTTGAATCTGTTGATTTTTTTACTGGATTGGTGGATTCATTTTTACGATTTGGCTCTTCTTCCTTTTCGATGGGTTCATGCTTTTTATCAGTGTCTGATTCAGCTAATACAGTGCTCACTAAATCACCATTCGAAACTTTTTCCCCGAGGCTCACAGAAACTTTCTCTACGACGCCGGAAACGTTACTTTGAACATCCATCGCGGCCTTTTCGGTCTCAAGGGTTAATATTGGATCTCCTTCCTTGACACTATCGCCTTCTTTTACATGCACCTCCACCACTTCAACTTCGTCAAAATCACCAAGATCGGGAATTCTTATCTCAGCCATTCTTCACCTCTTCTGGCAGAAATAACTCGGGACTCTCAAGCAATCCCTTTAAGGCTGTTGTAAATTGAATGCCGCCAACGCCATCAATCACTCGATGGTCATAAGAAAGTGAAAGCGGGAGAATGAGTCTAGGCAAGAATTTTCCTTTGATCATGATTGGTCTTATTTGGGCGCGAGCGACACCGAGTATAGCAACTTCGGGAGGATTAATTATCGGTGTAAATCCCACCCCTCCAAAGCCACCTAAACTTGATATCGTGAAAGTCCCGCCTTGAAGATCTTCTAATTTAATCTTTCCACTTCTGGCATCTTCGCTCAACTTGACAAGCTCTTGCGATATTTCTTTTAAATTTTTCTGATCTGCATCTTTAATTACAGGAACCATTAGCCCTTGGTCGGTGTTTGCCGCAAATCCTATGTTTATGTATTTTTTATGGATAAGTGATGAATTCTCTTGATCCAAAGATGAATTAAAATCAGGCATTTCCTTTAATAACTTACAAACAGCCAAAATAATGAATGGAAGAATAGACAAAGATATGCCTTCAGATTTATACGATTTTTTTAAATCTAAACGCTGTTGTTCCAGCTGATTTATATCAGCTTCATCATGTTGGGTAACATGAGGAATATTGATCCAACTGGCTTGAAGTCGAGGTCCTGAAATCTTTTTTATTCGGCTCAAGGGTACGCTCTCAATTTCGCCAAATGCAGAATGATCAACTATAGGTAACTCCGGAAGCGCAGATTGAGCAGGAGCATTTTGCCCACTCATAACTCCTTTGACAAAAGATTTGAGATCGTCTGGAAGAATACGTCCTTTCATTCCAGATCCATTGACTTGATTTAAGTCTACACCCAGCTCACGAGATAATTTTCTGACTGAAGGACTGGCATGAACAGAATTGAATGAAGTATTGAAAAATTGCCGATCACTTTTTTGACCTTGAGCATCTGGGTTCTGAACCTGAGAGACTTGAGGAGATTTTTTTATTTCTATTGGCTCTTCCTCAGTATCTGCTTTTGTGATCTCTTTCTCTTTTGCTTCAGATTTTTTAGATTCCTCGAGCTCGATCAAACATAAGTCATCCCCCTGATTAATTTTATCTCCATTTTGAACATAAACTTCAATGACCTTGCCTGTAGAAGGGCTCGGAATATCCATCGCTGCTTTTTCGGTCTCAAGAGTTAAAATTGGATCATCTATGTTGAGGCTATCCCCTGAATCTACATGCATCTCCACGACTTCTACGTCATTGAAATCACCAAGATCTGGAACCAAAACTTTCTCTTGTGATGAGATGGCTTAACCTCCAATAAAAACTATGTTTCCTGAACAGAATCAAGCAATGTAGCAAGTTCTCCGGAATCGAACATTTGTTCCACAATATCTGAGCCTCCAACCAACTGACCATTAACATAGAGTTGAGGGAAAGTAGGCCAATTCGAGAAAGTCTTTAGTCCATCTCTCAATTCATGGTCTTCAAGTATATTGACAAAAGCAAATCGTTTGTTTGAAGCTTTAAGAATGCCGCATACCTTTGCTGAAAAACCACATTGAGGGAAATCTGGTGTGCCTTTCATGTATAAGATTAGAGGGAATTCTTCCAATTGTTCTTTTATTCTTTCATCTAGTGTCATCGATCACTCCTAATTTATGGTTATATTATAGATTCTTATGTTGTAAAAATATTGAATATTTTTTTGACTGATTTGTTTGAGTTGAATAAAAATTGTTATACTTTTATTCGTAAAAATTATCAGGGGTATGATTATGAATCCATTAGACAAGATTACAGGCACTATTGTAGCTGGGTTGGCAATAGCAATCGTTATCGCTGTCGTAAACTCGATGGCCGCTCAACCGTTTGCAATGGGAACCGGCTTAAAGGGAATAGTAATTTGGTTGCATGTGGGTGCAGGTGTCGCATGGATAGGGCTTCTTTATTACTTTAATTTTGTTCAAGTACCATCGATTGCACAGGCAAATGCCGATGAAGACGGCCCGGGTCCCGCAGCAATTACTAAATATGTTGCGCCTAGGGCGCTTCTATGGTTTAGATGGGCGGCACTCGTAACTTGGATAACTGGTGCAACTTATTTATATCTTAATGGCGTTCTTGGTGACGCTTTTGAGCTGGGCATGAGAACTGGAAATCCGTATGCCACTACAATAGGTATTGGCGCATGGATGGGTACCATAATGCTATTCAATGTTTGGGTTTTAATATGGCCAAATCAGAAAAAAGTTCTAGGAATCGTGGAAGCAACCGCTGAAGAAAAAGCAAAAGCAGCGAGAACTGCCTTCCTTGCTTCAAGAACCAATACAATGCTGTCTATACCAATGCTGATGAGCATGGTGGGCGCTGGTCACGGATTCTTGATGTAAAGACCTCTTGGATGTAAAAAAAGGCCCTTTACTGAAGGGCCTTTTTTATTTGCATCTGCAGTACTTGCAGAATATTTGAAGCTGTCCAGTAAAGCACCATCCCGGATGGAAAAGTGAACAACAAAACAAAAAACAATAGAGACATGAAGTACAAATTTCTTTTTTGGTTATTCAATAAATCACTGGACAAGTTTCGATCATAATACAGGAATGCACTGAGCATGCTTATGATCATCATGCACAATGGCAGAAGGTTAAATGAAGGTCCAAAAAATGGGATAAAAATTGGCAGTAAAACCCATCTATCCGGTTTACTCAAATCATCAATAAATAAAAAAGGCTCATTCATTAAATAGATTGATTCTCCTAAGACATCAAAGACTGCTATGAAAATTGGAATCTGTATCAGAAAACCAAATAAACTCTTCATTGAATAAAAGGGACTTATATTTTTATCTTTGTAAAGTTTCATGATTTTTTGATTGGCCTCTTCGCCCGAAAAAACTTTCTTGATTTCATTGATCTTGGGTTGCAACGATGACTGAATCTCATTGACATCATCCTGCAATCTTTCAGCTATTTGATTCAGAGGGAAAATGATGACTTTGAGCATGCACGCGAGAAAAAGGATCGAGAAACCTGGATTTCCAGTCATGCTTAAAAGCCAAACAAAAATCCATTCAATAAAAAAGCATAATTGTCTCAGCCAATCCCAAAGTGCTGAGTACATAAGATCACTTAGCTTTGAGTCTAATTGAGTCAACTGTTTGGTATTCAAAGGTCCAAAATATAATTTAAATTTATGGAATCCATCTAATGACATCGAAGAAATAACCAATTTTGAGCTTGAAGTGTTGATTTCATTGATTGATAACTTTTGATTTGGAGATGAAATGAGGAATGACCAAAATCTTGTTCGGGCACCAACCCATGAACCAGAATCTATTTTTATTTCACTTAAACTTGTAAGATTCTCGGTGCCTTGATCATCGACTCTTACCAACCAGGTGCCATTATAAATACCGCCCAGTCCATATATGTCTTCTTCGCTTAAAAGCTTTTCTAAGTCAATTTCTAATGCTATTTGATTATGTGATCGAACAATGACTTCCAAAAAATCACTCTCTTCACTTTTCTTGAAAGTGATTTGTGAGATTTCATTTGAATTTCGAGTGGCATTGTAAATGATTTCAAAATCATCGCCTGCTCTTTTTGATGTCATCAGATAACTACTAGGAGATTCACTCATACTGTTCAAAATCTTTAAAAAAGTCCTTGAGTCATTATTGAGTTCAATCGAATCATTTCCTTCTGAGAAACAATCTGGAAAACAGCTGATCCAGCTTTCAATCGATGGCTTTTCAGAATCAAATGTAATCTGACCAAAATGATTCTGATCAAGCGGCTGCTCAAGAGACAAGACTTGTTGTGAGAATATAAAAACTACTAACGAGATTCTGGTTAGCATCAGCATTATTTATAATACTCACTCATATCGGATATCGCGTCCTCTAGATCTTTATAATCAGAGTCTTCGATTTTTGTGAGATTGTAATTTTCATCCCTGACCTCAAAGTAAGCCCCATAGGACGTGATGGTCTTCTTGTCGGTCAAAATAGAGAATGAATCATAGCTTCCTGCAATCAAATAGCTCCATGGCTTTTGATCAAATAAACTATTTCCAGTGCTGTAATCCGAATAATCGTTTGAGCAACCCAGTACTTCTTTCATCAAGGTCGGAGCAATATCGTGATGAGAGGATCGAAATGAGTATTTTTTAGGGTCTTTACTTGGCCATATTATTCTTAGAGGTACCTTTGTTTGGGCTGGACTATAGTTGCTGGAATGCCCATAGTAATTCTCTTGATAATCATCGAGCTCATACCCATGATCTGAAGTCAAAATAAGAATGGTATTTTTAAGCAAGTCTCTTTCTTTTATAGTCTTGATAAGTCTTCCAATTTCTTTGTCCACCTCTCGAATGGACTGAGTATATCTTGAAACCTCAAGATTGTGAGAGACATCATTATTCCTAATAAATTTGTTGTTAATTTCCAAGGATTCAGTTGGGTTTACTTCATTAATTGGGGGATCATAGTGAAGCAAAGTAAAGAATTTTGATTCTTTCGACTGATTGATTTCTTTAACCCATCGGTCTGTTACTAATTTCAGGCTCGTTGACTCAGAATCTCCGAGCGGCTTAAGATTGATCTTTGCCATACCAGCAAAAGCTGTCCTATCGAGTACAGCAGGACTTCCCAGACCTGATGAGCTGATGGCCTGAACATCGTAATTGCTCTCATCAAACATCGTAATCAACAATGAGGGTTTCAAATTATCGTGAAACACTCTCCAATATGTAGAAGGCAAACCATAAAATAGTGAAAACATTCCCATTCTGGAAGAAGTTCCACCCGAAAAATGATTCTCAAAGTTAATGCTTTCTGAAAAGAGCTTTGATGCATTTGGCATCATTGAATCATTGACCATCTCAGGACGTAGTGCATCAACCAGTATAATAAGGACATTGTTTGATTGTGCATCACTTTGGCACTGCAATGCATTCTTGGGATAAAGCAATTCAGTATTTTTAATTTCTTGAGATAGATTCTTCTCTCTCAGTTGATCTGAGTCGATCAATCCCAATCTAGCGAGATCTCGTTTGGCATGAATGGGTCTGAACAATGGTAAATATCTTGTAAAGGTTGTGATGGATGATTGATAAGTTGCGTCTGCCCATATATGCACGCCCTGAACATAAAGCCATGTGCTGATAGTGACCGCTGCCAAAGAAATACCGAGATATGATTGTTTTGAATTCTTCTTTATAGACTTTCCGATTTCACTGGCCAGATAATATTGAAAGATGATCATAATCACGAATTGAAGACCTGAAAAAAAATAAGTTGCATCATCAAAAAGCATTACGGTCATTAGGCTCATATGAAATCGATTGGTTGCAAAGAAATTTGCATCTATAACGATCAAGGTATTAATGATTGATGCATAAATAATTGCTGAGATGACACATACTCTTCCAAAACCGACTCTCCGTTGAATCAATGAAAGTAGGAATAAAGGCAAGAAATGCATGGAAATAAAGTGGGTCAAGGTTGCAAACAGGACATAACTTGAAGACAGCAGAGTCATGTCTGAAGGAAAGAGCAATAAGTACTGAATTGATATTAGCGAAGCAATGATTCCGTTAAAAAAACCATACCAAAGGAACCATTTAGATGGAAAATTTAGTTTTTGAGTGTCTTTAGTAATTTCTTTATCTCTTCTCTACCAATAATTTCTGAATCACTTAAATTATATATAAATTCTTCACGCAGTGATTTGATCAGACTCGAGGAGATCTGATCTTCATTCAATAATTGAGAAATAGACGAGGGCAACTCATCGAGTTTTGAGGGACAGATGACTCGACCAACCTTTTCTCTGATACTCATTTCTAATGGCTCTGATTGAATTTCTCTCCAATTTGGATTTCTAACTCGTGGCGGTATGTCTATAAATATGACAGGTTTTTCCAGTCCAAATGCATATTCAATTGCTGTACCTGACCAATCACAAATTAATAAGTCGGATTGCAGGAGCGATTCAGCGTCTCCCATTTCCCTCACCAATCTAAAGGTTTCAAGATGAGAATACTTATTTTCTATTTCATCGATGAGCTGGGGTGATCGTTTGATTGTTTCGTGATGCGGTCGAAGTATCAAGGAATAACCCTGATTAATGATTATTGAGCAAATCTCCATTCCCATAAGGTTAATAATGCTTTGCTCACCCCATGTGGGTGCCAAAAGTATGACTTTTTTTTCATTCTTTGGTTTTGAGCTTAATTGAATCAGTTTTTCTATCCTGGGATATCCATAAGGAACGAGATTCTTTGCCTTTAAATCTTTATTTTTCTCTCTGAGCTCAATTTCTTTCTTTTGGTGAGGACCGGCACAAAATATAGTGTCGTAGTGATCAAATGACTTTTCTGTGTCTACCATATGTGTACTTGTTAGGCTGTGAAAGATGTAGACATAGTGAACTGGATGCATGGATCTTTTTAATTCAAAATTATTTAAATCCATCATCGTCAATATCAATAACTTGGCCCTTAGAAACTGGAAAAATAGAATCCTAAAAAATCCTTTACCAATATAAATGGATCTGTATTTTTTAGACAGTTTTAATAAGCCAGGATCTTTATCATCTGAAGTGACATAGGTGACGGCTATATCCTCATCCAATAAGGCATTCAAAGGAGGTTTAAGGTGGTGCCAGTCTTGAAAACTTTCTGAGTAGAAAACGACCTTCTTATATGACTTGGGAAGTTTCTTGTATGCTCTGTATCCTTGAAATTCCTTAAAGAAAGTCTTCATATATGAGGATCGATCAATTCTTTTTTTCTTTCTTTATGAAGAGTGACTTTAATTTGTACCAATATGATTTAATCACAAGACCGAGTGTTGCAAACATTCCGACTATGGCTGAGATCAACATGCCGCCTGTACTTGGATCTAGATATGCATGAGCTGCATTTGCATAGCAAATAAATATGATTGAGAAAACTATTGCTCTTTTTTTCACCGATACATGCCTTTATTAGACAATTTATTTAGTGAGATATTCTAAATCAGTTTTAAGAACCATGGGATAAATTTCTTTCTTTGCGCGTTTTAGATGAGTCTCATCATCTATCTCTGACCATATTAAATCTTCTATTAACAAACAGGGTATCGGAATATCTTTGGCAACACCGACCAAGGCATCTGTCTCATAATCAGCCATTTTTTTTATTGGATTCCTTTTATAAAATTGCATCATTTTTGTAAATAACTCGCTTCCTATTTTGGTTATTCCAACCAACTCGCCAGTTGGAGTGCTGCTCAGCTCGTTGATGTTTTTTGACATCGAAACCAATTTGGAGGCTGACGTTTCGACAAATACTTCGTCTCCACAATCACTGAACCCACTCAGCAAGATGCAATTATCTCTTAGATCACCGATGATCATTTCAATCGCCCTGAATTCAAAAATGATGTCTGACTCAAGCAACAGGAATGGAGGTGAAACCTTTTCAGAAATCATCGACAGCGAATGCAGTGTTCCCGATTGAGTATAATCTTTATTTTTTACAAGACTAATCGTTGATTTATATTTTTTGATTAATTCTTCAAATTGTCCTGATTGATAACCTGTAACAATCCATATTTTTTCGATTCCGTTCTTGATGAGCTTATCGATTGACTCTTCAATGATTGATTTTTTTCCAAGTTGAAGAAATCCTTTTGGCTTTTGATCATTGTGATTGCTTAATCGGCTTCCCATGCCTGCTGCCAATATGACAGCCTGCTTAATCATGATTTTTGAAGAATTCTTCAAATAAACTGCACAACAAAGTTATGTCTGATTCTTTGATATGACCCATGGTTGATATTCTAAATATGTTCTTTTTGAAACTTCCTTGCCCTTGATAAATTACAAAACCATTCTTTTTCATGAATGCATGTAAATCCTCATAAGAAATGCCTTCAGGAAGTTGGTAAGACCTCAGAACAGATGAGTAATCTTCCTTTGGTATCAGTGTTTCAATGCCAAGTCGATCCAAGCAAGCATTGATTTCTTCTGCCCTACTCCGAAATAAATTATTCCTCGCTTTCCATCCACCCATCTCGTTGAATTCAAGCATTGCCTCATTAAAAGCTGAAACCAAATGTGTGGCTTGAGTAAATGGCGAGAAACCATCTGTTTTTTGCATGGCATAGTACTGGTGTAAATCAAAGTATACGCCAGATGTTTTTTCAGGCGCTCTCTCCCATTGATCCTTGTGCGCCACCACAAATGCTAAACCAGGCGCACCGTGAAGGCATTTATTCGCAGATGCAGAAACGGCTTTCAAATTGATTTCATTTGCAGCTATTTCTTCTGCGCCAAAACTACTGACTCCATCTAGATATAAACCGAGATCATAGTCTTTGCAAAGTTGCCCTACTTCTTTCAACTCATTCAACCTTCCAGTGGTCGTTTCATGATGGACTAAAATTAGATTCTTTATGCTCTGATCGGAGTCAAGACAGTTTTTGATTGATTTAATATTAATCGGATCAAGCCAATCAAATTGAATCATTTCTAATTTCTTATTTTGAACCCTTAAAATCCTTTCCATTCTTTCGCCATAAACACCGTTGCTGATTATTAATGACTTCTCGTCGTGAATAAAAGAAGTCAACATGCCCTCAACGGCTCCTGTTCCAGAGCTGCTGATGATTACAGATTCATAATTTTTCATGCCATCATAAATTTTAACAATCTGGGAATTGACGTCTTTTACTAAAGCTGAGAATTCTTTTTCACGGTGACAAAAATCTTCTCTGATCATTCGATTTTTCACTCGATCCGACATATTGACTGGGCCGGGATTCAATAAGGTATTTTGCTTTATATTACTCATTTTAGTTTTCGATATTTTCCCTGAATCTTATTGCAACCTCTTTTGGTGTAATCGAAGGGCGAGGAAGTTTACTTGATACCCCTTTCTTTATTGGAAAATGAATAAAGTTTGGTCCTTTCATATTTGAGTCTAACAACGAATCAAAGTCTTTCAAGGAATTCATCTTGATGGAGTTTCTATAACGATTCGAGTGAGCAATCATTTTAAAATCAATTAGAGAAGAAACTGTTTTTTGAGAGCCGGTTGATTCATATGCTCCATTATCAAGAACAATGTGATTGAGATTTTTGGGCGCCATGAAGCCCACCGTGGACATCGCTCCCAATCTCATAAGGATAGCGCCATCGCCATCTATGACAATAACTCTCTTGTCAGGCCTTTGGATTGATAATCCCAATCCTATATCTATCGCGCATCCCATTGAACCGACCATGTAGAAATGATTTTTACGATCTGAGGCTGCGTATAGTTCCCTTCCAGAATATCCCGTTGTGGCAATGATTAAATCGTGATTCTGATTTGTTTTTTCAATGATCTTTTCCATGAACTCTATTCTTGTCACCATTTCTGATTCATCATTCTCATAATCATTGGTGATTAGACCGTTCACAATTGTACTTTCAAGCTGCTCATTGAGCTCATAAGGCTCTACTGAGCCTTTCTTCATCACAAGAACATGTGGTTTTTTAGAGTCAATTATTCTGTCTTTGATAAACTCCATTGTCTTTTTCATATCGTCCTCATCTTCTGGAAACCAAGACCAACTTACTTCCATTAGATCGAGCAATTGAGTTGTGATTTTACCCATGAGTCGATGTTGTGGTTCGTCGGGATGACTGTTTGGATCACCTCTCAGGGTGGCAATCATTAAAATGGGAATTTCGAAAGTTTGAATCAGTGAAGTAAATGGATTCACAGCATTGCCTAATCCAGAATTCTGAAACATTACAACGGGCAAGCCGCCGCCAAGATATACTCCAGCAGCAATGCCAACTGCATCGCCCTCATTGACGGCCGGAATGTATGATAATTTGTCTGACTCTATTGATGCATTGATCAGAGGTTTTAAGAACGAGCAAGGCACTCCGGTATAGGTACTAAAACCCAATTTAAAAGCTTCATCTAAAAATCTTTCAGCTGAAATCATATGAAATTATTTGCTCTTATCAGATCCTCGAGCGAGTCGATATCTAGCCAATTTCCTGTGCTATAAATAATTCTTATCGGTTGCTTAAGTCTGCAAAGGTGTTCAAAAAAATGATGCATCTTCATTGAATGAAAATCTTCATGCTTCGATAAAGCATCAACCTCTTTTTTTATCATGGGTAAAATTTTTGAAGAAATCTTTGCAATTCCCATCCATTCGCCATGAATGGAATCGGCATCCAGTGTTTCTCCTATTGACTTTAAAAAGATTGAGTCGCCATAATTTTCTCTTGAGTGCGGCTCAGAACAAGTAACGTAGTCTGCGGCTCTGTCTTTATTTACAGAATCTTGCCATTGGGTATCTACTGTGATTGCCAGATCATCTTTCGATTCATCCAATAACTGCAATAGGTAAGGCTTGAATAATACATCTCCGAATGAGCAATAAATATCGCTGTCCACATTATCAATGGCTTTTTGAAACGAGGATAACTCGGAAGTGTTTTCATAATCGTCATTATCGAAATAACTCAGTTCTGGAAAATTAATTGCTTCTTTTTTATATCCTCGAACCACATGAATTCTTTCAACATCGTGACTTCGATAGGTGTCAGTAATGTGCTCTAAGATGCTTTTATTTTTAAGTGATATCATAGCTTTGGGCTGATGATTGGTTAAACTTCCCATTGCCTCACCTCGCGAAGCAGCAAGAATAATTGCCTCTGTTGTGCTCTCCTTTCTTGGTAAATAGTTTTCCTCTGCTTCTATAAGCTCAGAGACGCCTTGCAACCTAAAAATTTCCTTCACTGAAGCGATTTCATTTTCAATTGTCAAAATTGAAGATGAATCATGTATTTCTCTAGCAGATTCTTGCATGGCTCTAATGGATGACCTGATCATATGATTTGCCCAGATGACAATGGAAAAGCCTGCATCTTCAAATACCTCAGTCGGTGTTGAGTAATATTTTGTTGGCACCACAATCACCGGCGAGGTCTCGCTCCACTCTTTCTTAAAGGCCAAAATCTCACTTGGGTCAGACCTTGCGCTGTGGATTAAAATTCCATCAGAACCTGCCTCGTGATAGGCTTCAGCTCTTTTTAAAGCCTCGCCTAAACCCCATCCAGCTATGAATGCCTCAATCCTGGTGACAATTGAGAAGTCATCATCTGCCTGTGCATCTTTTCCAGCCTTGATGCGACTGCAAAATTCGTCAATACCTGCAAGCTCTTGCTTATTTCCATCAATGAAACTATTCGTTTTAGGATAAAGCTTGTCTTCGATGCAAACTGCCGCAATATTCCTCTGTTCGAGTTTTTTAACCAAGCGTCTCACGTTATTGAAATTACCGTACCCAGTATCGCCATCGAGCATGATCGGTATATCGCTGGCATCAGACATGAACTCTATGTTTTCGAGGACTTGGGTCCAGCTTGCCTCATTGCTATCTCTAACTCCGTATTGAGCAGAAATTGCCAATCCACTTGCCCAAAGGCCCTTGAAGCCAGCCTCTTGAGCAATCTTGGCACTGATTCCATTGTGTGCCTCGAGCAAGAATTCGAGGTTATTGCTAAGCAACAAATCTCTGAATTGCTTTGTTTTCTTGCTCACCGTCACCTTTTTAGATCAGCTAACTAGAATGATCCTTTTAGTTTTTCTGCAATAGCGGATACAGATTCAGAGTCAGCATTGCTGTATTCAGGATATGAATGAAAACGCTCGTAAACCTTTATTGTTGCATCAATTCCCATCTGTTCAGACTGAAGTGCAATTCCATGACTCGAATCTTTGGGTGCCGAAGGATCCATTAGGAATGCTTGTCCTGATTTATTAATGATGGTGTCTGAATGTGGCTGCACACGAGTTAATATTGCCCATTCAACCTCATTAAGATCATAAGGGTTTACATCCGGTCCAACTACTACTACTATTTTTGCAGTTCTTCCCCATCTTCCGCTTGCACCCCAAACTGCGTGCAAAACATATTTACCAAACTCTGGATGTGGCTTCTGAGCTCCATCAACTGAGAGTTGAATAAAGTAACTCAAGTTTGGAGTTACCACTACATCATTGACCTCTGGAATCTTTTTTTGAAGATCACTGAGTAATTCTCCCTCTATCGGCAAAACAGCCATATAGTTATGATCAAATGGGGGCATCATTTCCATTGTTGAATACCATATAGGTTCATCTCTATGGGTGATGCATTGAACCTCCATCAGAGGAAATAATTGCTCATCATCGTAATAACCAATGGGGTTAGAATGAGGGCCTATGGTAATATCCCGATTCGGTAAAAACTGACCTTCTATAATCAATTCTGATCTTGCAGGAACATCGATATCAATTGTTTCGCAAGGAACCACATCAATTGCTTCTCCCTTTAGTCCGCCTGCAAAATTCATCTCGTCCAATCCGAAGGGAAGACTTGTCGCACCAGCCAGTTGGATCACAGGGTCTACAACGCAGGCAATCGCAATTTCCAATGGCTTGCCCATCTCTTGCGCTTTCGCCCAGTGGAGACCAATGTGATTCCCAGGAGGATTCCAAAACGCAAAGATGGATAGACATCTCCTCTGCTCTTCTTCTGAATAGATCTCCCCGTGAGGGTGAGATGCATTCCATAATTGTGTCAATCGATAACAACCGGTATTTGCAATGCCTGTTTCTGGATCCTTGGTGATTACAATGGCATTCGTTATATAGGATGGCCCCTCTTTACCAAACCATGCGTGCGGAAGCTGCTTTGCAAGGTCAATATTTTTTTCTGAGATTATATTCTGTTTGCAAGGCGAATCTTCCTTGCTCATAACATTGGGCTCAATCCAGCTGGATTGATCAGCCAAAACATTTGCGTGCTTTGCTTTTGCCTTGAGTGGATCACGCTCTCCTAAGATCATTGCTGTTCTTTCTCGGGTTCCATAGGGATTAAATAAAAGAGGTACTTCTGGCATGTTATAACCTTCAAGATTATTTAACATGAGTGCGGGACCGTTATCATTATGCAAATGCCTCATCAAAGCTTGAAGCTCTGATGTTTCTCTAGCTACATTCAGTTGAATGTCTAAGTCATGAAGCAGGTTCTCTTTTCTGAGGACATCAATGTATCCTCTCATATCATTAAATTGCACTCTTTATCTCCTTTAATCATAATCCATTAGATTATTGTGCCTTTTCAGGTATGCAAATTAAATCAAAGATTTTGCAAAGTTTAACCGATACAATAGAAAATCAATATTGAGTGAGATGTCATGGCTAAAAAAGTAGCAATTATTACTGGTTCCGCAACAGGTGTTGGTGCTGCAACAGCGATTCTTCTGGCAGAGAAAGGATGCAATGTTGTCATCAATTATACGCGATCAAAGGATGAGGCTTTGGAGACTGCAAAGCATGCAGAAGAACTGGGCGCTGAGACAATTGTAATACAAGCAGATGTGTCAAAAGATGATGAATGCAAAGCGATGGTGGCTGAAGCCATTAAAAAATGGGGTCGAATAGACTATCTTGTCAATAATGCTGGCCAGACTAAATTCAATCCTTTTGAAAACTTGGATGGTTTGACCATCGACGATTTCCAATCGATTTACGCTGTGAATGTTGTTGGCGCTTATCAAATGATCAAAGCAGTGGTTCCTCATATGAAAGAAGCGGGTTCCGGTGCAATTGTAAATGACTCCTCATTAGCCGGAATAAATTCAGTTGGTTCCTCGATAGCTTACGTCACTTCAAAAGCTGCGCTCAATGCAATGACTAAATCTTTGGCTCATGTCTTAGGGCCTGAAATTCGAATCAATGCCGTGGCGCCTGGTCCCATAAAAACCCGATGGTTAAAAGGCGGGATGAGCGATGAAGCTTATGAATCTCTCATAGAGCAGGCGGAAACCAATCTTCCACTCAAAAAGGTGGCAACTGCTGAAGATGTGGCAGAGGTCTTAGTTTGGTTCTTGGAGGGGGCGCCTTTGATTACTGGGGAAATTTTGATTGTTGACAGCGGTGCTCACCTCGGGCAACTCCCAAGCTACTCCACAGATGACCTTTAAAATAGCTCCCACCTTCCCTCTCTTTTTTCAATTTGCTCTCTATGGCCAAATGCAACTTGGTTATCTATGATTCTTATAAACGTCGGCTGAAGTTTAAAAAAAGGGATGGATGAAAATTGTGATCCAATTTTCTCCTCGTCTTGATTCAATGGTTTATTTATCACTCGATATAGATATTCATATTTTGCAAGATATTGGTTGATTGCATTTTCTCGATCTTGACCTTTAAGCTCTTCAACTATTCCTGACATTTGAATTCCCTTAATCTTTTCCCAATCTTTTTGATCTTTGTATATTGTTGCTGAAACTTCGGGAATCATATTGATATGCTGAATGTGCTTGCTTTTATCAGCAGATAGAAAAAATAGGTTTAAAAATGAATCTGAGACGTAAAAAACTGTCGCAGACCAAACCGATTTTTCATCTCTTGTTGAGATAGTGACCGTGTGATGCTCTTCGAGCATCTTAATTGCATTTTCTTGAATTCCTTCGACAGACGAATCGATCATCCTTTATTAAACACCTTTCCATCGACTGACCACTTCATTGTCTACCCCAATTAAGTCTAACACCCTGCCAACAGTGTGATTGACGATGTCATCGACTGATTCCGGATGATTATAAAAAGCTGGGTTTGGCGGTACTACATGGGCTCCCATTAATGAAACTTTCCGCAGAAGGTCAATGTGTCCTAAATGAAGTGGTGTTTCTCTAGGAATAATAATCAAGCTTCTGCCTTCCTTCAAAACCACGTCTGCAGCTCTAACAATTAAATTTGCAGCATATGAATTGGCAACACCCGAAAGTGTTTTCATTGAACATGGAGCAATGATCATGCCTTCGGTTTCGTAAGATCCACTGGCAATACTGGCACCTAAATTCTTATCGCTGTGAACCACATCAGCAAGTTCTTCAACACTTTTTGGCTCAAAATCGCTTTCTAGCGTGATATTGAGTTTAGCTCCATTGGTCATCACCAAATGAGACTCCACATCATCGATGTCCTTTAGCATCTCAAGAAGTCGAATGCCATAAATGACTCCGCTTGCACCAGATATTCCAACAATTATTCTTTTCATGCTGAGGATTATATCAATTTATAAACAATTAGATTAGTCTAAGAATAAAGATGAATGCGAAAAATAATTTAATCAAGAAAGCCTATCTATCGCTTCCTATTGGTCAAATACACTATAGAACGAATGATTGTGAAGATGGAATCCCTCTCATACTCCTTCATAGAACTCCATCCAGCTCAATCATGTATGAACCAATCATTAGAGAGATGTTCCATGATAGGCCATTGTATGCAATCGATACGCCTGGATTTGGATCTTCTTTTGATCCGAATGGAAATCCTGATATGAAAGATTATCGCGACTGGATGTGTGAATCAATCGATACCCTTGGAATCGAAAACTTTCATATTTATGCTCATCACACGGGGACACACATTGCTGCTGAAATTGCAAATGCATGGAAAGATCGGACAATATCTCTAATTCTTAATGGTGTCGCTTATCTGGATGAGGATGAGAGAGATTCGTTTAAGAAAATGACATCATCTGTTGTGGAAAGAGATATTGAAGGAAAATATCTTTTGGAGAGCTTTGAATTAATGAAATCGCTCTTTCCATCTTATGATTCCGATCTGGTGAACACTGAGTTTTTGGGTGCTATAAGATCAATTAAAGGAAGAGAACAAGCCTTTGCAGCTGTATGGGATCAAGACTTTAAATCATTGATAAAAACAATAAGAGCGCCACTGATGGTAATGTCAGCCATTGACGACTTCTTTTACAATAAATTGGATATCATAAAAAGAGAACTGGAAGGAGTTCAGATTGAACCTCTTGCTGAGTCGGGCATAGCATCCACTGAGCTGCAAACAAAAGAAACTGTTAGGCTTATTTCAGCATTCATGAAAAAAGCTGAGAAGATTAAGGTTTGACTTCAATCTCAATGATTTCAGAGTAAATCGGTGGACTATGGGGGATGTGATTTCCATCGCCAAGTATCATTTGAAGTTTATGATTGCCAGGCTCTAAGGTGATCATGGTTTTGTCTTGTCCCTTACCAAAGTGAAGATACTGTTTATTTGCTGGAACAGGCATCGAAAGGTCAGGAAGCGGTGCATCGATAATTAAATGGTGGTGACCTGTGCCACTATCATAGGTACCTGCGGGTGCCAATGTCATTCCACTGATGCCAAAAACAACTTCAAAAGTCCTATCGACCACATCGCCATTTGAAGGTTTTATAAAAAATACCCTGGAGTCTCCTGCATAAACAGATGACATCAACAATAAAAATGCGAGTGAAATGATGTTTGTAAATCGTTTCATTCCAGCCCTAAAATATAATCCCATTCATTTTTTGTCATGGGTATTACGGATAAGCGGTTACCTTTTTGTAAAAGTCTCATGTCTTTTATAGACTCATGTTCTCTCAATTCAGAAAGTGTAATATTTCTCTTGGTGTGACGAATGTACCTTACATCGAGCATTAGCCATCTTGGATTCTCTGGATCACTTTTTGCATCAAAGTATTTCTCTTTAGAATCAAAAGCCGTGTGGTCGGGGTATGCTTTGCTTGCGATCTCCATCAATCCCACTATTCCTGGCTCCTTGCAATTTGAATGATAAAAAAATGCTTTGTCTCCAACTATCATCTGATCTCTGAAGAAGTTTCTTACCTGGTAATTTCGTATCCCATCCCAGTGATCTGTTTTAAATTCCTTCAGGTCGTCTATGCTGTAGGTTTCAGGTTCTGATTTCATAAGCCAATACTGCATCATATCTCCTAGTAGCGTTGCTCCTTTTCATCGTACCAATATTTTCTCCATCCTGTCGAAGGATCAAGATCACCGCATTGATTATTATTAAAGTCAGTTAGTACATTTTGAGTCGTGAGATGATCAAACATGATTGCAGCATCAAGAATCTCACACTTCCATTTATAATCTTTAATTTGATTGTCTGTGGCCAACATTTCAATCAGTTTTTCTTCTGTGAGATAGTCGTTTGTCATCCTTATTCCCCCATCATGTGTTGAGTCGAATATAATATACTTGTCACTGCCCTTTCTGGGATCCCAAGCCTGCCAATCAGTTAGATTTCCTTCTCTGCCTTTATCTGGATCTCCGTTGTAAGCAAATTCAGCCCAATAACTCATCATTGACTGGGAAAGTGTTTTGACCTCCTCCAGATTTTTTCTACTGAGTATGTATTTCGTAAGTGCATCTTCATCAAAATTACCCATCACGAAAGGAATCTCAAAAGCATGTGCAGCACCAAGTAAATTCTTTAGATCAACTCCATATTTTCTTGGCTCATCATCCCAATCAAATCGATAAGCATAGATATTTGATCTCCCAGACCTTGTCAAGTTCTGGGCAGGTTCATCAACGGCCAAGTATTTCCACGAATTGCTTCTGTGTTTTGAAACCGCATTCCATAAATCCAAATCTCTTATTCGAGGTATTCTCAGAAACTCTCTTGTCAATCGAGGATTATTGAGGAGAAATAATTTCATTTCATCTCGATTTGTTCCAATCATTATTGGAACATCCATATTAAACCCACTCTCCAAAGAACCCAGAATTCCTAGTTCACTCAATAAATTACCATCAGGAAATGGTCTCAACATATCATCGGTGTTGGTCTTTGTTACTAAGTATGCTTCATAAATTTCTGTGGATGAGGCATTTCTCATTAGAGCTTCGATTTCTTTTTGAGACAAATTTTCTTGCAATGTTTCAGCTGAATTTCTATCCGATGCCATTTCATTCATTACCAGTAACTCATTTACGAGTTCTCTTGAAGAGTAACTCTTCCACGGTAAGTTTTTCTCTAAATATGACTCAGAATGCTCAATATCACCTGGTCTGATTCCACCACTTTGTATAATGGCTTTATGAAAAAGTCCATTCGCTTGCTTTGCGGACAATAAAGCAGCTACGTTATAACCGCCAGCAGATTCCCCAAAAATTGTGATATTTGAAGAATCGCCACCGAAAATTTCAATGTTTCTTTGAACCCATTCAAGCGCTTGAATGGAATCAATATTGCCATAGTTGCCTGATTGATCTTCTGGATTCTCAGCAGTTGAGGTTATATCTGGATGTCTAAACCAACCAAATGGTCCCAAACGGTAATTTATCGACACAACTATTACATCCTGACTGCTAACCAATTCACTCGGATCGTAAAAATCTGCATTACCGGAAACATTACTGCCGCCATGGATCCAGAGCATCACTGGCTTACTCTGAGATAAGTCATCAAATACATCTTTAGGCGCCCAAACATTGAGGTATAAACAATCTTCAGATCCGACAATATCACCCCAATTTCTTCTTTTTGTAGTATTAATTAGTGATCCCTTTTGAACGCAGGTATTGCCAAATTCTAGCGCCTCAAAAACACCATCCCATTTTTCTGTTTCAGCTCCTCTTTTCCATCTATAGCTCGAATCTGGAATTGAACCGTACTGGATGCCAAGCCATTGATATGTATTGCCATTATTTGAACCAATGATGGACCCTTTATCTATTGTCAAAAGCGTATTTTCATCTGGCTCAAAATCAGTTTTTGGAATACTGCACGAAGCAAGATAGCCTGCTAGGAATACTAATAATATTTTTTTAATATCAATTGAAAACATATTGCTGACGATAATGACATAACATTCGTCAAAAATGCATAATATGTTTAGATTTTTTGACGAAAGAGTAGAATGCCACACATGCAGAAAAATTTTATCAAAAAATACTGGGCAAAGTCTTTCATACTTTTTAACCTGCTTTTTCTTCCAATTCAATACTTGGAGACAGCTCCATGGGCATCGCCAGATGATATCCTTGTAAGGCATGACCTCCAGATTCTCTCAGATTCAGGGATATTAGATATCCCCTTAAATACATGGCCAATTGCTTGGGGTGATGTTGCATTTAATCTCAATGTTGAGAATGTGAGTGAAGTATCGCCCGAAGTACTCCTATCTCTTCAAAGAATTAGAAAAAAAGTCATTGAAGAACAAATTGGAGGCATTTCTGCTAATGCTGAAATAAAAGTTGCTAAGAATCCTGATCGAATCATGACATTCTTTGATCCAGTAAATGTAAAGAAGATGGCCGCCTCAAGTAGTTCATACATGTCAAATAATTTAGCTATGAATCTTAAATTTGAGAAAACAGGTACTTATCAGTTACTTGATGAGTCATATATTTCGTTGGCTAGAGGAAATTACTCAATCACCTTAGGCTCCAAGAAAAACTGGTGGGGTCCTGGTTGGATGGGTAGTACCGTCTTATCAACTAATCCTAGGCCTATAAGAGGTTTGTCAATCGAAAGAAATTTTTCAGATCCATTTAAGAATAGTGTTCTATCATTTTTGGGAAGCTGGGACCTTGCTTTTATTCTTGGAGATATTAAAAATACAGGCCTAACTCCCCAACGTCGCTTTACCGCTCTAAGGTTAGGTATTCGGCCAATGGATAAGCTTGAAATTGGCTATTCTAAATCTGCGGTCATTTGCGATAAAAATAATGGATGCGGATTCAGTAAACTCATAGACGGTTTTTTAGGATCTGGGGATGTATATGATCTTAATACTTTAGACTATCGCCTTTCTGGTGAATTTAATGAAATTCCTTATGCAACCTATGGACAGATATCGGGAACATCTATCGATAAATCTGTTGGGATATTAGGTCTTGAAACATGGGGGAACTTTCCTGATAGAAAAAACTTTGAATCTTACAGGGTCTTTACAGAATTTTCTTCCACGACATGTGGAATCTTCAGTGGTCAAAGTAAATATGGTTGTGCTTACCAAAATCAGGAATATCCATCTGCCTACCATTACAATGGTTCCAATATCGGCAACTCGCTTGATGGAGATTCTATAGCAATCTCGTTTGGTGGTATTTTAGTTCAAGATGATACTCAGATATATAAGTCCACTCTCGCAATTGGAAGGATGAATAGAGGCTCTCAACCAGGCTATTTGTTTACAGAAAATGAAACAGATTTCTTAAACTTCAATATCGGCTATCAATTTGACTTATTTTGGTATGAGATACCATTGGGAAGTTTTGATGTCGGGCTAGGATTTGATATATACAAGGATAAGAAGTCTGGATCATCAGAGAAAGAACCAAGAGTATATTTGGCATGGACCAATGGAATTGATCTTTCAGATAATCAAAATCGAGATTTCTCTGATTATATCGATCTTATTGAAGTAGAGGCTGCCATGTCAGTGCTTACTGAGGAAGTAGCTCAAGACAAAGAAATTATTCAATTTGTCTCTTTCAATGAAAGTGAACTTTCTTCAATAATATCACTGATTGATCAAACAGCTGTTGATAGAGGAGACAATGCATTTGCAAATTATACGCCTAATTTTAAATCAACTGACGAAATCATTGATCAACTCTCAGAATCTACAAATGACATCAGCCTTTCTGACTATTTGACATCAGTAGATGAAACAATTTCGAAAAGAAATTAATTTATTTTAATCCGATTACCTCTAGGTAGCGATCACGAAGTCTTTTCGAGCGAGTCATATCACTCATTATTTCTCCATTGATAATAACTACATCGGAAAAAGTACCCACCTCAAGAGGATCTCCATCCCAAAGAACTAAATCAGCATTTTTACCAACTTCAATACTTCCGATTGAATCAGCTAATCCGAATGCTTCAGCAACATTTATGGTTAATGACTTTAGTGCCTCATACCGATCCATTCCATTAGCGACAGCATTTCCAGCCCCTTGCCGACTAAGAAAAGAGTTGTGAGCATCCGCTATTCCAATCAATACGTTAACTCCTGAGTCAGTTAGAAGAGATGCTGCATCAATTCTTGCCCCAATAGAATCAAATGAGCTTGGAATATTATCCATTGGATCAATAATTACTGGTATGTTCACTTCAGCCAATTGATCTGCGATTCGCCATGCTTCCTTAGCGCCATGGAAAATGATATTGATTGAATGCTTTTTAGAGAATTCAATTATTCTTAACATATCGCTGGCTCGATTGGTTTTTACTATCAGAGGTTTGTTCTGATCCATCAAGTCTGATAAAGCTTCTAGATCCCTTTCAGAATATTCTCCAGTATCAAAAAATCCTCCTCTTAGAATTAAATTTCGAGATCTCTTAAACTGCTTAGCTTTCATAACTGCATCCTCCAGTTCCAAGAAAGTGGATGCTCTAGAATCTTGTCCACCTCCCATTTGCATCACCATGGCAATGTCGGTAACTATTGGTTGAGTATCAATCCTTCCGTGAGTCTTAAAGACGGATCCAAGGCCTTGAAATAAATCGCCTTTTCCTGAGGATGGAAATACAACCGCAGAGGTGATTCCTGCAGTTCTGTTGTATGGGATCAATGTTGAACTTGGGTTAAATGCTGAAGAAATGCTGAATCCAGCAGAAAAGTGTTTGGTTCGATCATCTCTTGTATCAGCCTCCAACTCAATTTCAATTAATCCTAGATTAGTGGCTGGCGCTAATAAACCTGGTGTAATAATTCGGCCACTAGCCTCTATAATGAAGGCGCTTTCACTAGAAATATCAAGACCTATTTTGGAAATTATTCCGTCCTGAATCAATATGTCAGTCTCATTTATAACGCCTAAATCACTCGATGTCACAACCGTGGCATTCTTGATTAAAATGTCATCTGCTTTTGCAAAAATTGAGAGGGACAACAAACAGAAAAAAATGAAAGATCTAAATCTAATTAAATTCATAATCTATCTCCTTCCGGGTCAATAATTCCAAGATCAAAGTCTGTCCTTTCAAAAGAGTCGGGATCATTGATATCGAATTTTAAATGTCCATCTATGAAAACTTTTTCTGCCTTCGCATAAACACTGAATGGATCGTCAGACCATATGACGATATCCGCCATTTTTCCAGGCTCAATTGAGCCTACCTGATCGCCAATACCCAATGCTTTGGCAGGATTCAAAGTAATCCATTGAATTGCTCTTTGCCTATCAAGGTCTAATCCTGCTTTCTGACCAGCCGCCAATGCTTTCGCAGCCTCTTGATTAAGGCGTTGTATACCAAGTGCTGAATCGGAATGAACTATAGCACAACCAGTTTTATTCTCTGCCTGATCAATAATGGCTGTATTCTCCCAGACCATATCAAATGCTTCGTGCTTGAATCCCCACCAATCAGCCCATACTGCAGCGCAGACGGAATTTTTTGCCAATATGTCAGCGATCTTATAGGCTTCTACAGCGTGATGAAAAGTGTTTATTTTATAATCAAATTCCTTTGCTACATCCAGCATCACTGCCATTTCTTCGCCTCGATAACAATGCATATGAACCAAAATATCGCCTTCTAAAACACCGACCAGAGTTTCCATCCCGATGTTTCGAGTTGGGCTATCAATCATTTCTTTCGCTTCATCTGACTTTTCAGAATACTCATTAATACGCTTTTGGTATGTTTGTGCTTTAATCCATTCCTTTCGATAACCTGCAACATTTCCCATACGTGTTTGCGGCTCTGTGTTTCTTCCACCATATACCCTTTTTGGATTCTCACCGCATGCCATTTTCAGAGAGTAAGGTGCATTTGGGAATTTCATGCCTTGGACCGTCCTGCTTCGAACATTCTTTAGGGTCACGCCTCTGCCACCTATCAAATTTGCAGATCCCACCAGTACATGAAAAGAAGTGACTCCACCTTTCAAGGCCAAAGTATATTGTGGGTCTTGTGTCCAAACCGAATGCTCAGCCCAAACATGGGGAGTAGATGGACTGGTTGCCTCATTTCCATCAGAGTTTGATCTTAAGCTTGGCGCAGGATAAACACCCATGTGAGAGTGTATATCGATAATGCCTGGTGTCACCCATTTGCCTTCGGCATCTACGATGTTTGCATCTGAAGTGTCTATGCCCTCACCAATCGCTATAATCTTATTGTTTTCCATTAAAATGGCGCCCCCCAATACTGAGTCGCCTCGCCCTGTCAGAATATTCGCATTGATGATAATTGTCTTATCGCTCTCTACCGGTTTGTATGTTGATTCATAAGCATAATTGATCAGCTCTTTTTCATTGATTTGAGATTGAACATTGAATGTTCCGCAGAAAATAAATAAGGCGCCTGTAATTAAAAATGAATATTTGAACTTAAGGATCATGGTTCCCCCTTTAATCTTTAGATTTCATAGATGAATATAAATTAAACCAAAAGTCAAACAACCACGAAAAAGTTTTTAAGTGCAAAAATAAATAGGGCAATTTTGTTGTAGAATATTTTCATGAAATTTTTCTCTAAAATACTATCATTCGCTCTTTTTTCCTTACTTCTATCGGAAGTTCATGGTGCTGATTTTCAAGTCAATGGAGATTCGATTGAGAAATCCAAAAACAATAGCCAAGAGTGGTTATCTCATGGCAGAACTTATGATGAACAAAGATTCAGTGAATTGAATCAGGTCAATACAGTGAATATTGATCGGCTCGGAATAGAATGGTTTGCGGATCTTGACAGCAATAGGGGTCATGAAGCAACCCCAATTGTTTCTGATGGTGTCATGTTTTCTACAGGTGCATGGAGCGTGGTATATGCTCACAATGCTCTTAATGGGGAATTGCTCTGGAAGTTTGATCCAAAGGTGCCAAAAGAAAAAGCTTATTTTGTTTGTTGCGACGTAGTTAATCGAGGCGTTGCAATTTGGGAAGGAAAAATATTTGTCGGAACATTGGATGGGAGACTCATAGCACTAAATGCCAAAACAGGCGAAGTCATTTGGGAGAAAATGACAGTCAATAACAGCAAGCCATATAGCATCACGGGTGCTCCAAGGATTATTAAAGATAAAGTGATCATTGGCAATGGAGGTGCTGATTTTGGGGTCAGAGGATATGTCAGTGCTTACGATACTGACAATGGTGAAATGGCATGGCGTTTCTACACGGTTCCAGGAAACCCTGATGAAGGATTTGAGAATTCAGCAATGGAAATGGCTTCTAAAACTTGGAAAGGAGCTAAATGGTGGGAATATGGTGGTGGTGGAACAGTATGGGACTCAATGGCGTATGATCCTGAACTAGATCTTCTCTACATTGGCACTGGCAATGCTTCCCCATGGAACTATAAGATTAGAAGCCCGGGTGGCGGGGATAATTTATTTGTGTCTTCAATAGTTGCTTTAAGACCGGAGACTGGAGAATACGTATGGCACTATCAAACAACACCAGGAGATAATTGGGATTATACAGCGACTCAACACATCATTCTTGCTGACATCACTATCAAAGGCGAAGCAAGGAAAGTACTGATGCAAGCTCCTAAAAATGGTTTCTTTTACGTGATTGACCGAACAAACGGTGAACTTCTATCAGCAGAAAAATACGTTCAAGCCACATGGGCCAGTCATATTGATCTCGAAACTGGAAGACCGGTCAAAACAGAGCTGGCTGATTATGATGAAGCCGAAAAACTAATCTTTCCTGGCGCTCTTGGTGGACACAATTGGATGCCCATGTCATATAACCCGAAAACGGGCTTGGTCTACATTCCGGCTCAAGAGCTCTATATGCCGATGAAGAAAGATGATGATTATGAATACGATGCTAAAGGATGGAATACTGCGGGTGATCTAACAGTCATGGCACCGCCTAAGAATCTTCTTCAGCTAATGCTATTGGCAAGAAGTATAAGAGGTCGTCTGAGTGCATGGGATCCAGTCGAACAAAAGGAGGTTTGGAAGCAATATCTAACACTCCCTTGGAATGGGGGAGTTTTATCGACGGATGGCAATCTTGTCTTTCAAGGCACGTCTGATGGTGAACTTGTTGCATATGATGCAAAGTCTGGCGAAAAAAAATGGAGCGAAGACTTGAAGAACGGAATTGTCGCCGCCCCCATCACGTATAGCATTGATGGAAGACAATATGTCAGTGTCGTCGTTGGTTATGGAGGAGTGTTTGCACTTCAGGCCGGCCTGCCGCCTAAGAATACCGGTGGGCCCATCAATGGGCGGATAGTTACTTTCGCACTAGACGGTGATTTAAAACTTCCAGAAAGGCCAAGAAATTTAGAGATGCCAAAACCTCCCGCACCTATAGAAGATCAAGCAAGTATTGCCAGAGGCGAAGACCTGTATCATTGGGAATGCCATATGTGCCATGGAGCTGGTGCCGTTGGAGGCGGAGTACTGGCTGATCTCAGGTATATGTCAGTTGAAACTCATGAGAAATTCAATGCGATCACACTCGGTGGACTTTATGTCGATAAAGGAATGGTTGGATTTGCAAGTCGTTTAAGCGAACGGGATGTCGAGGATATTCATGCCTATCTCATCCAAAGAGCAAATGAGACCTATTTATTCGAAACCATCAACTCGGCTTTGAAATAACATACTCATCAACAATTATGCCCTCTATCAGATGCTTTTGGATGATTCTTTCTAAAACATCAGGAGTGCAGTTTTGATACCAAACAGCATCTGGATAAACAACTGCGATTGGACCATTCGAGCAAACTCTAAGGCAGTTAACTTTTGATCGGTAAATGCCGCCTCGATTATCAATCTCTAACTCTGCAAGTCTTGCCTTGAGAAAATCCCAGGATTCCAACGTTTTTCTCTTGGGTGCACACTTTGGTTCAGTTTGATCTGCGCAAAGAAAGATATGTCTATCGATTACATCGATGCCCAGATCATGTATTTTTTCTTTTATGAGTGAATTAATGGTTAGGCTCAATTACTTTTTTATCTTGGTTGAAACAATTTGATCGACTAATTTACCAAACGGTGGTCGCATCAGCTTCAAAACAGTCTCAAACGATGTTTGTTTATAAACCCCTCTTGCATGAGAAAAGGTTCTAAAACCCTCAATCCCGTGGTAATTTCCCATTCCACTAGGACCAATGCCTCCAAAAGGAAGATCGTCCTGTATGAATTGAAAAATAACATCATTGAGTGCGGCACCGCCAGAAACAGTATTAGACATGACAAATTCTTCTTCGCTCTTTTTATTTCCAAAATAGTAAAGCCCAAGCGGTCTTTCGTGCAAATTGATGTAATCAACAACTTCATCAATTTGATTGTAAGTTTTAACTGGCATAATCGGACCAAATATTTCCTCCTGCATCACCAACATATCATCGGTTGCATTAAGAATAATTGTGGGCATCATTTTATTGTGGGATTTTTCTGACTCGTTTGCTGGATTAATCTCTATGACATCAGCCCCCTTATTTTTTGCATCCTCAATATAGCCATCAAGTCTTGCATAATGTCCTTCATTAACCACTGACGTGTAATCGTCATTATCAAAAATAGAGGGGTACATTAATGAGATAGAATTGTTAGTTGCCTCCATCCAATCTCCAAGAATCTCTTCTTTGACATAGACATAATCGGGTGCAATACAAGTTTGTCCTGCATTCATCAATTTTCCATTCCAGATTCTATCCGATGCTTTCTTTAAGTCTGCGCTTTCACCAATGATTGCAGGTGATTTCCCGCCCAGTTCTAGTGTTACAGGGACTAAATTTTTTGATGCAGCTTCCATGACTTTTTTTGCAACCGAGGTTGAACCAGTAAATAACAGGTGATCAAAATGCAGCGAGCTAAATTCTTGGCCAACAGAAGCATCTCCAGGAAATACCTCAACTTCATCAGCATCGAAATATTTATTAATCATGGATTTCATTAAGCTGGATGATCTTGGTGTATATTCGGATGGTTTTATCATTGCTCTATTGCCGGCAGCAAGAACCACTGCAAGTGGGCCAAAAGTCAAATTAAATGGATAATTCCATGGACTTATGATCCCTACAACACCTACGGGCTGATATTGGATGTAAGCCTTAGCGCCAAATAAGTTAAATGGAGGAGTTGCCTTCCTTCTCTCTGGCTTCATCCAAGATTTTAGATTTTTTTTGATAAAGTGTATTGAATCGAATGTGGCTACTAGTTCAGCAAATTTCGTCAGCATTTCAGGTCGGTGACCAAAATCTTCTGATAATGCTTCTGGTATTTGTGTTTGATATTCAAGCATCATATCAAGCATTCGATCAAGACGATCTATTCTCATAGATAGACTTGGATAGATTTGGCGTCTTGACTGAATTTTTTGCTTCTCTAATGTATGTTGCATCTTCTAATCCAAAAAATCTGGTGATAGTTCATAAATAAGATCATAAAGAGGCTGAAAGCTAGCCCAAAGAATCAGATCTGTCCCTGCCTGTTTTTTAGCATGCTCTGCCATTTCATCCGGAATGATAATTGGTTTTCCCGACGCTTCTGCTAATAACTGGCTTTGGCAACATTTGTCCATAGAAATAAACAACCAGGTGGCAACATCAACGGTTTGACCAGTGGTTAATATTCCATGATTTTGCAATATTGCAGTTCTTTTTTCACCAAGTGCTTTGGCTATTTCTTCGCCCTCTCCTTTATCAAAGGCTACTCCGCCATAATCGGAATAAAGCGATTGCTCTTCATAGAACATCGCTGCATCTTGAGTGATGGGATCTAATACCTTTCCTAATGTCGAAAAAGTTCTTCCATATATAGAATGGGCATGTGCCGCTGAATTTACATCTGGTCTGGCTGCATGAATCGCTGAATGAATGAAAAAAGCAGCTGGATTAATTGGTCTTTCGCCTTGAATAATCTCACCATCTTCCTTGACCAATAATAAATCTGAGACTGTGATATGTGCAAAGTTCATTCCAAGCGGATTAACCCAAAAGTGATCCTTATACTCTGGATCCCTGAGCGTAATATGTCCGGCCAAACCTTCATCGAACCCATAATATGCAAACAGTCTAAATGAGGCCGCCAATCTTTCAAGCTGATGCCTTCTGGTCTCCTCGATTGTGGAGGTCATAATTGGGGTCAAAGACCCTTTTTCTTTTTGTGGAAGCTTTCCTTTACTTCTATCAATGTCCTTTGGTTTACTCATACATCTAATTAAAATTGAGGTCAGAATCCTATATGATACACTTCTTATGTCTTGACACAAAGACACTGTATTTAACAATTGATCGCGAGTGCAAAGTGAGAGAAATAATCGTTACCTTGAGTGTATTTTTTTTAATTTTTGTTGTTCTGACAACCTTTGAATTTTTCTTGGTTGGTGAAATGGCGAAAAATTATGCAGAATCTGAATTGGCTATAGATGACAAATAGCAGCACCGACAAGATCACGACTCTCTCAGTACTGGGGGCAATTGCACTAATCGCGACACCCATTGCACTTTATCCAAAAGAATCGGCTGATTTTATCAGAAGCACCTACTTATTGACTGTAGATATCTTCGGTGCGACTTACATGATATTTGGTGCATGCATGCTTCTTTTTGTTCTATACATTGCTTTCTCAAAATTTGGCAGTCATCGATTAGGTGGCGATGATATCAATCCCGATTATTCATTATTCAGCTGGGCATGCATGCTCTTTTGCTCTGGGATTGGTGGCGGTATTTTGTATTGGTCGATCGTTGAATGGGCATATTATGCAGGCGAGGGCTTGTTTGGTATTGAACCATTCTCTGATAGGGCCTATCATCTTGCATCTGCATATGGTGTCTTTCATTGGGGTTTCACGGGATGGGCTTTGTATACCATTCCAGCAATTGCAGTTGCTGTCCCATTTTATAAACATAATATCGGGTCACTTCGATTGAGTTCAGCGATGAGGACATCAAAAGACAATGTTGTAGAAAAAACAACTTTTGGTCGAATCGTGGATTTCATTTTTGTGCTTGTTTTGATTGGAGCATCTGGAGGATCAATCGGATTATATGTTCCAATTATTGGTGCAGGCTTCTCTGAGCTTTTAAATATTAACCATGATCTCAATCTTGATTTATCTATGCTGGCAATTTGCACAGGACTATTCGCCTTCAGTGTTTACCGAGGAATATATAGTGGGATCAGGGTTATAAGTAATATTAATATAATCATTTCACTTTTATTTCTGCTGGGAGTTCTAGCACTTGGTCCAGCTGGAGAAATATTCACTTTAACTTCTCAGGCAATGTCTGAATTAGGAAAGAATTTTTTTGCAATGAATACCCTTGGGATTGTTGAGGATTCTGAGTTTGCCGAAGCATGGACTATTTTTTATTGGGCATGGTGGATAGCACTAGGTCCTCAAGTTGGTTTATTTGTTGCCAGAGTCTCAAAAGGCAGAACATTAAAAGAAGTGGTTTTAGGAATGTTGGTTTTTGGATCACTTGGATGCTTCTTGTTTTTCTCTATTTTAGGAAATTATGCAATTAACTTAGAGCTAACTGGGCAAATGAATGTCACACAAACACTTTCAGATATTGGTCATCAGGCAACATCGACTAAAATCCTAATGACACTTCCTTACGGTGAAATATTTGTCTTAGCATACTCAATTATTGTGATTATATTTGTTGCTACGTCCTATGATTCAGTCTCATATATTCTTGCATCTCACGTTCAAGAAGTGACAAATGAGGAAAGTGAGCCAGCTCGAAAAAATCGACTAATGTGGGCATTTGTGCTGTCAATACTTCCAGCGGCTTTGTTCTTAATAAACAGTAATCGAATAGCTATGGATGTCATCTTACTTATGTCACCACCTTTGCTAATCTTATTTCCAATTTTTATCTTTTGTATGTTGAAAACACTTAAAAGTGAAAAGCATGCTCCTTAAAATCTAGAAATAGGTAATAGTTTTGGCTAAAAACAAAATATTTTCCATATTAGCTTTGATATTTTTAATTTCGCCCTCACACGCAAAGGACTCATTTAAAACTGAAGACATATACTCGATCAAAGATATTACTTTTTCGGATATGACTAATGATGGTAATGGTGTCATATTCTCAACTAGCCAAGCTGAGGATAAATATGACTGCTTTAAGCAAATACTCTACTTTCTTGATATAGAGAAAGGGAAAAAGATTAAACTACTTGAATCTGATGGCCCAAAAGGAATGACTTTCTCATCAGTAAAGCTTTCAAGCAATTCAAAATCAATCTTCTTTATATCATCCGGAATTAGAACATCAGGAGAAGAGGACAACCAAATATGGTCCTTAAATTTATCCAATAGAATAAAGAAACAGCTAACTGATTTCGATGGAGATATAACTGATTATGATATCTCTAGAGACGGAGAAACGATTGCTTTCATAGGTAACAAAAATAATGAGGAAGAGTCCAATGAAGAGACATCTCCCCCAATTGTTATAGATCGTTATCAATTCAAAAGGGATTATGATGGTTACCTTGAAAACGAATGGGATCACTTATTTTTATTCAATACAAAATCTAGGCAAATAAGACAAATAACTTCGGGACAAAGGGACCATAGTTATCCCTCTATTTCTCCTGATGGAAAAAGTATCGCTTATGTCACCAAAGAAGGGGATTTTGACAGACATAACAATTGGGATATTTTCATCAAAAATATTGAAAATAGTGGTGAAGCAAAACGACTTACTTTTCATGATGGCCCAGATTCTTCACCTGACGCTGGGTCAAGGCCGCAGTGGAGTCCTGATGGGAAAAAAATAGCCTATATATATGGTGGTGAGCACTCAATGCTTTGGTATGCACTTAATGAAGTATCAGTTCTTGATGTGGAAACAGGTGAAACAGATTTCGTTACAAATATATACGATAGAAATACATATATGCCTAAATGGTCAGAAAATGGAGAGAAACTTTACTTTATTCTTGAAGACAATATGAAAAGTCAGCTTGTTGAATACTCTTTTACTGACAAAACTTTCGAAAAAATTACTCCAGAAAATATGTATTTGAGCTGGTACTCAAGTAACTATTATGTCGCTGGTGATCTGCTGATTTATCAATCATCCACAGTAACTACGCCGGATGAAATTTATCTCTCAAAAAATGGTGAAATCAATCCCATTACCTCAGTAAACAAGGATTTTATAGAAAATAAACTCGTTGGATCAACTGAACTTATATCATTTCAGAGCTTTGATGGTCTAAACATTAATGGGATGATGATTAAACCTCATGATTTTGATCCAAAGAAGAAATATCCTCTTATAATAAGGATCCATGGTGGACCGGTATCTCAATATGGAAGATACTTTGATTTTGACTGGCAACTTTTTGCATCAAATGGTTATGTTGTACTAGTAACCAATCCAAGAGGTAGCTCAGGAAGAGGGGTTGAATTCCAAAAGTCTATTTTTGCTAACTGGGGCATAGAGGATTCAAAGGATATTAGTGCTGCATTAGATTTTGCACTAGATCTTGGCTACATCGATGAAAATAAATTAGGAGTCGGTGGTTGGAGCTATGGAGGGATGCTTACCAATTATGTGATTGCAAAAGATAATCGTTTCCATGCAGCTACTTCAGGTGCTGGTATATCAAACATCCTAAGCGGATTTGGGCATGATCACTATATCAGAGAATATGTTCTTGAACTTGGAACTCCATGGGATAACTTGGATGCCTGGTTAAATGTCTCTGATCCATTCTTCAATGCTGATGAGATAGTTACACCAACTCTATTTTTAGTTGGAGAAGAAGACTGGAATGTACCCCTAATCGGATCAGAGCAGATGTATCAAGCTCTAAAACACCTAGAAATCCCAACACAACTTATTGTTTACCCAAGCGAACATCATGGATTAAGTAAACCAAGCTATATTAAGGACCGACTAGAAAGATATCTAGACTGGTATGAAGAAAACCTAAACGAATAGGATCTAATTAAGATATTCGTAATACTCGATTCCCGCATCTTGAAAATTAGTGGATTCTTCTGTTCCAACCTTGCTAACGATAAAACCTTTTGGCTTTTTATGCTGGGCACCTTCTAAAACCTTATCTGTTCTAAGCTTTATGTATTGGTTGTGGTTTAAGTTCACTGGCTCATTGAATGCAGCAGAGTATTTAATATTGCTCTCCTCATCGCAGCAATTTTGGGTAAATGAAATTGGAATAACCTCGGCAGCATCCCCGCTGCCATAACCTATTAATAGAGCATCCTTGCCACTTAAGGCCTTGCCGTTTTTCATTGAATCCTCAATTCCAGCTGCCAACCAAGCAAAAATAGAGCCTGAATAAATATTACCCATCTCTTTCGTCAACTCATTACCCAGTTTCAACTTTGACAATACTTTTTCCTTGAAAGGTCTGATTTTATTAAGAGACTTAAGTGCTTTATTAGTTTTAGGAAACAAATCTTTATTGATATCAGTTTGCAAAAAAGTTACTAAATTAGGTCTATCCATTAGTTCTTTCTTTATCTCTTCCGATGGAACATCTGCATGAGCTATCAAATTATCAAGTTCTAGATTATCAACTTCATCACCATTAGCTAATGCATAGAGATATGAGATAGAAAATGCATTAATCGGCATTTTATGGAAAGGTCGATGCATAAATACAGCTGCTGCTTGATTTATTAATTTGGATAAACTCTGCCCCCTATTCTCACTCATATTAGACAACGCTGAGATTGTTCCATCTATGTAGCAACTTGCAGAATATTTTCCATTGAAAACAGGTAAATCTAAGTCTGAAGCAGAGTGGCCATTTAAATTTTCAGCTCGATATTGAATGGGTTTTCTAAAATCAATTTGGCGATATTCTGAAGAACTCCCAGAAAATGCAGTCTTAACCTCGGCAATCTTAGGATCGGATTCAATGAGTGTCGCAACCGCTCCTGCTCCCTGTGTAGGCTCTCCTGAGGAACCGATCTGATAAAGGGCAATATCTGAACAAACCACAATTGCTTTTTTCTCTGGTGCATCTGAATTGACATAACGAACAGCATTTTTCAGTGCGTATATTCCTGACAAACAAGCTTGTTTAAATTCAGGAACTTCACATTGACTAGATATGGGGTTTATACCCCTTTTCTTAAGTTCATCATTAACCATTCCCTTAATGATGATTGTTCCTGCAGAATTATCGGTACTGGATTCAGTGCCAAGTGCTAAAAAGCCGACTTGACTGGGCTCAATTTTATTTTCAATGATTAAATCAAGAACGGCATTTGCCGCCATGGTATATATGCTTTCATCAGGGCCTAGCATTCTAAAGCCTGAGCCAATGATATTGCTGATCTTG
>NZHP01000027.1 GCA_002691465.1 Gammaproteobacteria bacterium | reverse complement strand
CGGTCTTTTATCAGAACAACAAGCGATCCAGTTCATGCTTGCCGACAGCGTCACTGAACTATGGGCAACCAGGTTAATGCTTTATGAAACTGCGATGGCGCATGATCGTGAAGACGATGTAAAAGCACTCCACTATCGATGCTCTGCAGTGAAACTTTATGCCTCAGAAATGGCAAATAAGGTTGCGGATAGAGTTGTTCAAATATTTGGGGGCAGAGGCTACATGAGAGAATTTGCAGCCGAGCGATTTTACAGAGAGCTTAGAGTGGATCGAATTTGGGAAGGCACCTCAGAAGTCCAGCGTCTCATCATTGCCGGAGGCCTACTAAAAAAAGGTCTGAAGGACCTCTAAAAAGAGTCACGACAGTTGAAAAATAAGCCAGCCATTCTCGATTGGGTATTTATCATTGGACTTTCAGCTGTATGGAGCAGCGCATTTGTCTTTATTAAACAAACTGCCCCGATCTTTGGAGCGGTTGGCTTGGTCTTCATGCGACTATTCATTTCGGCAGTTATTCTTGGACTGCTATTTATAAGGCCAAAGCATATTAAAATCATTCGTGAAAACATCGTTCCTATTTTTATAATTGGCGCTACAAATGTAACCATACCTTTTATGTTTTTTGCCCTATCCGCCTATTACATCAATGCGGGATCGATGGCGGTTGTGAATGGCAGTACACCCCTGTTTGCCTTTCTGTTTTCAATTCTATTGCTGGGATTCACATTCAAATGGATTCAGTTTTTTGGAATTTTAATGGGCATTGTTGGTCTGGTTATTTTTGTCGGAGTTGACACTTTAGATTTTCATCCAATGGCAAATCTCTCTGCGGTCATGGGTGCAATGATGTATGGCCTCTCAATGGTTTACATCTTTAAATTAAATTTTAAAGACACCAAACTCATGGCAGCCGCGAGCATGGTTGCTGCAACTGTTTGCATAGCTCCTTTGTTGATATTTTTCCCAATCCCATGGAATATTGTTACGACTGAATCGATGCTCAGCGTTCTTTATTTAGCAACTTTTTGCACTGGACTGGCTTATATCCCCTACTTCATTCTGATCAGAAACGTGGGTCCGGTAAGCACATCCATTATTGCGATGCTCGTCCCGGTCTTTGGAATGCTGTGGGCTTATGTTTTGCTTGAAGAAAAGATAACATTATTGATGTCCATCGGATGCTTGTTTATTGTTATAGGTATCTTGATGACCAATGTAATTGGAAACGAAAGCAAAAATAAATCTACTTAACTCTATTCGATTATGAAATTAAAACTAATCAAGGCTTTGCTGCCCTTGCTCTTTCTTACCCAGATAACACTGGCTGAGGAAGTTATTAATTTCTACAACTGGGCAGATTACATTGGCGAATCAACGATCAGAGATTTTGAAGAAGAGTATGGAATAAAAGTTAACTACGACGAATATGATTCTTCCGAAATTGTTGAAGCAAAACTATTGGCAGGAAACTCTGGATACGACTTGGTTGTTCACTCAAGCATGTATTCAAAAAGATTGATGCCGCTGAAAATATTCCACGAAATTGATCCCGCAAAACTTTCAAACTATGAACGTCTAGACCCGATGCTGATGGAGATGCTTGACGAGATTGATTCCGGAAATAAAATCATGATTCCTTACAGCTATGGATCGACTGGAGTCAGTTACGATGCAAAGAAAATCTTTGCAAGAGATCCCAATCCGCCCATTGGCAGTGCGGACATGCTCTACGATGCTAAGACAATTTCTAAATTTGCAGATTGTGGCATCAGCATTCTTGACTCACCCACAGATGTTGTCCCTCAAGCTCTTGTCTATCTTGGATACGATGACAGTTCTAAAGACCCAAAAGAGCTTCAAGAAGCAGAGGATCTATTGCACGAAGCAAGACCATATATAAAGAAATTCACTTCGAGTACTCTTCTCAATGACTTGGCGAATGGTGATGTTTGCATCGCAATGAGCTGGGCTGGAGATTACGCCACGGCAAGCGCTCGAGCTAGAGAAGCTGGGAAAGATATTGATTTAAGGTATTTTGTACCTGAAGAAGGTGGGCTTTTATGGGTGGACATTATCGTGATTCCAAAAGATGCAAAGAACATCGAAAATGCCTATTTATTGCTTGATTATCTATTGAGGCCTGAGGTCAGTGCAGATTTTGTCAATCTGACACACTATGCAAGTCCTGTTCCAGAAGCAAAAGCATTCATCAAGGAAGAGGTGCTCAATGATACGGCAGTTTACCCAACGCCTGAGATTATGGATCGACTCTTTTTTACTGAAGTTGATCCGCCAAAATATACACGGATAAAAACAAGAATTTTTAGTCGATTCAAAACAGGAATTAAGAAAAGAGAAAGAAAATGACGAGTAATGAAGAAAATTTCATTGAGATAAAAGGCATCAGCAAAAATTTTGGCGAAGTTGTTGCTGTTGATAATGTTGACCTAGCAATCAAGAAAGGTGAGCTCTTTTCAATACTTGGGGCCTCTGGTTCGGGCAAAACGACGCTTTTGAGAATCCTAGCTGGTCTAGAGATACCAAGCCAAGGAAGTATATTAATCGATGGCGTTGATATGACATCCATGGCCCCATACGACAGGCCCGTAAACATCATGTTTCAAAACTATGCTTTATTTCCTCACATGAGTGTTTTTGACAATATTGCATATGGCCTAAAAAAAGAAGGGATGGATAAAGAAAGCATTCAAGAAAAAGTAGAGAGGATGCTTGCATTGGTGAAATTGGAAGGTTACGAGAACAGAAAACCCAATCAGCTTTCGGGTGGTCAATCCCAAAGAGTCGCCTTGGCAAGATCCCTTATCAAAGAACCAAAGGTTCTTCTGCTTGATGAGCCCATGGCGGCACTTGATAAGAAGCTCAGACAGAGCACTCAATTTGAGTTGATGGATATTCATGATGAGCTTGGCATAACCTTTGTGATTGTTACCCATGATCAAGAAGAAGCGATGACGCTCTCAGACCGAATTGCAATCATGGAAGAAGGACACTTTGTTCAAATAGGTTCTCCAAATTTAATTTATGAAAACCCAAAATCTAAATTTGTGGCTGACTTCTTGGGCAATATCAATCTCCTGGAAGCAAAAATTACTGAGCAGAACGATGGCCAGATTGTCGTCGACTGTGCCGCACTTGGCGGTGAGCTAAAGTTTAATCAAACTGAACAATCCAATGCGCTTGAAATGACCGTGGCTCTGAGGCCGGAGAAAGTAATGATTGAAAAGAGCCTGCCCACGAATGATGAGCAAAAACATGTCAAGGGCATTGTTGAGGACTTTGGGTACTTTGGCAACCTTTCCATTTATCGTGTCAGAACCGAAAGTGGACATATCATACAGGTCAGCAAACAGAATAGAGATCGAGTAGAGCAATCCATAAAATGGGAAGATGAAGTTTACCTCTCTTGGGACAATGACAGTTTGATGTTACTGGGTGAGTAGTGTCAGGTTTACTTGTAAAAACAAATAACTCAATCAGAGAAAACCTGTGGAGATACTTCATTGTTGCCATACCTTATATATGGCTATTGCTTTTCTTTCTGGCTCCTTTTGTCATTGTTTTTAAAATCAGTTTGGCAGACCCAATCATCGCTCAACCTCCATTCACACCTTTCTTCAATGAAAGCTCAGACGGTGGATTTTCAATCTATACAACGTTTGATAATTTCTTGTATTTGTTTCAAGATTCGCTGTACTTCGTCACCTATCTTAATTCTGTAAAGCTTGCATTTATTGCGACTCTTTTTACTTTATTGATTGGTTATCCGATCGCATACGGAATCGCAAGATCGCCACAGCCTACTCGAAATATTCTGCTCTTATTGGTCGTAATACCTTTTTGGATTTCCTTTCTTTTAAGGGTTTACTCCTGGATGGGAATTCTTAAAACAAATGGCTTGATCAATGGGTTTTTACTTTGGCTGGGTGTTATTGATCAACCTTTGGAACTTCTATACACAGACACTGCTGTGTACATAGGGATGGTTTATTCATACTTGCCTTATATGATACTTCCGCTTTATGCAAACCTAGTAAAACTGGACATCAGACTGCTTGAAGCAGCTTCAGATTTGGGCGCGAAAAAATGGCAAGGATTTATCGATGTCACTCTGCCATTGTCTATCCCAGGAATCATAGCGGGCTGTCTGCTGGTCTTCATACCAGCGATTGGCGAATACGTCATACCAGCACTTCTCGGTGGCGCAGACACACTGATGATTGGAAGGGTCCTTTTTGATGAATTTTTCCTCAATAGAGATTGGCCGGTGGCATCGGCTGTAGCAATTGTTCTGCTCTTGCTATTGGTCCTGCCCATTGTTTATTTTCAAAAGAAGCAAGCACAAGAAACCTCCGAGGCAGCAGCGTAATGCTAAATCAGAGATCTAGATTTATTTTTTCAGCCCTTTGTTTTGGTTTTGCATTTTTATACATCCCAATTCTTCTCGTCATCATTTATTCATTCAATGACTCCAGATTGGTCACGGTCTGGGGTGGTTGGTCAGTGAGATGGTATGTTGAACTATTCAATAATGAGAATGTCTTAAATGCGGCTCTTTTAAGTTTTCAGATAGCTGCAATTACTGCAACATTTGCGACCATCATGGGCACAATGGCTGGCTTCATAATGGCAAGAATCAAAAAATTCAGGGGCAGAATGCTCTTTTCAGGGATGATAGCGTCTCCTCTGGTAATGCCAGAAGTTATAACTGGACTCTCATTGCTGCTTCTCTTTGTCTCGCTTCAAAACTCTATTGGATGGCCAGCATCAAGAGGCATGAACACCATCACGATTGCACACATTACATTCTCGATGGCCTACGTTGCAGTGATCATTCAATCAAGATTAACCGAAGTAAATGAGTCACTGGAAGAAGCCGCAATGGATTTGGGAGCAAGGCCACTGAGGGTATTGTGGGATATTACCTTGCCAATTATATTTCCAGCAATGGTCTCGGGCTGGCTTTTATCGTTTACTTTGTCATTGGACGACCTTGTAATCGCAAGTTTTGTTTCTGGGCCAGGAGCAACCACGCTCCCTATGCTGATTTTCTCGAAAGTGCGTTTGGGAGTTTCGCCTGACATCAATGCGTTGGCAACAATATTGATTGTTGTGGTAACACTGGGATTATGTATTGCTGCATGGATCACATCGAGGCAAAATAGATCAGCCAGATAATCCGGCTTGGAAAAACGAAATGGTCAAAGACGAACAATCAGCCCTAAAAGCATCCTTTGAAAGAGCACTCGAGTTTTTGAATGCTGGCGATCATGTGATGGCAGAAAAAATCTGTCGAAGAACCATCAAGGAGATCTCAAACAGCGATCCAAACATTCAAGTCCTCCTTTGCGTTTCTTTGATCAGGCAAGGTCGATCGGGATCGGCCGTCAAAAGACTAAAGCATACCATTAGATCTTTTCCAAACTTTGCCCCAGCTCATGAGGAACTTGGAAATGCATTGCTGGCACAAAATAAACCTGAAAATGCAATTGAAGCCTTCAAAAAAGCGCTTCAAATCAAACCGGATAATCCCGGTCCAATGATCAAGTTGGGCAAAATTTATAACAAACTTGGAAGAAAGGATGAATCCAATGAGTTGTATAAAAAAGCACTGTCACTAGAACCAACAAAAGAACGATTGGCATCCGCAGCTCAAGCTTTTGCGAGAGGTGAAATCGAAGAAGCTGAAAAAATATCAAGACAAATTTTGAGAGAGTACCCGGATGATGTAGATGGTTTGAGATTGCTTGCCAGCATTGCAAGCAAGATGGAACAAAGAGACGACGCCATAGTCTTATTGGAAAGAGCGGTTCAGATTAAACCCAAATTTGCAGGTGCTTGGGCAGATTTGGCAGAAACTTATACAGAATCTGAGGACTTTGGGAAAGCATTGGATGCGGTACAAAGAGTGATCAAACTGCAACCGAACTTGCCATTTGGACACATGATTAGAGGCAGCATCTTGGGCAAGATGGATGACCACAAAGGATCGATTGAATCCTACAAAAGCGCACTTGAAATAGAACCACAACATATTGGAAGCAATATGGGTTTGGGAAATATACTCAAGACCGTCGGCAAATACGATGAGGCAGTGGCTTCCTATAAAAAATGCATCGAAGCACAGCCCATGTTTTCTGAGGCATACTGGAGTCTTGCAAACCTTAAAACTTATACATTTGAGGAATCAGAAATCAAGGGCATGGAGGAACATATCCAAAATCCTGATCTTCCACCGCCAAGCAGGGCTTTCTTTCATATTGCGCTGGCCAATGCCAAAGAAAAACAAAAAAATTACGGCGAAGCGTGGTACCACTTTTTCACTGGAAATGAGCTTAGAAGACAATCAGAGATTTACGATTCAGTGACAACCCAAGTCACACATGAAACCTTGATGGAAACATTTACCAAAGATTTTGTGTCTTCGACAAAAGGGAAAGGTTGTCAGAGTGACGCGCCAATATTTATTCTTGGTTTACCAAGATCTGGTTCAACATTAGTCGAACAGATAATAGCAAGTCATAGTCAAGTTGAAGGGACAAGAGAGCTTCCTGACATTTCTCTGCTTGGAAGAAAACTGACAAAGATAAAACCTCCGGGCATTAAATATCCGGATGCAGTTAAGCACATGACGGATAAAGAGAAGGTTGATTTTGGTGAAGATTACCTAAAGACGTCTCTGAGATATAGAACAGATAAGCCATATTTTATTGATAAAATGCCGAATAATTTTGCACACATTGGCTTCATTAAAACAATCCTTCCAAATGCCAAGATAATCAATGCAAAGAGGCATCCATTAGACAGTTGCGTCAGTTCATTCAAACAATTGTTCTACAAAGGCCAATCATGGAGCTATGATCTATTTGAGATAGGAGAATACTATCTGGAATATGTTCGATTGATGAATCACTGGCATGAAATTTATCCAAACGATATCTATGACATTCATTATGAGAGCTTGATTGAAAATCAAGAAGAAGAAAGCAAAAAACTCATTGAATATTGTGGACTTGACTGGGAAGAAGCATGTCTAAAGTTTTATGAAAATAAAAGATCGGTCAATACGGCAAGTTCTGAACAGGTAAGGCAGCCCATCTATAAGGGCGCAATGTTCGCTTGGAAAAACTATGAATCAGAATTGGGCCCACTGATTGAGATGCTAGAACCTGTCCTCGAGGAGTTGCCGAAAGATTAAGCGCTGCTTGCCTTTTCTCTGATATCGGGAGGCATGTAATCAAAAATAAAAGTTATCCGATCCTCTTTCCCTCGATTCATAACGCTGTGAGTATTTTGATTATTGACTTCATAGACCTTGCCCACTTCTAAATGGAACGGTCTGCCGCCAATAGTAAATCTGACCAAATCATTGGTAGTAATCGGGATGTGAATTCTATGGGCAATATGAAACGAGGGATGCTTGTCCGTGTGAGGCGTGATGCGTTCGCCGGCAAAAAGCTTTGCGGCCATGGCTCTTATAATGGTTCCGCCAGGCTTGTAGTGTTTATTGATGATTTCATTCATGAGCGGTACCGCGGTTTCCGCCAAATGATCCCAGGCTTTTTCTTTGGAAACAGTCAATTCGGGCCAACCATCACAGAAGACCATGACAAGTGAACTAGTTTTCTTGTGCACATCAAACATTTCCTGACGACTCAAGTTCTCATTCCAACTCTGGTCATCGAGTGCAAGAATTTGATCAATCAATGGTTGAGCATCGATTCCACCAAGATCTCTAATTGGAGTTCCAATATCCATAAATAACCTCTAATTTATTAAATTTTAATTAATGCTACGACTTATACAATCACAATTACAAAGCAAGAATCAGTAATAAATATTATTCATATATTTATCAATTACTTATGTCCCATTATTTTTTGATATGTTGGATAATAACAACATGTTTTAATAAGAATTGATGAGAATATGACAGATTGGTTAATTTTTTGCCTTGAATAATGAGGATTATTGTTTACTATTCAATGGTTAGGGGATAAAAGATTTTATTCACCATACTTTTATAAACTTTTTTTAATTTAATTTAGATAGGAATTTAAATTATGTCGACACTTACAACTACACAAAAAGTAACTAGTGTTGCTGCAGCTGTTACTGCTGCATTAGCCGGTTACACAACAGCACAAGCTCAGCTTGAAGAAATCGTCGTTACTGCAACGAAGAAATCTGAAAGTCTGCAAGACATTGCGGGTAGTGTGCAAGCACTCACTGAGGACACACTTAAGAAAGCCAATGTCGTTGGCATGGAAGATTACGCAAAACTCATCCCGAGCATGAGTTATGTAAACTACACGCCAGGAACGGGTAAGGTTTATTTCAGAGGAATAGCGGACGATAACGGAACGTTTATCTCTGAGGAATCCTCAGCTCTGTATCTTAATGAGCAACCAATAACGCAAGCCGGTATGGCCGCTGATGTAAGAATGGTTGACGTCAATAGGATCGAGGCATTAGCAGGACCGCAAGGGACTCTTTACGGTTCCAGTGCGCAATCCGGTGCAATCAGAATCATTACCAATAAACCAGATACATCTGAATTCTCAGCAGTGGGTGACATGACCCTTAAGATGATGGGTGAAGGTGAAAGCAGCTATGACTTTAGTGGTGTTGTCAATGTACCTATCACAGACAACTTCGCAATCAGAGCTGTTGGTTTCACAGCTGAAGACGGCGGATTCATTGACGTTGTTGACGGTCAGAGCGCTAGATTCGGACTGAACAACAACTCAACATTCAACCCAAGCGTTGTAAGAGACGATGTCAATACATTTAAATCAAGCGGTGGTCGTCTTGCAGGTCAGTGGGATATGGACGATGGCTATTACCTCGTTGAATTGGCAACCCAAAAGAACAGCGCTGACGGATACAGTTACTTTGATCCAAAAGTGGGCGATCTTCAAAGAGTTTCATTCTACGATGAGCCAAGAGACGATGATTGGACACAAATTGCATTAACGATTGAGAAGGACTTAGGTTGGGCAACTCTAATCTCTGCGACGTCTTATTTTGATCGAGATGTATTCTACGTCAATGACAGAACAACTTACTCAATGTATTTTGGTACGTTCTGCTACTACTACAATGGTTATGCAAGCACTTCTAGATATTGCTTCCAGCCAGTGGGTGTGAGCTATGCTTACAATGACGTTCCAGGATTCAATATTCTTGATCAGTGGAATTCATCTAAAACTCAAGAATTTAGACTTTCAAATCAATCCGATGACCTAGATTGGATCGTTGGTCTCTTCTATCAAGAAAGGGAAGAAGGATGGGATTTCGAAACGGAAACTCACAACTACAGAAATTCAGCTGGTTACGCAAACCAGATGGCTTATGTTGCTGCTTACCTTCCTAACAGATTGCCAGTTGCACCAACCGATATTTGGTGGGCTTCTTACGACAGAACCGAGTGGGAAACATTCGCTGTCTTTGGTGAAGTCAACTACCGATTTGATGAGAATTGGGAACTGACACTTGGTGGACGTTACTTCGATCGTACAGCAGATAAAAGATACTGGGTAGAAAACCCTAAAGGTGCACTTGCAGCTGATGGCGTTCTTCCTAAGAATAAAGCTGATAATCCTGGAGACAGTGACTTCGTACCGAAGGTCAGCATCAAATACAATGTGGATGATGACACCATGGTCTACGGTCTGTACTCTGAAGGTTACCGACCAGGCGGTGTAAACCGAGGACGATCTTCAGCTCCATTCTATCCTGATGTATACGAGTCAGATTATCTTGAAAATACAGAGATTGGACTCAAAACAGTGCTTATGGATGGGAACATGCAGTTGAATCTCACATACTTCTCAATGGATTGGAATAACTATCAATTAGAAGTTGTGGATCCAAGTAACTTGCCTTGCGGATCTGCAGAAGCATATCCTGCTCCTCAATGTGGACAGCCATGGCAAAAAGTGGTTGCCAATGTAGGTCAAGCTTCATCTGATGGCCTTCAATTAGAAACATTGAATGCTCTTGGAGACAATGTAGAACTTGGATTCAATGCACAGTGGGTAACAGCAGAACTGGATGAGGAGCTTTCTGATGGATCGGCGCCGGCTGGTTCTAGATTGCCTCAGGTACCTGAGTTCAAAGCGAACCTCTGGATGGACGCAACAATTGATACGCAGCTGATGGGTGCAAACGAAGGATTCTTCAGAGCATCGGTTTCATATACTGGAGACACAGTGAGTGCGGTTCAACCAGGTTCTCAATTTACCCAAAGGTCTTATAAGTCGATCGATGTCAAATACGGCCTCATGGGCGATGACTGGGAAGTCAACCTCTTCGTCAATAACTTAAGTGATGAAAGAGCAGACATCGCAGTGAACGACTGGTACTTTGACTTCTTCTTTGGCAATGCACGTCAATACGTGAATAGACCAAGAGAGATTGGGGTCAGATACGTTAGACGCTGGTAAAATCCAATCGGATATTAAAAAAGCCCCTTCCGAGGGGCTTTTTTATTTTCTGAAGAAGGATACAATAACTGGATCATTAATTTTATAGGGGAGATATGTGATTGGTACAGGGCCATACAATTCACTGCGTGAGTATTTAACAGCCGTAGAGGCACATGGAAAGCTGATCAAGATCGACGAGATCGATCAAGATGCTTATGAGCTGACAGGATTCATGTACAAGCTCATAGACAAATACGGTTGGCTAGACGCCCCTGCTGTCTTAGTGGAAAAAGTAAAGGTGTCCGGTGAGTGGATGGAGGGACCCATCCTTATAAACCAATACGGAATGGGCGGACATGAAGCTCTTGTTGTGGGCGTACCGCTTGATGAAATCGATCCAGAGGATCACATTCTTAACTACAAAAAATCTCTTCAGAAAATGCTGAGCGAGATGCCCATTGAACCCATGAAGACAAAGGAAGTGAAGGCATCGGATGCCCCCAGTAAAGAAGTCGTCTTGAAAGGCGATGAAATCGATATTCTCAGCTTCCCATTTATCCAAACCAATCCAGCAGACAACGGTCGATTCATAAACACTGGAAATTTAATCACGATTGATCCCGATGGCGGGAGAAATGTGGGCACGTATAGAATGCAGATCAAAGGCCCTAGGAAGATTGGCATAAGTCCTGAAAAAAATCAGGATGGATGGAAAGCACTGATGGCTCACAAAGAAAAAGGCGCATCTCATGCAAATGTCGCAGTTGTGCTTGGGTCAGACCCTATCGTATTTGCCATGAGCAGCTCGAAAACGGCACGCTCTGGGCAAGACGAATTAGAGATTGCGGGCGGATTTAAGGGAGAGTCAGTTGAAGTTGTCAAATGCGAAGACTCAGACATCATGGTTCCTGCCAATGTTGAAATGATCATCGAAGGCGAAATACCGCTCGATGACTTTGAAGAAGAAGGTCCTTTTGGCGAGATGTATGGATACATGGGACTGCCTCATGAGTCAACGTTCTATATGAATATTAAAACGGTGACGCATAGAAAGAATCCAATCGTTGTCAATCAATTCACAGGGGTCACCAGAGGGTTTGTCACATCCCCCGGTGAAGCAGCATCGGTGAAAGGCTTTCAGAAGTTTATGCCGGAGCTCAGAGGATTTCATATCCCAATAGATCATGTGGGTTTTCTTTTTATCAGCATTGAGAAAACCAAGCCTCATCAAGCCTTGGAGATCGCCGAGAAATTTAATTTCCTACCCATTGGTAAGATTGTGGTCGTGGTTGATGAAGACGTGAACATCCACAGCACAAAAGAAGTCTTTCAAACCGTTGGGGCCAGATGGCAACCTTTTCCAGGCGCAAAAACGATAGAAGACGGTCCTGGATTCTTCTTGGACCCGAGCGCTAAAAATAGGGGCAAATCCTCAAGAATACTGATAGATGCCACAAGGCAACTGCCAGAGGAGAACGGTCCCGATGTTTATCCAAAACTAAATCGTGAACACCTTGTGGAACACGATCCGGAGATCTTAGAACTAGTAAAAGAAAAATGGGGGCACTTAATCTAAATGAATACATCAGACATGAAAGCTTTTGAAGAAGGCGACATCTTAGTGGGGGCAACCCTTTTAAATAATCCAGACGACGATCACGCAGGTCCTGGAAGAATCATTCAATTTGACAGCGATTTAAATCTCAAAGGAACATTGTGGACTGATAACACCACGCATCTCGTAGGAGGCTTAAAATTTGACTCAAATAAAGATCTTTGGGCTTTTGATAGCCAAAACTGTTCTGCCATTAAAGTAAATGCATCTGGAGAGCAAAGTGATCAGGCTGATTTCGGTGATCGATCGTTTTCTAACGTGAACTTCTTAAGTAATGGGGAAATCCTACTCGGAGAGCATCTAACGGGCGATGAGAGCAATAACAAAGCGCTAGAGGGACCAAGGAAGTTGGGTACAGTGCTCCCTTTCATGCCAGGCACTGAAAGATATGGGGATGGAAACATCTATAAATACTCTCAAGACGGTAATCACATTGAAACTTATGAAACTGAAACGCACGGCGGCATGCCAGGATTCCTCGGTGTCACCTCCTCCGCAATTACGCCGGATGAATCAAAGATTATTTATATCTCTGAATTGGGTAATCGTATTTTTCAGTTTGATATAAAGAACAATAATCAATTGGATGATCTCATTACCTATGAACCCGATAGTGGGAATACAGTGATCGCAATTGGATTCTCAAATGGTGGAGACTTTTATTCCATCAAAGCCAATTTCAGAGAAGGTTTCTCTCTTTGCAATCATGATCTCGAATCAGGATCAATTCTCGATGAAAAAGTATTACCAGGTCCTGGTTGGGCGACATTGTGCTTATGCAATGATGGCCAACATGCTGTGCTTGGGAATTTCTTTAATGGCCAAATTGGTAAATTTGAGTTGGCATCAGGCCAAATGATTGCAAGCGCAGAAACGGATGTCGAAAGATCGGTAGCAGGGATTGCTGAATACTAAATCAATACATTCCAATTATTTTTTTTGAATCTATTGTTGATACTGAGGCGAAATCTTTTCTCACCAATAGGAGATTTATTATGAGAAAAGAAAATATGTTCGGAGCGTGTGCTTTTGTTGTTGTCAGCTCAATGTTCTATGTAGTTGGCTTAGTACTCTGACTAAACAACTCTACCAATCAATCGTTTTACCGTTGTAATTGAGATAAGCAGCGGTATTATCGATATCGATATCCTCAATATTCTCTATCATGTCTGTCACTGCTTCCTCTGTTGATCTCAGAGGGAATGGTATTCCTCTCATAAAATCTGTATCAGTTGGACCTGGATTGACCAAACCAACAGCAATCCCTCTACTCTTGAGCTGAAAAGCTAGATTAACCATAACCATATTCAAAGCCGACTTACTGGATCGATAAAAATACATTCGACCTGATTCATCGTCATAAGCTCCGCCAATTGAGCCCTCGCTACTAGAAACACTGACGATCTTTTTTAGGTTACTGCTTTTAATATGCGGATAGAATGCTTCTGCCATTTTAAGCGGTGCAACAGTATTCACAGCAAGGACTTGCTCAAAAGAATCATAGTCAAGACGACCAAATATTTGATCGGGTATATATCCAGATATGCCTGCATTGTTCAAAAGCAAGTCGATGGGCTGATCTACCAATTCCTTGGCTAACGCGTCTATCCTTTCATTGTCGGTTACGTCAAGCTGATGAATAGATAAGCGCTCTGGATATTGAATTCCCAGTTGTCTCAGATCTTCTGCTTTTTCTGGTTTACGAGCAGTGGCAATCACCGTCCACCCTCTCTCAAGATACTGCTTGGTGAATTCCAGTCCAATTCCTCGATTGGATCCTGTGATTAAAACGATTCCAGTTTCGTCCTCTGCAAATGAAGAAAGAGGGAAAATCATTAAACATGCGGAGATAGATATTACGATGTGTTTGAATGATTTCATTCTGTCAGTCTAGCTAAGGGGTATCTTGTCTATGACCCATCCTTTTTGTTTTTTCCTTAGCGGTGAAGGTATGGCATAGGCTATCTTCCCTGAAGCTTCAGACACAGCATCTGAATCGATCTTCCACCCTTTTTTCTCCCAGCCGCTCAATAGCTTTCTGTATCTAATGCAAGGCTCGTCTGCAGGGACTAGGAATTCTTTTGTGTTTGATACCGGTGTAAATGATGGCTCCACCTTCTCCAATACATCAATGTCCTGCTGTGCCACAACCATGCAACGATCTGCAATCGGTTTATCCATGGCTGGATCGAGCATCATTTTTCTCATATTCACGAGAAATATTCTTACGTGATTCTCTTCAACTGGGCACTCAAACATGTACTGTCTAAATTCGGACTTCTCATTGAATACAATGTACGTCCACATTTGATTGGGCCCTACTATTCCTGAGCCTGCCCATCTTTCCTCACTGGCTTCTTTAATTTGAGGGCCTTCTTTTTTTGAGCCAGGTGATTTAAACGGATGCCAAAAACCAAATCCCCATTTCTTGGCCACTCCAAATCTGCTGTCTTCGAATTTAAGTTCATTCACTTTGTAGTCATCGTCTTCGCCCTCGTGACCGTGTGTCGGGTGAACAAATTCATTGTGTGCTGCATCCAGACCGTTCTCGATTGAACGCTCGTAATTGATTTTCGCCTCATAAGTTAAGTAATTTGGTCTCCAACCTTCCTCGTCATCCAATTCTTCGATTGGCATGATAGGCGGTCTTTGGCTTTTAGGAAGTTCTCCAAGGAATGCAAAAACAATGCCGTATTTTTCCTCTGTAGGATACGCATCAATCTTCGCACGTTTCGGTATTTCTGCGTCTTTTCCTAAAGAAGGAATCTTCTTGCATTCACCCTTCCCATCAAATTGCCAGCCGTGGTATGGACACTGAATGCAATCTTTCTTAATCAAGCCCTCTGAAAGAGATGCGCCACGATGTATGCAAATGTCATGCAATGTATTAGGGTTTCCTTCTGAATCCCTGAATACGACGAAATTCTGACCCAGCATTCTGACCTTAACTGGTTCATCTTTAAGTTCTTCTCCCAGAATGACTGGATACCAAAAATTTATATACACGCTCTACTCCCTCTGATTATGCTTTGATTATAAGTAAAGATTTTAGACAATTTTAGAATACGAACGATATAAGGTAAAGGATTCTTAAAATAACCCCCTTGATGTAAACTAAATAGTAGTAATTTTAAAAAGGAGTTAAAAATGGCAATGATGCAAGGAAGCAATAAGCCAAAGAAGGAAGGGAAGCCCATGGGTGGACCGCCTGTAGAAATGATGACACCCGAAGTGCTTGCACCTCCCACTGGCATGGAAGGACGCGAGTCCGATGTATCTGAATCAATGCAGGTTCTGGTTAGAACCATGCAAATACAGATCCCTTATCCGCACGATATGAATGATGCTCTCTTAAAGGCACATCTCACAGCGATTCAATTTGCAAAAGACAACAACATGCTTGAGCAATACGTTCAGCATGACAGAGACACCATGCAGCCTTTACTGGATCGAACAAAGAATATGATCGATAAGACAGGAAATAAAGAATTGGCATTGGTGATGATCTTTGAAAGGACCGGATGTTTCTTCCAAATGTGCTTAGATGCAAAAATCCAACCGGGAAAAAGAACATTTACCTTTCCATTTAAAAAAGTGTTGGATGCAGCAACGCGATTGGGTCAATTTGATCTGACGGAAGAAGAACTGCTTGATAAGTGGTGGAGACCAAGATATGCAGGTTATGGAGAAGCCGTTGGTGTTGAATTCAATATTTCAGACATGGATGAGAATGGGAAAGTCACAGTAACGCTTGCTGACTAAATTCAATGGCATTGGCGGAAAATAAAGCTCCAAGTTACGTCCCAACTCGCGATGAGATCACTCAACTTGCGAGAGATCTTATTCCAGAGCTAAAAGAAAGAGCTCAAAAAGCCGAGGACCTCAGACAAATGCCAGAGGAAAATGTGAAGGCACTGAAAGACGCGGGAATCCATAAAATCTTTACTCCAAAAAGATATGGGGGATATGAGATGGATTGGGGGACGCAGGTTGACGTTGCGAGGGAACTCGGCAAAGGATGTGCATCGACATCATGGATGTCGTCAGTGGTGATGTCACATTCGTGGAACTTTGGGCGATTTCCTGCAGAAGCTCAGGAGGAATTCTGGCCGGGTTGTCCCGATGCGGTCATCGCAACCGCATTTGCTGGCGGTGGAGAAATGAAAGAAACAGACGGCGGCTTTATTCTCAACGGACTTTGGAAATTTGCGAGCGGGGTTGATCATTCGGATGCATCAATAGTCGCAGGCCAATTTAAAAACGCTCATTCTAAATCGGGAACGGCATTGGATTACAGAATGGCACTCATCATGCCCGATCAATATGAAATCATTGACACCTGGCAGGCAGAGGGACTAAAAGGCACTGGGAGCAAAGACATCAAAGTTGTGGATGCATTCGTGCCAAAGCATAGAACTATAAAATCAATGGAAATGGGCGGAAAGAATCCTCCGGGTTCCGAGCTTCACGAAAGTTACATCTATCGAGTAGAAATGGGCATGTACTTCAATACCTTACTCTCAGGACCAACGCTGGGAACAACTCACGGTTTGGTGAATGAATATCTCGAGCAGACAAGATCCAGATTCGGTGCAATGCTGGGCGAGAAGGTATCGGAACAAGAGTCGGTGCAGCAAAAAATTGGAGAATCCTATGAAGAGCTCAGGATTGCCGACATGATTATTGACCAATTATGCGACTTACTTCACGAGAAGGGCTCGAATGATGAAACCGTCACTGGAAGCGATCGACTAAAAGTAAGAAGAGAGACATCGATGGCATCAAAACTATGCATGTCAGCTGGAAACCGGCTTGCCGGAATGATGGGGGTTTCTTCACAAACAGGAAGGAATTCGACACAGAGGCATTTCAGAGACCTCAGAACAATGTCAATGCATGGCGGCGTGCACTGGGAAAATGCAACCACTCCAACCGGAAGATTTCTCCTTGGCATTGAGACTGGAGATAAACTCATCGATCAGGGCAATCCTTACCTCCAAGAAAATGACTAGACTTGAAGGGCACTGTGAGTGCAAAAAAGTCTCGTTTGAGATCCAGCAAGAAATCAAATATTTTTCACATTGCCATTGCTCGCAATGCAGACGCTCACATGGTGCAGCATTTGCAAGCTATATAAGAGCAGAAAGATCCTGTTTTAAATACAAATCAGGTGAAGACAGCATTAAATCCTATGCCTCATCTAAGAATAATAAGCGAATATTTTGTGAAAACTGTGGCTCCAATGTCATGTTCATTGATGGCAGAGATCCGGATGGATTCTATATTGCAATGGGTTTAATAAATGGCGAACCAGATTTGCCTTTGGCTCACCATATCTTTGTTGGTTCAAAGGCTCCTTGGCATGAAATTAATGATGATCTCAGACAACATGATGGAGACCCATATTGAGAACGGCTAAACGAAAAATGAATCAATTGCTTTTGTTTTTTTGTCTCTNNCTGTTCGTATTAGATTTAACACATGCCAGNGANCAAAAAATCAATGCGGAGAATTTTGCCAAGCTTGCANTGGATTGCGTTCANAAAGAATATCCAAATAAAATTTCTCATACCATGCANAGCGATGAGGATGTCATGCCACCAAGACAACTCACGCCTTCATTTTATGGTTGCTACGACTGGCACTCCTCTGTTCATGGTCATTGGTTATTGACTAGGCTTGCAAAGCTCTACCCTGAGAGTGAGCTCGCTCCAAAAGCCATTGCTGCATTGGAAATCAGTTTGTCTGAAGAAAATTTACTTGAAGAAAGCATCTATGTATCAGGCAAGGGCAGAAAAGCCTTTGAAAGGCCCTATGGCATCGCATGGTTGCTTCAACTGGCTGCTGAACTTGAAAATTGGGATCATGCTTCAGCTAAAGAATGGAGAGAAAATATAAGGCCTCTGGAAGAAATACTTGTCAGCAGAGTTGTTGAATGGCTTCCTAAACTAACATATCCCGTCAGGAGTGGTCAGCATTCACAAACAGCATTTGCATTGGGTTTAATGCTTGATTGGTCAAGAACAACAAAGAATAACGATGTTGAAACATTAATCAGAAACAGAATTTTGGAGTTTTTCTCTGGTGACAGACAATGTCCAATTCACTATGAACCCTCCGGTGCTGATTTTCTTTCACCGTGCTTGGCTGAAGCGGATCTGATGAGAAGAGTCATGAGTCCATCTGAATTCGCTGTCTGGCTGAATGATTTCCTCGACATACCCAATTCAAATACTACTTGGCTAGAACCGGCCATAGTGAGTGATAGATCTGATCCTAAACTAGCACACATTGATGGATTGAACTTGAGTAGAGCTTGGATGCTTGAAGGCATTGCAAGTGGTCTGCCCCCCAAAGATTTAAGGATTATAGCACTGAGTGCTGCCGCAGCAGAGCACCAAGAATCAGGATTGATTGGTGTTAACAATGAATTCTATGAGGGAGGTCATTGGCTGGGTAGTTTTGCAACTTATCTGGTGACAAAGAGAGGAATAAATATTCAATGAAAAAACTCATCCTCATATCAGCACTATTGTTCAGCTTTAACAGTTGGGCTGCTTTAAAGCCATTAAGTGAATACCCCATTGAAGACATTGATTTTGACACAGAATTATCAATAGAGATTGGAACCAGATGTGTCGCCATTTTTAAATGGTCGGGAACATACGAAAGTAAACAATACGGAGAGATGTGGTTGCAATTTTTATTCCCTTTGCTAGTAAAAGACCTTACAGAAGCGGAGACTGAGTTCAAAAAGCTCCAGTCATCTGTAGAGCCCATCGTTAGAGATATCAGAGAATACTCTAATTCTAATGAGGGCTATCAAAAAGTACTGAACGATATGGATATTTGTATTGAGTTAATTGTTGATGAACCTTTCATTGATGATTCAAATTTTACTGTAGAAGATAAAGCCGAAGCCATCGCACATACTTTTTATGTCAAAAACACTGGTATGTTTGATTTTTTAACTCTCCAGGAGGGTAGGAAATTGCATGAGCAGCTTAGAGGTATAAGTTTTGCTGAGGCCAATAGGTTAATTAGAAGTGGAGAATTAGTCTATGCCTATGGGGAGTTGCAAGACCTTATGACTGATACCATAGGAGGTGCTGGTAATCTTTTAATTGAGGAAGCAAAAGAATTTAAAGATGTCATTCTTGCTGAGTTATCAGATGAGGAGATAGATAAAATCTATAATCTCCTTCCAACAGGTGATTTAAAAACAATGAATGATCTAGCAAAGTTGGAGCCTATATTTAATCAATATCCGAACTTTTCAAAGCTTAATATGGATTTTTTAATGAGTGTTCAAGTAAGAAGGCTAACATTATTTGGCTCTGATGAATTTAACAGCTACATAGAAGATGGGTTTGATAAGATTTTAACTAAATATGGCTATCCGCTCGTCATATCTATAGACACTGAAGCAGATATTTCAGGGATGTGGGCACATATCAGAGATGAAGAAGAAATAGTTGAGATAGTAAAAGAAGACGAAGTTTATATTGCAACAAAAAAAGTTTCTAAAGATGAATATGTTCCTCAAGGAGAAAAGACTTTCTCTTTTGATCTAAATTTTGAGAACTGCAAAATACAGTTTGCTCAGGAGAATTTTCAGAACCCATTTTTAGTGGATTGTAAAGTTTTTGAAATAAGCGAAGATAAAATAATTCTCTCGGGTCCAGCAGGATTAGGCGGATTTCAGTTAAAAAGGAACTCTAAATGAAAAAACTCATCCTCATATCAGTTTTATTCTTAGGGACATCATGGTCTTTTGCTCAACAAAGCAATTCACTGGAAGGCAAGAGACTATATGAAAAGACCGATAGTGGTAGAGAGTACTTCAATTTTAAAAGTGGTGATCTTTTCTCACATGAGATACCAGAGGTCTTGGTCAGTTTCAATAAAAAGGGGATTAAATACTCACCTACAGGAAAAATGATTACTGAGAATGGAAGATATGAGTATGATGAAAAATTCCAA
>NZHP01000026.1 GCA_002691465.1 Gammaproteobacteria bacterium | reverse complement strand
TAAAAAATGTAAAAGTCCAAATGGTGCTGAGTTCGGCATCGGTCCAGTCGCTGACCAAACCATCGCGAACGGATCGAATGATGTAATAGGAAGCCAAGATTGAAAAGATAAATGCAAAGGATAGAACAACGGCTCTAATCTCATTCGGTTTAATCTTTGTGATCTTTTGTAAAATTGAATCAATCATAGTGTCTTATTCTCCAAGAAGATCGAGTATTGGCAACGAGCCATTTTGAACAAAGTCCAGAAAAGCCCCTCCACCAGTCGATATGTAACTTATTTTTTCTGTGATACCAAGCGCTTCAACCACAGCCACAGTATCCCCTCCTCCAACAATTGTGAAACCTTGATTTTCTGACACTGCATGACCCAATGCCGCGGTCCCTTCTGAAAAAGCTTTAAATTCAAACACTCCCAACGGACCGTTCCAAATGGTTGTGCTGGTTTCATTGATGATGTTGCAATAGGCTTCAGCGGTTTGAGGGCCTATGTCTAAAATGAGCTCATCTTTTTCAATGCCGTCGATCGATTTAATTGTTGCAATTGCTTCTGCTGAAAATTCTTTTGCCACTCTGACATCGACTGGAAGAGGCACATTCACATCATCCATCTGAAGAATATTTTTTGCTGCTTCAACCATTTCAGGTTCAGCCAATGAGGCGCCAATCTCCTTTCCGCTTGCAAGAAGAAACGTATTGGCAATCCCTCCTCCCACAATGACGTGATCGCAAAAACTTGAGAATTTTTCTATGACGCCTAACTTGGATGAAACTTTGGCGCCCCCGATGATTGCAGTAACAGGTGATTTGGGTCCATCAATGGCCTTCTTAATTGAGTTCACCTCATTCGATAAGAGCGGTCCAATGCATCTTTCTTTTGCGAATTGAAGTGCACCGTATGTGCTTGAATGTTTTCGATGCGAGGCACCAAAAGCATCCATGACATAAACATCGCAAAGCCCGGCTATCTTTTGAGAAAGCGACTCATCGTTCTTTTTTTCTCCCGCGTGATAGCGAACATTCTCACATAGTGTGATGCCATCAGACGGATGATTGATTCCTTCAAGCCAATTGGATTGAAAAGAAACCTTAATGCCTAGAATTTCTTTAAGCCTCTCTGCAACAGGCTCCAGCGAAAAACTGCCATCTATATTGTCAGGATCGGGTCGACCCAGATGTGACAGCAAAATCACATTTGCGCCCTTATCAAGTGCCATTTTTATCGTTGGAAGAGAAGCCATAATTCTTGCATCACTGATAACAGCACCATTCTTGATAGGCACATTCAGGTCCAAACGTATCATGGTCCTCTTGCCATGCAAATCCAGTGTTTCCATGCTTGGTATTTGCATCAGATTTTTAAATCAATCGGCGTTAACCAACGCAAGTGTTGTATCGAGCATTCGATTTGAGAATCCCCATTCATTGTCATACCAAGAACATACCTTCACCAAAGTTCCCTCTTGAACTTTTGTCATGGTTGCATCGTAGGTAGATGAAGCAGGATTATGATTAAAATCAATTGATACAAGTGGACCATCGTTGTAATCAAGAACTCCCTTAAGAGCACCCTCTGATGCAGCTTTCACAACTTCATTGATTTCATCAACAGAAGTCTCTCTGGAGGCAATGAAACTGAGATCAACCAAAGATACATTGATGGTTGGCACTCGCACAGAAAAGCCGTCCAATTTTCCATCCAATTCTGGCAATACGAGGCCAACAGCTGCGGCAGCGCCGGTCTTGGTTGGAATCATGGATTGTGTTGCAGATCTCGCTCTTCTGAGATCGCTGTGCATCACATCGGTTAGAACTTGATCATTGGTATACGCATGAATGGTGGTCATGATACCGCTCTCAAGTCCAATGCTTTCATGAATCGGCTTCACAAGTGGTGCAAGGCAATTGGTTGTGCAAGAGGCATTTGAAATCACTGCATCGTCTTTACTCAGGGTCTCGTGATTAACGCCATAAACAATGGTTGCATCGATATCTGTCCCTGCTGGAGCAGAGATGACCACCTTTTTTGCACCCGCATTGATGTGCTTACTTGCCAACTCTTTTTTTGCGAAAAATCCAGTGCATTCAAGCACAACATCAACGCCCAGATCGCCCCACGGCAATTGCTCAGGATCTCTCTCAGCGAAAACTTTGATTTCATCCCCATTGACAACGAGCGCATCGTCTCTGGCTTCAACGGAATAAGGGAATGGTCCGTGTGCTGTATCGTATTTTGTTAGGTGGGCATTGCTGTTTGCATCACCCAAATCATTGATTGCAAGCACTTGCAGTTCATCCGTTCGGCCACTCTCGTAGAGCGCTCTTAGAACATTTCTGCCAATTCTTCCGTATCCATTGATTGCTATTTTTACCGTCATTGATGACTCCTTACTTTTTATCTATTTGTCATTGCTTTCAATTTCTCTATGACATTCACATCTGAGAAACCATAGTGTTTAAATAATTCAGGCGCTGGGGCTGAAGCTCCAAAACCCTCCATTCCTATCACAACTCCTTTGGGTCCGGCATAACCTCTCCAAGCACTGGCCATTGATGCTTCAATCACCATAATTTTTTCAAAGCCTAAAGGAATGACTGAATTTTTGTATTCATCCGATTGTTGTTCAAAAATCTCAACGCACGGCATGGAAACTACCCTTATTGACAAGCCTTCTGACTCAAGTGCATTCGATGCATTCATTGCGTATTGAACCTCAGAACCAGTGGCAATGATGATTGCATCCGGATTTGAATCCTTCTCTCCTCTCAACACATACCCGCCTTTAAGGATATCGTTTGTAACTTCTTCAGATCGATCGTATTGAGGCAATGATTGTCTCGTCAGAATCAGCGCCGAAGGATTGTTTCTTTTTTGAACCGCAACTTTCCAAGCAATCGCAGTTTCAAGTGTGTCGCAAGGTCTCCATACATCAAGGCCTGGAATCAATCTCAAGCTTGGTACGTGTTCTATGGGCTGATGCGTTGGTCCGTCTTCGCCAAGACCTATTGAGTCATGGGTCAATACATGTATGACGCCCAACTCCATCATGGCAGCCATACGAATGGCATTTCTTGAATAATCGCTGAATGTTAAAAATGTACCAGAATAAGGAATCAATCCCCCATGAAGGTCTATGCCATTCATGATTGCTGACATGCCAAACTCTCTCACGCCATAAAAAATATAATTGCCGTCGTGGTCTTTCTTAGTGATTGGTTTTGAAGACTCGTGATAAGTGCAAACCGATCCCGTCAAATCAGCTGAGCCGCCTATCATATTCGAGCAATCTTCTTTGAGCGCATTGAGAGCAACAAGCGATGATTTTCTCGTGGCAACTACATCGGCATTTTCTCTTAATTGATTAATAAGCGCATCGAGATTAACCATTTCATCATTGGCTATATTTCCGTTGGTGCAATTTAAGAATTCATCTGCCAGTTCTGGGTTCTGGGATTTATATTCTTCAAATCTCTGATTCCAATCATTTTCCTGTAATTGTCCATTTTCTTTGCAATCCCAGGCATTCTTGATTTCATCAGGAATGATAAACGGGCCGTGCTCCCAATCCAATGATTCTCGAAGATTTGAAATTTCATCATCCCCAAGAGGAGCACCGTGTGTATCGGCAGTTCCTGCTTTGTTTGGAGATCCAAATCCAATCACTGTCTTGCAATCGATCAGTGTAGGTTGATTAGACGCTTTGGCCTCAGAAATGGCTTTTGAGATGGCTTCGGCATCATGGCCATCAACATTCTCAATGACGTGCCAACCGTATGACTTAAATCGAGCACATACATCCTCATCAAACCAACCGTCTACCTCGCCATCAATTGAAATACCGTTGTCATCATAGACACAAATTAATTTGCTTAAATTGAGTGTTCCAGCAAGCGAACAGGCTTCGTGTGAAATGCCCTCCATCAGACATCCATCGCCGAGAAACACATAAGTATAATGATCAACAATGGAATGGCCGTCTTTATTAAATTTTGATGCCAAAATGCTCTCAGCCAGAGCCATGCCAACCGCATTTGTTATCCCTTGCCCAAGAGGCCCTGTTGTGGTTTCAATCCCAAGATCCAGGTCAAGCTCAGGGTGACCAGCAGTGTGTGATCCAAATTGTCTAAACTTTTTTATATCCTCAATGCTCAATGGATAACCGGTCAGGTGCAAAAGAGAATAAAGCAACATTGAGCCATGACCATTTGAAAGTACAAATCTATCGCGATCTGCCCATTTTGGATTTGAAGGATTGTGTTTTAAGTGATCATTCCAAAGCACCTCAGCAATGTCTGCCATTCCCATTGGCATGCCTGGATGACCAGAATTTGCCTGTTGCACAGCATCTGCCGACAAAACTCTTATGCAATCTGCTAATTTTTTCTTCTCAATACTGATGATGGGATTGCTTTGAAAATATTCTCTTAATTTGTTGTGATTTTCTTGTTCATTGAAACAAGTATTATTGTCCATGAGGAATCATGAAGTGGCAACTAGTTTTCTATCAATCTATTAAAATTGATTATATGCATATATAATTCCCGCGATATTGGAGACTTTTGTATGACAAATAAAACATATTTAATGACATCTGAGTCGGTTGGAGAAGGTCATCCTGATAAGATGGCAGATCAGATCTCAGACGCAATACTAGATGCAATTATTGAGCAAGATAAAGGCTGCCGTGTTGCTGTGGAAACGCTCGTTAAAACCGGATTGGTTGTTCTAGGTGGAGAAATAACAACTACTGCTAATGTCGATTATGAGGCAATCGCAAGACGAACNATTAAAAGAATTGGTTANGACAAAGAAGAGCTTGGGTTTGATGATCAGTCGTGTGAGGTTTTAGTAGCAATCAGCAAGCAATCTCCAGATATTGCGATGGGAGTAGATCGCTCTGACGAAAAAGAACAAGGTGCAGGAGATCAGGGTTTAATGTTTGGTTATGCAACCAATGAAACAAAACAATTGATGCCAGCAACAATACAATTGTCTCATCAATTAGTAAAAAAACATGCCGATGTCAGAAGAAGCGGAGAACTTGGCTGGCTTAGACCGGATGCAAAAAGTCAGGTAACGATTCTATTCGATAACGGCAAACCAAAATCAATCGATACTGTCGTTCTATCAACACAACATGACGAGGATGTCTCAATGGACGATATTCAAGCAGGAGTGATGGAGCAGATCATTAAGCCAATACTTCCAGAAGAGCTTTTATCAGATACTACGCAATACCTCATTAATCCAACAGGAAATTTCATTGTTGGTGGNCCCGTGGGAGATTGTGGCCTGACTGGCAGAAAAATAATTGTGGATACATATGGNGGTATGGCGAGACATGGTGGCGGTGCATTNTCTGGAAAAGATCCATCAAAGGTTGACCGATCTGCAGCATATGCAGCTAGGTATGTAGCTAAGAATATTGTTGCAGCTGGATTAGCTGACAGATGCGAAATTCAGGTCTCTTATGCAATAGGTGTTGCGAAACCAACCTCAGTGAGGGTAAAAACATTCGGAACTGAGAAAGTTTCTGAAGAGAAAATTGTACATTTGGTAAATGAAAATTTTGATCTTACTCCATACGGAATCATGAATATGCTTGATCTACTCCAGCCGATCTATGAAAAGTCAGCTGCATATGGCCACTTTGGCAGGGAAGATGAAGAATTTCCATGGGAAAAAACTNACANATCTGATGCATTAAAAGAACAATCTGGGTTGTAATTAAACCCGAATGATGATTTAACTATTTATATTAGGAAAAATTATGGCTGAAACAGCAAAAGAAAATAAAATTGATATGGTCAATGACTACAAAATAGCAGACNTTTCCCTCTTCGAATGGGGTGAGAAAGAAATCAAGATTGCAGAGACTGAAATGCCAGGATTGATGAGCCTGAGAGAAGAATTTGCAAATGAAAAGCCATTAGAAGGCGCCAGAATTGCTGGTTGCTTGCATATGACAATTCAAACAGCTGTACTGATTNAAACCCTTATAGAACTTGGTGCTGAAATAAGATGGTCATCTTGCAATATATTTTCNACACAAGATCATGCGGCAGCGGCATTAGCTAATAAGGGAATTCCTATTTTTGCTTGGAAAGGTCAAACAGAAGAAGAGGCATGGTGGTGCATTGAGCAAACCATCCACGGTCCAAATGGATGGACACCCAATATGATTCTTGATGATGGTGGAGATCTTACTGGATTGATGCATAAAAAGTATCCAGAAATGATGAAAGATGTCAAAGGCCTCTCAGAAGAGACCACAACAGGTGTCAAAAGACTTTACGATATGGTCAANGATTCNTCGCTCTTNTGCCCTGCNTTNAANGTCAATGACTCTGTNACNAAGTCTAAATTTGATAATCTTTATGGCTGCAGAGAATCATTGGTTGATGGCATTAAAAGAGCAACGGATGTCATGGTTGCTGGAAAAGTGGCAGTCGTTGCTGGATATGGAGATGTCGGAAAAGGTTCTGCACAAAGTCTGAGTGCTCTNGGAGCAATTGTCTTGGTAACAGAGATTGATCCAATATGTGCATTGCAAGCTGCAATGGAGGGTTATCGAGTAGTGACAATGGATGAAGCTTGCTCAGAAGCTGATATATTTGTGACTGCAACTGGNAACTATCATGTCATCAATAAAGAACATTTGGAAAAAATGAAAGATCAGGCCATCGTTTGTAATATTGGTCATTTTGATAATGAAATTGATGTTGCATCAATGAGTGACTATGAGTGGATTAATATTAAGCCCGAAGTCGATCATATAGTTTTTCCTGATGGAAAGAGAATCATACTTCTNGCTGAGGGTAGATTGGTTAACCTTGGGTGTGCGACTGGCCATCCTAGCTTTGTAATGTCCAACTCATTCACTAATCAAACATTAGCTCAAATAGAATTATGGAATAATTCAGAAAAGTACGACAATGACGTATATGTTCTTCCAAAAGCTTTGGATGAAAAAGTTGCTAGATTGCATTTGGAAAAAATTGGTGTGAAGTTAACCAAACTCACAAAAGAGCAGTCTGAATATCTTGGTATAAATGAAGAAGGTCCCTATAAGCCTGAAATCTATAGGTACTGACTTATTGTTGCGATGACTCTCTGATCATTTTAATTAGAGGCTCCAGAAAATTGAGCCTGATTATGGGGTCATCAATTTCTAAACACTTTTGCTTATCCTCTATCCTAAGTGGAAGAATCTCTGCAAACCTATAGCTTATCCAAGATGCGCTATCAAAATTCTTTTCATCATCGCCGTATATATTGACGTCGTCTAAGATTGCTTGAAGCAACTCAACCAAGTGAGTAAATTCTTTTAGAGGCTTATAATCGCCTTCTTTTTCTAAGCGCTCAATAGTTCCAATATTCAAGCCATCCTCTTGTTTATTAAGCTCTTTAAGCTGAAATTTTTGTGTCCCGATGGTGGTTATTCCTAGAAGACCATCTCCACCCTGATCCCAATCAATAATTTTTGCAAGTGTTCCAGTATCGTAGGTTTCAAACATTTTTGGATCAGTGCTTTCTCGACTCAGAATGATGCCAAACTCACTATCTTCGCGCATGGATCTACTAACCATATCTATATACCTAGGCTCAAAAATTCTCAGTGGCAATTTTGAATCCGGGAATAATATAGTCCTTAGGGGGAATATTGGTAACTCTTCTCTATCGCTCATTTTTTTTCAGCCTTACTTCTAATGCCTGTATAAAGGGAATGGAAGTTTTGTTGGTCATAATTAAGAAATTGTATTNATCCGTATCAAGTAATTCTAAGTTATTGATAAGGTCTTCATTGGATTTCACTATATGTATGTTCTCAGAGGATTTGAATGCATCTTCGATGTCCCATTCGAAATCATCATTAAAGAGAATAAAAACGGAGTCAGCTCTAGAAAATGAATTCACAACTTCGTCCTTCAATGTGCCTTGTCTCATTGTGTTTGAAGCCAATTCAGCCAATACGCATAGTTTTCTATCTGGATGCCTTTCCTTAACCGCAGCAATGCCAAACTTAATTGATGTCGGATGATGAGCAAAATCATCAAAAACATGGTTTTTTTGAAACTGTGGTAAATACTGAAGTCTTCTTTTTACTCCATTAAATTGGTTAATGGCTTTAAAGATTCTTTCTCTATCAAATCCCAAGGATCTCAATGCTGAAAAAGCTGAAACAATATTCATTAAGTTGTGTTTACCAAATAATTTGGGCTTGATGGTCCCTTCTATTGCATCGCATTCTTTAATCATAAATTTTTCATCTTTAATCATGATTGAATAGTCAGCTTCCTCATTAAAACCGAATGATTTAGTGGAAGACCAGCTTCCCATCCTAAGCAAGTCTGTAATGTTTTCGTCGCCAAAGGGAACTCGGACTTTTGTTTTTGATGGCAGCGATCTAATTAATTGATGGAAGTGCCATTTAATTTGATCCAAATCTTTGAAAATATCTGCGTGGTCAAATTCAAGATTATTTATTACCAATGTCTCAGCTGGGTAATGGATGAATTTAGATCGCTTATCAAAAAAAGCTGTGTCGTACTCATCCGCTTCAATCACAAAATATGGTGAGCTGCCCAATGCAGCCGATGCTTCAAAGTTGATCGGGACTCCTCCAATAAGATATCCAGGATCTTCTCCCATATCTTTTAAAGCCGATGCAATGATGCTTGAGGTGGTTGTTTTACCATGGGTTCCTGCAACAGAAATCACTTTTCTATCAGAAAGTATATTTTTCCCGAGCCATTCAGGCCCTGAAGTGTATGGTAAACCTAGGTCAAGAATGTGTTCAATGATCTCCATATCTCTCGACATAACATTTCCAATCACAATTAGATCAGGCTCTATGTTGAGCTGATCAATATCATAGTTCGGGATGATTTCAATGCCCATTTCATCGAGTTGATCGCTAATAGGAGGGTAGCAATTAATATCCGAGCCGCTTACCTCATGGCCTGATTCTCTTGCTAAAAGAGCAAGACTGCCCATGAACGTTCCGCAAATGCCTAAAATATGAATATGCATGGTTTTAAATTATTCACCAAGAAATGAAGAATGCACTAAGAAATTTATCATCATGTATAAAAGTGCAACAGCGACGCCAGAGATTGGAGGAGGAGAAGCGCTCAATTTATCTTTCACCATTGACTTTGAAAAGATATGTCCCATTACCATTATTGACCATATAGCGATGACAAAAAATAATAAAGGCAACCAAATCGGAAGATCGCCTGATTCCATTAGATCGTTGTCACTTAAAATATCGGCAAATCGAATGATTAAGGGGCTGGCGATGATATTGAACAAGGCGCCTGTACCGAATAATGCAATCAATGTTCGAATATAATTATCCTGTGAACTAAATATTTGAGTTAATATTCTCAAAAATACAATCATCAAAGCAGCATCAACAAAGAAAGATCGAACAAAAACGAGCGGTGTTTCTGATACTGTAAAACCAGAAATTGACTGACTTAGGAAGTAAAATAAAAATACGACAAATAAAAGAAACATCGAGTTTGGCAATGCCGTTTGATCGGATTTTCTCAACAGAATATTCCAAAGAACTTTTATTAACTCAACCATGACAGACAATTCTATTATAATTTTGTCTTCAGAATAAAAATAAATACCAAGAATTAAGTTGTACCTAATTGAAGAACAAGAAAGCCTGGATCATTTCTTAAATGACATAAAGAATGAGGAATGCATTGCAGTCGATACCGAATTCACCAGAGTAAATACATACTATCCAAAATTATGCTTGCTACAGATTGCCACTCCTTCTCTAATTGCGTGCATCGATTGTCTAAGTGAAATTGATCTGAATGGTTTATGGGAAATCATTTTTGATAAAAAAATTGAAAAAATTATGCACTCATGCTCTCAAGATATAGAAATATTTTTTCTGAATAAGGGAGGAATTCCTGAAAATATATTTGATACACAAATTGCTGCTGCTTTCATTGGTTATTCATCGCAAGTCGGCTTTAAAGAACTCTTAGAGAAAGAATTAAATGTAAAAATCGAGAAATCTCAGACAAGAAGTGATTGGAGTAAGCGGCCACTTGCAAAAGAACAACTAGAATATGCCTTTGATGATGTCGAGGATCTGATTGAGCTCGCATCATCGATCAAAGAGAAACTAATCACATTGAATCGGAGTGAGTGGGTCCTTGAAGAATGCGATGATTTAATTCATATGAAAATGGGTCTGATGGACACATCTGAAATTTGGAAAAAGACCAAAGGAATCAGAAAATTAAGAAAAACTCAACTTCATCTAGCTATCTTGCTTTCAAAATGGAGAGAAGAGAAAGTAGCAAAAAAAGACATTCCAAGAAAATGGCTGATCGATGACCATGAAATTATATCGATTGCTAAGACTGAAAACCTTTCAATGGATACCATGAAACAATTGATTTCAAGTAAAAGAATCTCAGAGAATGAAATCATCGAGCTATATCACTTCTTGACAGACACAAAAGTAAATGTCTCTGAACTTAATCAAAGAAAGAAGAAAAAGAAAATCAAAGATGAGGATCTCAAAGCTGTAAACCTTTATCTTGAATCTAAGTCGGCAGAGCTTGGAATTAACAAAGATATCCTTGCCTCAAGAAAAGATATGATCAAATTTATAGCAGAGAGAAAAGGTAAGTTGTGTAAAGGGTGGAGAGATAAATTAATGAGAGATGATTTGGAAAAAGCGCTTAATTGATCACTTTAATTCCATTAGTTTTTTTAACCTTCCATAAACATCATTAATAGATCCAAGGCCATCAATCGTTTCAAGAAGTCCTGCTGATTTATAAAAATCAATCATGGGTTTTGTCTGTTGTCCATAAACCTCTATTCTTTTTGTAATTGACTGCTCATTGTCATCATCCCTCTGGAGTAACTCTCCTCCGCTGGAGAGACATTTATCAATCTCGACTTCAGATGAAAAGTAGATATTTAAAGTTTTTCCTGTGAGCGAACAAGTTCTCCTGCCTGACAGTCTCTTAATTAGTATCTCGCTTGGAACGTCAATCAATATACAGTAATCCAATGGTTTGTTTAGATTTGATAATAGGTCATCCAAAGATTTTGCCTGTTTAATATTCCTTGGGTAACCATCTAAGAGAAAACCATTCTCACCGATTTTGGATAATTCATTCTTAATTAAATCTAAAACAATGCCATCGGAAACAAGCAGTCCCTCAGACATGATTTTTTGAACTTCCTGACCAAGGTCAGAACCTGATTCAATGGCTTCTCTGAGCAAGACACCCGTTGAAATTTGACGACAATCATATTCATCCATCAGTTTTTCAGCTTGTGTCCCTTTCCCAGAGCCGGGAGCACCCATTAAAATTAGCCTCATAAAAATACCTCTTTTAGATAGTTTCACTATTAAAACATTGGATGACTAGCTATCATATTCAAAATTCTTAAATTTGGAAGGGGTTATGACACCGAAGAATGCTTTTTATGCCCAATCAGGAGGGGTTACTTCAGTCATCAATGCAAGCGCTGCTGGTGTGATTGAAACAGCAAGAAAATATCCAAAAAACATAGGCAAAGTTTTTGCTGGAAAAAATGGAATCTTAGGAGCCCTTGAAGAAAACTTATTTGATACAAGCTATGAATCAGCTAAACAGATTAACCTCCTGAAATACACTCCTGGTGGAGCATTCGGTTCTGCACGATATAAGCTTAAAAGCATAAAAGAAAACAGAAAAGAGTATGAAAGACTGATTGAGGTCTTTAAGGCACATGATATTGGTTATTTTTTCTACAATGGCGGTGGAGACTCAATGGATACTGCTCATAAAGTATCGCAGATTGGATCGGAGTTGAATTTCCCCATTACATCAATAGGTATTCCAAAAACTGTAGACAATGATCTGCCCATCACTGATACATGCCCTGGTTTTGGCTCAGTGGCCAAGTATATTGCCGTCTCCACACATGAGGCAAGTTTAGATGTTCTATCAATGGCCGAAACATCGACTAAAGTTTTTATATTAGAAGTTATGGGAAGGCACGCAGGATGGATAGCTGCGTCATCCGGGCTAATTTCTAAAAAAAGAAATGATCCACCTCATATAATTCTTTTTCCAGAAGTTCCATTTAACAAGAGAGACTTTCTGAAAAATGTTGATAAATCGGTAAAACAAAATGGCTATTGCGTGATTGTTGCAAGTGAGGGGACGAGATACAAAAACAATAAATTTCTTGCTGATGCCGGAAGTAAAGATTCATTTGGTCATAAACAACTCGGTGGAGTGGCCCCAGTTCTTGCTGATATGGTCAAAAGCTCACTTGGATATAAGTATCATTATGCGATTGCAGATTATCTCCAGAGATCAGCAAGGCACTTAGCTTCTGAAGTTGACCTCAAGCAGGCTTACGCTGTTGGTGAAGCCGCCGTTAAGTCAGCAATAAAAGGTGAAAAATCAAAAATGATGACAATTGTCAGAAAATCAAATAAACCCTATAAGTGGTCGATTGAATCTACTGATCTATCGAATGTTGCGAATAATGAAAAAATGATGCCTAGGAAATTTATTACACCAAATGGTTATGGAATCACTAAAGCCTGCAAAGAATACATGGGGCCATTAATCAAAGGAGAGGGTTATCCGCCATACAAGGAAGGCTTGCCAGTATTTTGCGAACTTAAAAATAAACTTGTTCCAAAGAGGCTAAAGTCAAAATTTATGGTATGATCCACAAAATTTTTAACAAACTTCTAAAAAATACATACATGAGGAGTACACAATGAATGAAGGTCAAGCTTTATGGATTGCATTAACTGCATCAGTAGTTGCAATCATTTGTGGAGTTGTTTTTTCACTCCAAATCATCAAAGAATCAGACGGTAATGACCGAATGAGAGAGATTGCAGGGGCAATTCAAGAAGGGGCTCAAGCTTATCTGACCAGACAATATTCTACAATTGCAATAGTAGGAGTTGTCATATTTATATTAATGGGCGTTAGCGGAATTGGTTGGGCAAGCGCAATTGGTTTTGCAATTGGTGCAATCTTCTCTGGTCTAGCTGGATACATTGGCATGAGCATTTCTGTCAGAGCCAATGTCAGGACTGCTCAAGCAGCTCATCAAGGAATGAATGCTGCTCTATCCATGGCATTTAGAGGCGGGGCTGTTACCGGACTTCTCGTTGTTGGTTTAGGTTTATTAAGCATTGCCGGATACTATCTCATTCTGACATCTTCAGGTGTTTCTGTTGATGACAGTCTGCATGCATTAATAGGATTGGCATTTGGGGGTTCTCTCATATCTATTTTTGCAAGACTTGGTGGTGGAATCTTTACAAAAGGTGCCGATGTTGGCGCTGACCTCGTTGGAAAAATTAATGCTGGAATACCAGAGGATGATCCAAGAAATGCAGCGGTAATTGCAGATAATGTTGGAGACAATGTAGGAGACTGTGCAGGAATGGCAGCAGACCTCTTCGAGACATATGCAGTCACAATCATCGCAACCATGTTGTTGGGTGGTTTATTATTTAGCGGAGTAGAAGCGACCAATGCAATAATGTACCCACTTGTATTGGGTGCTGTTTCTATAGTTGCGTCGGTTGTCGGTGCACTATTTGTAAAAGCCAAAGAAGGTGGAAGTGTAATGGGGGCTCTTTACAAAGGTGTCATCATCTCAGGACTGCTTGCTGCCATTGCTTTCTATCCAATAACCGGAATGATGGGCATGGACATGGGTCTTTTCTGGTCTGCAATCATTGGGCTTGCATTGACTGCTTTTATGGTGATCGTAACAGAATATTACACGAGCACAGAATATAATCCTGTTAAGAAAATAGCAGAAGCGTCAAAGACTGGTCATGCAACCAATATCATTGCAGGATTGGGTGTTTCAATGAAAGCCACTGCACTTCCTGTACTGGCTGTTTGCTTAAGCATTTGGGGCGCTTATATGCTTGGAGGTCTCTATGGAATCGCGATTGCTGCGACATCAATGCTCTCTTTAACAGGAATGATTGTTGCATTGGATGCATTTGGTCCTATTACAGATAATGCTGGGGGGATTGCTGAAATGGCAGAACTTCCACCTGAAATCAGAGGGATTACTGATCCTTTAGATGCTGTAGGAAACACAACAAAAGCTGTAACAAAAGGTTATGCAATCGGATCAGCAGGTTTAGCTGCATTGGTATTATTTGCAGATTTCACAGCAAATCTAGAGGCAGAAGGAAAAATGGTTCAGTTCATGTTGAATGATCCTGCTGTAATCATCGGATTATTCGTAGGCGGAATGGTGCCATATCTTTTTGCTGCACTTGCAATGGAAGCCGTCGAAAGAGCTGCAACCTCAGTAGTAGATGAAGTTGAAAGACAATTTGAAGAACCTGGGATCATGGAAGGAACAGTAAAGCCAGATTATTCAAAAGCTGTCGATTTACTTACCAAGTCTGCAATTAAGGAAATGATAATTCCTTCCTTACTTCCAGTGCTTGTGCCTGTTGTCTTGGCAGTACTTATGAATATTATGATGCCTGAAGATGGAGGGATTAAGGCGCTTGGTGGACTATTGATCGGAACAATTGTTACTGGAATATTTGTTGCAATCTCAATGACCACAGGAGGAGGAGCTTGGGATAATGCAAAGAAATATGTAGAAGACGGTCATTGTGGCGGCAAGGGATCTGAAGCACATAATGCTTCAATCACTGGTGATACAGTTGGAGATCCTTACAAAGATACTGCTGGGCCAGCGATTAATCCTTTGATTAAGATCATTAACATCGTTGCATTATTATTAATCCCATTGCTCTAATTCATTATTGATTCATATTTGAATAGATATAAAAGGGTTACAATTCGTTACATCATGGAAGAGTATAAAATGCTAAAAAACACATTCCTCTTCCGTGATGTTAGTGAAATAATCTAAATGAAAGAAAAATACGAAGTCAGTTGCATGAAAAAAATAAGGATCATATCTTTCTTTCTAGTATTCATCACTTATGGAGCTCAGACTGCCTCATTAATGGAAGTCTTCGAGTTGGCAACCATCAATGACCCGTTCATCAAAGAAGCATTGGCAAATAAAGAAGTCATCATTGAAAGCAAACCTCAGGCTAGAAGCCTGATTCTGCCTCAGTTAAGTAGTTCGGCAATATTTTCTGATACTGATATAAATGGGCAAAGCACATTCCAGCAAAAGTTTATTAATCCTATTACAGGAGACGAAACGGTACTGACTAGTAATACTGATTTTATTCAAGAGTCTGAAACATTGCAGTGGGATGTCACGCTGAGACAGTCTATTTTTGATTACGGGCTTTGGATGAACCTTAGAAAAGCAAATAAGACAGTTGCTCAAGCTGAAGTGGACTACCTTTCAGCAGAACAAGACCTAATCATCCGAGTAGCATCTTCTTATTTTAGTATTCTAGCTTCAGAAGACACACTCGAAGCGGAACAAGCTGCAAGACAAGCGATAGAAAAGCAGTTAGATCAGGCTCAAAAAAGATTTGAAGTAGGATTGATAGCCATTACTGATGTCCAAGAAGCTCAAGCGGCTTATGATCAATCTATAGCCAATGAAATCATTGCAAAAAGAAGCCTAGCAACTGCCAAAGAGTCACTGAGATCAATTACCGATAGTTATCCTGGAAAACTAAAAAAACCGGGCAATGATCTCCCATTAATTATGCCTAATCCTCAGAGTGAGAATGATTGGGTTGACACATCTTTAGAGCAAAACCTAACCCTAATGTCTGCAGAAGTTGGTGTAGAGATAGCCAAGAGCGAAATCAAAATTCAAAGAAGTGGGCATCTTCCGACCATTGGCATGCAAGCAGCTAGGAGGGATACTGATACGGACAGCTTTAGAGCTGATAGTGGAGGAACGCTTAGCCCTGCTGACTCAGAGAATATTAATGATGGTATTGGTATACAAATGACTCTTCCGCTCTACAGTGGAGGTCAAGTCAGATCAAGGGTTAAACAAGCTGTTGCCAGACATCGAGCATCAAAGGAAAAATTAGAACGAGTGGCAAGAGAGACTACAAAGATTGCAAGGGATTCTTATCTAGGAGTGATTTCAGGGATCGCTACTGTTAAAGCACTTCAGCAATCGGTCATGTCATCTGCAACGGCCTTGAAAGCTACAGAAGCTGGCTATGAAGTAGGAACAAGAACAACGGTTGATGTCTTAGATGCTAGAAGAAGGCTCTTCTCAGCTCAGAAAAATTTAGCCATAAGTAAATATGATTACATCTTAAATATCTTGAAACTTAAGCAAGCTGCAGGAACCTTAACTGTTGATGATTTAGAGCAAATTAACAGCTGGTTAATGTAAATTTATCAAAGGTTTTATCAACTGTAAGATCTTATCTTTTGACCCCTTATTCTTTTCAATAACCTGCATGGCATTGTTTGTCATTTGGTTGCATCGCTCTTTATCTTCTGATAATTCTAAAATAGAACTACACAGCTCTTTATAATCGCTCACGATAATGATTGCTTGATTTGATCGGAACTGATCTGCAATCTCAAGAACATTATCAAGCTTAGGTCCTGTTAAAATTGGCTTCATCATTACGGCGGGCTCAATTAAATTATGGCCACCAATATCAAATAAACTTCCTCCAACAAATGACATATCGCCCACTGAGTAAAAGAAAAGCAGATCCCCAAGGGTATCCACCAAAAGGACATCTGAATCTATTTTTTTATCCTTATTTTCCGACCACTTGCAATAGCTCAGTTCACTCTGATCTAGGATTTTAGAAACAGCATGAAACCTTTCTGGTTTTCTGGGAGCAAGTATAAGAAGAGCATTAGGTATCTTTTCTTTGATCAATTCATGAGCCCTAATTGCTTCTTTTTCTTCACGCTCGTGAGTGCTTCCTGCCGTCCATGAGAACCTTTCATTTATAATTTCAGATTTGAAAATATTTTTATCTATTGACGAGCTCAGATTAACTTCGATATCAAATTTCAAATTTCCAGTGACAAATGTCCTCTCTTCTTTAGCACCCAGTGAAATAAATTTCTGAGCATCCTCCTCAGACTGTGATGCAACGACGATGCCTTGTGAAACACTATCTTTAAATAATCCAAACAAGATCGAATACTTCTTCATTGAATCATCTGATATACATGCGCTGGCAAGAATCAATGGAATCTCTCTGGTTCCACAATAATGGTATATATTGGGCCATATTTCAGTCTCAATGATGATTGCCATTTTGGGTTTTGCCCATTCAAAAAATCTTTTTACAGGGCCTTTCAAATCATAAGGGAGATAAATGCTTATTACTTTATCCTCAAATAAATCCTCAATTAGAGCGGATGCAGTTGGCGTCGTACAAGTAAAGATTAACTTTGAATCTGGGTATTCTTCTAATAATGATCTGACCAGTGATTGAGCTGCATTTACCTCTCCATAGGAAACAGCATGTACCCAGATTGTCTGACTATTGTTTTGTTTTTTATAAAACCCAAATCTTTCTGCAACTCTATGAATATACCTTCGGTCAGATACTGAGCGAAAAACCAAATGTATAATCAATAGGGGTGATACTAGATATGTGAATATATCGTAGAAAAAACGCGATATTTTGGTCATGAGCATCATCTAATGATAATCCTTGAGTGATTACCAAACTAGTTTTTTATTGAGGAATGAGAAGACTTTGATTTTTGACTATTCGGATCTTCCGTAATCTACTTTTCTATAATTGACTTTAATTTCTTTGAAGCCTTCAGCAAACTCATCAACAATCTCGCCCTTTATACCATTTCTAATCTGATTGAGATCTCTTACAATCAAAGCCAGCCTTCCGACTTCCTCAAGTGGCATATCTACGCCTCTTCGAATATCTCCCTCTGTGTCCCATATTTTACCATTGATTTCATACATTCTATCTATGAATGTATCTATAGACTTTCCATCTGGAATTTCTTTCTTATATGCGTTCAGCTCCTCTGACACGTCTTCATCAGTCCTTTGTGACTTGAGTAAGGTAATGGTGTATCGATCAATGATCTCTGAAAGAGGCATTTTCATTATTATATACCCCTTATTAACCACATTTTGAATAACCACAGTTCAAACAAGTTTCGCAGCCATCCATAAGCACCACTGCAACAGTATTGCATTGCCCACATAATTTTGATCCTTCAGGAAATTCTGTATTTACAAATGCATCTTGTTGTTTGCTCTGATTTTCAAACTCTTGCCTCTTCTCTTCGATTAGTTTTTGCTGATGTTCGTCAAGGATTGGCTCAGTTATAATTCCTATATACTTGAAGTGTCTTTCAATGACATAGCCTAATTCTGCAATAATTGAAGGCATAAACTTTCCTTCTCCTGCGAAATAACCACCTTTTGGGTCAAAAACTGCTTTTAGCTCTTCTACCAGGAATGCTACGTCTCCACCTTTTCTAAATACAGCAGATAAAACTCTGGTTAAAGCAACAATCCACTGATAATGATCGAGATTTTTGGAATTTATAAAGATCTCATATGGTCTAAATTTTTCATGCTCTGTATCCTGATTCAAAACGATATCATTGATCGTGATATACATTGCATGATCAGAGACTGGGGGTTTGATCTTATAAGTTGTTCCCCTGAGCATTTCTGGCCTTTCAAGGCGTTCATGCATTCGAACTACATTTGGCTCCTCTTGAGTTATTTGCTCTGATGCTTCATTGACCTGAGATTTTTCATCGGTGCTGACTCTGTAGCCAACTATTTTATTTTCTATTCTTACCTTTGCCATTCTCAGAACTTCCCGTAATAACCTTCTTTCAGAGCATCAAATAAATTTGCTGCTGTGTGAGTCTCGCCGTCATATTCAATTTCCTCATTTCCAGCAACTTCTACTTCTTGTCCATCTTCTAGAACAAATACATATTTTGTTTGTTCTAAATCTTTCTCCTTAACAAGAACGCCTTGGAAAGCTTCTGGATTAAATCTAAATGTGGTGCAGCCCTTTAAATTTCTTTCATGAGCATAGAGATAAATATCTTTAAACTCTTCAAATGGAAAATCAGTTGGCACATTTGCAGTTTTAGAGATAGATGAATCAATCCATTCCTGAGATGCACTCTGTACATCTACATGTTGCTTTGGAGTAATATCATCTGCGGTAATAAAGTAATCAGGCAATGCATTTTCAGTGCCTCCCTCTGCGTTAATATCAGCCTTTGGATTGATTTTATCTATATAAGAAAGAAGCTCAAATGAATAAACATCTACCTTTTCTTTTGTTTTCTTCTTCTCTCTAATAACATTTCTGAAATAGTGGTGTGCAAAACTGGGCTCAATACCATTACTCACATTATTTCCAATTGAGAGAGAAATTGTGCCTGTTGGTGCAATTGATGAATGATGAGTAAATCTAGCCCCCTGTTTTGCGAGTTCTTCGATCAATTGAGGATCTTGTTGGCCAATTTTTTGCATGTAACGACTATATTTTGCATGCAAAACACTGCCTTTGACCTTATCTCCTACTACATATCCATCATCAAGCATCTCAGGACGCTTTCTCAGCATTTCGTGCGTTACATCAAAATCTTCTTTTAAAATTGGTGCAGGACCTTTTTCTTTTGATAAATCCAGCGACGCTCTCCAACCCGTAACTGCTAATTCTCTACTAACCTTCTCTGTGAATTCTAGCGAATCATCAGAACCATATTTCATGGTAAGCATTGTCATCGTAGAACCAAGACCAAGAAATCCCATTCCATGTCTGCGCTTTCTATATATTTCATCTCTTTGTTGATCAATTGGTAGGCCATTGATTTCAACTACATTGTCCAACATCCGAGTAAATACTTTGACTACCTCTCTAAATGTTTCCCAATCAAATTCAGCTTCATCAGAAAAAGGATTTTTTACAAACTTTGTAAGGTTAACAGAGCCAAGCAAACAAGAACCATATTCAGGCAATGGCTGTTCTCCACATGGATTGGTTGCTCTTATGTTTTCATCAAACCAGTTATTATTCATCTCATTGACTTTATCAATCAGAATAAATCCTGGTTCTGCATAGTCATATGTCGATGCCATGATGAGATCCCAAAGCTTTCTCGCAGGTATTGTCTTATAAACCTTGCAAGCTACTTGACCTTCTTCATTGGTAAGATAACCTTCCTTCTTAACCCAATCTTTCCAGATGACTTTACTGGAATCCTCTAAATCAATTTCCTTCGATTCTGGCAAGCTTGGATCTAAAGGAAATACAAGCGGCCATTCACTATCGGCTTTTACAGCTTCAATAAATTCATCGGTGATCAGAAGAGATAAATTAAACTGACGAAGTCTGCCGTCTTCCCTTTTGACCTTAATGAAGTCCTCAACATCAGGATGACTGATATCAAATGTTGCCATTTGAGCACCCCTTCTTCCTCCTGCAGAAGAAACGGTGAAACATGTCTTATCATAGATATCCATAAACGATAAAGGCCCTGATGTAAAAGCACCAGCCCCTGTGACATAAGCACCTTTTGGTCGAAGCGTAGAAAACTCATAACCAATTCCACAACCTGCCTTTAATGTTAAGCCCGCTTCAGTTACTTTATCTAAAATACCTGACATTGAATCTTGAATAGAACCGGAAACTGTACAGTTGATTGTTGATGTTGCTGGCTTGTATTCCATTGAACCAGCATTAGACATAATTCTTCCTGCGGGTATTGCTCCTGATCTCAATGCCCATAAAAACTCTTCGTAATGTTGGTCTTGTTTATCTGTTTCTTCAACTTCTGAAAGTGCTTTTGCAACTCGCTTGAAAGTATCATCAATTGTTACATCGATGGGTTCGGCGTTATAGCCTTTTAGACGATATTTTTTATCCCATATATCAACTGACGCATCCTGATGATCTATATCAAAAGTTTTAAGGCTATCTGTTTTTTCTGCTGTAGACATTGTTTTCCCTGACTTATATTTTGAGTCCTACATGTTTATTTCTGTATTCTGATCACACAACATATTGTGTATAGACAATATTAGATTATTGCCAATTTTCGCTGGTTGTCAAGACATTTTGATTTTGTTGTATTTATGACTATTTTCTATATTTTTCATATACTTATATTAATATTATGCAAACTTTACACATAGATTTTTCGCCAATATTTTTAGTTAATGTCACAAAGTTAGTAACACAATATGTTGTGTTCATGTTATTCAGAGATAATTAAGATTTTATTAACATTTTATTAACAATAATAATTTCCCATATGCTTAAATCCAATTGAGAAAAAATTATGAACTATAGTCTTAATAGCTTGATCATCGTTTGTGATTAGTTAATATCTTGTCTTAGTTAAAATAATGATTACTGAAAAAATGAATAAAAATAAATTTATATCACTTCTTGCGTCTGTAAGTTTTCTATCGCTCATCATGATGACTGTTGAAAGTCATGAGATTGACATGGAGCATGAGATTGAGATAGAAATTGATGAAGATATGAGCAGTGAAGAAGTCACTGAAATGCTATTAGAGATAATTAGTGAAGGCGTTGAAGTTGGTGAGAAAGCTCTGGAAAATGCTTTGGCTACAATTAAAATCAAAACTGGTCAAAGCTCTCTGCCCGATTTAATTGAGAAAACATCTCCTGCTGTGGTCAGAATTGCTATCAGAGGAACAATGGAATCTCAGCAGAATCCTTTCTTTGATGATCCATTTTTTGAAAGATTTTTTGGGCAACCACAAATGCCTCGTGAACGAGAATTTGGTGGCGGTGGTTCAGGTGTCATTATTGATGGAATCCTTGGGTACATTATTACCAATGCTCATGTGATAGATAGAGCTGATGAGATNAAAGTATTTGCCAAAGATGGCAAAGAGTANGATGCAGAANTACTTGGCTCTGACAAAGGCACAGATTTAGCATTGATAAAGATTACGANTGATGAAAAATTACCGGAAATAAAGCTAGGTGACTCAGAGTCTGTCAGAGTCGGTGACTCAGTAGTCGCAATTGGTGCCCCGTTTGGTTTAAGCCAAACAGTTACCTCAGGAATAATAAGTGCATTGGGAAGGCCCCAAATGACTGCTGATGGTTTTGGCGAAATGATTCAAACGGATGCAGCTATTAATCCTGGTAACTCTGGTGGTGCATTGATAAATCTTGAGGGAAAGTTAATTGGTATACCTAGCTCTATCTTTACAAGAGGGGGAGGCAACATAGGAATAGGTTTTGCCATACCAGTTAGCACAGTTAAAAATATCACCAGCCAAATCATTGACTTTGGTTCAGTTAAACGAGGATTACTTGGCGTTATCATAAGTGATTTATCTGAAGATGTTTCCGAGCAGCTCGGTCTAGATATCGATAAAGGAGCATTGATTCAAGAGGTTTCACCAGATTCGGCAGCTGAAGATGCAGGTCTAGAGCCTGGTGATGTGATTATAGAAGTTGATGGGAAGCTAATTGAGAGCGTAAACGATCTGAGAAATGCCATTGGTCTTAAAAGAAGCGGTGAAAGGGTCAAGATTTCAATTATCAGAAATAATCGTGAAATTATAAAAAATGCAAAACTCGGTGAAATAGCTGTTGAGCAAACTGTCCAAGCAGATCAAATCAATTCTTTATTAGCCGGTGCTGAATTATCAGACTATGTAGAAGATTCTGGTTCGATGTTTGGAAAATCACAGGGTGTTATTATCTTATCAATCGAGCCAAACAGTAATGCAGACAGAGCTAGGCTCAAAACCGGCGATATCATTTGGGCTGTTGGCAACATGGAAGTTGAGAATCTTGAGGAATTCAAGTCTGTGACTGAAGATAGGGATATTCTTATTCTAAGAGTAAAAAGAAATGGTCGTCAATTGATCATTCAAATGAGAAAATAAAGATTATTTCTTAACTGAAAAACAGCGTATGCAAATTTATTTAGTTGGCGGAGCAATTAGAGATCGCCTCCTTGAGTTACCTGCTCCATATGAGTGTGACTGGGTTGTTGTGGGCTCAAGTCCTGAGGAAATGAAATCAAAAGGCTATATTAAGGTTGGAAAATCCTTTCCTGTCTTCGTCGATCCTAAAACCTCTGAAGAATATGCCTTAGCAAGAATTGAGAGTAAATCGGGGCATGGATATCATGGCTTTGACTTCGATGCAGGACCAAAGATTACCTTAGAAGAAGATCTTTTAAGGCGTGATTTAACCATCAACGCAATTGCTGAAGATGATATGGGCAATATCATTGATCCATACAACGGTATTGCTGATATAAAAAACAGAGTTTTAAGACATGTTTCAGACGCCTTTAGAGATGATCCTCTAAGAGTTTTAAGAGTGTCTCGATTTATGTCTAAGCTGAACTCATTTGGATTCAGTATTGCAGATGAAACAACTAAATTAATCGCAGAAATAGTAAAAAGTGGTGAATTGGATTACTTGGTTCCTGAGCGAGTCTGGCTGGAAACAGAAAAAGCACTGCAGACAGAGTGTTTTGATCTATATTTTAAAATTCTATTTGACTACAATGCCATTGCTCATATTTACCCTGACCTAGAAGGAATTGATCGTGCATTATGCAATTCCTCCTTAGTACCATACAGAAATGCATCGCCTGAAATGAAATTGGCGTCAATATTCTGTGCTTTAGACGATCTGAGGGGAGGGAATGTGATTGAACAATTAGATGAAATACAAAGCCGAATTAAATTTCCAAACTCATTTAAATTTTTTACTAAAACTGTTCTGAGAACTTCAAAAATTATAAATGATTCAAAAGATAGAATTTCTGCTAATGATATTTATCAAATTCTTGAAGCAACTGATGCGTTTAGGAATCCTGAAAACTTCTCAATCGCCATGGAGTTTCATAATCTCGTTGATGGCTATGATCAAATAATAAAGATTATTATAGATGCCTTTGATTCTTGTAAAGACATTAGCTATGAGGAGGAATCATTCAAAGGGCTAGAGGGGGATGCAATTAAGGACAAACTTGTTGCCATGAGGATCAAAAAAATCGATTCGAGTCTGAAATAAACCTATACAGGTCTACCCAAGGTTAGTCTCACATTTGACTTCTTGATCAATGGATAAGAGTAAAGCACTTTCCAAGATGCAATATCATCTACAATTTCAACTATTGATAATTTATCTAATGTAATCATTCCTGGCGGTGAGTCCAATTTGCTTATTACTTCATCTTTTATTAAAGACTCCTTATTCCCATAAAAAAGACTGATGTGAGGATTATATTCTTTAGGGGGTATCTCCAAAAATTCGTCTAATCTTTGCTTTAAATAGAGAAGCTCAGGTGAGATTTGAATCTGAACATAGAATGACTGGAAAATATTGTCTTCTGTTCCATATCCATTTGTTCTCATTTCAACCACATAATTGTCCATTGAGAAGCCCTCTAATCCTCCTAAAATTTTCTCATCTAAAACTTGAAAAGGCCCCGATAAGGTTAAATGCACTTTAAAAGGTGGTCCATTTAACCAATGATTAACTCTTTGTTGCAGTTGATTGAGCGAGGTAAAATCTGTATCACTAAATTCTCCCCAAATAGAATATGTTTTCTTAGATGATTGAATCATGATTCCCGTTCTCTATGCGCTTACAAGAACATGAAGATAGCTGAACCCAAAACTACTCTGTAAAGAACGAATGGGAGCATGCCGATTTGCATGACGAAAGCCAAAAATAAATGAATTGTATAGTATGCAATTACAAAGGAGACAGTTAAACCTGTTAGAAGATGAATATAATTGATGTCTATAAAACCAACTGAATACAGATCATATGCTTGAAGTATGGATGCAGCAAGAATGACTGGGATTGCCAGCAAGAAGGAAAATCTGGCAGATTCCATTCTTCCGAGACCCATAAATAAGCCCATGGTAATGGTTATGCCTGATCTCGAAACGCCCGGAATAAGAGCAAGAATTTGAACGAGGCCAATAAGCAATCCGATTTGAAGAGTCAAGCTCTTCCCTCCAGAGCTAAATTTGTCTGATGCAAGCAAAAGAAATCCGAAAATGATACTGGTTGCGGCTATCACATTCGATGATCTCAGGTTGATTTCAATCCAATCATTAAAAAGTCCGCCAGCTATGACAACTGGTATTGTTGCAATAACTAAAATCATTAAATCCGAGTGGATGATATTCTTTCCTCGAGTTTTAATAGGGTTTTCGATCATCCTGCAAAGATCATCTTTGAAATATATAAGGACTGCCAAAAGTGTTCCAAAATGCAAAGCAATATCAAACAATAATCCTTGATCGTTCCAACCAGCTATCTTTGATATGAGTATCAAGTGGGCAGAACTCGAAATAGGCAAGAATTCAGTTAGTCCCTGGATAATTGCTAGTATTAATGTCTGTATTAGATCCATAAGTTATTAAAGAGTATGAGTTAAGTGATTTAATTCTTCAAAATTGTCTTTCGATATTTTCTTGCTGAGAATCATACACTTAAAAACATCGCCCATATAATCTGGCATGATGAGTTGCTTAAGTTTTTGAATTTCTCTCATGCGCGACTCCTCAGAATCAATATCTCCAATCATGCTTAATGAACTTTCGTTAAGCAAAAACATTGCTTGGGTTGTGAAAAGGTCTATAAAGAACCCTTCATCAATGGCGACATTAGCCAACTGAGTAAAATCTACAGACGCAGAAATGTCTTGATAGCCTAAGTTCTTTAACGGATCTTCAATCACTTGATTCTGATAGTGGCAAATCATGTTTCCTTTTGATCTGTGAGATCTATAAAAGTCATTTCTAACATATCCATAATCTATAAATATCATCGAACCTTTATTGATCATTCCTGAGATTGCTTTAAACCATTTTTGAAAATCCAGTCGAACCTCAGAGATAAAGCCCTCTTCAAATTGTCGATCAATCTCACTCGATATGATTTCAATTTCATCCGATAACTTTTTACCGCTTTTTTTTGCTGCTTCCTCAAGCTCGCCATTTTTAAGAGTCACGCCTAATTCATATGTTTGGTTATTTTCTATCGTGAATCGTTTAAATGGGAGAGCATCAATTACCTCATTTGCAATCAATATCCCATCGATTGGATCTACTTCGAGGGATTCAAGCCAAGTGACCTTATCTCTAATGCTTTTCGGTAGATTAGATATTGATTGCATCTGCCTGTCTCTCAAGTCTGCGCTTATTTCTAAAATATAGTACTGGCCTATCTCTACTCCTATTTCCTCTAGCTCTTTTAGATATTCAAATGCAAACGTCCCTTTTCCAGCTCCCACCTCAATAACGGAAGGCTCATCATGCATCTCAAGCAATCGATTGGTCTGTCTAGCAATTGCTTTTGAGAAATATTTTGAAATCTCAGGTGCTGTTGTAAAGTCCCCACCCTGTCCTATTTTGTATGTGCCGGAGGAATAATATCCCAATCCAGGCTCATACATTGCAGTATTGAAAAAGAGATCAAATGGGATCCAACCATTGCTTTGTTCGATTCTATTCTTAAGAAGTTCTTTGAGCATCAATGTTTGTTCAAATTCAGGATTCATTCTGCGGAGTGGTTAAGGTTGTTTTTTTTAATTATCCATCATATAACTTTTCAATTAAAATAGAGCATATGAATAATCAAGATAATAAATGGGTATTGATCACTGGGGGAGCAAAAAGGATCGGTGCTGAAGTTGCTAGGACATTGCATGCAAGAGGCATGAATATCGCCATCCATTACAATAGCTCAAATCAAGATGCGGAATCATTGTGTGATGAACTCAACGCGATTAGAAAAAATTCAATCATGGTTTTTGGCGCCAATTTGACTTCAGATGATGCTGTAGAAGAGTTGATTCCTGAAGTTCTCACTAAAACAGGTCGACTGGATGTTTTGATTAATAATGCGTCAACATTTTACCCAACGCCAATCGATGATATTACTCATGATGATTGGGATAGTTTAATTGGAACAAACCTCAAAGCACCCTTGTTTCTTTGTAAGCATGCTGCTAAACACTTAAGAGAAACCAAGGGCTCAATTGTGAATATGGTAGACATTCATGCAACTAAACCACTCAGCAATCACCCTGTTTATGGGCCTGCTAAATCTGGTTTAGTGATGCTCACAAGGTCACTCGCTAGAGATCTGGCACCTGAAGTAAGAGTCAATGGAATTGCCCCTGGGATGATTTTATGGCCCGAAAAAGAACCACCTGAGAATGTGAAAGAAAAAATCATTGAACAAATCCCATTAAGACGATCTGGATCACCAAAAGATATAGCAAATACAATAAAATTTCTGATTGAAGATGCTGATTATATGACAGGACAAATCATTGCGGTAGACGGTGGCAGGGGTATCAGCTAATCCCGATTTAGATTCTTTCTGAGACTTCTAAATTTTCTTTCAAACTATTCCATAACTCTAGAAAAGTAATGTTCTCAGTGGGATGAATACCATCTGGGCAAATTTCAGCAAGTGGTTCTAGAACAAATCCATACTTTAAAATCTCATCGCGAGGTATATTTAAATCTAGATTGATCACCTCGTCATATATTAAAACATCGATATCAAGCGTTCTGTCATTGAATGCTTTTGTTGCTGTTACTCTGCCTGTCATCTCTTCAATGCGATGAAGTTCAGCAATCAATTCTACAGGATCGAGGGCTGTATCAATCCTTACAACTAAATTTAGAAAATCAGATCCCTTAAATCCCACAGCCTTTGTTAGATAGGTCGATGAAGAGTCTACATCGCCAAAGATTTTGCACAATTGGTCTAGTGCAAATTTTATATTCTTTTCTGGGGAAACATTGCTTCCTAAGCTGAGATAGACAGTTGAAAAACTCAATTTATACTTCCTGTTTAGTCCTCTCAATAATCAAACCTACATTTTCGGAATCTCTTATTGCAAAGGGCTTTGAAACTTTTAGCTTTAACCAAGAAACATCAAATTCATCGAGGATTATCTGAGCAACTGTTTCTGCAAGTGTCTCGATTAATTCAAATTGCTCTTCGGTAGCGATCGTCTTTATTCTTTTGGTTACAGCTTTATAATCGAGCGCATCATCGATTGAATCAGAAGCTGCTGCGACTCTGATGTCAGTGGATAATTCCAAGTCAAAAACTACTTTCTGTGGAAGCCTTTTCTCCCATTCCCAGATACCAATGACTGTCTCAACCTCTAATTTCTTAAGAAATATTTTATCCACCTAGTGTCTCCGAGGAATAAATGTTCTCTATAGACCATCTTGGGTTGATTTTGATTTCATAGTTATCATTCTTGATTCCATCTTGATACCTAAAACATCCTGTCAATGCAATCATTGCTGCATTATCTGTGCAAAACTCAATACTCGGGTAATTCACATTAACACCAACTTTTTTAAATACTATATTCATCTGATCTCTAAGCCTTCTATTTGCGCCAACTCCTCCAGCAATGATGATGTCGCTAACATTCATTTGGCTCACAGCCCTCCTGCTTTTCTCTACCAAGCAGTCAATAATTGCCTCTTGGTAAGCATTTGCTATATCTGCGATGCATTGTTCATCTAGAGCTTTTTGTTCCTTGAGCTCGTTCACAGTATATAAAAGTGAGGTCTTCAAACCACTGAAACTAAAATCAAGATTGTCTTTAGAATCCATCATCGGTCTAGGGAATTCGAAGACATTCTCATTTCCTGACAACGCCTTCTTCGCAATGGCTGGACCACCAGGATAACCTAAACCCAGAAGGCTCGATGCTTTATCAAAGGCCTCACCAGCCGCATCATCAAGAGTTTGGCCAACCAAGTGATATTCTCCTCTTTCTTTGACATGAACCAAAAGCGTATGACCTCCAGACACCAATAAAGCGATAAAGGGCATTTTCGTTTGTTCACTTTCCAATAGAGGGGCCAATAAATGAGCTTCCATGTGATGAACAGGAACGCTTGGAATGCCAAGTGAGAATGCCAGTGCATTTGCTGTAACAGAGCCAACAAGCAATGCACCGGATAAACCTGGGCCTGCAGTGTATGCGATTGCATTAACATCATTGATCTTTCTATTTGTTTCTTTAAGCAAATGATCGATCATTGGCAATAACTTGCTGATATGATCCCTGGACGCCAACTCTGGAACAACCCCTCCATAATCACGATGCAATTCAATTTGACTGAATACCCTGTGAGCAATCAGTCCTTTTTGAGAGTCGTACAATGCAGTTGCTGTTTCATCGCAACTCGTCTCTATTCCTAATATTAAATCAGAGTTCATTTCCTTTGCTTTTTGAATCGTTAATCTGTATATTTCACCGACTATTAAGGGTTTAAGTATATATTTATTTAATTCAACTGGAAGGTATAAGTTTTGCCATTAGTAAAAGTTAAAGATAACGAATATTTCGATTATGCGCTGAGACGATTCAAAAGATCTTGCGAGAAAGCCGGTATTGTTAACGAATACCGAAAAAGAGAATTCTATGAGAAGCCAACTCAAGAAAGGAAGCGAAAAAAAGCTGCTGCTGTGAAAAGAGAAAAAAAGAGAGTCACTCGAGAGCATAATCGCTCAAGAAGACTCTACTAACACACTTTGACACTTCTCTCTCAAATTCAAGTCCATGTTAAGGATGCCATGAAAGCGGGCGATAAATTAAGGCTTTCTACACTGAGAATGCTGGTTGCAGCGATCAAACAAAAAGAAATCGATACAAGGACTGAATTATCGGATGATGAAGCAATCTCCATTATTGAAAAACAGGTGCAACAAAGACTTGAATCGGCAGAACAATATAAAGCTGCTGGCAGAGATGAGCTTTTTGAGAAAGAAAGCCAAGAAGCTGAGATCCTAAACACATACCTTCCAGAGAAAATGAGTGAAGAAGAAGTTGCTGAAATGATTGAGAAAATCATGAGTGAAATCGGTGAAGTCACGATGCAAGAAATGGGCAATGTTATGGCTTTGTTGAAGAATCAGGCCGGATCAAAGATTGATATGAAACTGGCAAGCCAAATAGTCCGTGATAAAATTGCTAATCAAGGCAACTAGATAGACCTTTTACTTTTTTTCAAATCTACTTAGACTAACTAGTCAGACTTTTCTCTCTGGTAATTAATAATAAGTGTGATGGTAGAAAGAATTCCTCAAACATTCATAGACGATTTGATTGATCGATCAGATATTACTGAGATCATTGGAAAACGCATCGAGATCAAAAAGGCAGGTAAGGAATACAAAGCATGTTGTCCTTTTCATAACGAAAAAACACCCTCATTCACAATCAGTCCAGAAAAAGGATTCTATCACTGCTTTGGATGCGGCGCTCATGGAACGAGTCTTGGGTTCTTGATGGATTATGAAAAACTCACCTTCATTGAGGCGGTCGAGGAACTCGCAAAAATTCTCGGCATGGAAGTCCCCAAATCCAATGAAGACATCAAGCTCTCTAAAAAACAAACAAACTTAAAACTATTGCTTAATCAAGTTTCTGAATACTTCCAGTCAAATCTAAAATCTTCAGAAAAAGCAATCGGATACCTTAAGAATAGAGGCATTGATGGAAAAACTGCGAAAGATTTTTGCATTGGCTATTCAAATGATTCATGGGATGACCTCACTAAGAATTTTGGATCGACAGAAAAAAATATTGATCAACTTGTCGAAGCCGGCCTCATCATCAAAAAAGACAAGGGCGGTTACTATGATCGATTTAGGAATAGAGTCATGTTTCCTATCAGAGATAACAGGGGCGATGTGGTTGGATTTGGTGGAAGAATAATAGATGAAGAAGATGATCCAAAATATTTAAATTCGCCTGAGACAATGCTTTTTAAGAAAGGTTATCTTCTTTATGGTTTATATGAAGGCAAACAAGAAATCTCAGCCACAAAAAAAGTTATTCTCGTTGAGGGATATACAGATGTCATTGGTCTTTCGCAATACAAAGTGCATAATGCATTGGCAACATTGGGGACCGCGACCACTGAAAATCACATTAAACTCATTTTTCAAAAAGCCAATGATCTCACTTTTTGCTTCGATGCAGACAATGCAGGAAGAAAAGCAGCAATCAGAGCTCTTGAGACCTGCCTGCCTTTGATCAAGCAAAATAAGAGCGTGAAATTTTTAATGCTTGATAAAGGGAGCGATCCCGATACAGCAGTAAGAGAAGAAGGAACTGATGGATTTAAAGCATTGCTAAAAAAATCGATCACATTGGATGACATGATTATAGATATTTGCAATAGCAGTTTTGAGGTTGATTCTTTGACTGGCAAAGCAAATGCTGCCGAAAAAGCAATTCACTTGGTTCGACAAATTAGTGAGGGGATATATAAAGATCTTGTTGTAGAAAAAATCGCTGAACATTACGGAGTTCCTCCGAAAAAGTTTATGGCTGGAACATTAAAAACAAAACAGCTAAAAGTAAAATCCAAAGGTGATACTGGCAAAAGACCCACGCTTGTACATCAGGCCATCAAGATTCTACTGAATAAGCCTAGTCTCGCAATCAAACTGAATCCAAATGTTCATCTCAAATATTTGAATATCAAAGGTATTGATATTCTTAATGATATCATAGACTTAGTGCATGATAATGAGTCAATCAAAGTTGCCACAATAATTCATCATTTTGAAGATGAGAAATTGAGAAACTATCTTGCTGATCTAGCTGTAGAAGAGATCTTGGTTAATCCTGAGGAACTAGAAATAGAATTCGATGACATTGCTTTGAGCTTAAAAAAAGCAAACCTAAGAAAAGAGCTCAATGGACTTCTTGAAAAAGCAAAAAATAAATCATTAAGTAAGTCTGATGAGGAAAGACTTGTGGAACTAACAAATATTCCAAAAAATTGACAAATATGACCATAAATAGGGCTATAATACCCAACCAATTTTTTATAAGCGTCAATAAAAATAATGACTAAAAAAAGTATCAAAGAAGTAAAAGTGATAAAAAATTCAGTAGAGGAAGAGGAAAGCCTCGATCTTGATGAATTACAATCAGTTTTCTCAGATGATGAAGATGAGTCGATTGATTCCTCTGATGAGGAAGAATCGCCATTTCAGTTGCTTCTAAAGAAAGGTAAGAATGAAGGCTTCATTACTTATGCCGAACTAAATGAAAATCTACCTGAGGGCGTTATAGAAGCCGATCGACTTGAAGAAATTGTTGAGATGATCAGCGATATGGGGATCTCAGTGCAAGAACACGCAAATAAAGCCTCTGAAGATGAGAGCGCTACCAATGATCAAGAAGTCATAAATCCAATTGAAAATGAGATTGGAAAAACCACCGATCCAGTCAGAATGTACATGCGTGAAATGGGCACTATTGAACTGCTCGATCGCGAGGGTGAAATTGTGATTGCCAAAAAAATAGAAGATGGAAATAATAAAATTCAAGAAACTCTCTCTTCTTTTCTTCCAGTATTGATCTTTATTCAAGAAAGGTATGAAACAATCAAAGAAATAATTGCTGCAGAAGAAGATAAAGATGAAAGTAAACTTCTAGATATCTTTTCAGATTTTGCTTTCGAAAATGATGAAATCATTGAAATAAATTCTGATAACAACTCAGAGCCAGTAGAGATCGATGTCGCTGCGATTGAGAAAGAAATCAAAAAACTCAGTAGACAAACCAATAGACTAATCTCGCTTTCAGTGGCCAACGATACTGAGAAAGCTGAAAAACAAAAAGCACTCATCAAAGAAACAATGATGGGTGTAAAAATTTCTCCTAAATTATTTGATCTTCTGCAAAGAATAATCACCACCTATATGGATGAAGTGAAGCGCTTTGAGAAAGAAATTAGAGGGTTAGTGGTAACTAAGGCTGGTCTTCCAATGGATGAATTTAGAAAAACATTCATCGGCAATGAGACGAAATTGACATGGATTGATAAATACATTCGTGCAAAAAGAAAATACTCCTCGAAACTTAATAAAAATAAGGCCAAGATTGTGGCTAATCAAAAAAGGCTGGCAAAATTAGAGGAATCCTCCTATATGACAATTCAGGGAATCAAGGAAGTAAACCGTGAATTAAATATGGGAAGGATTAGAGCAGATCGAGCCAAAAAAGAGATGGTTGAGGCCAACCTCAGGCTTGTAATATCAATTGCAAAGAAATACACGAACAGAGGCCTGCAATTCCTGGATTTGATACAAGAAGGAAATATCGGACTGATGAAGGCAGTCGACAAATTTGAATATCGACGAGGATATAAGTTCTCAACTTATGCTACTTGGTGGATCAGACAAGCAATCACGCGGTCCATTGCAGACCAAGCAAGAACGATAAGAATTCCAGTACATATGATTGAAACCATAAATAAGCTCAACCGTATTCAGAGACAGATGATTCAAGAAAAAGGAAGAGAGCCAAGCGTGGAAGAATTATCAGAAGTAATGGAAATGCCAGTTTCAAGAATCAGAAAAGTACTGAAGATTTCAAGAGAACCCATCTCAATGGAAACTCCCATTGGAGATGACGAGGATTCAATACTTGGAGATTTCATTGAGGACGGAACAATTGATCAGCCAGATGGTGCTGCAACGAAAACTGGCCTTAAAGAAAATACTATTAATATTCTTGATAGCCTGACACCCAGAGAAGCTAAAGTTCTTAGAATGCGTTTTGGTATCAATATGAACACAGATCATACCCTTGAAGAGGTCGGTAAACAATTTGATGTTACACGTGAGCGTATCAGACAAATTGAAGCAAAAGCGCTCAGAAAACTGAGGCATCCTTCAAGAAGTGAGAAACTAAAAAGCTTTATAGGCGACAGTTAAAAACTCTAATTATGTCTACCTCTTTATTAGAGGCCTGAGAATGAGTTTTAATCTTTTAGAAAATCCCTAATTATACTTGCCTTAGCACTCAGGCCTTCTTCATTGCTTTCATTGGGGAAAAAACCTTTGGTAGAGTTAGGAATCAACTCAGCAGCCTTATCTACGCCTGATTTCAGAGGATCGTCTTCAGATGCGCCACAGAATGTCTCAACAGTAATCATCGGCAATCTTTCTTTGTCTTTATGTGTAAATGCGGCATGGTAACCTTTGTGATAAGTGCCCAGTCCTTTTAGTACTTCCAAAACAAGCTCATTAATGAATTCTGGTGGCGGCATTGAAACTTCAGATCTTTGATGTTCCGATGTTTTTTTGAAATATGGAAAGTAAATGAATTGATCTCTGACAAAGTTCCATGCCCAGACCAAATGTTGACCAAATTCATCGGCCTTGATTTCAGGGGCATAGTGCTCAAGATATTCCTTTCGTTCCTCATCACTGAACATTGCTATACCATCTAATACCAACTTTTTTACTCGATCTGGATGCTTGATGGCCACCTCAGATGCGATATGAGCGCCAGTATGGCTGCCAAAGAAATGGCATGACTCTATTTCCAGAGAGTCCATAACTCTGATGACACTATCTGCGTAGTCTCCAGCTGAAGGCCATTCTTCTGTTGGAACAACGGAATCACCGAATCCCAATGTATCAGGTGCAATCACCTTGAATGATGAAGACATCTGCGAAATCAAAGGCAGAAGTATGACCGAAGAAGCTGGCGATGAATGAATCATATATAAAATCTCATCTGTATCAGCTCCCGCATAACGGTAATGAATCTCGCCCTCTTTTATTCTTGTAAATGCTCTATTGATTGTCATATAAGGTTTATTATAAAAAAAATTAAGCTTTTTTATGTTAAGTCATTAATTTGATCTCTTATACCCTTTTCGAAGCTCATTGGGGAGTAACTAAAATCATTAGTTGCTGCCTCAAATGAAAATGCTTTATCTTCAGTCATTCTTTTAACCTGTTCAACTGTCACAATTAATGATTTCTCAGGATATGGTTCTCTCCACTTAAAGATAAAGTGAATAAATGTGTATATGTAAACGAAAAATAAACAGATAGTGTATGGCAAAAAGATAAGAATAATTCTCTTATCTAAATTTTCACTTTTAGAATATAACATCTCCTTGTAAGCAATCTTATTTCTACCTGGAAGATTATATTGTTTACCTTTTAGACTTTTTTTACTCATGAACACACTCCAGTATGCATTCGCCAAATCTTTTGCGTGCACAGGTTGAAATAAGTTTCTTCCAAATCCAACTACAGGTAAATATTTATTCTTGCTAATCGAATGGATTAACTTTGACATTTTTCGATCATTAGCACTTCCGTAAATCAGAGTTGGCCTTAAGATAGTCACATTCTTATTACCTATGACCTCATCCTCTATTGACCGATAATCTTCATTAATGGAGGGATATTTCGAAAATATACCTGTCGTATGAACAACTATAAACCACTCTACTCCGATCTTTTCTCCAATACTTATATGTTTCTAGAATGATGTATGCCAGCAATATGAAGCACTGTTTTTACACCAACTAAAGATGACATCAAAAATTTTTTATCTTGGAGGTTTCCATATACGAACTCAACGTCAAGACGAGATTTTTTAATAAAATCAAGGTTATCTTTGCTAAATTCTCTTCTTTTCTTTGATAGCTTGATTGTTGTCTGAGAATCATGCCGAACAATGCAACGAATCTTACCTGCATAGTTTTCTTTAGAGAGTTTTTCGAAAAAATATCTTCCTGAATTCCCAGTACTCCCTGTGACTAATAGCATTCCTTATAACTCCATTTTTAAATGTTTCTCTTAAGTCATTCAAACATCTGAATGGAGTATAACACTCATAATGATGATAGAATAATACGCACAAAAGGGCCTGTAGCTCAGTTGGTTAGAGCAGTGGACTCATAATCCATTGGTCGGAGGTTCGAGTCCTCCCGGGCCCACCACTTTTTCGGCTTTTCTAAAATATCCATTGCAGTATTAATACTGTAATAATACCTTTGAACCATGCAAACCATAGCGATTGATATTGGGAGAGTCCAAATTTATTTACCCAATTTTCAGTCGTTCTTTCATGCCACTTAAAAGCTTTAGTTAGAGCATCCATAATCAACCTCTCTTTATTTTTTTCATATTAATAACTTACTCTTAATGATTTATCTTTTCATCTTTTGAAAATAAGATTCATAATGTACAAATAATAAATTATTTAAAAAAAGGATCCTATGAAAATAAAGTTTCTATTGTTAGTTTTATTATTTTCTAACTCAGCATATTCAAATTATAAATTAGAGACAGTTCTTGATAATTTAGATGATGCTTGGAGTTTGGTATTTTTAAGCGAAGATAAAATCTTATTTACCGAAATGTCTGGAAAGCTAAAAGTTGCCTCTCTGTCAGATAAATCAGTGAATGAGATCGATAATGTTCCCCTTGTTCAATACAGCGGTCAAGGAGGATTATCAGATGTCGCCCTTGATCCTGATTTTGAATCTAACAATATGATTTACTTAACTTATTCAGCTAAAGATCAAAACAAAAAAACAACCCTGTTCTTGCTATCTGCTGAGCTTAATGGGAATGCCCTTGAAAATAGCAAAGTCATTTTTCAAGCTAAAGCGCCCAGGAGATCCCCAATGCATCTTGGAGCAAAGATTGCCTTCTTAAGCGATGATACTATTTTACTAACAAGTGGTGATGGATTTGATCATAGAGAAAAAGCTCAAAGCTTGGATAATCATTTTGGAAAAATCATAAGAATTAATAAAGACGGCTCCATCCCAAAGGATAATCCTTTTATAAATATTGAAGATGCTCTTCCAGAAATTTACTCATATGGCCATAGAAACATGCAGGGGCTTGTAGTTACTAAGTCTGGAAAAATATATGAGCATGAGCATGGTCCAAAAGGTGGTGATGAAATAAATCTTATCCAGCCTTCATTGAACTATGGTTGGCCAGCAATAACATATGGCATTGATTATTCAGGGGCTGTCATAAGTCCTTTCACAGAAAAAGATGGCATGGAGCAACCGCTTCTGCATTGGACGCCATCAATCGCGCCATCGGATATACTTTATTATGAAAATGACTTTTATCCGGAACTAAAAAACAGTTTCCTAGTAACTGCATTGGTATCGAAGGATGTTAAAAAAGTTACATTTGAAGATGGCATAGATGTTCAAGAAAGTTTATTTTCAGAAGTAAATGATAGATTGAGAAACATTCAAGCTTCGCCGAACGGGGTATTATATTTACTTACAGACGGCCCGAATGGAAAATTAATTAAAATTTTACCCAAAGAGCTATGAAAATAGCAAAATACCCATTCGCCGTTCTCTCCGCAGCTCTTTTTACAGTATTGCTGATGACTCCGGTTTCATCATTAACTAAATTAATCTGGCTAGCATCAGTTGATATGCCAGTGGGAATAATCTCGTCATTAGAAGTAATCTTATTTGATTTTCAGAGATTGGGGATAGGTCTATATCTCCTTGTAATCATTGGGTTTACAATTGCCTTCTCGACCGCTGGATTAATCTCAAAATTCAGTTCACTGGGTGGAAAATATCTATATGCAATAGCTGGAGGGACTGCTATTTTTATGACATTGTTTTTGATTGTCGAGTTGGTATTTCAATCAGAGTTAATAGCAGGAAACAAAACGATCATTGGAAAGATACTTCATTTTGGCGCAGGGTTCTTTGGAGGGTATTTCTTTTATTCCCTCATTTCTTCAGAAAGAAATTACACATTTATTATTAGATTTTTAGGTATTTTTTATGCCTATTTTTTATTGGGTTTAGTGCTTCAATGGATTTTTAATCCCATAAGCGCATCAGCTGATTTTGGCTTTGTATTTAACGAATTGGCGAGTGATGCACAAAATGCACTTTTGAGAGACTTTACATCCTTCTTTGTAGCCACTTTCATATTTTCGATATTGGGGGCAATCACACTAAATCCAGCATGGTTTTTCTCGGCAGGAATAGTTTATTTTGGAGCAGGAATCTTCAACTTAATTGCTATTTATGCTCATGGAACAGGGTTCAATCAGATATTTATTTCTGAATTCATCTTAGGCGCATGGCCAACTACTCTGGCACTGACTATCATTATGAAAGAGCAAAAAATATCTAACTAGACAAATGATCGAGGTTCTCTTGAAAAGATCTCCTCAATCATTGGGATGAAATATTCTAGAGGCTTTTCTTTAAAATCCGGATCAAATGATTTTTGATCCCATTTTGAACAAAAATCTATGCATTCCTGATAATAAGGATGATCTTTGTGCTGATCTCTTAAATTTCTATCCTCGCCATAATGGTGCATCCAATAGTAGCCTTGAAATAATCCATGATTCAGAACTATCCAATAATTTTTTTCACTGATATACGGTCTTAAAATAGCCGCAGAAGCCTGTGAATGATTGACTGGTGATATCACGTCACCTATATCGTGAAGCAATGCACACACAATTGTTTCTGTATCTGCGCCATCTTGTTCTGCTCTTGTAGCCGTTTGCAAACAATGTTGAAGCCTACTGATTTGATAAGGGGAATCGCCATCCATCATTTTCATCCATTCCACCACTCTTTTCACTAAACTTCTTTCATTTTCTGAATCATGAATTGCGATAAGATCATAATCTTCCCTGTTTCCATGATCCATGGATGTGAATTTAACTTTCTCTGTCAACTTACTCAATTTCCTAAATTTTTCAAAAGGTATAGATTGTTTTCTATATTATCCATTTCATAGTACGCGTCTTGAAGATGTCGCTTACCATCTGGTTTAAATTCTTCCCTGCCATGAAGAATACGATGTGCAGAAACTAATAAAACTTGGCCCGAATCAAGTCTAAATTTTGATTTGTATTTTTCGCTATTAATTCTATTGCATAATTCATGATAAGCCTCATAAAAAGAAGCGACATTTTTCTTCCTTGGGTCTATCATTTGCATCAATTGATTTGAGTACCTGAAACCAGTAAGTTCTTTTTCTGCATTCATTCTGATCATTGGCTCATTTGCATAAGTCTCATTTTCTTCATCAAATTCCCTGAAAGGAACCGCAAAGCTACTCAAAACATCAAAATACTCAGGGCAATCACTTCTCAAATCTGTAAGGACTGCATAACCATCAACTATAGTTGATCTTCCTCCATCGCACTCGTTAACGAGCATATGAAGAGCCTGAACACTAGGTGGCCATGTGTAACTTGCAAAATCATTATGAGGAGGAAGCTCTAGCGATGTGTGTGCAATATTATAAACATGGCCGTCCACAGATACATTGTGAATACGCTCAAACAATACTTCCCTGATGGGCCCAAGCCGAGGGGAAAGCTCTTCGAGTGAATTTGAAACGGTAGGCGCGTTATTAATTACTATTACACCATTGGTAATAAAATTAGAGATTGCGTCTATTGCGGTATCATTTATTTTAAGAAAGTCATTCCAGTCAAAGTAATTTGGTATGAAATCATTCGTCCAAAGCACTTTTTCGGGCTTTCTGGATTTGTCTAAAGATTCTATTTCTTCAAAGCATATAGAGGTTTCATGATCGTCGGGCCAAACTATATGAATATGGCTTTCATTTACTTCAACTTTTTTTGGCTTTAGATCAATAGGGACAGAATTAAGCATAAATCTCTTTTCTTTTGTCTCTTTTACTCTGCAGTCATTACAAGGGCAATTATCTCGCATCCATAGATGCGGTAAATCATACTCTGAATTATCATTGCTTATGATTCTTAATGAGGTTTCATTAATTTCAAAATCCATTTTTACCCTCCTACCAATAATTTATAATAGAAAGCATGAATAATGAAAGTTTAGAAAAAAATAATATTAATTCTAATATGAGAAAAGTTGCTCTTACGGCTCTAGCAGGAACTAGCATTGAGTGGTACGACTTCTTTCTATACGGCGCAGCAGCAGCTCTTATTTTTCCATCAGCTTTCTTTGGGGAGGTTCCTCCTACGACGGCGCTGATACTTTCATTGCTGACTTTTGCTGCCGGTTTTATAGCCAGGCCCATTGGTGGAATTATCTTTGGTCATTTCGGTGACAAAATAGGAAGAAAAAAAACACTCATCAGCGCTTTAATGCTAATGGGCATCTCATCTACATTGATAGGCCTACTCCCAACATATGCAATGATTGGCGCTCTGGCGCCAATCCTTCTTACCGCATTAAGGTTTGCTCAAGGATTAGCTATTGGCGGTCAGTGGGGCGGCGCTATGTTATTAGTGACCGAAAGCGCTCCGGCAAACCAGAGAGGGTACTACGGAGCTTTTGCGCAAGCCGGTGCCCCAATTGGAGTGATATTGGCTAACTTGGCACTCATTATTACAAGTGCTTTGGTTTCAGACGAATTTTTCAATACTTGGGGCTGGAGAATTCCCTTTCTAGCAAGCGCTGTCTTAATCCTTGTCAGTATGTATATTCAGTTGAATCTTGAAGACACAAAGGCATTCAAAGAATTAGCAATGCATAGAAATGAAAATCAGGATGACGGTCGAACAGCAATTCAGAAGTCACCCATTATTGTAGCAGTAAGGAAATATCCCAAAAGAATCATGCTTGCTGCTGGAGCTTTTATAAATATCCAGGTTACCTTTTATATTCTTATAGCTTTTTTATTGGCATATGGAGTGCAGAGCGCAAAGATGGCAAGAGATGATATGCTTACAGCGGTTTTAATTGCATCAGCAATAATGGTGCCAATGCAATTTTTATTTTCATCATATTCTGATAGGCATGGAAGAAGAGGCATTTTCATGCTTGGAGCAATATTATCGGGTCTATGGGCCTTTGCAATTTTTCCCTTGGTTGATACAGGAAATTTCTGGTTAATCACTCTAGCTGTATCAGGAGGTATGGTTTTTCTGGCGATGATGTATGGACCACAAGCAGCGTTTTTTACAGAATTATTCAGCACCGAAGTTAGATATTCAGGAGCAACGCTCGGTTATCAATTTGGGGCAATCATAGGAGGAGCCTTTGCTCCAACTATCGCTGTAAAGTTATGGACTGAATTAGATATTTTCTGGGTCTCCGTCTATATGTCATGCTCAGCAATACTTACTTTGCTGTCTGTAATGGCTTTAACTGAAACCTATCAGATCGACCTAAATAAGACTCAATAATAGAATTTGCTTTGATTTGTTTAACTATTGATTCTGAAGTTTTTTCAGAAGTGTTCCAACTTTGTCAGAGTGTTGTACTTTCTTTGTTTTAAAAAATAACTCGTGATTCTTTTCCAATGAATCAGGATCATATAGATAATTAACCATCATGCCTTTTGATTGATATATTCCCTTTAATGACATATCAGCATTTAAATTTATCCTCTCTAAACTAGCACCATTGCCTAAATGAAACCTGGCTACAGGATCATTAGGAAACTCATCTTTTCTATTCGAATACAAAAGATATGCCATGGCTTGCTTCATGAGGTGATCATCGTCTAGATCTTCATCAATAGATTGCTCTTTAAGCCATTTTGTAAAATCTGGTGCCGGAGAAAGTGTTACAAATTTTTCTAGCGCTTCATTCTTACGTTTTAATTTATAGACAACTTCTTTAATCAGAAAATTACCGAATGAAATCCCTGACAAACCATCTTGACAACTTGAAATAGAATAAAATACTGCAGTATTTATATCTTCTTCAGACATAACGCTTCGATCAACCTTTATCACCTCATCAATATTCTTTGGCATACTATTGGTCAATGCAACTTCAACAAAGATAAGTGGCTCATTGGGTATGAGTGGATGAAAGAAAGAGAAACATCTTCTATCTTCTGGCTCTAATCTAGACCTAAGCTCGGTCCATGAATTGATTTCATGTACAGCCTCGTATGCAATTATTTTTTCTAAGATACTGGCTGGAGTGGACCAATCTATTTCTTTTAGAACTAAAAAAGATGGATTAAACCAATGTTTAAATAGATTTAGAAGAGCTGAATCAAAAAATTCCAAGTTTGGATTATTTTTCTCGAGAGATCTGATTCTCTCTCTAAGCTTTACCAATTTATATGTTCCTTCAGAAATCGTATTTAATCTTCGGAAAAGTTCAACCCATTGAGGCTCTGAGGATTGAGTAATTTTTTCAAGATTTTCTTGTGTTTTATTCTTCGTATATTCTATTGACGATTTTGATAAAGCATCTGAATCTATGTCATATTTCTCTAATAGAGAATCAAAAAAATTAATGAATTGTTTATCGCTAAGGTCTTCTATCAAGCTAAAAAGATTTTCCGCATATACCAATGAGGAAACTTCGCCACTTTTTGACATGACTGATTCAACAGCCTTATCGATATCTTTTGGAAGGTTACTAAAATCTTTCGAGCGAAAATAGCGACTCCTTAGTGGTCCGCTCTTGATTGAAGAGATTAAATTCTGAAATAAACTCATGAGGTCAGAAGTATACTAGCATTCAATAATATTTACAGGTACTTCTAAGACATTCGTAGCCAAACCACCTCGAGATGTTTCTTTATATCGAAGATGCATATCTTCTCCAGTTTTTCGCATTGTGCGAATTACTCTATCCAATGAAACAAAGTGAGTTCCATCTCCTTGAAGGGCCATACGAGCAGCATGTATTGCTTTCACTGATGCAGATGCATTGCGTTCAATGCATGGTATCTGCACTAAACCTCCAATTGGATCACAAGTGAGTCCTAAATTATGCTCCATAGCAATTTCAGCCGCATTTTCAACTTGCGCCGGTGTGCCGCCAAGAACTTCTGCCAATGCCCCAGCTGCCATTGAGCAAGCGGAGCCGACTTCACCTTGGCATCCAACTTCAGCACCACTGATAGATGCATTTTTTTTGTAGAGGATACCAATTGCGGCAGCCGTTAATAGAAATCTGACTACCCCATCATCGTCTGCTTCAGGAACAAAACGCATGTAATAATGTAAAACAGCTGGGATGATTCCCGCAGCACCGTTTGTAGGGGCAGTAACCACTCTTCCTCCTGCAGCATTCTCTTCATTGGTCGCCAGTGCATAAAGAGTCACCCAGTCAAGTATTGTCAAAGGATCATCAGACTTCTTGTCTGATTTTTTCGTTAATTGTAGGTAAAGCTTATGAGATCGCCGTTCAACGTTTAAACCCCCAGGCAATAGTCCTTCATTGCTAATGCCTTGATTAACAACTTCCTGCATCACAGACCATAAATGAAGCAGTCCTTCACGAGTTTTATTTTCTGGTCGCCATGCACTCTCATTTGCCAACATGACATCAGATATATTAAGGGAATGTTTCTCACAATATTCCAGTAGCTCGGTAGCTTTGTCATAGGGATAAGTGATCTCGGTTTCATCTTCTGCAATGTAATTCCCCTTTTCATTCGAATCATCAACAACAAAACCGCCTCCAACAGAATAATAAGTTTTTTTCAGTACCTCGCCGCCTCTCTCATCATAAGCAGAGAAAGTCATTCCATTGGGATGAAAAGGTAGAGATTTCCTGCGATAGAGCTTGAGGTCTGCCTCATGATCATAATCAATCATTTTTTTTCCAAGTAAATTGATTTTTCCCACAGAATAGATTTTCTCAATTCGTTTGGAGATTAAAGTCGCATCAACTTGATCTGGCTCCTCACCTTCCAATCCCAAAATAATTGCTTTGGGTGTTCCATGCGCCTTCCCAGTAGCTCCAAGAGAGCCAAACATCTCAGATTTAATGCGGTTCACTTTCTCAAGCTGCTTAGATTCTTCTATGCTGAGTATGAATTTTCTTGCAGCGATCATAGGACCTACGGTATGTGAGCTAGATGGCCCGATACCAATTTTAAAAAGATCAAATACGCTAATTGCCATGATTATTATATTAAAGCTATCAACTTGATTTAATTAGCTCAAGATCTTCAGGCTTTAAAAGCTCAGATCCGAGTCCATCTATTAACGGGCCAAGATATTTTGCATATGGCTTCCATCTGTCCATTCCGGCTTTATTGATTGGTTTTCTCACCTGCTCTGAGCTTGCTGTTCTAACTGATCTGTCGGTTTCATAAAATTTGATGCAAGATTCCTCAAAAGGCAATTCCAAAAAATTTAACATTCTCGCCACTTGGCCTTCCAGATCATCAATGATGTCTTCATTATTTACTCTCAAAATCTTGTTTGGCAAAACCTGGTCCCAGTGATTCATTAATTTGATATAACTCTTATAGTAACTGCCTGCTTCAGCCAATCCATAAGTGAATTCTTGGCCTTGAGCAAATAACTGCTTGAACATACTGAAACAGCAATCCAAGGGATATCGTCGAGCGTCAATAATTTTTGCATTTGGCATGATTAAATGAATCAATCCGATATGTCTGAAATTATTAGGCATTTTATCAGTAAATCTTGGAGCTTTGTTTCGATGCATGCTCGTGTCACTTATGAACTTTTCCCCCATTTCTATTCTTTTATCTAGAGATAAGTTTTCCATGCTTTTTGGATACTTCCCTTCCTTGCCATAAATATCATCCCCTCTGAGGCTTTGCGCCATAGAGAGAATATTTGGAAGCTCGAGCGTTCCATCAATCATTGAATGAGATGCTAATATTTGCTCAATTAGAGTCGAACCAGCTCTTGGAAGACCCAGGATAAATATCGGATCTTTTGCCTCATGTCCGCCATCGCCATGATTTTCAAAAAATAATTCATCGCATACATCAATCTGAGCCTGCAACTCCTTATCCATTCGCTCAATAGAATATTTACTTTGCTTGTTTTTAATCTTATTTCCACAATCAAGATGAAAAAAAGCTTCATCATATTCACCAACCGCTTCAGAACCTTGCGCCAATGCGAAATGAAAATAGGCTTTATCTCTCATAGTTAAATCAACTCTTTTGAGTTGCTCTCTCATAATGTTTAATTCAGTCTTACTAAATTCGTATGTTTTTAGGTTTGCAAGTGAGAAAAAAGCTTCGCCATGATCTTGCTTTACTTGATATGCAGTTTGATAACTCTTAATTGCTCTATCTGACTCTCCCAATGTTTTCTGTGCATGACCCTTTGATGTAAGAATGCTGAAGTTAAAGGGGTTCTTTTGAAGGATTTTATCGAATAAATCTATTGCCCCCTTATGATCTCCGTTTTGCATGATCTCGCTTGCTTTCTGAGCTTGATATGAAAGATTTTCAGGAAATTGATCGCAGAGTATATTTACCTGCTCCATAGTCTTTGCAAATTTCTGCTTTTTTCTAAGAATCATTGCGTACTTCATTCGAAGCTCCCCATCTTTGGGGCTCATTTTAACGGCGCTTTCAAGCAGGAATTCAGCATCATCAAAATAACCTAGACGATCGGCAATATCTGACAGCAAAGACATTGCATACGTATTTGTGGGATACTGTTTAAGAAATTCTCTGCATTTCTCTTCAGCAATACCTAATTTCCCTTCATTAAGAATCTGACTTATGAATAGCAAAGTGTTTGGCATTGTCTCAAGGGTATTCATTTGCATATAAGCATGATCTGCTGCTGGCTTATTCTGATTCTTTTTAAAATAAGAATACAAAGACTTCCAAGATGATGGTAAAGCCGGATTCAATTCACAGGCTTGCCTGTAATGCCTTATTGAATCTTCTTCGTTTCCAATGTCTCTACTTAAATGACCTAGCTCTTGATAAGCTCTGCCCATATCAGGAGCATTAGATAATAGACTCTCAATATATTTTTTTGAATCATCATAATTCTTTAAATATCTCGAACTGACAGCAGCCAAATATAGGCTATCAATATGATTTGGATCTTTTTTGAGATTTGATTTCAAAAATCTCAGTGCTCCAATATTGTCGCCTCTTTTTATAGCATCAGCCGCTTTGGTTGTGTCTAGTTGTGTCATTTATTGCATCAACGATAAATAAGTAAATATTCTTGCCAAATTAAAAAGGGAGCCTAAGCTCCCTTTTTAAATTTTTAGCTTTATTTATAAACTAAAAGTTTCTTTTGTACCTTATACCCATGGTCATAGGTCTAATGTATGACACACGCTGCCTATCGAACACAAAGGTATTGCTGATTTCAGCTCTTTCATCTGTGACATTATCAATGTAAAGCTCAGTAGTGCTTTCCCCATTGGTCATGCCTAAACGAAGATCGATAAAGCTGTATTGGTCTTGAATGGCTTTGTTTGGCTCCATCACATCTGAAAAACTATCACCAGAATGTGTGACTTGAAGTTGAGCATGGCCAGTATATCCATCTGCCATCTCCCATTCTTGCCTCACTCTTAAATTAGCCTGAAAACCTGGTGCAAATGCCATTTCAGTTCCGACAATCACATCATTGGTTGGTACTAGTTTCTTAGTGATTTCAGTATCCAATACTGAGAAGGCACCTGAAACGGTAAGCCCTTCTCTATCTGCATAGTAAGTAAAGTCGCCCTCTACTCCAGTGATTTCACCATCTGCTGCATTATCAGAAAAGAACAAGTTCACAATGCTCGGATCAAATATAGTTGTTTGCAGTCCTTCGACATCTACATAAAAAGCACTACCATTGAACCTAAGTTGACCATCCATAAGAACTGTTTTCCAGCCAAACTCATAGTTTGTAATTTCATCCGACTTAATTTCAGCAGGGACAGAGTATGAGCCATCTGGGCTTGTTCTGCCTACGGGTCTGTTTAAAAGACCTGGCCTAAACCCTTCGGACCAAGTCAGATAATACATAACCTCATCGCTTGGATTCCAAGAATAAGTTACCTTTCCAATTACACCATCTGTAGATGCTTTATCTGGATAACCATTTGCATTACCTGGAGCATATTGCGCTGATAAGTTGGATCCGAATTGCTGAGTATCTGGAGCACCGAAACCATTAAAGAATGAGGAGTTCGCACTACCCTCAAAATCAACTTCAATATCATACCATCGAGCACCAAGAGTAAGTTCTGATGTATCGCTTAGTGCGATATTCAGTTCACCAAAGAAACCTGTTTGTTCATCAGTTCTCTTTATGTCATTAAAGAAGATGACTGGCTCACAATATGGTCCGGCTGAGAACCAGCCTGGAGATGCGTTATTGATCGAACCGGTTACAGATGTATCGGTAAGAGCATAGTTACACGCATAGGTTATGTCATTGTTGACTGCGCTTGGATATGTAAACAAGTTTAATTCCTTAAGCTCAGTTTCACTCATGAATGCGCCAGCTGTAAGGGACATTGTGTCACTTATTTCAGCGTTGATTCTAATCTCATGACTTGTAACCTCAGTTTTAGTAGTTGAATCCACGAGCAAGTTAGGAGCACCACATCTTCCAGTAGGAACATTCCCCGGTGCAAACTTTGTGTATGTCACATAATAATCACAGATATAGTATGGTAGATATTGACCAACAAAGAGATAGTCAGTGTAATCAACCATCTGATTTGTTTCTCTATCTGTGTATGCACCAGCATAAATTACTTCAAGATCGCCTACCATGCCTTCAAGAGTTAAACTCATGTTGTCATACTCGTCATCTATCGAATTCGCTGTGTATGTTTGTATTTCTAAATCGCCCAATGTTGGATCGGCAAAGAAAACGCCGTCAGCATCAACTGTCTGGTTTGCTATTACCAGATTAGCAGTCCATTGATCATTGATATCTTGAGCTAGAGAAGCTCTGAAGCCTTGGTATTCAACTCCGTTTGCATCTTCCTCTTGAATTGCAACAGCTGGGATGAGCGTTGCTCCTGAAAGGTCTGCACCAGCTTGAAAACCAGCTCTTGATGAAGATACAGGAAGGCCATTTTGCCTTACCGTGCCAGCAGCTCTAAAACGAGCAGATTCGCTAGCATCAACTGAACCAGCAACCTGATCGATATAGCCGCCTTTTTCATCTCTGTATGCAACAACTCTTAGTGCAGTACTTTCTCCAAGAGGTATATTGGCCATAGCCTCGAGTTTATGTCCTGAGTCTCCCTCTGGTGTGAACCTGTATTCTGCCTCAAAGTTACTTTCACTGACTCCCATTTTAGGTTTGTTAGTAATCATTCTAACTCCCCCTGCTTGTGAGCTAGCTCCAAAAAGCGTTCCTTGTGGTCCTGAGAGAACCTCAATACGAGCCATGTCAGCAGCATAAACATCTAAATTTCTTCCTGGTTGAGCCAATGGTTGCTCATCAAGGTAGAAAGAGACGTTAGGCGCTAATCCAGCGACTCCTGCAGTTGTAAGGTTAGGCGTTGTTGAAGCAAGACCTCGAATATATATCGTGTTTTGCCCTGGGCCTGATCCACCTGCAGTAACGCCAGGCAATTGCAATAAATAGTCCTCAAAGGTATTTATACCCGATGCTTCTAAAGATTCCTCAGTTAGAGTTTGCACCTGAAGTGGCACGTCTTGAAGTGTTTCCTCTTTCTTTCTTGAGGTTACAACGATTTCTTCAATTTGTGCGCTTATGTTAGAGGTAGCTAAAACGGCGCCTGCTGCCACTATTGTTGCAGCTGATTGAGCCTTGTTTATATTGTGTTGCTTCTTGATGGCTTTTGTTCTTCTTAAAGCCTTTAGTTGTTTTCTTGTCATCAGTAATCCCCCACTTTGACGAGTGAATAATAATAAATTATCGGACTAGTCTAGTATATTTACCCTAAAATTTATAGAACTCATTCATATTAAGGCTAAGAACCCTTTTTTATATGGGTTTCAGGGCAAATAAAATATCTTTTTTTCACCTTAATAGGAGGTAAATAGAATAATCACTTGACTGTGATTAAAGATGATATAGATTGTGTGAAAGCTATTTCTTTCAAAAATATGTCTCGCAAAAGAATTTTCTCAACGCATTATGCTTAAAAGTATCGACTATAGAAGATTCTTCATTTCTCTATTTCTTGTCTCGGCTTTTGTAGGTATAACTTTGGTCAATCTTGATTCAGCAAGCAATCTTTTCACTAGCACGCAATCATTTATAGCGAATAACTTTGGATGGCTTATCATTTTATGTGCAAATGGTTTTCTGGTTTTCTGCATATGGATGGCAATCAGTCGTTTTGGAACGATTAGATTGGGAGGAGCCGATGCCAAGCCAGAATTTAACTATATAAATTGGATCGCCATGCTATTCAGTGCAGGACTGGGCATAGGAGTAATATTTTACTCCGTGGCAGAACCAATATTACATCTCAATTCAACGGCACTATTTGAAGATGGGGTTTCCTTTAAAGAACGAGCCACATTATCAATGAATCTGACATATCTTCATTGGGGATTTCATGCTTGGGCCATATATGGCGTTGTGGGATTGTGCTTTGCTTATTTTGCATTCAACCTTGGAAGGCCTTTTAGGGTCAGCTCATTCTTTCTTGATGTCGGGCTGCAGAGTGCATGGAGTCGAGTGATTGTCGATGTCTTTGCTATTCTAGCGACGGTCTTTGGTATTGCCACATCATTGGGGTTAGGAGCAACCCAGATAAGCACTGGGCTTGAATATGTGGGCATTGCAAACTCAACGCTCATGGGCACATTCTGGATTATAATCTTCATTACAATGCTGGGACTGATCAGTGTGGTTTTGGGCTTGAATGCTGGAATAAAAAGACTCTCACAATTCAA
>NZHP01000025.1 GCA_002691465.1 Gammaproteobacteria bacterium | reverse complement strand
TTAATTATTTATATAAATAGCTATGAGCATTTATTACTTTATTCTTAAAATTCTTAGAAGAATTTATATTTTGCTTTTTCCAATTAAAAGAAAAACTTTTGTTTTAAATCGTTCTGAGGCTGATTTAGCCTCAGATAAAATATATAGCTCTTTGATATCAGAAAAGCCTTGCATGATAGCAAGAATTGGAGCAACAGAAAGAAATGTTTTAAAAAACTATATTGCTATAAACTCAGAACATCGATCTGCTTTGGATTTTATTACTAATAAATCGCAGCCTTGGTGGTGGAATAGAAACATTTTAAATAATTTTAAAGTTTGGTCAGGTTTTTTTCCAATCGAAATCCCATTAGTTGAAAAATATTGTGAATTGGTTTTTTCAGATTTACCAGAAATAGATATTATTGGATCATGGCGTCTTGACGATGATTTATGTAAAAAAGAACTTAAAAATGCTCAAAAAGTTCAAATCGAATATTTAGAACCTTTCTTTTCAAATAACTTATGGACTAAAGCCTTGGAAGGTAAAAAAATATTAGTTGTGCATCCATTTCAACAGTCGATAGAAAAGCAGTATAAAAAAAGAGAATTGCTTTTTAAAAATAATTTACTCCCTTCATTTGAACTTAAAACAATTAAAGCTGTCCAAACTGTAGCTAATGAAAAATCTGATTTTAAAGATTGGTTCGAAGCATTAGAGTTTATGAAAAAACAAATGAACCAAGTTGACTATGATATAGCTCTTATAGGATGCGGTGCATACGGATTGCATTTGGCCGCTCATGCTAAACGTATGGGTAAAAAAGGATTTCATTTGGCAGGAGTATTACAAATGTTATTTGGAATTATTGGAAAGCGTTGGGAAAAACCAACGCAAGCGAATGGAATTTATCTTAAACTTTTTAATGAACATTGGACTCGTCCAACAAAAGATGAAACACCAAAAAATGCACATTTAGTTGAAAGTAGTAATTATTGGTAGATTGTAGTAATTATTGAAAGACTTATGAAAATTGCGATTCTAGGCCCAATTACATCATATGATTTTTATCCATTAATCAAAAAAAAAGATCGTAGATCGTTGCCCATGGGTCATGGAGTTTCACATCTTCAAAATTTGGCATTAGGTTTAGTTAAGCTTGGTCATAATGTTTCCATCATTACTTTATCAAGCGATATTATTGATAAGAATAGAATTATTTTTTGTAAAAATAAAAAATTGAAAATTTATTACTGTCCTTTAAGAAATAATCTACATCGATTAAGAGGGCTATTATATAAAAAAGAAGTAAACCATCTTAGTGAAGCAATTGAACAAGATAATCCTGATTTGGTTTATGCTAATTGGGCTTACGAGTATGCTTTGGCTGCTTCAAAATCTAAAAAAAAATATATTTTAACCAATCATGATATTCCGCACCTTATTATAAAATATGACAAAAACATTACAAGATTATCCAGATATTTTATGGCATGTAAAAACTTAAGAATCGCAAAAAAAATCACAGCTCCTTCGTATTATGCAAAGTTAGAAACAGAAAAATATACAAAAATTCGAGTTGAAAATATTTTCAATACTTCTTTAGGAGAAAATCTATCTAAAATTAAATTAAAAAAGAAAAGAATAGATAAAAAGTTGAGAATAATGATGTTAAATAACGGATTTGTCCCCTTTAAAAATATTAAAAGAGGTTTAGTAGCATTTAAGGAATTCAATAAATTTTCACCTAATAGTACTTTGTGCTTAATGGGTCATCAGATGAAAATAGGTGAAAAAGCCTATAAATGGGCTAAAAAAAATAATTTAGATAAAAATGTTATTTTTCATGGACATGTAGAACATAGAGATTTATTAAAAATATTTCCTAAATTTGATGTTCTATTGCATACATCTTTAGTAGAAACGTTTGGAACAATTTATATTGAAGCGATGATAACGGGCGTTCCAATTATAGCTGGCAAATATTCTGGCGCAACTTCAGAAATAGTTGGAAATAATGGTTTGTTAGTTGATGTAAATAATACTGAACAAATAGTTAACGCTTTAAAGAAATATTTACAAAATCCAAATTTATGGAAAAAAATAAGGTACAAAGCAAACAAATATGTAAAAGTAAAATTTGATAATAAAAAAATAGTAAAAAAATATTTAAATCTCTTCCAAAAATATTTAAAAAAAACAAAAAATTAAAATGAAAAAAATTAAGGTTTTGCATATATTAAATCAAATAAATTATTCAGGTGCTGAACTAATGATTTCTGGAGCTGCATCAATGTGGATAAATAATGGAATTGAAATGCATATTCTATCTACGGGTAAAAAAAAAGGAAACTTTGCTCCAAAACTTAAAGCTAAAAAATGNAAAATTTACCACATTCCTTTTGAAAAAAATATTTCCTTCTTTTCAAAAATTTACAAATTAATGAAAAAAAAAAAATTTGATATAGTTCATATTCATCCTGAAAGAGCTGATATTTTTTACAGTTTAATAACCAGACTAGCTCTAGGTTATAAAGTTGGTTTGATTAGAACCGTTCATCATCTCTTTAGATTTTCAACTTTTTTAAGAATTAGAAAATTAGTCGAAAGAAAAATATCACTTCATATATTGCGGACTAAATTTATTAGTAATAGCCCATCTGGCCAAATCAATGAAAAAAAAAATTATTTAATGAATAATAAATTAATTTCTAATTGGTATGATGATAAAATATATTTTTTGAGGAAAACAAACGACTATCATAAAATTAGAAAGCAATTAAATATTCCAAATAACATAAGCCTTTTTTTATCCATTGGTAAATTTACTTATTATAAAAATTACAATTCAATTGTAGATGCCTTATCTTTAATTAGTAAAAGAGAAAAAATTCTTTTTTTGCAAATTGGTGGAAATAATCAAATTTTAGATAATTACATTAAAAAAAAAGATGAAGAAAAAAGAGCAAAAACTTTGGGAAATGTAAAAGATGTAAAAAAATATTTTACCGCAGCAGATGTTTTTATTATGCCAAGTCTTGAAGAAGGTTTTGGGGTAGCGGCTGTTGAAGCTATGGCATGTGGCTTGCCATGTATTTTATCAAACGTTATCGCATTATCTGATTTTAAAAAAAAAATAAAAGGAATTACATATGTAAATTTGAATACCAAGTCTATCTCAAAAGCTATGATCAATTATCATAAATTAAATAAATCTGAAAGATTTGCAAAAGGAAAAAAATTATCTTTACAAGTTAAGAAATATTTTGGATTAAATGCAGGTCCTAAAGAATTCCTCAATTTATATCGTGGATTATCTTTTAGAAAGAAAATATAACATAGTTTAATTTGCTAATTATTAAAAAATAAAAAAGTGAAATATTCAACTCAAGTTTTAACAATATTTTTAATTATATCTTTTGTAGAATTCACCACATATTCCAATCCCATCAGGCCACCTATGCTTCATTATTTTTTGATCTATATTGCTAGTGGTCTTTTAATAAATATAGCTCTTCGTAGTCAAAACTTTGATGATATACCAATTATTTCAAAAAATTTATTTAAACTTTTTTGGGCATATGCATTATTTGTTGTTATCAATGGCTTTGCACAATCCACTACATATTGGGATTATAAATATATAGGCGTATCTTTCATTCCAGGAACATTAGCATCTTTAGCTATATTTATTGGTATGGATTTTGAGAAAAATTTATATTTGTTTAAATTAATGATTAATAGAATATTTCCTATAGTAATATTCGCTAGTATAATAATTTGGGGCCTACAATTTTTAGATATATATTCTCATGCAACAGCAAGATTTTCTTCAATTGTATTTATTCTTATATTGTCATTTCCATTTCTTAAACCGACACATCGGTATTTAATTATTATAATTTCTTTAGTTAGTATTTTTCATGATTTCGGTTATAGGGCAAATTTATTAAGGATAGGTGTAAGTTGGTTTTGTGTGTTATTGTATTATTTTTTTTTATTGAAACCAAAATTAATAAACTCATTATCTACAATTATAATTTTTATACCAATAATATTTTTACAACTTGGTATTCAAGGTAAGATAGATTTTTTTCAATATATAAATGAAAGTAATTTTGATCCAGGAATTTCAAAAGCAAATACAAGAACTTTGTTGTATGAAGAAGTATTACATACAGTAAATAGTGGAGCTACAAATTTAATTATAGGAGGAGGAGCAAGTGCTGGACATTATTCAGAAAAATACTATGAAGAAAAAACTGCAAAAAGAACAAATGTTAGAATGCAAACAGAAGTGGGATTTTTAAATTCTTTAATTAAATCTGGTGTGGTTGGAGTAATATTTTATTTACTAATAATTTTAATTCCTTCCTATTTTGCTATAAATCACTCTAAGAATAATTATTCAAAAATGCTGGGTATTTATATAGTGTTTTCTTGGATATTTTTTTTTGTAGAAAAACCTATAATTTTAAATCCAGATAATTTTTTATTTTACTTAATAATTGGTATTTGTTTAAGCGAAAAATTTAGAGAATATACTGATAAAGAAATTAAATATTTTTTTAATTCTATATGATTAATATTGCTGTTTTAATAACATGTTATAATAGAAAACAGAATACTATTAGGTGCTTAAAAGCACTATTTAAACAAAAAAATTTAGAAAATATTAATTTAAAAGTTTTTTTAGTAGACGATGCATCTAGTGATGGAAGCGAAGAAGCAATAAAAGAGCTATTTCCAGCTGCTATAATAATAAAAGGAAGCGGAAATTTATTTTGGGCAAGGGGTATGGCTTTAGCTTGGGAAACTGCTCTAAAATCAGAAGAAAAATTTGATCACTATATGTGGCTTAATGATGATACTTACCTATTAGATACTGCAATAAATGAATTATTGAAAACTAAAAAAAATGGCAATGAAATAATAGTAGGAAGTACTTTTGACCCTGTAACTAAAAATAGAACCTACGGTGGAACGAAATTTACTAATAAATTTTTTACTCCTTTTAAATATAAAATGGTTGATGTTAATGGTGAAATTCAAGAAATAGACACAATGAACGGTAATATAGTTATGATACCTCACAAAGTATACTGTAAAATTGGAAAAATAGACGGTAAATTTGAACATGCATTTGCAGATATCGAATATTCGATGAGAGCTAAAAAAAATAATATAAATATTTTATTAGCTGCCAAATATGTTGGTGAATGTTCGAGAAAGACTCTTAACCATCAAAATTATGATAAGCTTTCTATTCTTAAAAAAATTTCTAAACTTTTTGATAGAAAAGAAAAACCACTCAAATCATGGTTTAGATTATCTTTTAAATATGGTGGAATTCTTTGGCCTGTCCATTTTTTCATTGGATATATAAAATCTATTTTAAAAATTTTATTAGAACACAAGTATTTTAAAAAAAATTAATTTATGAAAAACATTTTATGTATAACCTGCACTATAAATATGGAAAATATAACCTTAGAAAATAATTTAAAGTATTTATTTTCAGATAGTATTGTATGATAACTTATGAGAATTGATATTTTTAAATCAAATATATATAAAAGTAATCACAAGAATTTTTCTAGAAATAAATTAGAAAAAATCTATATGAATATTCTTACTAATTAAATGCGATTAAAAATATAATTGAAATGGATGATAAATATAAAATAATAAATACCCCATTAGAAGGTGAGTCATCTGGAGACCCCTTTACAGAAAAAAGATACGTACAGTTTTTTTCTCATTTTAAAGATTATAATAAAATCCTTGATGTTGGATGTGGCAATGGGCGAGGAGGAATTATTTTAAAAGAATTAAATCCTTTATTAAAATTAGATGGTGTTGAAATTGTTGATGAATATTTAAATACAATACCAAAAAACATTTATGAAAAAATTTATAGTTTAAAGGAAATTAATTTAAATATTCCTGATAACAGCTATGATATTATTATTGCTGGGGAATTTATAGAACACTTATATGAAGCCGATGTCCAAAAGTTGCTAATGAATTTTTTTAGAATTTTAAAAATTGGTGGACAAATATTACTCACAACACCCAATCCATATTATATAAAACTAAAATTTAATAAAAAAAGTGTTCTTGGCCGATCTCATGTAAGCCAGCATTTTCCAGAAATTTTAAAATTAAAACTACAAATGAATGGCTTTAAACATATACAAATTCAAGGCAGTGGAAGAGTGTCAAATATATTAGGAAAAAATTTCCCCCTTTTTTTATATGGCAGTTATTTGATAAAAGGAATTAAAATTTAAATATTAAAATCTAATGATTACACAGATTTTAAGATCAAAAAAAATTTTATGGTTGGTAGGCTTGGTACCACTGAAGCAAAAGCTGTTTAATATCCTAGTTTGCCAAAAGTTTTAAAGTATTAAACAAAAAAATTAATTTATGAAAAACATTTTATGTATAACCTACCCTATAGATATGGGGAATATAACCTTAGAAAATAATTTAAAGTACTTATTTTCAGATAATATGGATTTTTTTAGCTTTAATCAAAAAAATAATTTAGGTCATGGTAGTTTTTTTGAACAAAGATCGTTGTCACATAAAATCATATCGACTGCCAGTTTAAGAAAAATACTCAAAAGTTATTCTAGTAAAAATAAAAAAATTATTTTTAATTCTATTGGCCCAGCAACATGGGGATATGGAGCTTATAATATTGAAAATTGTATTTTGATGCTTGATTGGACAAGATCTTTTCAAGAATTTATTTTTAAAAAAGAAATTAAAAAAGATATAGTGCATATACTTCAATCTTATATTTTAAAGAAGATTCCTAAAATTTTATGTAGAACTGATAAAATTATGGAAAATTTAGCTACTTGTTATGGAGTTAAAAATTCTCAAATGCAAAGAATACCAGCACCTTTAAATATTGAACTTTTTAATATAACTCCCAGGCCTACTCCCAACAAACCTAAGGTTCTATTTATAGGAGGTGACTTTGAGAGAAAGGGAGGATCACTTTTAATAGATAATTTAGATATGATATTAAAAAAATTTGATTTAACAATTGTCACACAAGATAAAAAAGCAAATGTGAAAGGTGTGAATTATATAGATAGCGTTTCATATGGCTCTTCATTGCATAAAAAAATTTTTAATGATCACGATATTTTTATTTTTCCTTCAAAAGCTGACCCTTATGGAATGGTTATAGCAGAAGCTGCAAGCGCTGGTTTAGCTATTATTACTACTAAATCTACTTTTTCTTCCGAAGAACTAATTCAAAGTGGTAAATCAGGAATAGTTGTTGATGAACCTAAAGATTGTATTCCTGCTTTAATGCAGTTATCTAATAATAAATCTTCAATAGAAAATTTTAAATATAATATTTATAAACAAACACATTTAAATTTTTCAAAAACAAAAATAAGAGATCTATATATGCGGGCTATAAATGGTTAAAAAGAATTATGTTAAATAAAAAAGAAGCTAATATTAAATTGCATGAGAAAATTTTATCTGGAAATCCATTCATGGCAGCAAGAATTGGATCTACTGAAATTAAAGCTGTATTGTACCCTAGGCTTCCAAAAATATTAAAAATTTTTTTAAAAAAACGTTTTTTTTCAAGAATGTTCACCTTGGCTGGTTTTTTTCCTTCTAATGAAGAAAATATCATTAAATTTTCTGAAATGATGAGAATGGATATGCAGCAAGTTGATATTTTAGGTTCATGGAGAATAGAAGAAAAATTTTTTAAAAAAGAGTTAAAAAATTCAATTAAAATTCAACTGAACTATCTTGAACCTTATTTGAATGATGAACCATGGAGTAAATCACTTGAAGGTAAAAAAGTTTTAGTAATACATCCTTTTGCAGAAACAATTTACGAACAATACGAAAAAAAAGATTTTTTATTTCCTAATAAAAATATTCTTCCTAATTTTGAATTAAAAGTAATAAAAGCTGTTCAAAGTTTATCAGGTGAAAAAAATTCATTTCAAAATTGGTTTCAAGCTTTAGAGTTTATGAAAGAAGAAATATCAAAAAAAGATTTTGATGTTGCTTTGATTGGTTGTGGAGCATACGGTTTTCCACTTGCCGCTCATGTAAAAAGAATTGGAAAACAATCAATTCATATGGGTGGAAGTCTTCAAATTTTATTTGGTATTAAAGGAGCTAGATGGGAAAATCACCCAATAATAAGTAAATTTTTTAATGAAAATTGGGTCCGTCCAAAACTAGAAGATAAACCCGCAAAATCGCATTTGGTAGAAAATAATTGTTATTGGTAGTATTATAATTAATTAATGAAAATTCCTGTAGCCGTAATAATTTTTAATAGACCTGATAATACGAGTCAATTACTCGAAAGCCTTAAGTTATACAAGCCTGAAAACTTATATGTAATTTCTGATGGACCCAGAAAAAATTTTGAAAGTGATAAAGAAAAAGTTGCCAAATCACGTAAAATATTTGAGAAAATAGATTGGAAATGTGAAGTTTTTTACAATAATTCAGATTCAAATTTAGGTTGCCGAGAAAGAATTATTTCAGGATTAAACTGGGTATTTAATAAAGAAGAAAAAGCTATAATTTTAGAAGATGACTGTATTCCATCTAAAGAATTTTTTGATTTTATGGAGTCAATGTTAAATAGATATCAAACAAATAAAAAAATAAGTTCGGTCTGTGGAACAACCTTTTTATCTGATTGGAAAGGTGAGGAAAACAGCTATTTGTACTCCAAATATTGTAATGTCTGGGGATGGGCAACATGGAAAGATCGTTGGCAAAAGATTGATTTCGACTTAGTTAACTTGGATAAAGTAAAAAAAACAAAATTTCTAAAAGACTATTTAGGTTCTTTTAGAGCATATGTTTATTGGCACTGGATATTAAATAAAGTCAACGATAAGAAAATAGATTCTTGGGCATATATATGGAACTTCACAAATTTTGTTAATGAAAAACTATCCATTATTCCAGAAACAAATCTTTTATCAAATATAGGTATAGGTGAAGACTCTAGTCACACTAAATCGCTGTCATATAAATATATGCCATCAAATGAAAGTAAAAATAAAATGACTTTTCCACTAAAATATCCAACAAATATCATCTTAAACACTAAATATGATTTGACAGTAGAAAATACGGTTTTTAGTAAATCTATTTTCAATAGATTAAAGTGGATAAAAAGGAAAATTTTAGGTTAATGAAAATTCTACAAATTCATAACGAATATTTTATAAGAGGTGGTGAAGAAATTGTTTTAAATAATGAAAGAAATTTACTTAGAAAGAAAGGACATAAAGTTAAGCAATTAATAAGAAAGAATAAGGAAGAAATTTCATCAATTTTTAATTGGTTTTCAGTCTTAAAAAATTTATCTTATTCTAAAAAAAGTATAGAAATTTTAGAAAATTATTTTAAAAAAAATGAAACTCCAGATATAGTTCATATACATAATATTTTCCCTTTATGGAGTTACTCAGTTTTTAAATTTTTTAACGAAAAGAAAATACCTATTGTCTTATCAGTACATAATTATAGATTAATATTAGGTAAAATAAATTTTTTTGACGATAATTTTTATAAATATGGTTTTTTTAAAAATTCTAAAATTTTAACATACATTGTTTTAAGATTGTTTAATAAAAATAAAAAATTTTTAAAATTCATTTCAAATTTTATTTTTTGTACAGACTTTCATAGGAATATTCATAGAAAACATGGTTTTGATAAAAAAAAATTATCAGTAAAACCACATTCACTGCAAATGAAAAAAAGATATATTAAATGGGCAAAAAGAGATGAAAAAGTAATTTTTGTGGGCAGACTTAGTTCAGAAAAAGGACCACATACATTAATGAAAGCCTGGAAAATTTGGGGAGAAAATGCTCCAAATTTAGAAATAATTGGAAATGGAGAAGATGAAATTAATCTAAGAAATTATAAAAAAGATCATTTATTAAATAATATAACTTTTTCTGGAAATGTATCTTATACACAAGTTGAAAAAAAATTTGAAAAATCAAAGTTATTAATCATTCCTTCGGAATGGTATGAACCTTTTGGACTTGTAATTATAGAAGCTTTATCAAAAGGTACTCCTGTTGCTGCATCTGACATTGGTACCTTGCCAGAACTTATCAAAAATTATCGCCACGGATTTTTATTTAAAGCTAAAAATGAACATTCTTTATTTAAAAATGTTCAAAAGGCATGGAGAAATAAAAATTATTTAAAAAAACTATCTTACCGCGCAAAAAAAACCAATAAACTTTTTAGTGACCGCGATAATTATAAAAAATTGATGACAATTTATAATAAAGCGATTCAAAATAATAAAATTCAAAAATGAAAAAAAACTTAGAATACTTTCTAAAAAAAGTTTTCAAAAACACTAATGTTAATTGTAGTATTCAAATTATAAAACATTTAAAAAGCAAGAAAAGAAAAGCAAAATTTCTATCTACATTAAATACTAATAGCTTATTAATACTTGACAATGATAAAAAATTCAAAGATGCGTTAGCTGCCTCTAATTGGATTATTCCAGATGGTTATGGAACTATATTGGCCTGCAGAATTTTAGGAATAAAAATCAGTGAAAGAATAGCAGGTACAGATATATTTAATGAGCTTAATTTTAAGCTTAATAAACAAAAAAAATATAAATATTTATTTTTTGGATCTACAAATAAAACACTACGTTTTATTGTTAACAAAATGAAACTTGACTATCCAAATATAAAGGTTTCGGGATACCTTTCGCCCCCTTTTAAAAAAACATATAGTAAAATAGAAAATAGAAAAATGCTTAGCTTTATAAATAAAAAAAAACCTGATGTTTTATGGGTTGGATTAACTCAGCCAAAACAAGAAAAATGGATATATGAAAACATAAGTAAATTAGACACAAAATTTATAGGTGCGATTGGCGCAGTATTTGACTTCTATTCTGGACAAATAAAAAGGGCGCCAAAAATTGTCCAAGATTTAGGTTTTGAATGGCTCTATAGAATTTTACAAGACCCAAAAAGATTATGGAAAAGATATTTGCTTTGCAACTTAAATTTGTTTTTCAAGGTAATACCCTATTTAATTAGTTTAAGAGTTAAACTTTTATTAAATTTAAAATAACATTAAAAGATTCATGAATATATATAAAAAAAACCCTCCAAACTGGTCATACGATTCTATTAGAACAGAATTATTATATTTTGAAAAAATTTATTCTGAAAGACCAATCAAAGATAATCAGGGTGGAATGAAATATCCTCATATGTTTGCTTTTTATTTTATTTTAAAAAATATTAATCCTGAATTTGTTGTTGAATCTGGAATTTGGAAAGGTCAATCAACTTGGTTAATTGAAAAAACTTTACCGAATGCGAATATTTTATCTTTAGATATAAATTTAAAGAAAAGAGAGTACATATCTTCTTCAAAAAGAGTCACTTACTCAAACAAAGATTTCATAAATCATGATTTTTCTAAAATCCCAATAAATTCTTTAGTTTTCTTTGATGATCATCAAAATTCATATGAAAGATTGATGCAATCATATTTTTTTGGTTTCAAAAATGTAATAATTGATGACAATTATCCAATTTTACATGGAGATACTTATTCTTTAAAAAAAATTTTTCATAGATCTGGATTAAACGATGAAAGAACCGGATTCAAAAATCTAATAAAAGCTTTAATTATGATTTTAAATCATTATCTCAAAAAAAAAATAGATAAGAGTTATAAAAATGAAATTTTTAAATATAATCTTTCTGTGCAAGATATTTTACCTAATGAAAATCATTTTAAAAACATAGATAAGATAATAGAAACTTATTACGAATTTCCACCGATTTTCAAAACTATAGAAACACGATGGGGCGATAATTGGACTGAAGAATTTTATCCTACAGAAAAACCTATTTTAGATAATTCATATAAAGATAAATATAAAAAAGCTTTTGAAGAAGCAAAAGATTATAATTGGCTTTGCTATGTGAAATTAAAATAAAAATGATTAAAAAAATTACAAATAATATTACAAAGTATGGATATTTTGAAACATTAAAAAAAATTATATTTTATCCTTATAATTTTTATTTATACAAAAAAAAAAGAAATTTTTTAAACTTAAAAAATGCTAAGGACAGATTTACAGAAATTTATAAAACCAACTATTGGAATAATGAAGAAAGTGTATCCGGTCCAGGATCAACTATTGAAATTACAGAAAACCTTAGGTCGAAACTACCAATTGTATTAAAAAAATATAATATTAATACTATCTTAGATGCTCCATGTGGAGACTTTAATTGGATGAAGCTTTTTTTAGCAGATAATAAATTAACAAAATATATAGGCGGAGATATAGTCCCCGAAATAATAAAAAAAAATAATCAGTTATATAAAAATAATGCAGTAACTTTTGTTGAATTAGATATTATAAAAGAGTCTTTGCCTGAATGTGATTTGATGATTTGTAGAGATTGCCTCATCCATTTTAGCTATAAAGATATATCTAATTTTTTAAAAAATTTTTGTAACTCACCTATAAAATACTTGTTGGTAACAAACTTTCGTTTTAAAAATAATTCTCATTCTTCGAATAGAGATATAATTACGGGAGATCATAGAGTTATTGATTTGATGGCAAAACCATTCAATTTTCCTTCTCCATTATTCAGTATAAAAGAAAAAGATGAACAAAATTTAGGATCAGTCCACATGGAATTATTTGATAAATCTCAATTGAGCTCTATTAAGAACTAGTAGACTAAGTTTTGCTTATAAATAATAGATTTATTTAGGTTATAAATAATTCTTAAATTTTCTACTAATACCCATTCTTCTAAATTTTTTTATCCAAATCATTTCATCATTTAATATTTTTTTTAAATTTGAGTTCTGCGCTGACCAAGAAATTATTTTTTTCGCTTTATCTGAGTTGCAAACTAGCATTGCGACATCTCCTTTTCTTCTTTGAACATATTTTATATCAATTTTTTTTTTTAAATTTTTTTTTGTAAAGTTTACAATTTGATTGTTAGATAAACCTTTTTTATTGCCCACGTTCAATATTGTAGATTTTTTATTTTCAAGTAAGTATTTAGCTGATTTTTGAATTGCTGAACAGATGTCTTTGATATGTATATAATCTCTTATGCAAGTTCCATCATGCGTTGGAAAGTCATTGCCATAGATATAGATTTTTTTATTAAACATTGCTTTGTATGATATTGTAGGAATTAAATGTGTTTCAGGATTATGAAGTTCGCCTATAATAGGCCTATCTAGAGCAGAGCAAACATTAAAAAATCTTAATATAACAGAATTAATATTTTTTTGTTTTTTAATATTTTTTTCACAGATTAATTTTGTTTTTGCATATGTACTAAGAGCCTTCAATTTTGAATTTTCTTTTAATGGTTTTGAATTTTTTTGATAAACTGCAGCTGTACTTGAAAAAATAATTTTATTTAAATTATTTTTTTTCATTGCAGTAATTAAACTTTTGGTAGCCAGAACATTATTGGTATAATATTTTTTTTTATTTATTGTTTCGTCTACTAGAGACTGTGCTGCTAAATGAACTATCAAATTGGGTTTTGCTTTAAATAAAATTTTTTCAAGTTTTTTTGTATTTAACACATTACACTTATATATTTTTTTTTCAGAATCATTTTCTTTATCTATTCCAATAACTTCATATTTTTTTTTTAAGAAATAAAATAAGCACTTTCCTATGTACCCACTTGCACCTGTTATAAGAATTTTTTTCACTAATCATTTATACTATTTGATTTTTATAGATTTATAAACAATTTTGGCTATTTAAATAATCTTTATCTAACAAATAAATCTTCACAGCAAAATCTAAAAGTGTTATATTCTATGTTTAGTTGACGATACATAACTCATCGGAATGATATTTTACGAAAGCGGGATCGGTCGTCTTTAAATTTATTTTTAAAGGAGGCTTAGATGAAATTTGGCTATTTTTGCAATACAACTAATTGGACCCACAAACCATATGATAAACTGTTAGATGAGACTAGAGAAATAACTCAATATTGTGATCAAAATAAATGGAACTCGATTTGGTATACAGAGCATCATTTTAATCATGAAGGAATGGAGTCTCTTACCAATCCATTAATGATGGGTGTTGATGCTGCTGCAAGAACAAAAAATATAAGAATTGGCCAGGCTTGCAATGTAATTACTTTTCATAACCCAATTAGAATGGCAGAAGATATCGCCTTACTAGATCAATTATCAAAAGGAAGAGTTGAAGTTGGCATTGGAAGAGGAATTTACGGAAGAGAAGCAATCAATTTAAATAAAGAAGCAGATATGAAAGACCAAGCAAAAAATTTTAGATTATTTGAAGAAACTCTTACAATTTTAAAAAAAGCTTGGAAAGAAAAATTTTTTAATCACAAGGGTGAGTTTTATACTTATCCTGCACCTAATTATGTATGGCAACATGATATGAGTCCTCCAAATAAAGATTTGGTTAACCTTGAAACAAATGTTATGGAAAATATAAGTGTTCTTCCTAAACCTTACCAAGAACCTTGCCCACCTATTCATCAAGTAGTTGATGGAATTAGATCTATTGAATGGGCTGCGAAGCAAGGTTTAAATATTATAATGTGGATACCTACAGTGAAAGCTTTAAAAATTAAATTTGAAGCATTTAAAAATGCTAAATCTGAATCTGAAAAAAGAAATGTTCCAATGGGAGAAGGTATTTCGTTAGTAAGAGATATGTTTGTTGCAGATACAATGGAAGAAGCAAAAGAAAAAGCTGGTGAACATATGGTTAACTACATGCGATGGGTCTGTCATTGGAGAGGCCTGGGCAATCATATGGACCCGGGCGAAGAATTGCCTCAAACTAAAGGAAAATTAGATTTATTAAGCTATGATTTTTTACATCAGCGAAACATGCTTTTTGGAACACCAGAATACGTGATAGATAAAATTCATGAACTTAAATCAGAATTAAATCTTCAAAACTTACAGGTATGGTCTAATTTTCCAGGTGTTAAGCATGAAGATTGCATGAAGAGTATTAAAATGTTCACAGAAAAGGTAATGCCTCACTTTAAAGATGATTTAAATACTGAAGTTAAAAAAGTTTCGTGATTAAGCCTAAGAATCTGACTGGTGGCCAAGCTGCGGTTAAATCCTTAAAAAAAGAAAGAGTTAAACATGTTTTTGGTTTAATAGGATCCGCTACAATGGAAATGTTTGATGCTCTTTATTACGAAAAAAATATAAAATTTATTGGTGTTCGAGATGAAAGAACTGGAACACATATGGCTGATGGCTATGCAAGAGCATCTAATAAACCAGGCATAATACTTGCTGGACAAAATGGCCCTGGTGCTACAAATTTAGTCACTGGCCTTGCACAAGCGAAGGCAGCTTTTTCTCCAGTTGTTTCAATAGCAGGATCGTATTCTACAAAAGATAAGATGGAAGATGCTTTCCAAGGCCTCGACCAACAATCTTTATTTAAACCAGTAACTAAAAAAACTTGGACAGTAAAAAACACTAAAAATATTCCAAAAACTTTTAGTGATGCTTTTAAATTAGCAATGTCACCTAGAAGAGGGCCTGTCTGCATTAATTTACCAAGAAATATTTTATCAAATAAAGAAAAGTTTAAAATTAATGAGAAAAATCAGTCTTTTGTTAGCCAAAACTCAACCAAAGCAAAGTCTAATTATATAAAAAAAGTTGTAAAAATTATCAGTAGTTCAGATAAAATAGTTATTATCGCTGGTGGTGGAATTAAATACAATTCTAAATATAAAAGCGTAATAAAATTAGCAGAACTATTAAATGTACCAATAGTAACAGCAGCAGGTCATGGAGATGCTATACCATTTAGTCATAAATTAAATGCAGGGCAAATGGGGCCAAGGGGAAATCCGGTTGCGTCTAAATTGGTTAAGGAAGCAAGCGTAATAATTGCTCTTGGAACCAGACTGGGATTTAATTCAACTTTTTACTCTTATGAAAATATAAATAAAAAAGCAAAAATCATCCAAATTGAATTGGAAAAAAACATGATAGGAAGATATTTTCCTGTAGTGGTAGGAATTGTTGGAGATGCCGCAACAGTAGCAGGCCAATTATGTAATGAAATTAAGAAACAAAATATTATTCTAGATATAAAAAAATGGACTAACATTTATTTAAATGAAAGAAATAAATTTTTAATCAAAAGAGACCAAATTAAGTTAAAAAATTTTCCAATCCAACCGAATGGTTTATTTAAACAATTAAGACAAGTTTTACCTAAAAATTCAGCTATAACTTTAGATGC
>NZHP01000024.1 GCA_002691465.1 Gammaproteobacteria bacterium | reverse complement strand
ATAGCCTCGACCTAATCCAAGGTTCCTTAAGGGCGATGGTTAATGAAGGCTTGATGCAAAGTGACGGAATACATCCCAATGTTTTAGGTCATCAACAAATCGAGGATATTGTCTGGGAACGCCTTAATAAATATCTGGAAAAATAATAGGTTGCCTTTGTGAAAAATATGATTGGTCAAACTTATAAAAAAATCATTGTTGTCTTAGTTTTTTCAACTTTGCCTGCTTGCTCTGTTGTGGGCGGGTTGTGGTATGAGAGAATTGATCAAATTATTGCGAATCAGTTTTTAGAGTATGCAAGTTTCACAAGCGAACAAGAGGAATACGTTCGGCAAGCGACTTTGAAATTTAAGTATTGGAATATTAAAAACGAGTTACCAAAATACAAAGAACTAATTTCACAGTTTAGATTTTTAGATAACACAACAACTTTTGATGATATCGATGATATTTATCAACAAGGCATGCTACTCGGTAACAATACTAGAGATTACTTTCTTCCGCAGATAGTTGAGTTTTGTAAAACCATTACAAACAAACAGGTAGATGAAATGGCAACCTATTTTGATGAGCTAATGAAAGAAAGGAAATTGGAACTAGAAAATGACGAGGACGATATTCAGGGTTCTTTAACAAAAAGTTTCAAGCGGTTTTTTAGGCTCATGGGCGTCAAACTGAATAATGAGCAAATAAATACGATACGGATTCTCTCTTCAGGTATAGAAGACAAAAGGGAGCAGCTAATCAGTGAGCGAATAGAGTGGAACCAACAATTTATAGCCATACTGAATTTAAGACAAAACAAAAACTTCGAAGAAATCTTCATCAACCATATAAATTCGCTCGACTCTGAAAATCCAAGCACAAGGATATTGATTAACCAGATAACCGCAGAAATTATTGCCTCACTTGACGAAAAACAGAGGGGAAGGTTTCAAAAAAGATTGGGTAGGTTCGAAGCTTCAATCAATCAAATTATACAAGAGCAAAACTAGCTTGATTTGCTCTATATGGAATTAGAAATACTCTCCTGAATCAGCTCTGCCGCCTCTCTAGGGTTTTCTGCATTTTGAATTGGTCGGCCAACAACTATATAGTCTGCGCCAGCCTGAAATGCTCGTTCAACGGTGACCACTCTTTTTTGGTCATCTGTTTGTCGATTCTCCACAGGCCGGATGCCAGGTGTAACAATTAAAATCTTGTCTTGGACAGCTTTCCTGATGCTTGGTAATTCAAGACCAGAGGCCACGATTCCATCTACGCCAGACTCATAAGCTCTCCTTGCCCTTGAAATAACCAAATCCTCCACGGCACAATCAAACCCTAGGTCATCTAAGTCCCCTCGGTCCAAACTTGTTAATGCAGTCACAGCCAATACTTTTAAATCGCCTTTTTCTGCCGCAGCAGCTTCCATCATGCTTTGGTTTCCATGAATGGTTGTGAAGTATGCGCCTCTTTTACTCAACCTTTTGATGGCTTTTGAAACAGTCGCTGGAACATCAAATAGTTTTAAATCAACAAAGACTTTTTTTTCTCTTTGCACAAGCCAGTCAAGCAGCTCAAAATAATCTCCCGTCATCATCAATTCCATACCAATTTTGAAAAAATCTACGCTTGTATCGAGCTGTCTGATTAAATCTTTAGCATGCTCAATCTCTGGAACATCCACTGCGAAAATCAATCGATCACTGTTCTTTATAGCCATCTAATATTCCGATATGGTTTTCATTAAAACTTCTTTGGGATAATCGCTGGTAATCTTTGCGCTCCCTATACTCTCTAATAGTATCAGCCTTATTTCGCCATCTTGAGCTTTTTTGTCTCGCTTCATACTCTCAAAAAAATCATTCTTGTCTAAATCAGGACTGCTTACCGGCAAATTCATGGATTCAATGAGGTTTTTTATTCTTTTTGTATCCTCGGAAGATAGCATACCCATTTTTTGTGACATATTGGATGCCATAATCATACCCATCGCAACTGCTTCTCCATGAGAATAAACACTATATTCCGTAAGGCTTTCAATTGCGTGACCAAAGGTATGACCAAAGTTCAATATTGCTCTGACTGACCCTTCTCTCTCGTCTTGCGATACAACCTCGGCTTTAATTTGGCAACATCTCTCAATAAGATGAGCCATAGCTTTAGAATCCAATGACAATATTTCGCTGATATTAACTTCCAACCATTCAAAGAAATCGCGGTCGCGGATCAAGCCATATTTTATAACCTCTGCTAAACCCTCTGAAAATCGCTCAGACTCAAGAGTCTTTAAAAACCTTGTGTCTGCAATTACTGCGCTGGGTTGATAAAAGGCGCCAATGAGATTCTTCCCTTTTCTTGTATTAACGCCTGTTTTTCCTCCAACTGATGAGTCAACCTGTGCCAAAAGTGTTGTTGGAACCTGGAGGAACTTGATTCCTCTCATGTAGGATGAAGCAACGAAGCCAGATATGTCTCCAACTACCCCTCCGCCAAAAGCGATGATTGATGCTTGTCTGTCAATGCCATTGTCTGATAAGAACTCAATAGCATTCTGAACAGTCTCTAGGTTCTTCTGGCTCTCTCCCTCTGGAAGCACAAGCACTTTGAGATCAAATGAAGTTAATGTTTGACTGATTTCTGAAAGGTATAAATCTGCAATTTCTTCATTAGTAATCAAAGCAATTTTATTTGAGCTAATGTGTTTAGAGTAAAGCTCATCTTTAAGACTAATACCTGCTCCAATGTAAATTGGATAGCTTCGATCTTCGAGATTTACTGTTAACGTCCTCATTTTAGTCTATCAATTATTTCAAGAGCAATTTGCCTAGGTGTACTCTTATCTGTATCGATCTTGATATCACTTATTTCTTCATAGAGAGCCTCTCTTGTCAACATCAACTCCTCGAGCTTGGATGCAGGGTCTATATCAATCAATAATGGTCTATTATCAGAAACTGTTGCCCTTTCTATTTGTTTTTCAATGCTTGTCTTAAGATAGACAACATTCTTTCTTTCTTGGATGATAATTCTGCTCTTGAAATAAGTAACTATCCCTCCGCCTGTTGCAACCACAGCATTCTCTTTTTCTATCAATCTCTTCAGTGCCTGATGCTCTCTTTCTCGAAAGCCCTCTTCGCCCTCAACATCAAAGATATAAGCAATAGAAACGCCTGTCCTTTGAACAACCTCTTCGTCTGTGTCTAAAAATGCATGCCCCATCTCTTTAGCTAAAATTCTACCTGAAGATGTTTTGCCCGAGCCCATAGGCCCAATGAGAATAATACTGTCTGATTGATTAGTCATGAGTAAAAATGATTCTTATTTTTATTTTGGCGAAAACGCTTTATCTGATTTCTAGCGATCATTGATTGGAATATAGTCCCTCTTTTTTTCGCCTAGGTAAAGTTGTCTTGGTCGCCCAATTCTATGTTTGGGATTAGACATCATCTCACACCAATGTGTTGCCCACCCAACTGTTCTAGCCAAAGCAAACATTGCAGTAAACATCTCCTTGGGAATATCCATTGCCTTATAAATCAAGCCCGAATAAAAATCGACATTGGGGTAGAGATTTCTTTTAACGAAGTAGTCATCATTAAGTGCAATCTCTTCTAGCTTTAAAGCTAGTTCAAACATTGGATTGGAATCATTTCCTGTCGATTCCAAAACCTTATGGCACTGGCTTCTTATGATTGTCGCTCTTGGGTCATAATTTTTATATACACGATGCCCGAAGCCCATTAGACGAAAAGGATCATTTTTATCCTTAGCCTTATCAATGAACTTTGAGATATTGTCCTTTGACCCAATTTCACCAAACATCCTGACTACCGCTTCATTTGCTCCTCCATGTGCAGGCCCCCAAAGGGCTGCAACTCCAGCCGCTATAGCAGCATATGGGTTTGTTCCTGAGCTTCCTGTTAGTCTGACAGATGATGTGCTGCAGTTTTGCTCATGATCAGCATGCAGTATTAAGAGAATATCGAGTGCTTTTGAGAGGATTGGGTTTATTTCATATCCATCTTTCCATCCAAAGAATAGCCTTAAAATATTTTCTGAATATGAAAGTGATTCATCATACTCAACATTTGCATTTTTTTGGTTATGATTAAAAACGTTCGCAACTAATATAGGCATCTTGCCCAGAACATTAAAGAAGAATTCTTTTTGATGCTCTTTATCTCTTATATCTATTCCCTCGTGATAAGATCCAGAAAGTGCGGCAACTGCTGTGGTAAGCATTGCCATTGGGTGTGCCTCTTTTCCAAAACCAGAGAAAATAACATCCATATTCTCTGGCAAAGTCATGTTTTGCTTCACTTCCGATCTAAATTCATCAAGTGCAATATTGCTTGAAGGTAGCTCACCATTGAATAGCAAGTATGCAACCTCTAAATAAGTGCTTTTCTCTGCAAGCTGTTCGATTGGATATCCCCTATACTCCAAGATTCCTTTGACTCCATCAATATAGGTAATTTTGCTTTCGCAACTCGCTGTCGTAGAGTATGAGGGATCAAAGGTAAAATAGCCTGTATCAGGGTAGAGGCTTTTCAAGTCTATAACGCTGGGTCCAACCGTCGCATCTTTAATTTCGAGATCAATACTCTGGGTGTCTTTCTTGAGTGTGATTTTTTCTGCCATGATTCAGTAAAACTTGGGATTATTATTGATTGATCCCAAATCGTTTTCTGAATTTGTCTACACGGCCAGCAGTATCGACAATCTTTTGTTGTCCAGTGTAGAAAGGGTGGCATGCTGAACAAACCTCAATAGTCAAATCTTGGCCAAGTGTTGATTTAGTTATGAAAGAATTACCGCATGAGCAGGTAACCTTGATTTCTGAATATTCTGGATGTATGTCTTTTTTCATGTCGTTCTTTTACTCTGTAACTTACTCTGCAACCTTATATAGAGAAATTGATATCCCATAAATAGATTTGGGATCGCAAGCATACCCATAGCCTCTCTTTTTTTCAAGCATATTTTAAAAAGCATAAATTAAACTATTCACTATCTATTTATCCACAAAATCTGTGGATAAGATTGTGGATAAATATTGAAAAATAAATAGATGCTAAATAAAGCATGGCCAAAGAAAAATTGTGTATTTTTTATACAATTACACTATTTGTCATATTTTTCAATGTTTTACATAGATGTATTCGTGTAATGTTTTTGAAATAAACTGTAATTAGATATGATTAACGGAATAAAGATGCTCCTGTGAATAATTTAGACTCATCCTAAGTTTATTTATCCTGCAATAAATACTTAATCTTAAAGGATTTATTTTACATATTCTGTTTTTCTTACCAAATAATTGATGGCTGCCCTCATAGCACTTGCTCTGTGGCTGAGTCTATTTTTTTGTAACTCTGTAAGCTCTGCAGCTGTTGCACCAAGGTCATCTATATAAAAAAGCGGATCATATCCAAAACCATTTTTACCCTTTTGGTCAAGCTTGATTCTGCCCTCCCAGGTACCATGGAAAATTCTTTGCTTATTTTGAGATGGTTCTACAATAGCAATAACAGAGTGAAATCTCGCTGTCATTTTTTCCCCTTTATAGCTTTCTAATTCTTTTATTAACTTTTGATTATTTTCATCATCTGTTGCATTGGGTCCAGCATATCTTGATGAATAGATGCCAGGTTCGCCATTAAGTAAATCGACCTCTAGGCCAGAGTCATCTGCAAGTGTCAATAAATCTGTTTTTTCAGCAACCTGATTGGCTTTAATCAGCGCATTTTCTTCGAATGTTGTGCCTGTCTCTGGAACCGAGGGAATAGAGAAATAATCTTGAGTCAGTACATTATAACGATCGCCTATAAGGGATTTTATCTCTCTTACTTTATGGTCATTCATCGTAGCAATAACAATCTTTCTTTCCATGAATTTTTGCACCTTGTAGAATGTACTCTGTAATTTAAGATATTTTACATTTTAATCTGTTTATGAAAGATAAAACTGGAAAACTAATTGTAATTTCTGCTCCGTCAGGGACTGGAAAAACAACGGTGGTAAAAAAATTATTAGAGAAAATTCCTAATATAGCTGCTTCAGTTTCCTTCACTACAAGGCCTATGCGCGAAAATGAACGAGAAGGCATTGACTATTTTTTTGTTGATAAAAGAAAATTCGAATCTATGGTTGATAGTAAACAATTTATTGAGCATGCAACTGTATTTGGTAACTATTATGGCACACAAAAAAAGAGTCTCTTAATTGATCTCAAAAAAGGAATAAATGTAATTCTTGAGATTGATTGGCAAGGAGCACAACAGGTCAAAGAAAAAATGCCGTCCTGTATTATGATCTTTTTGATTCCACCATCTAAAGAGGTTCTTCTGTCCAGATTAAAAAACAGAGGCACTGATTCTAAGAGAGAAATTGAAAATCGTTTCAATCAAGCGGTTTCCGATTTAAATGAATCAAACAAATTTGATTACGTATTGGTTAATGATCAAATTGAAGTGGCTGTTGAGAATATTTCTCTTTGTATAGAGGGAAATTTAAACAAATTAAATCAATCGGAGTTAGTCGATAAAGCACTGAAAAGTTTCTATGAAACAAATTGACTTATCTCTTGGTTTGAGTAACCTATCGCACTGATCTAATTAGAGGTTTATAATGGCTAGAGTAACTGTAGAAGATTGCATAGAAAAAACTGAAGGTGTTTTTAGCCTTATCAAATTGGCTTCCCAAAGAGCTAGAAGAATAGCTAATGGTGCAGAAACACTCCTTGAAAATGAAGAAAATGATAAGCCAACAGTTCTAGCGCTGAGGGAGATCGCTGAAGGCCATCTTGATAATCCTGAGTTTCATAAAACCGAGAGCGATGTAGAGAAAGAATTGGCAGAAGAATTAGCCAAATCAGAAGCTGAAGAAGTTTAATAGCTCTAGAAGTCATCCCAAAAATCACTAATAACTTCCTAGGAATGGGTTAATTGACCTAAATTCTTCTAATAACTTTCTTTTTTCTTGGTTTATATTATTGATATGGAAGCATTAAAAAAGTCTGCTGATGAAATGTTGCAAAAAAAGCCTCCGAAGCTTTTAAAGCAACTTATTACCGAACTTGACTATCTGGATGAAACTGATCACAAGATAATCAGCAAGGCTTATGCATACTCGAGCATAGCTCATGAGCATCAATCTAGAAAAACTGGCGAGCCCTACATTATTCATCCTGTAGCTGTGGCGAGCATTCTAGGAGGACTTCATCTTGATGCCGCAGCTATATCGGCAGGGCTGCTTCATGATGTTCTTGAAGATACAGAAATTAATGAAGCTTTGTTGCTTGAAGAATTTGGAGAAGAAATCTTTGTTCTTGTCGACGGGGTGAGCAAACTTGATCAACTTGAAAACGAAGGCATTAAAGAAAACCAGGCTGAAAGCTTTAGAAAAATGATGTTAGCAATGGTCAAAGACATCAGAGTCATCATTATAAAGCTCTCGGATAGGCTTCATAACATGAGGACAATTTATTCACTTGAGCCACAAAAACAAATGAAAAAGGCAAAAGAAACTCTAGAAATCTTTGCTCCAATTGCTAACCGGCTGGGGATATATGCAATCAGAAGAGAATTGGAAAAAGAAGGCTTTAAGTTTGGCTATCCATATAGGCATAAAATAATTTCATCTTCTCTAAAGAAAAAGCTTGGTAATCAGAAAAAAATCCTAAAACAAATTAATAAAAGGATTTCAAATCGGCTGAAAGAGGAAAATATAGAGTTCAAAATCATAACCCGAGAGAAAGAGTTATTTAGTGTTTATGAAAAAATGAAAAGAAGACGCCTGCCTTTGGAACAAATTATCGATGTTTATGGTCTCAGAATTATAGTTGATGAGCCAAAAGAGTGTTACGAAGTCTTGGGCTTGGTTCATGAATTATATAAACCTATTATGGGTAAATTTAAAGATTATATTGCCATTCCAAGAGTGAATGGTTATCAATCAATACACACGAGCTTGCTTGGGCCAAATGGCACGCCTATTGAGATACAAATCAGAACGCTCGATATGGATAGAGTTGCAGAAAATGGTATAGCAGCACATTGGAAATATAAGGCTACGAATCCGTCAGATTCAACTGCACAAAGTAAGGCAAGAGAATGGCTTGCAACCATACAAGAGATTCAGGGCTCGAGTCATGCTGAAGAATTTCTCGAGAGTGTGAAAGTCGACTTGTATCCTGATAAAGTTTACGTATTTAGTCCAAAAGGAGATATCTTAAGGTTGCCCTCAAAATCAACCTGCGTGGATTTCGCATACGCTGTACATACTGATGTTGGCAATAGTTGCATTGGTGCAAAAGTCAATCGGATTCAGGTTCCCCTCAGGACCGTTGTTGAGAGTGGTCAAACGGTTGAAATCATAACTTCTCGTTATGCAAACCCAGATCCTAGTTGGCTATCTTTTGTTACCACTGCCAAGGCAAGGCATAATTTAAGATCATACCTGAGAGATCTAAATTTTGAGCAAACAATAGTTCTTGGCAAAAGGCTTTTTAATAACGCCTTGGATACCCTGGGGAAAAAACAGAGGAATATTAAATCTAAACAAATTAAGAGGTTGTTGGACCTCTTAAGCTTTAAAGACATGAATGAGCTATACCAAGGAATTGGTGTAGGAGATAAAAATCCATTATTGATGGCACAAATGATGCTGGGTGAAGACGAAATAATAAGCGAAAAAGATTCACGCGCTCCCATTCTAATAAAAGGGACTGAAGGTGTTTCGATAGAGTTTGCAAAATGCTGTATGCCCGTTCCAGGTGACACAATTATTGGCCACTTAAGTAAAGTGAGAGGCTTTGTTATTCACAGGAGAAAATGTCGCCATATCAACTCTTTCCGAAAAGATCAAAGCAGATGGATAGGCGCTGAATGGAGTAAAACAATAAAACAAACCCTCGCATCAGAGCTGTTAATAAATGCTAAACATAAGCCCGGTGCATTGGCTGCAATCGCGGGTAAACTTGCAGACAGAGGTTGCAACATTGAGCAGGTAACAGTAATTAAAGAGCATGAAGACAATACAATCGACTTTTCTTTTCAGTTTCAAGTTACAAACAGAATTGAGTTGGCAGACATTATCAGAGATGTCCGTTCGGTTGGGGTTGTTGAGAAAGTTTCAAGAGGTCTCCATTAAATGGGTGAGAGAAACATAATCAGCTCAAATAAAGCACCAAAGGCAATAGGACCATATTCTCAAGGGGTTGTTTCAAGTGGTCTTATATTCTTGTCTGGGCAAATCCCGCTTGATGAAAGTGGAGAGTTATGTAATGGAACCATAGAAGAGCAAGTTGAGTTGATTTTTCAAAACATAGGGCATCTTCTTAAGACACAAAACTGCGATCTTCAAAATATAGTCAAGCTAACAGTTTTCTTGAAAGACATATCAGACTTTGATGCGGTAAACTCAAAAATGATTGAACTATTCGAGGAACCCTATCCAGCACGATCTCTTGTGCAGGCTGCAGCACTACCAAAAAATGTAGCTGTAGAGATTGAAGTCATAGCAGGTCTTAATGAAAATGGAGCAAAATGATTTAAGATCACTTAAGGGAGTTGGCCCTTCATTAGAGAGCAAGCTAAATAACTTAGATATTTTCAAGCAAACTGATCTTTTGTTTCATCTTCCTTCCAAATATGAAGACAGGACCTTCATAACGAAAATTGGTGCTTTAGAATCAGATGCAGAGGCTCAGGTAGAAGGAGAAATTCTCATATCCAGCATGGTTTTTAGGGGCAGGCGAATGTTGATGGTTCAGATTTCCGATGGTACTGGCATCATGGCGCTTCGTTTTTTTACCTTCAATAAATATCAAAAAGATGCTTTAAAGAAAGGCTCAATCCTTAGGTGTTTTGGAAAAACAAGAAAAACAACAACGGGTATTGAGATGATCCATCCAAATTATGAAATACTTGATCCGAAAAAGAAGCGCGCTTTACCTAAAACTCTAACCCCTGTTTATCCCACCACTCAAGGGCTTTCCCAAGGAAAATTGAGGTCCTTAATTTCTCAAGCATTGAATAATAAATTGGATAATATTGAAGACCTTTTACCATCTAAAATTGCTTCAGAGCTCAATCTTGGACCGCTAGATGACGCCTTAATAGAAACTCATTCGCCTAAAAAAGAATCCCTCACTATTAACGAGCTTTCGCCTGCAAAAAAAAGGCTCGTCACAGAAGAGTTGATAGCGAATCAAATTGGCATGAGAAAAATAAAACGGGCATCAAAAAAACAATCTGCAATACCGCTTACGCAGGCTGAAATGAAGGAGCGTCTTATTTCTAAGCTCCCTTTTAAGTTAACCGAGAGTCAAAAGAAAGTATCGTCTCAGATCTCCTATGATATGGCCCTCAATCAACCAATGATGAGGCTGCTTCAGGGCGATGTAGGATCAGGCAAAACTGTTGTTGCAGGCTTAGCAATGGCCACTGCTGTTGACAGTGGTTTTCAATCAGCACTTATGGCGCCAACTGAGCTCTTGGCAGAGCAACATAAACAAAACTTGGATGAATGGTTTGGGCCACTTGGTGTTAAAACAGGGTTGCTAAAAAGCAAGCTCAAGGCCCGGGAAAAAAGGATCTTAAAAGAAAGCATTTTAAATGGTGATTGTCAGATAATTATAGGCACACATGCTCTTTTTCAAGAATCTATCGAATACCATAACCTCGCATTGGTAATAGTTGATGAGCAACACCGGTTTGGAGTCGAGCAAAGGTTTAGCTTGATCAATAAAGCAAAACGAGATGGGGTTGTGCCGCATCAACTCATCATGACTGCAACACCAATACCAAGAACGCTGGCAATGACTGCTTATGGAGATCTTGATAACTCAATTATCTCCGAGCTTCCAGGCGGTAGAGGAGAAATAGCAACCTTGTGCCTATCAGAGGACAAAAGGGGAGAGGTTGTAGAAAAAACGCTTCGAGAAATAAAAAAGGGTCGTCAAGTATATTGGGTTTGTCCTCTAATTGAGGAATCAGAGGATCACAATCGTGAGTCAGCAGAGGCAACTTTTAAAACACTTTCTGAAAACCTTAAGGAACATCGTATCGGATTGGTGCATGGAAAATTATCTGCAGATAAAAAAAATAAAGCGATGAGTGAATTTAAAAAACATAAACTTGATCTCTTGGTTGCGACAACAGTAATTGAGGTCGGCGTTGATGTCCCAAATGCCTCAATGATGGTAATTGAGAACACAGAAAGGCTTGGGCTCTCTCAGCTCCACCAATTGAGAGGAAGGATCGGCAGAGGAGAACATGAAAGCTTCTGCATAATGCTTTACAAAAACCCATTGGGTCAAACTGCTAAAGAGAGGCTAAAGGTTATAAGGTCATCGAGGGATGGTTTTTTGATCTCAGAAAAAGACCTCGAACTGAGGGGGCCTGGAGAAATTTTGGGCATTCGACAAAAAGGGGTTGTTGGCCTCAAAATTGCAGATATTTCGAGAGATGCTTATCTAATTCCAAAGATCAACAAAGTTTGCGATCAATTTGAAAGTGACTTTCCAGAAGAATCTGAAAAACTTGTGAAAAGATGGATAGGAAATCAGATCAATTATAGAAATGTTTAATTGGGAACTTTTGGGTTCATTTTGATAAAGTTCACACACAATGAAATCGTTTAGAGACATAGAAGCAGCCGCGAACAATATCAAATGGTTTGAAAATATTAAAGATGTTGCAAATCCTGAAGATCCAATCTGCCAAAACTGGTTATCCTATAAAGCATGGATGACGGATAAGCTTCGCAATGAGTTTCCTCAACATGACCTCAAAGTCACGAGTGAGTCTATCGGCGAAATACCGCTAATGTTAAGAGACCTAAAAGAAAATGCTGTTGGTCTTACGCGCGAAATTGAAATATCGGTTACCAAAAATGTATCAATATTTGCTCAAACATTTGCTTCTAACTCAACGCTCGAAAAAAATCAGTGGCTTATAGATCTTGGAAACAACCCTCTGGGTGGAAAGCTTTCATTGATCAAAGGCATTGAAAGAGCTGGCCTTCTCTTTACAAGAGTTGATTTGGGCGAAGAAAAAATACTCTGTAGAAGATCATCTTTCGAATTAAATTCTGAGTTCATTCATCTCGTTGAAGCATTTCCTCCTCAGCTCAACGAAATATAGTAAAAAATGAATAAAATCCTATGCTTTTCTAGATTGGCTCGATTTGATAAGCCAATAGGAATACTCTTGCTGCTCTGGCCAACTTTATCGGCTCTTTGGCTCGCTTCGAATGGATTTCCGAATACTAATATCTTGGTAGTTTTTATTGTTGGTGTTTTTGTCATGAGATCGGCTGGCTGTGTCATGAATGATCTTGCAGATTCAGAGATTGATAAGCATGTTGAAAGAACGAAAGAGAGGCCTCTGGCATCGGGAGAGTTGACTAAAAAAGAGGCTGTCGCCTTCCTTTTATTTTTTCTTCTAATAGCTTTCTCTCTTGCTGTTAGCCTGGGAAGAAATGTAATAGCATGGTCGCTTGGAGGATTAGCTCTGACTATAATATATCCTTTTTGTAAACGTTTCATTTCATCTCCACAGATCGTCTTGGGCTTGGCATTTAGCTGGTCGATACCAATGGCCTATGTTGCTTGCGGTTCTGAATTTGATTTAGCAATGTTTTTGCTATGGATCGGTGTAGCATTATGGATAGTGGTTTATGACACCTTTTATGCACTAGTAGACATTGATGATGATTTAAGGACTGGCGTCTTTTCAACCGCAATCCTTTTTGGGAATAAAGTCTCCATGATCACCTCTGCTCTGCAAATCATATCTCTCGTCTTATGGGCTTGCATCGGGATGATTTGGCAAATGGGGTATATATACTATCTGATGCTGATAGTTATCTTAATGCTTTTTGCTAGGCAACAATATTTGATCTCTGGAAGAGAAAAGAGTGGTTGCTTCAGAGCTTTCAATGAGAGTTGGTATGTTGGATTTTTTCACTTTTTAGCTATTTTTATTGGCCTCTCTTAATAGAGAAAAAAAAGATCTTAAACCAAAAATATTTTTCTTTATTTTTTTGTAGTTTATACCATTGTATTCTCTCGATTTTTTGAGGATAATGCACCGAGATAGGGTGTGTTTTTAATCAACTAGGATCATTATGGCATTTGTAATAGTTACTGCGATCATCGTAATCGGAACTGTACTTTGGAACTTTGTATCACCTTGGTGGTTTTCACCATTGGCTTCAAATTGGGGCTTTCTAGATACCACAATATTAATATCACTAGTCATCACTGGGATAGCTTTTGTTCTCATCTCGGCATTTATTTTGTATTGCGTAGTCAAATTCCCTTATCGCGAAGGAAACAAGTCTGAATACGAGCCAGAGAATCCCGCTCTTGAGCTCAAGTTAACCATCATCACCACAATCGGTGTAATCGCACTTCTGGCTCCTGGGCTATATGCTTGGAAATTATACGTTGAACTTCCGGTAGATGCTCTTGAGGTTGAAGGCGTTGGACAACAATGGGTATGGTCATATCGTTTCCCTGGAGAAGATGGAGTCTACGGAGGCACAAACGGAAGATTGTTTAGTTCAAAAAATACTTTCGGGCTTAATCCAGATGATCCTTATGGACAAGATGACATCCTTATTAGAGGCGGCGAAGTTCATTTACCGATTAACAACAAAGTTGTTTTTCAGCTAAGGTCAAAAGATGTCTTGCATGACTTTTACGTGCCTCAATTCAGAGCAAAAATGGATCTAGTTCCTGGCCAACAATCAAATCTTTGGTTCGAGCCAACTGTGCTTGGAACATATGAAGTTGCATGCGCTGAATATTGCGGCACAGGGCACTACGCAATGAGAGGTGTAGTTGTCGTGGATACAGAGGAAGATTTCAAAACTTGGTTGGCAGAACAGCCAACTTTTGCTGAAACAATGAATGAAGGTGCTAATGGTGAACAAATAGTTCAAACGCTAGGCTGTGTGGCTTGCCATAGCGTTGATGGATCGGATGGCATTGGACCAACATGGAGAGATACATATGGCACCAATAGGGCTTTGACTTCAGGAGAAACAGTGGTTGTTGATGATGAATATATCAAAACATCAATTGTTAATCCGATGTCGCAAATTGCAGAAGGGTACGCTCCAGTGATGCCTGCATATGCTACGCTTTCTGATGAGGAGCTGACGGCAATCAGCGATTATATAAAAACCCTAAGCGAATAAGCTTCGAAATAAAAGAAATGAGTATAAAAATAGACTAAGGAGTAATTTAAGAAATGGATCAAAATTCAGCTACTTACGAAGGTCAAAAAATGTATGACCCAAAAGGTTGGTGGGATACATATGTATTCTCTCAAGACCATAAAGTAATCGCACTTCAGTATGTTTGTGTTGCGCTTGCAATAGGTCTAACCGGCATGTTTCTCTCACTATTAATGAGAATGCAGCTTGGTTTCCCTGGGTTGTTTGAATCAATTGATGCTGGCAGCTACTATCAAGATGTAACCATGCATGGAATGATTATGGTTATCTATCTTCTCACAGCACTCTTTCTTGGGGGTTTTGGAAACTATCTAATTCCTCTGATGCTGGGATGCCGTGACATGGCTTTTCCTTTTGTGAATATGTTGAGTTTCTGGATGTATTTTCTATCTGTAATTATTCTTGTAGCAAGCTTCTTTGTTGAAAGTGGGCCAACGGGGGCTGGTTGGACTCTTTATCCGCCTCAATCAATACTCGAAGGAACGCCTGGTGGCGATGGTGCAGGGATCATTCTCATGCTTGCTTCATTGGCCGTTTTTATCGTTGCCTTTACGATGGGAGGGCTTAACTACATTACTACTGTGCTTCAATCTAGAGCTAAAGGAATGACTTTGATGAGAATGCCACTCATAATCTGGTGTATCTTCTTAGCTACTTTCCTTGGCTTACTGGCATTCCCTGCATTGCTCGTAGGAGCCATAATGTTGATTTTTGATCGAGTACTAGAAACGAGCTTCTTCATGCCTGAAATTTTCAAAGGTGGTGAAGTACTAGATTATGGTGGAGGGAGCCCAGTACTTTTTCAGCATCTATTCTGGTTCTTCGGACATCCAGAGGTTTACATCATCGCACTTCCTGCTTTCGGAATTATTTCAGAGCTAATCAGTGTTCATGCCAGAAAGAATATTTTTGGCTACAACATGATGGTATGGGCGCTTATTGCAATTGCCGGTATTGCATTCATTGTATGGGCGCATCATATGTATGTAGCTGGAATGAACCCTTATCTTGGTTTTTTCTTTGCAACAACAACATTGATCATTGCTGTTCCTACAGCAATTAAAGTTTACAACTGGGTTCTTACCCTTTGGAACGCAAATATTAAAATGACTGTTCCTATGCTTTACTGCCTAGCATTCTTGGTTACTTTCTTGAACGGTGGTCTCACAGGGCTATTCCTTGGTAACGTGGCCGTGGATGTCCCGCTGTCAGACACATACTTTGTTGTCGGTCATTTCCATATGGTTATGGCGGTGTCTCCTGTTCTGGCTCTCTATGGTGGCTTGTATCATTGGTACCCATCTGTAACTGGAAGGATGTTAAATGATACGCTTGGTAAAATTCATTTTTGGATTACATTTGTTGGAACATATTTAATATATTTCCCAATGCACTACATTGGCTTCTTAGGTGTTCCTCGAAGATATTATTCGAATGAGCAGTATGACTTCATTCCACAATCTGTTGCTGACTTAAATCAGTTTATCACCGTCTGCGCTCTCATAGTTGGAGCTGCTCAGTTTATCCTGCTTTATAACTTCATCGTGAGCCTCTACAAAGGTGCCATTGCTCCTAAAAACCCTTGGGGCGCATGCACACTCGAATGGCAAACACTGGAGTCACCTCCTGGGCATGGAAACTGGGGTGAACAACTACCTGTCGTCTATAGATGGCCATATGAGTATGGACTTCCTGGAGCTACATCAGACTTTGTTCCGCAGAATGTGCCTGATGAGCAAATAACCTAAATTATGAATAGCTACCCTGCATCTGAAAAAGCGTTTCTAGGGCTGAATCATGCTCAGGTATTTGTATATGTCTTAATGACAGTAATCTCCATTCTCTTCTTGTTTATTACTAATGCCTATTTGTTCAGAATGAACTTTCAAGATTGGAGCCCTGTCCCAATTCCATCTCTTTTATGGTTTAACACCATATGTTTGGCGCTAGCAAGTGTGGGGATGGCTTGGTCTAAGAGCGGTGCAAAAGCAACTGACCACCAAAAAACAAAAGTAGGTCTAGCGATAGCAGGTGTTTTTGTCGTTGTTTTTGTTTCTGGCCAAACTTGGGCTTGGCAAGAACTCAATGCAAGTGGTTATTTCTTGTCTTCAAATCCAGCAAATACATTTTTTTATTTGATCACAGCTTTGCATGCCTTTCATGTACTTGGGGGCCTTGTAGCTTGGTTTGTGGTCACCTTTAGGGTTTTCAAAGGGGATGCAACGATGCTTCAGCCCGAATCAGTCGGCTTATTAGGTGCCTATTGGCACTATATGCTTCTGGTCTGGGGAGTATTGTTTGCGATGTTAATAACAACTTAAAGAGTAAATTATGTCTAACAACCAAACTGTAACTTTTGAGCACTCAATTCCAGACAATTTAAAGGGATTGGTCGCTGATTGGTCGTCAGATGTTCAAACCTTCAGAGTAAGGTGGAGCAAGGCCATGATGTGGATTTTTCTGGTCAGCGATACCTTTATATTTGGCTCCTTCCTATGCGCTTACATGGCAGTCAGGTTAACCACAATAGAGCCATGGCCTCCTACCAGCGAAGTCTTTGCCCTCCATGTTGGCGGAGCGGATGTTCCCTTATTACTGATTGCAATCATGACCTTCATATTGATCAGCAGTAGCGGAACCATGGCGATGGCTGTGACCTCTGGATATAAAAAACAGAGGAAGAAAACGGCCTTCTTGATTCTCTTAACAGCACTTGGGGGTGTTGCATTTGTTGGAATGCAAATGTTTGAGTGGAGCAAGCTTATCTTTGAAGAAGGTATTCGACCATGGGGCAATCCGTTTGGTGCAGCTCAGTTTGGTGGCTTCTTTTTCATGATTACTGGCTTTCATGGTCTTCATGTATCGATTGGTGTTGTCTACCTGAGCATTGTTGCAAAAAGGGTTTGGGAAGGACGGTATGATAGGCTTGACGATTACCAAATGGTCGAAGTAGTAGGCTTATATTGGCACTTTGTCGACTTGGTCTGGATATTTATTTTCGCTTTCTTTTATTTGTGGTAGGTCTTAGATATGGAAGAACAAAAACATTTTAAACACCCTAGCTTTTATCCTGGTGATGCGCCGGAAACTGAGCATCCTTTCAGCTTATACATAAGTGTCTGGATTCTATTATTCGTTCTTAGTGCATTTTCCTATGCTGTTGATTTAGCTGAAATCCAAGGGTATCTCAGGTGGTTTCTTGTGACGGTTTTTGCCTTTTTGAAGGCAGGCCTTGTGGTTGGAGTATTCATGCATATGGCATGGGAAAGAATGGCATTTCTATACGCAATCATGCTTCCGCCACTTTTCCTACTCGCTTTGATTGGAATATTGGCAGTCGATGGCGCCTTTGTGTACTACATTCGTGATCTCTTTATGCCATTGGTTGGCGAATAGTCTAAAAGAAAATCGTGGTAACAAAAAAAGGTGTAGCCGGTTTTACGATTCTGCTCGCCTTGTGCGTTATAGTATTTGGTGCATATGTAAGACTCACAGATGCGGGATTGGGTTGTCCTGATTGGCCAGGTTGTTACGGTTTTGTAACCGTTCCTCAAACAGCTGAAGACTATCTCTCTGTTGAAGAAAATTTTCCAGGTGAAGTTGTTGATGAAGGAAAAGCCTGGAGGGAAATGATTCATCGTTACATCGCCTCCTTGCTTGGCTTTCTAATTTTATTGATGTTCTTAAAAGACTTCTTCTCGTATAGGAACAATGAGGGCTCACTAAAAGATCTCAAATTATCAGGGGGCTTGCTGGCTTTGGTAATTTTTCAAGGCATGCTCGGCATGTGGACAGTGACATTGAAAGTTCATCCTCTTGTTGTAACTGCACATTTAATTGGGGGGCTGACAACGCTTTCTTTATTGTTCTTCTATTATCGAAGTATAGAAACGGGCAGTGAAAAATTTATTTCTACGCCATATGTGATGTTCGCAGGCTTATCGATTCTTATACTTCAAATTATTCTTGGAGGATGGACAAGCACGAATTATGCTGCGCTTGGTTGTCCTGATTTGCCTCTATGTTATGGAGAAGTATGGCCATCAAATATGGACTTCGGGGAAGGGTTCTTAAAGTGGCAGGAAGTCGGGGTCAACTATGAAGGTGGCCAGCTTAGCCCATCTGGTAGAACAGCGATCCATTTTGTACACAGGCTTGGTGCAATCGCTGTTTTAATTGCGCTTGGACTGCTTGGACTGAAATACCTTAAGGATTCTTCTGATCGTATCAGAAGAGCGTCTGTACTAATGCTAATAGCTTTATCGGCTCAATTGGCCATAGGAATTCTAATGGTGTGGTTTGGTATTCCTTTATTCTTGGCTACCGCACATAACGCTTTTGCTGCCCTACTTTTGCTTTCTTTTATTAATCTTTTATACACTGTCAAGATCAAGCAAAGCTAAGAAACTAAAATGCAAGCCGATCAAATTCTTGTACAGCTGAACGAACAGCAGAGGGAGGCCGTCACTTCTAGTGGTAGCAATGTAATTGTAGTTGCCGGTGCTGGTAGCGGGAAAACGAGGGTTTTAGTGCACAGAATTGCATGGCTTATTGCTGTAGAACAAATCCCTCCTCAAAATATTTTTGCCGTTACATTCACAAATAAGGCAGCCAAAGAAATGTCTTCGAGAGTTTCTGAAATCTTAGGCTATGAATCTAAAGGAATGTGGATTGGAACATTTCATGGAATTGCTCATCGATTCCTTAGGTTGCATTGGTCAGATGCTGGCCTTGATCAGAATTTCCAGATTTTAGACGCAGATGATCAACTGAGGCAGATTAAAAAAATTATTAAAGAAAGTTCATTCGACGAATCAAGATATCCGCCCAAAGAAATAACTTGGTTTATCAACAGCCAAAAAGATTTGGGACTAAGGCCTGATAAAAGCAAGGGGAAAAAGGGGTTTGAACACTATCTTGGGCTCTATGCCGCATATGAAAAGCTGTGCCGGCAAAATAATCTGGTTGACTTTGGTGAGCTTCTTCTTCGTTTCTATGAAACATTAAAAAACAATGAGCCTCTTTTAGAGCATTACCAAAATCGCTTTGAGAATATTCTCGTAGATGAGTTTCAAGATACCAATGAAATACAATATCAAATCATAAAACTTATAACGGGTTCGGAAGGAAGGGCTTTTATTGTGGGCGATGATGATCAATCCATATATCGCTGGAGGGGTGCAAACCCTGATAGCATGCCGAGATTTCGTAATGATTTTCTTGAGCCGAGAAGCATAAAGTTAGAGCAAAACTATCGCTCCACCAAAAACATCCTTAATGCAGCAAACTCGATTATATCTAACAATAATGGTCGTTTAGAAAAAAACTTATGGACCGACGAAGAGTCTGGCCCCTTAATAAAACTGCATCAAAATTTTGATGAATACGAAGAAGCCTCAAATATTATCGAAACAATAGAGTCTAAGTCTGGAAAGCTTAAGCTGAGTGATATCGCTATTCTCTATAGGTCAAATGCACAATCAAGAGTTATTGAGGAAGCCTTGATACGAAGGGCAATCCCATATCGGGTTTATGGAGGCTTTCGATTCTTTGATCGTGCTGAAGTCAAAGATGCTCTTGCTTACTTACGCCTCACACAAAATGTTGCTGATGATATTGCATTTGAAAGAGCTTGCAGTGTTCCTCCAAAAGGAATCGGGGCGCAAACAATGAATAAAATAAAAAATTATGCTCGGGATGAGGGTTTGTGTTTATATGCTGCTTCAGATCAACTCATTCAGAGCAAGACATTAGCCAATAGGGCCACAAAAAGTCTTGTTGCTTTTTTAGAAACTCTGAATGAAACCAAAAACTTAGTTTCAAATCAGACGCTTGAGAAACAGTTTGAAATAGTCATCGAGCAATCAAAGCTGATTCCGTATCTAAAAGAAAAGAAAACAGAGCAATCTGCTACAAAAATAGACAATATCCTCGAGCTTATTAACGCTGCCCATGGTTTTCGTCAACCATTTGAGGATGATGATCTATCTCCGATGCAGTCTTTTTTAGCGCATGCCGCACTTGAGTCAGGGGAAAACCAGGCGTCTGAATGGCAAGAGAGTGTCCAGCTAATGACAATGCATTCTGCAAAGGGTCTTGAATTTCCATTGGTATTCATAGCTGGAATGGAGGATGGCTTGTTTCCACATACGCGATCACAACTTGATCCTGGCGGGCTAGAGGAGGAAAGGAGGCTTTGTTATGTCGCTGTTACACGCTCAATGAGGGAGCTTTATATCAGTTATTCAAGCCAGAGAATGCTTCATGGGAGCATGATAAGCTCGCAACCTTCCCGTTTTCTTTATGAAATACCCAATGAGCTGATTGATGATCTATCAACAGAAGGACTTAAACCCATGCCAAAGAGGCAAAGAGCAAATGGTGGAGATGGTCTTCTTGGAAAGCTGGTTGAACATTCATCTTTTGGTGAAGGAGTTGTCATTGCAGTTGAAGGGGATGGTGATAACAAGAGAGTGCAGGTCAATTTTCAGTCAGCGGGGCTGAAGTGGCTTGTTTTAGGCTATGCAAACCTAAAAATCATGTAAAATAGACCCTTTAAAGTTATGAATATTCTAATACTTGGTGCAGGTCGAGTAGGGTCAGCCTCAGCAGTTGAGCTTGCAAGCGAACAGGACAATGAGGTTACTGTTGTTGATATCGATGGTGAGCGTCTAGAAAAACTCTCATCTAAATGGGACCTAAGAGTAATTGAAGGAAATGCTTCTCATCCAAATATCCTAAAATCAGCAGGTGGAGAAACGGCAGATATGATCATTGCTGTGACCAGTAGTGATGAAGTCAATATGATCTCTTGCCAAATTGCATCAACACTTTTTAATACGCAAACAAAAATAGCTAGAATCAGGCAAGCAGAGTATACAAAGCATTCTGAACTATTTTCAGAGGGCAACATACCTGTCGACTTTATACTTAGTCCAGAAGAATTGGTTACAAATTATATTTCCGAAGTCATTGAGCATCCAGGTGCCTTCCAAGTCCTTAACTTTGCCGACGGAAAAATTAAGATGGTGGGCGTTAAAACCAAACAACATGGCTTTCTTGTAGACCAGCCAATCAGCCATCTTCATAATCATTTGGGCAATGAAAAGGTTAGGATTGCTGCTCTGTATAGAGATGGTGAAATGATCTCACCAAAAGGAGATGCCCTCATCAAGGAGGGTGATGAGGTTTACTTCATTGCCGCTCCTGGAGAAATTGACAACATGATTACTGAATTTAATCAGGATCAAGAAAAGGCAAGGAATATAACCATTGCTGGGGGAGGAAGGGTTGGCTTCAAGTTAGCTGCTTACCTTGAAAACGATAATCATGTCAAAATTATTGAAAAAGATACAGAAAGAGCCAAGCATATTGCTGAAAAACTACAATCAGCAGTTGTTTTAAAAGGTGACTCTGCAGATGATGCTTTATTAAAAGAGGAAAACATTGAAAATAATGATGTCTTCATTGCTACAACAAACTCAGAAGAGGCAAATATTTTATCTGCCATGGTTGCAAAAAAAATGGGCGCAAAAAAAGTTATGGCAATAGCAAACAAGGACTCTTATTCTGACTTAGCTGAGGCTGGCACCATAGATATTTCTATTTCAGCAGAACAAATAACCACTAGTGCTCTTTTATCACATGTAAGAAAAGGAGACGTTGTCACAGTTCATAAGTTAAAAAGAGGCGATGCAGAAGCGCTTGAGGCAGTTGCACATGCACACGATCAGTCAAATGCTGTAGGCAAAAAGGTTGAAGAAATTAATTTACCTGAAGGGTCTTTTATTACGGCCATTGTTTCGCATGAAGGTGAGATCAAAGCCGTTCATAGATCCACATTGATTGATGCCGATGATCATGTTGTGGTTTTTATTGATAACCGAGATACTATTGGAGAAATAGAAACAATTTTCGCTTAGTCCCACTAATTCAAAAAATTGGGAAGCAAATATGGCTTTGGGTTATTACAAATCAGTTTTTAAAACATTGGGGTTGTTGATGATGGTCTTCAGCCTATCAATGGTTTTCCCATTTATGGTTTCAGCATTTGAAGGAGATACCTATACAGCATCGTCTTTTATGGCGGCTTTTTTCTTTACTTTGATCGTTGGAATTGCTCTGTGGCTTCCAACAAGAAAAGATCAATCCGAGATTCGCCTGCATGAAGGTTTTTTAATTGTTGCTTTATTCTGGATAATCCTTGGAATGTTCGGATCAATTCCATTTCTAATGCTTCCAGAAACTGCGTTAAGTTTCACAGATGCGATATTTGAATCAACCTCAGGCCTAACGACAACTGGTGCAACAATATTGACGGGACTGGATCAGTTGCCAAAGGGATTGCTGTTTTATCGTTCACAGCTCCAATGGCTGGGGGGCCTTGGAATTATTGTTCTGGCAGTCGCCATTATGCCCCTTCTTGGGGTAGGAGGAATGCAGCTTTATCGTGCGGAGTCTGGAACAATACAAGACTCAAAATTTACACCCAGACAAACGGAAACTGCAAAGTTTCTCGCAAGAATATATCTCGTGCTGACTTTTCTTTGTATGGCTGGATATTANATTTCTGGCATGACTTTCTTTGATGCAATCTGTCATGCAATGACAACAACAGCCATTGGCGGGTTCTCAACTCATGATGCGAGTTTTGGTTATTTTGAAAATCTTCCGGGTGTCTTTTTTGTGTCGTCTCTCTTTATGTTCCTCGCCGGAATTAACTTCACACTTCATTTTTTTGCGTGGAAAGAAAGATCATTCATCAAGTTTTTTAGGGACTCAGAGTTTAAGGCTTATATCGTTCTTTTGTTTATTGTAATTGGTTTTACTCTCATAGTATTTGGGACTAATGGGGCTGACAAGCAATCTCAACCAGGGTTACTTCAAATAGTTTTTCAAGTTATCTCGATTGGCACAACAACTGGATATACTTCTAATGATTATTATTTATGGCCTGCTTTTATACCCTTTTTGCTTATTATATATAGCTTCATTGGCGGTTGTGTTGGCTCAACAGGTGGAGGACTTAAAGTTGCTAGGTGCGTCATGATGCTAAAACAGGTTTTTAAAGAGCTAAAGCAATTAATCCANCCAAGCGCAGAAATACCAGTAAAAATGAATGCCAAATCTGTTGATGAAAAAATTATGAATTCTGTATGGGGCTTTGTTTCTGCCTACCTTATCATTCTCGTGCTTTTTTCAATGGCATTGATGTGGAGCGGGCTTGATCAGATTACGTCTTTTTCTGCAATAGCGGCGTCACTAAATAATCTTGGTCCTGGCTTGGGCGAGGTTTCTAGTAATTACTCTTATCTTTCTGATTTCAATAAGTGGGTATGTGTAATCGCGATGGTGCTTGGTAGACTCGAAATATTTGCGCTTCTGGTATTGCTGACCCCGGCTTTTTGGAGAGACTAGTGGAAGTGTTTTTTAGGGGAATACAAAGCCTAAGCACAGGCCTTGGCAAAAGCGTATCTAAACTTTATCCATTAATGATTCTTCTTATCTTTACAGTTGTGATTCTTCGTTATTTTTTTGGTGTTGGGTGGATATGGCTGCAAGAAATTATTTTATGGGTACATGCACTAATTTTTCTTCTTGTGGCGCCTTATGCTCTTGAAGAGGATGCGCATGTGCGAGTGGATGTTTTTTATAGACAGTGGCCAGAAAAAACAAAGTCATTGGTTAACTTATTTGGCGCATTATTGTTTTTATGTCCTTTTTCGTTATTCTTGTTTTTTTCATCGCTCGACTATGTTCTAACCTCGTGGAATATTGGTGAGGCATCAAGGGATGCTGGGGGTCTTCCTTTTCCGTTTATATCTTTATTAAAAACAACCATACCCATTACAGCTTTAATGTTGTTTCTTCAAGGGTTGTCAATGTCTTATTTTTCGATTTTAAAACTTAAAAATGATTGAAAGTGTTCTTTTATTCTTCTTAGTGATTTTGCTGCTGATGGCAGGCTTCCCGGTTGCATTTACTTTGGGAGGAGTTGCGCTTATATTTGCTGGTCTTGGCCTGCTGACAGGCAACTTTGATCCAGGCTATCTAAATGCACTACCAAGTAGGCTTTTTGGCACCATGACCAATGAAACACTCATGGCTGTCCCTCTCTTTATTTTCATGGGTATTACCTTGGAGAAAGCAAAAATTGCAGAAGATTTATTGGAAACCATGAGTGTCTTATTTGGTAATTTCCGAGGCGGTCTTGCCATATCTGTGATTTTAGTTGGAATGCTTCTCGCTGCAAGTACTGGGATTGTTGGAGCAACTGTTGTTACGATGGGCTTGCTTTCTCTGCCCTCAATGATGAGAAAAGGATATTCCTCCTCTTTATCAACAGGTGTAATTGCTGCATCTGGAACATTGGGTCAAATAATCCCTCCTTCAATCGTATTGGTTTTGTTAGGTGACGTTCTATCATCTGCGTATCAACAGGCTCAACTAAATCAGGGNATATATTCTCCTGAAACTGTGTCGGTAGGCGATCTTTTTGTTGGGGCAATTTTTCCTGGCTTGATGCTTGTAGTCTCATACCTCTTATACGTATTCTTTGTCTCATTGGTTAATCCAGCCTCAATGCCAGTAATGGAGAGCAATCATTCATCAAAAGCTGATTTCGGCACCCTTATAAAGGCTCTATTTCCGCCATTGATTCTCATCTTGGCAGTGCTGGGATCAATTATTTTTGGGTTTGCCACAATTACCGAAGCTGCTGGTGTTGGTGCCATGGGTGCTGTNTTGCTTGCCTATGCAAAAAAATCCTTGAATTGGGANTCACTCAAAAACATTTCTCAAGATACAGCAAAATTGACCACAATGGTTTTCATGATTCTGATTGGTGCCTCTGTATTCTCCTTGGTTTTCCGTGGTTACGAGGGAGATGAGCTTGTTCAGTCTTACTTAACTTCAGTGCCAGGAGGAACTTTTGGAATCATCTTGGTTGTCATGATAGCAATGTTCATCCTAGGTTTTGTTTTGGATTTTATTGAAATCACATTTGTAGTCGTACCNATCGTTGCTCCAATTATTTTGACGCTTGGAGTTGATCCCATCTGGCTTGGAATTATGATTGCGATTAACCTGCAAACGTCTTTTTTAACCCCACCCTTCGGTTTTGCTCTCTTCTACTTAAGAGGGGTTGCGCCTGAATCAATCTCGACAAAATCAATATACACAGGAGCCATTCCTTTTGTGGTCATACAAGCCTTGGTGCTCTTGCTGCTTGCTGCGTTCCCTGTAATCGTTACCTGGCTGCCATCTGTTCTCTATGCTTAATCTTTATATCTGTTTTTTAAAAGGGCATATTCTGAAATCTTAGTCCACTCAGATACTGTTTCTTTGTAATCTGAAAAAGATTTAAAAATTTTTGAAAAAAGAGGNTCCTTGGCCTCTATTTCTTTGATTATNTCATTNGTTGTTTTTTCGAAAGCCTTCATGACTTCTTCAGGAAATGGTTTTATTTCAATTTCCTTCATTTTCTTTATTTGTTTTAGAGAGGAAGCGTTTCTTGCAACAAATTCTGCCAACATAGTGTCGTTCGTAGATTGAATTGCAATTTCAACTATTGCCTGAAGATCATCTGGCAGGGACTCAAATGCTTCCTTATTAATGATGCACTCGAGCGATGGTCCACCTTCATGCCATCCTGGATAATAATAGTGGCTTGCTACCTTGTGCATACCGAATGCAAGGTCATTATATGGGCCTATCCACTCAGCTGCATCAATGGTCCCAGTCTGAAGCGCTGTAAATATTTCGCCTCCAGGCATTGCAACAGGGATTCCACCATTCCTTCTTAAAACTTCACCGCCAAAACCAGGGATCCTCATTTTTAATCCCTTAATGTCCTCAATGGTATCAATAGGTTTCTTAAACCAGCCTCCCATTTGGCATCCCGAGTTGCCACAAGGAAATGGCAAGAGATTAAATGGCTCATATAGTTCCCTATAAAGCTCTTGCGCCCCTCCAAAATAATGCCAGCCATTCAACTCCATGGCATTAAGACCGAATGGCAATGTTGTAAATATTTGTGCTGCCTCGCTCTTCCCTCTCCAGTAATAAGCTGCTCCGTGCCCTAGCTCAGCTCCTCCACTTGAGACAAAATCAAAAACCTCAAATGCAGGGACAAGCTCACCGGCAGAAAAGAGTTTAATTTTTATTCTTCCGCCGGATGCTCTTTCAATATTTTTTACCATTCTTACAACGCTTGTTCCAAGCCCTGGAAAATTTGGTGGCCACGTAGTCACCATTTTCCATCTATAAGTCTTTGGTTGTGCACGAACAGTGTTTGATGAAACCGCAACAGCAGCAGCGCCTGTGCCTAAAAGCAAATCTCTTCTTTTAATCTTTTTTGTCATATTTCAAACAATAGGATATCAGGTACTGCCTCAATTATTATGGTATTTTTAAGATATGATTATTGTGTTGCAAAGAGTTTCAGAGGCCTCTGTAAATATAAACAATTCGGTCCATTCATCCATTGAAGAAGGGTTTGTTGCGCTAGTTGGTTTTCAACCAGGTGATAACGATGAGGACCTTGATTTGATGGTTAGAAAAATTACACGAATTCGTATTTTTGATGATGAAAGCGGAGCTTTGAATCACAGCATTTCTGACATTAATGGGGATATATTGCTGGTACCTAATTTCACTCTCGCTGCTGATACTAGCAGAGGCAATAGGCCTGGCTTCTCAACCGCAATGTCTCCAGATATTGCAAAACCAATGTTTGAAAAATTCGTTGATGCTGTGTCTTCTGTTTATCCCAATGTGGCCTCAGGTGTATTCGGTGCAGATATGAAAGTTTCTATTCTCAATGACGGGCCAATAACAATTTCATTAGCTTCAAAAAAATAAATGTTATGATAAAAAGTCATAAATTTTCGGCGAGATAACAATGGGCGTAAGTGGAATAAGCATTTGGCAACTTTTGATTGTGTTATTGATCGTTGTCTTAATCTTTGGAACCAAAAGAATCAAAAATATTGGTTCGGATCTTGGTGGTGCCATTAAAAGCTTTAGGAAGGGTCTAAATGAGGCTGAGAGCGTAGAATCAGACCTATCAAAGATCGGTGAAGAGCTAAATAAAGATCCTGAAGACAGCGAAGACGAAAGCGACGAAACAAAACATTAGTCCGTTATGTTTGATATTGGGTTTTGGGAAATGCTGGTCCTTTGCGTTCTGGGCCTGCTTGTCCTAGGNCCAAACAAACTCCCAGAAGTAGCAATAAAAATTGGAAACTACCTCGGTAGAGCNAGATCTATGGTTAATAGCTTTTCGAGACAAATGCGTCAAGAAATCGAGCTCACACCAATGAGGCCTGATGTCCCCCANAAATCAAAGGAAGCTGAAGAAAAAGAATGAGTCAGCCGACGGAAGATCTAAAAGAAGAAAGTCTTGTCTCTCACTTAATTGAATTAAGGTCAAGGCTGATCAAAGCTGGCAGTGCAGTATTGGTTTTGTTTATTTGCCTTGCGCCATTTGCAGACTTTGTTTTCTCTCAAATAGCAATGCCGTTAATGAACCAATTGCCAGAGGGCTCAACGATGATTGCGACTCAAGTAGCTTCACCTTTTTTGACGCCATTCAAAACCACAATTTTTGCTGCGCTTTTTCTCGCCATGCCTGTGGTGCTCTTCCAAATGTGGTCTTTCGCTGCTCCCGGTCTCTATGAAAATGAAAAAAAGTTTGCTATTCCGCTCATGATTTCAAGTGTCTTGCTGTTTTACTCTGGGGCTCTTTTTGCTTACTGGGTTGTTTTTCCATTGATGTTTAGTTTCTTTACTTCTGCAGCGCCAGAGGGTGTTTCAGTGATGACTGATATATCGAGCTATTTGGATTTTGTTCTTGTTCTGTTTTTTGCTTTTGGTATGGCTTTTGAGGTGCCAATAGCAACAGTCATTCTCGTTTGGTCTGGCTTGGCATCTGTAGAAAGGCTTGCTGCCAGTAGAGCTTATGTTTTACTAGGAGCATTCACTATAGGAATGCTTATTACACCGCCTGATGTCATCTCACAAACATTGCTTGCGGTACCTGTTTACTTGCTCTATGAGTGCGGCATTCTATTGTCTAGGCTTCTTGTAAAAAAGAATAAAGAGGAGAAAGAAACCGATGAACCAAGCATCAACCCCTAATGATGATTTTTTTGGCCACCCTATAGGCCTCAGAACACTTTTCTTAACCGAAATGTGGGAACGCATGTCCTACTATGGCATGAGAGCACTCTTGGTACTCTATATGACAGGCGCAATGACAGGGTTTAACCCAGGGCTTGGATGGTCTCAACTTGAGGCTCAAGCAATTTATGGGATCTATGTTGGGATGGTCTACTTTATTGTTATTCCTGGAGGCTGGTTAGCAGACAATATTCTCGGGCATCAAAAAGCGGTCTTAATCGGTGCAATAATTATTATGTTGGGCCACTTCACGCTCGCCATACCTATTGACCAGACTTTCTTTCTTGGCTTGATTTTTGTCGTTATAGGAACGGGCTTGCTCAAGGGCAATATCTCAACCATTGTGGGCAAACTCTACTCAGATGAAGATGGCAGAAGAGAAAATGGTTACTATGTTTTTTACATGGCCATTAATATTGGATCAACATTGGGATTCTTGATCTGCTCATATTTGGGTGAAAAAATCGGTTGGCACTGGGGTTTTGGTGCTGCTGGTGTTGGCATGACTTTTGGTGTCATCCAGTTCATCAAGACGCGTCATTTGTTGGGAGCTGCTGGAGCAGAACCAAACTCCATGGATGAAGCAAGACGGTCTCGGCTTGTATTGTGGTCAAAAATTAGCCTTGCCATAACTGCCATTGTGATAATTGCAGGGCTGGTGGGTCTTTATACGATAAATGCTAGGGCTTTTGCTGAAGGCTTCTACTACTTTTTATCTTTTGTTGCTGGTACTTATTTCTTATATTTATACTTCTTTGCTGGACTCACAAGCGAAGAGAAGAAAAGTGTAATTCTGCTTGGGCTGCTTTTTATAGGTGCGGCTGCTTTTTGGTCTGGTTTTGATCAATCAGCAAGCTCGCTGAGTATATTTGCAAGAGACTATACCGATCTTTCGATCTCTGGTTACATTATTCCTATTGGATGGCTGCAGTTTGCAAATCCAATTTTTGTAGTGATTTTTGCGCCTGTGTTTGCCGGCATGTGGACACAGCTGGCCCGTAAAAACCTTAATCCGTCTCTGCCAATCAAGTTTGCATTTGGCCTGTTATTGATGGCCCTTAGCTTCGTTGTGATGTTATACGCAGTTGAGCTGGCACTTGTTTCATCGCCAGTCAATATGCGTTGGCTGATTTTAACCTATCTCATCCAAACTTGGGGTGAGCTGGCGCTATCTCCTGTTGGGTTGGCTGCCTTCTCCAGACACTCTCCAAAAAAATATGTTGGCCAAATGTTTGGGCTTTGGTTCACTGCATCGGCGATCGGTGGCGTATTGGCTGGCCTGTTAGGCGGGGATGCCCTGGTTGAGGGCCTAGATAGCATCTCGCCAGTATTTGGATTTATGGTTCAGTACTATGTAATCATTGCCGTTGCATTGATCGTGATTTCTTTTCTCATTGGTAAAACAAGAGAGGGCAAGGAAAGTTAGCGTTAGTTTTTCTTGAGCTTTTTAAACTCTATCTCTTTGTTCTCAATACCTCTTTGGTGAAGCCATTTTTTTACGGCTTGCCCTGTGCCGCTTGGCCATGGTCTCAGATTACTTGAGCTCACCAGCTTAAAGTCAACCAACTCCTCCTTGTCTAACTTTATCTCGCCTTGAGATAAAAATACATCGTAGGCAATAATGATTTGATTCATTTGAATGAACTCATAAATCCCAAGCAGGGGGCCAACTTTGCAATCAAGGCCTATCTCTTCTTTTACTTCTCTTGCTATCCCCTCTTCAGGGCTTTCCCCGGCTTCCATAAACCCGGTGACGAGACTGAACCAATGCGCAGGCCAACCTATTGATTGAACCAAAACTACTTCCTCATTTCTATGGGCTACCGCTGCAAGAACAGGTGTCGGATTATTCCACAATACAAAGTCGCACTCTGAGTCTGAGCATCTTTTTCGTTCAAGCCCGCTTTCTTTTCTTGTAACCAGTTTATTTTTACAGATCGGGCAATAACTGTAGTCGTATTGCATAGAGCGTACTCTAAACATAAAGGCTCTCAATTAACAGTGCTTATTTCTAAAGGCATGCCGCTTTTGATTTGCTATATTTAATAAAAAAGGGGGATTTATGTCTGTTTATTTGGTATCAATTTGTGAAATAACAAACTTTAGTGAGGCCTTAAGTGAATATGCTGATATTTCAGCAAAATTAATTGAAGAACATGGAGGACAGTATGTTGTCAGGGGGCCAGTAAACAAAGTGGTTGAAGGAAATTTGCTGGATGGAAAAACAGCGATTATAGCTAAGTTTCCAAATAAAGAATGTATCGATAATTTTTGGGCGTCTGAGGAATATCAATCAACAAAACACAAAAGAGACGGCACAGGGGTTTATGATATTGGGATATTTGAAGGGATAGATTAGAAGCATGTCATACGACAATGAAAATATTTTCGCAAAGATTTTAAGGGGTGAGATGCCCTGCCATAAAGTATATGAGAATGAATCTACAATCGTTTTTATGGATATTATGCCTGTGTCTGATGGCCATGTATTGGTAGTTCCAAAATCACCTGCTGAAAATATCTTTGATCTCAGCGAAGAATATTTGAAAGAGGTCATCAAAACAACTAAGTTGTTATCGCATGCTATGAAGAAGGCTCTTCGTCCATCTGGTTTGATTGTAAAGCAATTCAATGGTCCTGATGCTGGGCAAACAGTATTTCATTACCATATGCATATCATTCCGGTTTATAATGGCGCGCTTAATACAAACCATGGCTATGAAATGGAGAAACCTGAAAAACTTGAATCTATCGCTCAGAAGATAGCTGCAGAGATTTAATGATGGACTTTATAAATGAAAACCTGATTCTTGTAAGTTTAACGATATTTGTTTTTCTTTTGGCAATCTTTAATGAACTGAAAATAAAAGAAGGCAATATTTGTGGCCTGTCTCCAGTGCAGGCTGTAAAACTGATTAACCAGAATGCTGTGATCTTTGATCTTCGAAATGAGAATGATTTTGGAAAAAAGCATTTATTGGACTCTCAAAACATCGCGCCTGAGGATGTGCCAAAAAAAGCGGGATCCTTGAACAAGCCTTTGCTGCTGGTCTGCGATACAGGAGGTGCGAGCAAAAAAAGCAGTCTTGCGCTTCGAAAAAACAATTTTGAGCAGGCCTTTTATATTAAGGGCGGAATAATTGAATGGGAAAGAGCTTCTCTCCCAACTATATCGGAGCAATCATGACAGAAACAACCCAAGATCAAAAGACCGTAGCAATTCAAACCATATATGTTAAGGATGTGTCTTTTGAAGCGCCAAATAGTCCTGGTGTTTTTATGGAAGAGAATATACAGCCTGAAACCAAAATCAACCTCTCGAATACCCATAACAAGATTGGCGAAAACTCATATGATGTTTCGCTTACAATCAAAGCTGAAGCCAGTTATGGAGAAAAAACAATGTTCATTGCAGAGGTTGAACAATCAGGTGTCTTTGTAATGAACGGATATGACGATGAGGAAATCAAAGACCTTATAGCTGTATACTGTCCTTCTACATTGTTTCCATACGCCAGAGAGATGCTTTCTTCTGTCGTTGCCAAAGGCGGTTTCCCCGCTCTTAATCTTCAACCCATTAGCTTTGAGGCGCTTTATACTCAAGCCAAAGAAGAACAACAAATCCAAAATTAAATGGGAGAAACTTCTTTTTTAGTTTTTGGTGCAGGCGCTTGGGGGACCGCCCTTTCGCTTCAGCTGCATAAGTCTGGAAATGAGGTCTTTTTGAGCTCATTTGATCAGAAAAATCTAAAAAATATTGCGTCCACCAGAATAAACCATAAATATCTGCCGGGAGTCAGGCTGCCAGATGATATTCATGTTGCGGAAGCGGTTAAAGATCTTCTTGGCGAAATAGACTGTGTTGTCATATGTGTAAAAAGTCCATATTTCAGAAAAGCGCTATCAGAATTAAGTCAAGCCCCTGCTTCATCTAAAGTGCTTTGGGCAACCAAAGGTTTTGATCTAGAAAGCGGCGCACTGTTATCCAAAATTGTATCTGAGCATTATGGTGCTGATATTGAACATGGTGTTTTGTCTGGGCCTACTTTTGCTGAAGAGCTTGCTCTAAGCAAACCAACTGCAATCACGCTTGCTACAAATACAATCAACGATCCAAGTCGATTAGCATCAAAAATGTCGAATGAGAACTTAAGGGTATATATATCTGCCGACCCAATTGGTGTTCAGCTTGGAGGAATTTTAAAAAATATTATTGCAATTGCCTCAGGAATTTCAGATGCAATGGAAATGGGAGCAAATGCCAGAGCTGCTTTAATTACTCGTGGCGCAGAGGAAATGAAAACCTTAGGAACGAGCATGGGCGCGAATGAATCTACCTTCTCGGGTTTATCGGGCATTGGTGACTTGGTCTTGAGCTCGACAGATGACCAGTCCAGAAATAGGCAGCTGGGAATACATATTGGCAGGGGTGGAAACCTTGATAGCTTCAGAGAAGCGCACAATGGAACGCCTGAAGGCGTGCATGCTGTTAGCGCATTGTCCAATACCGGAATAGTAAATGATGATGACTTTCCTATTACTTCCAGGGTTTACAAAATACTGTTTGAAGGCCTGTCTGCAAAAGAGGCTGGTGCGGAGCTTATGGCCAGGCCGCTCCGCTTTGAAAACTAAGATAGCCCTTTAAATTTATTCAGCCCTAATGCGTAATACAAAAGAATTGCGACAGAGTTAGAAAGATTCAAGCTTCTTGATCCTCCCGTCATTGGTATTCTTACGATACCCTTACAGCTTTCATGCAAGAGACACTCTTTGGGAAGTCCTTTTGTTTCGCTACCGAACATAAGATAGTCCTCGGGCAAAAAGGTGTTTTCATTCATCGGTGACTTGCCCTTTGTGGAAACAGCATAGTAATTGTTGAATTGGGTATTCTCTAAATATGCTTCAAAGTTTTTATGATGAATAATCTCAACCGATTCTCCGTAATCCAATGCAGCCCTTTCAAGATTTTTTTTAGACATCACAAAGCCCAGAGGGTGTATCAAGTGTAATTTTGCCCCTGTGTTTGCACATAGGCGAATAATATTTCCTGTGTTGGGTGGAATTTCGGGTTGATGTAGTACAATATTGAACACAAAACCAGTATGGCCAACAAAAATACAATAACAACAGAATTCTTGGGGCTCAATCTAGCCTCCCCAATTGTTTTGCTTTCTGGATGCGTGGGCTTTGGTGATGAATATACAAGGCTTGAGGGTTTTTCAAATACTGATATCGGTGGAGCCGTTCTAAAGGGCACCACTCTTGAGCCACGCTTGGGGAATGCTCCTCATCGTGTTTACGAGACACCGTCGGGAATGCTGAACTCAATTGGATTACAAAATCCTGGTGCTCACGAGGTCGTTGATAATATTCTTCCATCGCTCGAACCTTTTGAAACTCATTTCATTGCGAATGTCTCGGGTTCAACCATTGATGAATACATTGAGGTCTGCAGAATATTTGACCAATCAAACATACATGCAATTGAATTAAATATTTCCTGTCCAAATGTTAAGAAGGGCGGCATGGAGTTTGGGAATGATCCAGAAATGTCTGCGCAAGTTGTCGAGGCCTGCAAGGGTGCGACTTCTAAACCAATCATCACGAAACTATCGCCCAATCAAGCGGATATAAAGGAAAGCGCCAGAAAATGTATCGATGCCGGAAGTGATGCGCTTTCAGTGATTAATACGATTACCGGTATGGCTATCGATATCAATAGTAAGCGCCCTGTTTTGGGCAATACCTCAGGCGGTCTCTCAGGGCCAGCGATTAAACCAATTGCCCTACAAAAAGTTATGCAGGTATACGAAGTTGCTGGCCCTCAAAATATTCCGATCATGGGCCAAGGCGGAATTAGCTCTGTTAAGGATGCGCTTGAATTTATCATCGCAGGTGCTTCAACCATAGGCATTGGAACTGCATTATTCATTGATCCGCTTGTTTGCAATAAAATTAATGAGGGAATAGAAAAATATTTAAGCGCTCAAGGTTTGGATGGGGTTGAAAGCCTGGTGGGGAGCCTCATAAGAGATTAAAGGCCCCATATAGAGGCCTTTAAAACCCTTAAGTTTTTCGGTTTATTGTGTCAGCGTGCCAACAATGTGCGAAATAATTTTATATGGGTCTGCATTGGAAGCGGGTCTTCTATCCTCTAAATACCCATTCCAGTCGTTTTCAACTGTATAGATGGGTATTCTGATGCTTGCCCCTCTGTCGCTCACGCCATACGAAAAAGTATCAATGCTTTGAGTTTCATGATTCCCAGTCAACCTCTTATCATTGTCTGAACCATAATTGGCTATCCCTTCTGCATGAACCTTGCCCAGCTTTTCGCACATAGAATTGAATAGTTCCTCTGAGCCTGCGCTTCTCATTTGTTCATTCGAAAAATTAGTGTGCATTCCCGAGCCATTCCAGTCGCCCTCTTGAGGCTTGGGATGAATGTTTACAGACACTCCGTATTCCTCTGCAATCAGATGAAGAAGGTATCTGCTTACCCATAAATCATCTGCTGCCTTAAGGCCCTTGCCGAAGCACTGGTATTCCCATTGACCGAGGGCCACTTCTGCGTTGGTGCCAGTGATAGTAATNCCTGCCTCAAGACAAGCNTCCATATGTGCTTCCGAAACTTCACGTGCTTGTACATTNCCTGATCCTACGCCACAATAATAGTCCCCTTGTGGTCTCGGCGTTCCGTCTTCCCANCCAAGTATTGTTCCATCTTCAGGATTTGTGAAGAAATACTCTTGNTCAAAGCCAAACCACCAATCATCTGTAAGAATGTCGACACACTGGTTTCTGGTGTTGGANGGGTGTGCAGACCGGTCAGGCGACAGCACTTCGCACATGACTAGGCTGTCAGAATTTCTCGGGCCAGTATATTCGTTTACAGGCCTGATAATACAATCAGAACTTGAGCCGTCGGCTTGTTGAGTTGATGAGCCATCGAAAGACCAGTCTGGCGGGCTTCCGTCCGTGACTTTAACTTTGCTTCTTAGGCTTGGTTCTGGCTGGAATCCATCCAGCCATATGTATTCTAATTTTTTCATATCGCTCCTTTTAAATACGAAGTTAAATTGAGCTGGTAATAGAAGAATTTATTATGAGATAAACGACTCCGTTTCTTCAGCTTCCGCTTACTTGCGTCTCACAATGGTTTTGAACCAAATATTGATGTGCGTCCTAAGTAGATAGTTGAAGATATTTATGAGATAAACGACTCCGTTTCTTCAGCTTCCGCTTACTTGCGTCTCACAATGGTTTTGAACCAAATGTTTATTTTGCGAGTGTAGGAATTAACCAACAGCCACATCATACAAGGGATCAAAACTCCAATCAATCGATCATTGTTGTTTGGATTGCTTTTTTGCTCGGATGACTTCTTGTAAAGCTTAATTATGGGTAATAAACTGGGCTTTTGGGTACAAATAAATGGACCAAATCCTTGAAAGGTTTTTTAAGCTAGAATCACATCAAACCAATCCTAAGAAAGAGCTGATCGCGGGGCTGACAACATTTGTCACAATGGCGTATATTGTTCTGGTAAATCCACAAATCATGGCAGCAGCAGGAATGGATCCTGGCGCTAGTTTTGTGGGGACCTGCATAGCAGCTGCGCTGGCCTGCTTTGCAATGGGCTTATATGCAAACTGGCCCGTTGGTCTTGCGCCCGGTATGGGGCTCAATGCGTTTTTCACATTCACTGTTGTGATTGAAATGGGTTACTCGTGGGAGGTTGCGCTCGGTGCGGTTTTCTTGGCGGGTATTTTATTTGTCATTATGAGTGTCACCCCGTTGAGAAGATGGATGCTGGATAGTATTCCAATGAACCTAAGGGTTGCAATGGGTTCCGGCGTGGGTCTATTTGTTGGTTTCATTGGACTCAAAAGTGGCGGCTTGGTTGTCGCGAATGATGCGAACTTTTTAAGCTTGGGTGATTTTTCCAAACCTGAAACAGTTTTAGCTGGTTTCGGGTTTCTTCTTATCTCTGTTTTAGCGATCAGAAAAGTTCCTGGGGCAATTATTTTGGGCGTTATTGCAGTGACACTTAGTGGCATGCTTTTTGGACTCGTTCAGTTTCAGGGGTTTATTTCTATGCCGCCAGACTTGGCGCCAACATTTTTAAAACTGGATATCCTTGGTGCGTTTGATCTTACTATGGTGAGCATCGTTGTTTCCTTTCTTTTTGTAAATTTATTCGATACGGCTGGCACGCTTTTGGGTGTTGCAAACCGAGCAAACCTCGTCGATTCTGAAGGGAATATCAAAAACCTAGACAGAGCGCTCAAAGCAGACAGCACCTCCAGTGTTGTGGGTGCATTTTTTGGTTGTGCTCCTGTTACAAGCTATGTAGAAAGCTCTGCTGGTGTTGAAGCAGGCGGAAGAACGGGGCTGACTGCTGTGGTAGTGGGCGTTCTTTTTTTGTTGGCAATATTTTTCTCACCCTTGGCCGCAATTGTCCCAGCATATGCTACTTCTGGTGCATTGATTTATGTCGCAATCTTAATGCTTGGCGGAATGGAAAAATTAGACTGGGCCGACACAACCGAGCTTGTGCCATCACTAATAATGATCGTCATGATTCCCCTGACTTTTTCAATCGCGAACGGGATTGCATTAGGCTTTATTTCCTATGTTGTAATCAAGGCATTCGCTGGAGAAATCAGAAGTGTTTCGTCGGGTGCTTGGTTTTTATTTTTAATCTTTGTCGCAAAGTTTGTCTTTCTTTAATAAAGCACAATCAAAATTTATTTAGTCTATTGATCAATTTATAGTAAAAAGGCATAACAACAATGCTGTAGCCAATGACCATTGGTCCTGTCAGCTCAAAAAGTGTGAATGTTAATATCGCTGCAAGGAAGAGCAGCAAAAGTTCTGTCGTGCTCCTGAGGTAGCCCTCATTAAATGCGGCTCTAAAAATCAAATAATTGGCAGGAAGATACAGTGCTGTTGCCGTAATTGCTCCGGGGCTGAAATCAAGAAAATAGAGGCTAAAGAAAATATGAAAGAGAGCATTCACGACCTGTGTTGTCATTAGAAAAAACATCACGATGTGTGCGCTTCCTCTATTATTTTTAATCGCATGAATGATGATCGCGATTAGAAGCAAAGACATAAGCCTCAACAAAACTTCTTCGGTGCTGAGAGCATTATTGTCTAAAAAATATTTTAATCTCCACTCCCTGAAATTAAAGATTACGTGCTCTTCATAATGGTGGAGCGCATAACCCAAGGGGGCTAAGATGATTAAATTTTTAAATCCTTTCATTGTTTAAACTCCATAGCCCCTAAAAGGATTCTCCTTTATATATGTTTACTATCGTTACCCCAATGACAATTAAGAATAAGCCTACAATGGTTTGCCAGTTTATTGTCTGTTTATAAAAGGCGTAGCTTAAAAGGGCCACTGAAAAAACTCCAAGGCCTGCCCAAGACGAATAAATGACAGCCAAGGGTAGTTTTTGAGACAAAACAGCCAAAAGGTAAATCGATAAAACATAAGAAACCACTGAGACAGAGCTTGGAAACAGTTTTGTAAAGCTTTGAGTAGACGGCAGCATCATTGTTCCCATGACCTCAAGGCCAATTGCTAAAAAAAGAAGAAGGTAATTTCTCATAATTGTTTTTGAAGATTAATTGAATTCATTTTTTCCATCAAAGTGAATCACGTTTTTTATATCGGGACCATTGTCGATACATTTTAAGTTTATGCTATATGAATTAGGATGTGAGCGAGGCTGGTAAAAACTTTTTGTTCCGCATTTTTTGCAGAATAGGTGTTTCGCCTTTTTTGTTCCGAAAGAATACTCGGATAGTAGTTTTTTGCCCTGAATGATTTTGAAGTCTTCGTGCTTTATAAAAAGGTGCTCGTAGTTAAGCAGATCACATATTGAGCAGTTGCATATCCAAACCTCTACAGATTCGCCTGAATAGAATTTGAATTTAATTTCACCGCAGTGGCAGGATCCAAAATACTCGTTCTTATTCATTAAATAAATATAGCATGTTGGCTTAGTTTTTTAGTTTGCATTGAACTTAATTTTAAATGAGCTGCTGCGGAGTGTTATTATTTGGGCCTTGTTTTATTTATAAAAGGTTTCTGTGAAAAAAGTTGGCAAAAAAAGATTCTTCGATGACCGATTGAAGTATTTATCGTTTATACAAAACACCGGAGAGAAAAAAGCAATCTCAGAGAAGATTTATTCATATATATCAAAGCTGTCGGAAAATAAATCATACATAAGAGTTTTAGATGCTGGCACAGGCGATGGGACGATATTCTCAAACATGATTAAAAGCTTTCACAAATGCCATCCTTACACCTCCCTTTTGATCACTGGAAAAGAAATAAGCTATGAGGACTTAAAGAATACCCTAGAAAAAACACCCGATAGGTTTGTCGAGCACCCAAACCTTCTGATTACGATGACAAATGTAAAGTTTTCAGAGCTTGGCTCAGTTGAGGGCTCGAAGAAAATCAAAGGAAAAAAGGTTAGGGAGTTTAACCTTGCCCTAAAAAACAATAATTCGTTTGATTTTAATTCTCAAATCACGGGCAGGTTTTTAGGAAACTTTATCAAAAAGAACTGGGGGATAGAGATAGATAAAAACGGCAGTACCTCTTATTCAAACCCATGCATTATCAGGATTTATAGAGAAGACAATGAGAAGCACCTAAAAAAGTTCCTCAAAAACGATTATAAGAACAACAACTATGATCTTATCGTTGCATCTCAATCTTATAGGGCTGCGGCTCCTGTAAAAACCAAAGTCAATAATGTAATTGGTCCGTTAATTGGGCTTTTAAATAAATCAGGAAAACTCTTGGTAACACATACCTGCGGCGGAGAATCTATTAATAAAATTTTAAAGTTGGCCTTTAAGGACAAAGAGTTTTTTCCAAATACGGCAAAAGACATTATTGAATACCTAAAAAACAGTCCATTCGGTGAAGGCGGCTTGTATGGTTTTTCTAAGCCTATTAATTACTACTTTAGATTTAAACGTGCCCCAGATCAGACGGTCACGGAATTGTTTGGACACAACTCGGATGCTAAGTGGGCAAACATATTATACGTAGGCCAAGTGGTTGAGAAGGATATTCAAAAATTAGAGGGTGACCCTAGGCTTCGAAACAAGGTTAGAAAAGCTATAGATAATACCAATCAGCTCAAATTTAAAAATGAGCTCTTCAGCATTACAAAAGTAAGATAATTTTTATTGTTTGTCGGCTTCCTGGGTCTGTGAGCCAACGTCTTCAGCAATGGCATTGGGGACAAGCATAGTCAGGGCATAGTGGGCTATTTTCCATTCGCCGTTGATCAGTTGGACGACGCCAGTCCCTCTGCAATGTCCTAACTTTTCATTGAGCAGAATTTCATCAAACCAGCGTGTATTTCCGTCGCCCTCCCAATTGCGTTCGACTACTGCGTAGGTCCATCCATGACCGTCTTCAAATGCCGGCATGGCATAGGTTTTAAATTCTTCTATGGTCCAGCGCTCGGTTTTATCTGTTCCCAAAAAGACAGCATCTGAGCTATAGCGTTGAAAGTAGGTCTGAAAATTACCCTCATGGGCATCTTGGTGAAGTCCATCTATTAAGGCATCAAGCTTTTCTTGACTCCAGCCACTCTGTGAAAATATCAAAAAGACAATGAGTATTATTTTTTTCATTATTGTATTGTTTTTATATTAAGTTATCAGCTTAGGTATTATCCCCAGTTGAGAAAGAACACCAAAGATAATTAACAATATAGTGCTAGAAATTATTTTAAGATTCTTCTTTTGAATCCATTCAAATAAGTTATCTATAAATTTTCTTATCCATTTATCAACTTTATCCATCCATTTAACAGCTTTTCTTGTCCATTTGTCGGTGATATCAATTAATGAAAGAGAAACTGCTGCAATGATAAGCCACAGAAAACCATTAAGTGTCATGTCGATTAGCCAACCTAAAATCACCCAATTTATTTCCATCATTGAACCCTAAAACAAATCTCTTTTTATTCAACCGTCACTGTTTAGATTTGAACAGAGAATAAGATTTTTATCATTTTTGAACTTTTTATGAAATGTTTTATAAAACTTAATGTATTTTTCTTCCACTAAAACTTAATCTCATGTATGAATTGATTTTTACTGTATCAAATACATAAAACCAAAAATAACCACCATAGA
>NZHP01000023.1 GCA_002691465.1 Gammaproteobacteria bacterium | reverse complement strand
TTGATTGAAAATCCATGGACTACGCCATCAACCATTTTTGTTTTAATATCTTTCCCTGAAATCTTTTTAAGCTGATTAATTACATGATTCACGGTGACTGTAGTTCCGCTGGCTAGATTATATATTTGTCCATCTTGTGATTTGAAATTCTCAATATTTCTTAAAATCCTGACAATATCATCTATGTATATAAGATCAAAAGTAGCTTCTCCATGAGCAAACAAATTTATTTCTGAGTCATGTTTAACTCTATGACAGAAAGTTGAAATTGCTGAATTACGATTTGGTCGATGGCCCTCACCATAAACATTTGAAGCTCTAAAGATAATAGACTTCACCACACCACTAATGGTTGCTTGTCTTATCATGAATTCTTGGGACAACTTCGTCATGCCGTAGTCATTTGATGGAAGAAGCTCTGAATTTTCTTTCAGTTCGTCTAATGCTTTATTGTAGACATGTATACTTGACATATTTATTAATAGCGGCGGTTTTCTACAGAATTTACTTATTGCATATAATAAGTTGAAAGTAGCTTCTAAATTGTTTTTTATAAGAACTGATTTCCCAGGATCGTGACCACTCCCAGCGGTTGCTCCAGCAAAGTGATAGATTATTTCTGCATTTTTTAGTAAGTCTTCTAAAGATCCTATATCGAATAGCGAGTGCTTACCTTTAATTAACTCCGCTACGCTTTTTTTATCATTAAGAAAACTTTTTTTAAGCCTTGAACCTATAAAACCATTGGAGCCTGTTATGACGATTCTGGATGATGTACTCATAGCAAGAATAATAACATACTTCTATATGGATAATTGTTCACAGTAAAGTAAAATGATGATTAAAACTTTAGGGATATCAAGCTTCATACCTTTTATTAAGGTGATTGATAATGATCAGAAAATCAGACAAAAATAACCCTTTAGTAACGATTGTAATCATCAATTACAACACTGCTGAAGTAACAATCGATTCAATTAATAGTATCATTGAAAATACTCTCTATGAGCCATATGAAATAGTAATTATAGACAATGCTAGTAACTCAGATGATCGAGATATGCTTGTAAGATTTGCAAGTGAAAAATTGATCACTATATATCTTCAGGATGAAAATATTGGTTGGAATGCTGGAGTTAATTTTGGATTTGATAATGCTGATGGAGATTTATTGATGACAATTAATAGTGATGTAATTGTAGAAAAAGGCTGGCTCACCAAAATGGTTGACTTATATTTGAATAATGAGAATGTTGCGGCAGTTAATGCCAATATTCACGAATCAGGAAAGTCGATAATCTCTCATAAAGATGGTTTTTTGAAAATACTTCACGGAGCATGCTCATTGATTTCTTCTGATGCTTGGAGAATAGTTGGACAGCTAGACTCAAAGAATTTTAGGTTTTATGGTACAGAAAATGATTGGTCTTATCGTGCTAGATCTATGGGCTATAAACTTATACTTTCAAAGGATTCTATTGTAAATCATCTGGGCTCTTCTCAAATAACAGCTGGAGGAGGCCTATCTGTTAGAAAAACGGGAAAGATATTGGACTTTTTGAAAATGAGATTGGATGGACGAATAAAATATAGAATCTATAATTTCAATCTTAAGGAGTGGCTTTCTAGAGAAATATTATCAGAGTTTAAGCATGCTTATTTAAATGGTTACCTTAGGATTCTTATTTCAACATATATAAAGGTATTTTTTAATTTTGGGAATATCTGTTCTGCGAGAAAAGCAAGAATCTTAAAAAGAAGAGAGGGCTTAAGGATCCTATCGCCTGATGGGAAATATCAGTTATAAAATGCATTACCAGCATTTCTTAATTCTCATTACAGTAACTTTTTTTCTGAGTATTTTATTTACAAAATTCGCTATTTTTTTTGCCGAAAGAAGAAATATTAAATCCATAGCAAATCAAAGAAGTTCTCATTTCATACCTGTTGCAAATGGTGGTGGTTTGGGTTTTCTAATAATTACGCTGATAAGTTTAATTATTCTCACAAATACTATTGATATGAGCACTAAAAACTCAAATTATTTAATATTCACTTCAATGGTGATTGGGTTAGTTGGATTTGCTGATGACATAAATGACATACCGGCCCTGCAACGTTTTATAGTTCAGTTGTTAGCATCTGTTATAGTCATAATATTCTTTACTCAGTTTCCAAATATAAATTTTCTTGATTTTAGCATCCAAAACAAACCTTTTTTATTTGTCTTTGGAATTGTATTTTTAGTTTGGTTAACAAATTTATATAACTTTATGGATGGGATTGATGGCTTAGCAACGTTGGAAGGTATTTTTATCCTACTTTGTTATCTGTTTATCATATTTTACAATGGAAACAATATGTTATTGATCACCCATGAAAAATTATTCTTCTTTAATTCAATCCTGATTCTCATTTCAGCCTTATTTGGCTTTTTGGTATTTAATTTTCCAAATTCTTCAATATTTATGGGAGACGTTGGAAGTAGTTTTTTGGGGTTCTTTCTAGGCTCTATAGGAATATATGCAGCTTCTAATGACTGGATAAATTTCTGGACATTAGCAATTATTTGGTCCATTTTTCTAGTCGATGCTACTGTAACACTACTTGTTAGAATTCTGAGAGGCGAGGTATGGTATGATGCACATCGATCTCACGCATATCAGAAAATTACACAAAGTTACGTTAAAAAGATATCCGAAAAATATAATGAAGAATCACATTCTAGAACAAAAGCTCACAGATCCGTCTGTCTTTTGTATAGTCTTGTCAATTTAGCTTGGGTATTTCCTTTATCGATACTAAGTATGAATTATCCAAGCATAGGCTTTTTGATTGCATTCCTATGTTTCATGCCCATTGTGATAGTTTGTTTTTATGTTGAAGCTGGGAAGAGCTGATAGTAGCTCAGTAAAGAAATGAGAAATAGTACCTTAGAATTCTATATAATTTTTGTTCAAAAATTACTTTCCTTAAGCAGGAAAGCTAAAAATCTTCTTGTGATGATGACTGACTATGTTGTTCTGGTCTTTAGTTTCTGGGCATCTCTTTCAATAAGGATAAACGATATTTATATAGCATCAGGAGATGCTCTTTTTCTAATTATCATTGCGCCACTTATTGCACTGCCAATTTTCTATTCATTCGGCCTCTATCAGTCATTCATTAGGTATGCAAATTATAGAGCACTAATCACTTTAATTTTTGCTGTATCAATATATACACTCCTCTGGTTCATAGTTGTATTGGTCTCTGATTTGATTGAGAAACCATATGATTTTCTAATTATCAATTGGCTAACAACAATATTCTTCATTGGTGGAGTTCGATATATAGCTAGGTGGTTATTATCGATAAAGGGTCACTCTACTAATAATGTTCTAATCTATGGCGCAGGAAGTGCTGGAATACAGCTTCATTCTACAATTCTTCATAGTCCTGACATGAAAGTAGTTGCTTTTATTGATGACAATAAAAGCATTCATGGAAAGTCTATAGAGGGACTAATGGTATATTCCAAGAATAGTTTAAATACTATTATTGAAAAGAAAGATGTGAAAGAGATTCTGGTGGCAATTCCCTCAATGACGAGATCTGAGAAGTCTGATTTGCTTCAAAGCTTAAAGGGTTTGCCTGTTGTCATTAGAATGCTCCCGTCGCTTTCAGATGTCACAGCTGGAAGGGTATCAATATCTGATTTAAAGAAAGTTAAAATTGACGATCTCCTCAAAAGAGAGTCTAGAAAACCAGATCCAAACTTGCTTAGGCAAGACATTGATGGAATGAATATTCTAGTTACGGGGGCGGGCGGATCAATTGGATCAGAGCTGTGCAGAGAAATCGTAAGATTAAGGCCAAAAAATCTAGTCTTATTTGATATTAGTGAATATGCATTATATATGCTTGAATCTGAGCTTTTGGAAGAGGAGCTAGATATCAAGCTTATAACCGTCATTGGTAATGTTACGAATCAAGAAAGGCTTGAGCAAATAATTGATAAATATAATATCAATACCATTTATCATGCGGCTGCCTATAAACATGTTCCAATGGTTGAGAAAAATATTTTTGCAGGGGTTAGATGTAATATTTTTGGAACATTATCCTGTTGCAATGCCGCAATCAGCATGGGCGTTAAGAGCTTTGTCTTTATATCGACTGATAAAGCAGTTCGTCCAACAAATATTATGGGTGCAACAAAAAGATTTGCAGAAATGATACTGCAAGCTCTAGTAGAAGCGAATGAAATAAATAATACTCGAATTAGCATAGTAAGATTTGGAAATGTATTGGGTTCATCAGGGTCTGTTGTTCCATTGTTTAGAAAGCAAATAGAGAATGGAGGACCAGTCACAGTAACTGATCCAGAAATAATCAGATATTTTATGACTTTGAAAGAGTCTGCTCAGTTGGTAATTCAGGCTGGCTCAATGGGAAGTGTCGCAGATATTTTTCTCCTCGATATGGGTGAGCCTGTCAGAGTCGTAGACTTGGCGAGAGATATGATTCAACTGAGTGGAAGAAGCGTAAAGGATCATGAAAATCCAGAAGGAGATATAGAAATTATATTCACAGGATTAAGACCTGGTGAGAAATTATATGAAGAGCTTCTAATCGATGATAAATCCAAACCAACAAAACATCCAAAAATCATGCAAGCAATTGAGAAACATCCTAGTTGGAGAGAGATTGAAGACACAATAAGAGTGATTGAGAATTATGCAAAAAAAGAGGATATTGATGGGATTAAGAAGGTATTTATAGAGTCAGTCGATGGATACAATCCTCAATAGAAATAATTATTTTTGAGCCAACTCTTTCAGTAACCCATAACTATCAAATTTTTCATTGATTGCAAAAAATGATGGATTTAGAAATGATTTCTTGAGGTTGTACCTTAGGGGTTCACCAGAAAGTTTTAGTACAGATCCTCCAGCTGACTCAAGAATTGCTTGCCCTGCAGCTGTATCCCATTCTGATGTTGGACCAAGTCTGGGATAATAGTCTGCATCACCATTCGCAACAAGACAGAATTTTAAGGAGCTACCTATTCCAATTTCTTTATATTCCTTTATATTTCTCAAGTATTTTTTTAGATCATCCGATTTATGAGATCTACTAATTGCAATTCTTCGGGTATTTCCTATTGTTTCTGAGACTTTAAGCTGCGTGATTATACCATTTTGATTGTGCATATGAGCACCATGCTTTTTATGGCCCCAGTATATGTTTTTCATTACTGGTGCGTTTATTAATCCAATTTGTGCTTCGTTGCAAACTATCAACGCAATATTGACGGTAAACTCACCATTTTTCTTTATAAATTCTTTCGTTCCATCAAGGGGATCAATTAACCAATATCTATTCCATGACTTTCTTTTTTTAAAGGATACATTTGAGTTCTCCTCAGACACTATTGGGATGTCTGGTGTTAATTTCTCTAAGCTTTCATTAATAATTTCGTTAGAAATCAAATCTGCTTTAGTAACTGGTGAAGAATCATCTTTTTTTTCTATTTTAATATTAGACTTATATTCTTTTAAAATGGCATTACCAGCATTTACCGATATTCTCTTAAGTTCATCAATGAGTAGTTTGTCTGTATATTCTGATTTCATTGTAATTTAGTTATATTTTAAGTCATTGATTTTAAATGCAAAAAATATTATATAAAAAATTGTTATAAAAAAACTTGCAATATCAATCTTTAAGAGGTGAAATGTCTATATCAAACCGGGGCCACGGTGTGAAAACAACATATTTTTCGATATTAGCCATTAACTCAATAATCAATACATAATCAATTTTTTAATATGGGAATAACCAATACTACAGATAGCGAATTTGAGAATGATGTGATTTCATCTGAAATCCCTGTTCTAGTAGATTTTTGGGCTGAATGGTGTGGGCCTTGCAAGATGATAGCACCAATTCTAGAGGAACTAGATCGAGAGCTTGATGGGAGTATAAAGATAGTAAAAGTTGACGTTGACAATAATAATCAGACTGCAATGAATTATTCAATAAGAAGCATACCTACATTGATTATGATCAAAGACGGAGTAGTGCAGTCCCAGCACATCGGAGCTGCATCAAAATCACAACTAGAAGATTTTATTAACCAAAATAAGTAAAAATGCCAAATAACGGTAAACATAAAAGAAAAAGAGGTCCGAGGCATAAGAAAGACTTCCAAGATAGAGCGGCAACATTCACCTCTGACGATGTAATATCAAAATCAGAATTAGAGGGCGATGATGTTCTCAGTCTGCCTGACTTAAGGACAAAATCAATCACCGAGATTCAATCCACTGCCGAGGATATGGGTATAGAAAATATATCAAGGGCCAGAAGACAAGATATAACCTTTTCCATTTTAAAAGCACATGCGGCAGAAGATAAAAGAATATTCGGTGAAGGCGTATTAGAGATTTTGCAAGATGGCTTTGGTTTTTTGAGATCATCTGATACTTCGTATATTGCTGGTCCAGATGATGTATATGTTTCACCAACTCAGATAAGAAAATTTAATCTGAGGACTGGAGATACTGTATCAGGCTCAGTAAGACCCCCTAAAGATAATGAACGTTATTTTGCAATGCTAAAAGTATCTGAGATTAATTTCGAGGATCCTGAAAATGTAAGAACTAAAGCATTATTTGAAAACTTGACCCCATACTTTCCTGAAGAAAGGCTCAAGCTTGAGCAGGGCTCAGGAAGCGTTGAAGATTTGACTGCTAGGATAATTGACCTAGCCTCTCCAATCGGAAAAGGACAAAGAGGTCTTATTGTTTCACCACCTAAAGCTGGTAAAACAATACTCCTTCAGAATATTGCATCATCTATAACTACAAATTATCCCGATGTTCATTTGATTGTCTTGCTTATTGATGAAAGACCTGAAGAAGTTACAGACATGATAAGAACAGTCAGAGGAGAGGTAGTATCAAGCACATTTGATGAACCAGCATCTAGGCATGTTCAAGTCGCAGATATGGTTTTGGAAAAAGCAAAAAGACTTTCTGAGCATAAAAAAGACGTGGTTATCCTTTTAGACTCTATAACCAGATTAGCCAGAGCATATAATACTGTCGCACCCGCATCTGGAAAGGTTTTGACCGGTGGTGTCGATGCGAATGCACTTCAGAAACCAAAACGCTTCTTTGGAGCTGCAAGAAACTTAGAAGAGGGTGGAAGTTTGACTATTATAGCAACTGCACTCGTTGAAACTGGCTCCAGAATGGATGAAGTAATTTTCGAGGAATTTAAAGGCACAGGTAATATGGAAATAGCACTAGATAGAAGAATAGCTGATAAAAGAGTATATCCTGCTGTTCATATCAATAAGTCTGGTACGAGGAGAGAAGATCTTCTAATGGATCCTGAAGAATTGCAGAAAATGTGGGTTCTTCGAAAGGTTGTTCACGATATGGATGAGATTGCAGCTGTTGAGTTCCTTCTTAATAAGATGAAGGATACAAAAACGAATAATGAATTTTTTGAGTCAATGAAGAAATAAAATTATTTCATCACTCTAAAACCAATATCTTTTCTAAAATATTTACCATCCCAGTCAATCTGATCTACAGCACGGTACGCATTTTCATTAGATTGATTTAAATCATCCCCAAGAGCTGTCACACACAACACCCTTCCTCCATTCGAAAGGATGATATCATTCTCTGAGCATGTTCCAGAATGAAAGACTTTAACATCAGTCCTATCAGAGAGAGTGTCTAGCCCAATAATTTCTTTGCCAGTTTCGTATGATTCTGGATAACCATGACTAGAAATTACGACACCCATTGCTGATTTTTGATCCCAATCAATATCATAATTACTGATGCCTCCATTGAAGCAAGTTTGAATCATATCTATAAGGTCTGATTTCAGTCTCAGCATTATTGGTTGGGTCTCAGGATCTCCAAATCTGCAGTTATACTCCAATACCTTTGGATTATAATTAGAATCAATCATTAGTCCGGCATACAGAAAGCCTCTAAACATAATTCCGTCCTCAGAAAGTCCTCTAATAGTTGGCTCAATAACTTTTTCCCTAATTACTGTATCAAGTTCATCATTTACAAATGGAACAGGTGAATATGCCCCCATTCCACCAGTATTCAAACCGACATCTCCCTCTCCGATTGTTTTATGATCCTGTGATGTTGCAAGGGGAAGATATTCGGTTCCATCTACCATCACGATGTAGCTAAGCTCCTGTCCTACTAGAAAATCCTCAATAATGATTTTTTTACTGGCGTCTCCAAATTTTTCTTCGCCAATAAATTGATCAATGGTTTTATTAGCAGTTTCGTGATCTTCTGCAATCAAAACGCCTTTCCCAGCAGCTAATCCATCAGCTTTAATGACTAATGGCAAGTCATTTTCCTGAATATAATTTTTAGCTTGATCTGCATCAGTAAAGCTTTCATAGCTTGCTGTTGGGATGTTATGTTTTTTCATAAAGGACTTTGCAAAAGCTTTAGATCCCTCGAGTTGAGCCCCTAGTGATTCAGGCCCAAAGCAGTCGATCCCAGCTTCGGTGAATGCATCAGTAATTCCATTGGCCAATGGATCCTCTGGACCAACGATAACAAGACCAATATTTTCTTTTTTAGAAAAAGAAACTAGACCTTCAATATCAGAGGATCTGATTTCAATATTCTCGGCTTTAGGCTCGAGCGCAGTTCCAGCATTCCCGGGCGCTACAAAAATTTTATCAACAAGATCGGACTGTGAAGCCTTCCAAGTGAAAGCATGTTCTCTTCCACCGCTACCGACAATTAGAACGTTTATCATGACTAATGCCTAAAATGCCTCATATGAGTGAGAACCATTGCAATATTTTGTTTGTTTGCTTCCTCGATGACCTCATTATCCTTAATTGAACCGCCTGGCTGAATGATGCATGAAATTCCATTATTGGAGGCCATTTCAATGCTATCACTAAAGGGAAAGAAACCATCAGAGGCCATAACAGAGCCTTTTGTTTCTAGGTTAGCGGCTGCTGCTTTTAAGGCAGCAATCTTGGCGCTGTTCACACGACTCATTTGCCCCGCACCTATTCCTATGGTCTGTTGGTTTTTTGCAAAGATAATTGCATTGGATTTTATATATTTGCAGACTTTCCATGCAAAAATTAAATCAGAAAACTGCTCTTCCGTTGGCACTCTATCTGTAGAAACTTCAAAACCAAGACTGTCAGCTTTGTCCATGATTTGATAATCATCCTCTTGAACTAAGAACCCACCATCAATTACTTGGATCGCGAAATCTTCGCTATCAGACCTATTGGACTTCTTCTTCACAAACTTCTTGGATATTACTCTTATATTCTTTTTTTCTTTTAAGGCATCAAGAGCATCTTCTGTGAAATCTGGAGCGATCAAAACTTCCACAAATTGATTTTTTATTATATTTTTAGCGAGATCATTATCCACAGAGCGATTAAAGGCTATTACTCCTCCAAATGCTGATTCTGGATCGGTTTGAAATGATCTATGATATGCATGATTTAGATCCCTTCCAGTAGCAACACCACATGGATTGACATGTTTCACAATGACACAAGCTGGATCATCAAATTCCATAACGCATTTCATGGCAGTATTCGCATCAAGAAAGTTGTTGTATGAGAGTTCTTTTCCTTGAATTATTTTGGCATTTGCTAAACTACCTTCTTGTTTATGGGTAATATATAAGCCGGCTTGCTGATGGGGATTTTCCCCGTATCTTAGATCGGAGATTTTTTTTAAACCAAGCGGTATCTCATTTGGCATTTCAAGAGCTTGATCTAGTGTTTCCAGATTGATTGTTTTTTTCCGCTCTCTTATATCATCTTTTTGAGAAAAGTAATTATGGATAGCTGAATCATACATCGCTGTTTTACTAAATGCTTTTAAAGCTAATTCTCTTCTATCTGTCTCTGAAACTGAGCAATTATCGTCATTAAGAACATTGATGAACCATTCGTAATCTTCAGGATCAGTCAAAACAGCCTTATTATAAAAATTCTTCGCTGCCGCTCTAATCATGCTTGGTCCGCCAATATCAATATTTTCAATGGCATCTACTTCATCGACATTATTTCCTGAAATGGTTTCTTCAAATGGATAGAGATTGATGACCATAAGATCTAAATTGATCATCCCATGCTCTTTTTGAATATCATCATCAATACCAATTCTATTTAATATGCCTCCATAGATTAATGGGTTAAGCGTTTTTACTCGGCCATCCATGATTTCAGGGAAGTTTGTGATTTCTGAGACTTTTGTGACATTTATTCCAAGTGATTCAATAAACTTAGCAGTACCACCTGTTGAGAAGATAGAAACCTTATTTTCATCTAAACAAGTAACAAGTTTCTCTAATCCGGTTTTATCAGAAACACTGATTAGGGCATTCTTTATGATTAATCTTCCATCCCCTGTCATTGGTTTGGTTCCTAGATGAGCTTATATTGCTTCAGTTTTTTTCTGAGTGTAGATCTATTTATTCCAAGAACTTTTGAAGCCTCACTTTGATTATTATCTGTATGTTTCATGACTTCTTTCATCAAAGGTCTTTCAATTTCTTTCAAAACTAATTGATAAAGATCATTTGGCTTATGTCCATTTAGAGTTTTGAAATATTTCTTTAATGCTGTTTCTGCGGAGTGACTTAAGGAACCATTTAGCTTCTGATTTTTTTTATTATTTTTCTTTTTCACCAAGAATAGTTTTCCTTGCAATCAAATGCTTATTTTTAAATTGGTTGCCCTAATTTCTAGAGAATCCAGAAGATATAACTATAACATGCTGTAAAATAAAAAATGAGTGATAAGTGACCTAAAGACCCAATCTTTTTTCTAGATAATGAATATTTGTGCCGCCTTCTTTAAAGGCATTGTGTTGCATGATCTCTATTTGTAAATCTCTATTTGTTTTAATCCCTTCGATGATCATTTCAGAAAGTGCAACCCCCATTCTGGTAATCGCAGACTCTCTTGAATTTGCGAATGCAATGACTTTTGCAATCATAGAATCATAGTAAGGCGGTATTTCATAGCCAGTATAAACATGACTGTCCACCCTGATTCCAGGACCACCTGGAGGGTGCCATAAGTCTATCATTCCAGGAGATGGCATAAATGTTTTTGGATCCTCAGCATTGATTCTGCATTCAATCGCATGACCTTTTTCTACAATATCCTCTTGTTTAATAGATAGAGGTAATCCCATGGCAATTTTAATTTGTTCTTTTACGATATCAATGCCAGTTATCATTTCGGTTACCGGATGTTCAACTTGAAGCCTGGTATTCATTTCAATGAAATAAAATTCATCATTTTCAAATAGAAACTCAAGTGTTCCAGCTCCTCGATAATCGATGTGTTTGCAAAAATCGATGCATTTTTTAAACATCTCTTCTCTTAATTTCTTAGGAATTTTTGGTGCAGGCGCTTCTTCTATGATTTTTTGATGATTTCGTTGCATAGAGCAATCTCTATCTCCTAAGCATACTGCATTGCCATGATGATCTGCGATTACTTGAAATTCTATATGCCTTGGTTCTTCCAGTAACTTCTCCATAAAGATCGTATCATCACCAAATGCTGCTTTCGATTCTGTTTTTGTGAGATCAATCGTGTGCTGCAGAGCCCCTTTTGTATGAGCGACCCTCATTCCTTTGCCACCACCACCAGAAGCAGCTTTAATCAATACTGGATAACCAATCTCATCAGCGAGCTTATGAACTTTTTCAATATCATCATCTAATTCCCCATCAGAACCTGGAATACATTGTATTCCTACCTCGCCTACAATCTCTTTTGCACTGATTTTATTCCCCATTAGGTTTATGGTTGCAGATTTTGGACCTATAAAAATATAACCACTTTGTTCAACTTGCTCAGCAAAATCGCCATTCTCTGCCAAGAAGCCATAACCAGGATGAATAGCCATCGAATCTGTGACCTCAGCTGCGCTAATTATTGAAGGAATATTTAGATAGCTTTTTAGTGATTCTGGGGGCCCTATACATACCGATTCATCTGCCAGGAAAACATGTTTTTGATTCTCGTCTGCAGTCGAGTGAACTGCTACCGTTTTAATACCTAATTCTCTGCATGCCCTTTGAATTCTAAGTGCAACCTCACCCCTATTTGCAATTAGGATTTTGTCTAGCATCGACTAATTTTTGCTGACTAAAAAAAGAACCTGATCAAATTCTACAGGGTCTCCATTTTGAACTAGAACTCTTTCTATTGTTCCTGATATATCCGATTCAATTTTATTCATCATCTTCATTGCTTCAATAATGCAGAGAGTATCCCCTTCACTAATGGGATCACCAACTTTTACAAAGGCTTCAGCATCAGGTTCTGACGATTGATAGAATGTTCCTATCATTGGAGCTTTGACTTCATGAAAATTATTGTTATTTCTTGGCTTTATTTTCTCAGTTGGATTAGTTATTACTTTTGCTTCAGCCTCATCGGAAGTATGAACAACATTTAATTCTTTTTTTTCTCTACTGCTTTTTGTAATTCTGACTTTATCATCACCCTCGGTAATCTCTATTTCAGATAAGCCAGACTCTTCAAGAAGCTCGATAAGTTTTTTTACTTTTCTCAGATCCATATTTATTTCTTAAGCATCTCCAAGGCAGCTCTTAATGCAAGTTCGTATCCTTGAAATCCAAGCCCAGAGATCACGCCTTCAGCTATGTCAGAAAAATATGATTCTTTTCTAAATTCTTCCCTAGAGAAAATATTGCTTATATGAATTTCAATGAAAGAGATATTTGTTCCTAAAATTGCATCTCTGATAGAGATACTTGTGTGTGTGAATGCACCTGGGTTAATAATTAGAAATTGTGCATCATCTGCTTTGCTATGAATCCATTCGACTATTTCACTTTCTGAATTACTCTGGAAGGCATTTAGCTTATGACCCATCTCGTCAGCAATGATGTATAGTTCTTTTTCTATATCATCAAGACTTTTTGATCCATAGATATCTGGCTCTCTATTACCAAGAAGATTCAAATTAGGACCATTTATTAAAAGTATATTACTCATATTCACATTAAACGATTATATCTACATAATAACAACATATAACAACATAATAACCGAAAATAAAACCATATTATTGAAATATTATCTGTTTTTAGAGATAAATAATGTCAGCAAGCCCGTTGCCATTGGGACTAATCTTTCTAGAATATCTCCTGGTGTATTTGGAAGATAATGGAAAACAATGGTCAAAATGAATCCACATAAAATTGAGATCAATGCTGCTCTTCCTGAGAATCTCCATCCGAAAACTTTTGATAAAACCATTGGTACAAAAGCAGCACCAAGTGCTGTCCATGCAAATACTACTCGATCAAAAATAGTATCCGGCGCAAACAAAGAAAATATTGCTGCAGTAATGACAACCATTATGATTGCTAATCTTGCACTTCTTAAGCTTTTATTTTTTCCATTGTTCCAATCGTTATTAACAGATGTTGCAACTGTAAGTAATTGACTATCTGCTGTCGACATAATGGCAGACAATACAGCAGCAGTAATAATTCCAGCAAATACTGGTCCAAACAAACTTTCGCTAACAAAGAAAAGTACTGTCTCGGGGTCAGACACTGTCGTATACATTACCTTTGCTGTTAATCCGAGCAAAATCATGCCAGAGAAAATTATCAATGCCCAAAACATTGCAATATATTTGCCTCTTTTGATCGTATTTATATCTTTAGCTGCCATAAATCTGTTTACCACGAAGGGTTGGCCAGGGTAGCCAAAACCTATGCTGATATTGCCGATAATAAAACCAATACCAAGCATCCCTGTATAGATGCCAGTAAGACTTTTATCTTCTGCAGTGCCAATTACTTCCAATGCAGTATTCACTCCAGAAAAACCACCTGCTGCCTGAAGCAGAAGCAATGGAAGGAATATAGCTATGCAAAACATCAGAACTGCTTGTATGGAGTCCGTAAGAGAAACTGCCCAGAAACCTCCAATAAAGGTATAAGTTAATATAACCATTGCTCCTAAAATGACGCTTGCAGTTTGTGTTATCCCTAAAATATTTGCCAATGTTGTTCCAGCTGCTTGAAACTGTGCCGCGACATAAACTATCAATGTAGCAGTTATAATGACTGTGCTTACTTTCATCAGTAATTGCTTATCTTTATCTTCGAAATCATGGAATAGCAATTGAGGCAAGCTAACAGCCCCTGTTTTTTTGCTGAGCTCCATCAGTTTAGGGGCGACCCATGTCCAGCTAACATAATATCCAATCATTACGCCCGGCAAGATCCAAACGGCACCTAGGCCTATAGAGTAAGCCAAACCACTAACACCCAATAATGTCCATGCTGAGGACGAACTGGCGGAGGCACTTAAAGCAGCAACAAAAGCGCCCAAGCCTCTGTTGCCTAGATAAAAGTCGTCTTTGGTCTTATTTCTTTGCTTCGCTAAGAAACCGATAGCTATCAGCAAAAGATTATAGATAACCACGGTAATGATGGTTTCTTGATTTGCCAATTGTATCCCCCTTAATTGTTTGGAAGAAGAACTACCTTACCATCTCTCTCTGTTCCAGTTCTATCAATATGATTATATGCTTTGAGGTAGTCTTTAAGTCCATAGGTGGCAGCTATTTTAGTCTGGAGTAAGCTTTGATTTGCCATTAGGGCTAAGTTTTTATGTATCTCCTTGACTCTTGCTTCAGTTCTTGTCTCAAAACCACTCAGTGTCGACATTCCCTTGAGCGTTATTTTTTTTCTGAATAATGACCAAAAACTGATCTGACACATCTCTTTGGTGACAGTTCCATAATTTATAATCAATCCTCCATTGGCAATTGATTTTGCTAGCCTCTCTGTGGCTGGCCCAGCTACAGCATCTATTCCAAGCTTTATATTCTTAGATAAAATATTCTCTAACATTTTCTCTTCTTCATGCTCACTATCTAGAATGACCTCAGTGGCACCCAATGCAATAAGCTCAGAAAAAAGCGACTCTCTCCTTACAATATTTAGGGTCTTGATTCCTTCCTCTTTCGCAAGCGCTATTAGGTATCTGCCCACATTTGAGTTTGCAGCATTCTGAATAATCCAGTCGTCTTGATTGAGTTTCATATAGTCTCTCAATAGAAAGTATGCAGTGAACCCATTTACTGTGATTAGTGCCAGTTGTTCATCAGGAGCATATGGCTCAGGAACTCTCGTCAATGAGGAAGTGGGGAGCTTGATTTGTTGCGTCATAGCACCAGTTCCCATTGGTAATAAGACTTTGTCTCCCTCCTTCAATCTTTTTGCTTTTGACCCTAGCTTTTTAACTGTACCAACGCCTTCAAAGCCTGGTATGCATGGAACCTCTTTAAGTTTTTCAGTTCCTCTAGCAGTAAGACTATCAGCAATATGCATTCCAACAGCATCGACATGAATGACTGCTTCTTCCGAGCTTGGGATTTCTTCCTGACATTCAACCAGTTGCAGTGAAGTTTCCGGAGGACCATATTGAGTGAGTTTGAGTGCGAGATAGCTCATTGAATGCCCAGTACTTCATCCATATCGCTATGCTTTAATTCTGTATTCTTTGACCATACCACTTTTCCTTCCTCATCAATAAGAATTGTATACGGAAGTGTCAATGCTTCATTCCCGAGGTCTTTCATGACGTCATATGCTTCCGACTGACCAACCATAATTGGGAAGTCAATACCCAACTCTGCTACAAACTGTATCACTTTTTCTGGCTTATCGATGGCAATCCCAACAACACTGAAATCCGTTGGATTTTGTGAAAGAAAAACGCCATTTAGCATAGGCATTTCTTTTCTGCATGGCCGACACCAAGTTGCCCAGAAATTGATGAGTGTTTTCCTACCTCTGAATTCATCTATAGATATTGTCTCTCCTTTCATGTTTTCTAGAGAAAAATCAGACATCACTATTGTTTTATTTTCTGATCCCTGGAATTGGAAGACGCTAACCGCAATAATTGCGATAAGACCTCCAAATATAAAAAATTTCTTCATGATTTATTTTTTAGCGAATCAATTTCTTCTTTTAGAATTTCCGCGCTGACGACTCCAATTTTTCTTCGATTTTTTTGCTCTTTCCCCTTCGAGTCAAAGAAAAGGATTGTAGGCGGACCAAAGATAGCATAATTTTTTATAAGCAACTGGTCCTCACTTGAGTTATCAGTTAGATCAACTTTTAAAGCTTGAATATTACCAACCTTAGCTTGAAGAGATTGATCGCTAAAAGTATTTCTCTCAAGCCCTCTGCAAGAAACGCACCAATCAGCAGTAAAGTAGACCATTGTAGGTTTTCCATTGTTGAGAGCTTCCTCCAGTTTCATTCTGAGTTCCTCACTGCTATCAACGCTATAAAATTGATCAGTGAATCGTTCAATCTCTTTGTTTACATCCTTGTTGAGTACATTAATAGTAATAACCAGAATTGTTACTACGGCTATTGAAGTTTGAGCAAGGTATTTAGTAGATTTTGAGCCGGATAGGTATTTTACAAAATAGATAATTGCTATGGATGCCAGTAATAAGTAAATCTGATTTACATAATTTTCATTTAGAAATGGATTCATTATCCAAACTGCTAAACCAATCATTATAAATCCGAATAATTCCTTTATGGCTTCAAGATATTTTCCAGATGTTGGTAGCCATTTTGATGCAGTCAGCCCTATGACCATTAATGGAATCCCTAGTCCAATACTGAGAGCTGTCAGCGCAATGATTCCACGAAAAATATCTCCACTTTGTCCGATAACCATGAGTGTTGCAACCAACGGCGGCGCGACACATGCGGTAACTAAAAATGCTGACAATATACCGATTATAAACACGCCCGCATAGCTTCCACCTTTTTGGTTATTCATTAGGTTATTTGCACGATTCATGAGAGCACTTGGCATCTGCATATTGAATAAACCAAGCATGCTTAGACCAAGGATAATGAAAAGGATTGCCATGAATAGTATGAATCCAGGCATTGCAAATAGGGCTTGCATTTGATTGCCAGCGAGAGCGGTAATGGTTCCAAATGCAGAGTAGGTGACAGCCATCCCGAGCACGTAAGTTAGAGACAGCGCAAAGGATTTTGTTCTATTGCTATCTTTTTGTCCGATGATTATTGATGAGAGTATTGGGATTGTTGGAAGATGACATGGGGTAAAGGCGAGCAGGAATCCAAGACCAATGAATGCAAAGAATACATTTATTAGATTTGATTCAGTGATCATTGATCCCAGTCTAACTTCTTCTGAAATGCTTGTTTCATCTGTTAGAAATGCGGCTTCAAGATTGGAACCTGTCTGAACATCGATTATCCATGATTGAGGAGGGTAGCAAAGCCCAATGTCAGCACATCCTTGTGAAATGACCTCTAGCTTTAAAGGCAAAGACTTTGAACCTTCTTTTAGGGCGACATAGACAGTGAATGGAGCTCTATAAATTTCAGTTTTTCCGAAGAACTCATCTTCATACTGAATTCCATTGGGAAGGGTATAGTCTGTCAGAACAATATCCTCCCGAATTGATTTGTAGCTGATCTTGTCTTTGTAAAGGTAATATCCGTCTTCAATTCGATGATTGATTTGAATCACATCGTTTTGCATGAAAATGTCTATCGGAAATGCCTCTTGAGGCTTTAAAACTTGTTGTGAGAACAAGTTTGAGGAGAGCATTAAAAATGCCGTTGCAAGCACCCCAAGATAAATTGAGATTGATCGTTTTATTTTCATCGTCTGTTTAGTTTCGAGATTATTGAAAAAAAAGTTCCCAACAAGCTTGAATTTTAAAAAATCATCCTTATTATTAGCACTCTTCTATTGAGACTGCTAATTCCATTAGAAGACTATAAATAATAACAAATTGAGGAGATCAGAGATGAATATTCGTCCACTTCAAGATCGAGTGATTGTTAGACGTATGGAAGAAGAAACTACTTCTCCAGGCGGAATCGTAATCCCAGATGCAGCTGCAGAAAAGCCCAGCAGGGGTGAAGTTGTTGCAGTAGGCAATGGTCAGATTCTAGATAACGGCGAAACTAGGCCACTAGAATTAAAAGTAGGAGACAAAATCCTTTTTGGAAAGTACAGCGGTACAGAAGTCAAAGTGGATGGTGAAGAGCTTCTCGTAATGAAAGAAGATGATGTGGTGGCAGTGATTGGTTAAATCATTGTTCATCCTAAAGAATCTTAGAAATTAATATATAGAGGAAATAAAAATGGCTGCAAAAGAAGTTAAATTTGGAAACTCTGCGCGTCAAAAGATGTTGGCTGGAGTCAACGTACTTGCTGATGCTGTAAAAGTTACATTAGGGCCCAAAGGAAGAAACGTAGTTTTGGACAAGAGTTTTGGCGCACCAACAGTTACTAAAGACGGTGTTTCTGTTGCTAAGGAAATTGAGCTAGAAGACAATTTCGAAAACATGGGGGCACAAATGGTTAAGGAAGTTGCATCGCAAACATCTGATATTGCTGGCGATGGCACAACGACTGCGACTGTTCTTGCTCAAGCAATATTTAGAGAGGGATTGAAATCTGTTTCTGCAGGATTTAACCCAATGGATCTAAAAAGAGGAATAGACAAAGCCACTGGAGTAATCATAGAAAACCTTCAGTCGTTGTCTGTGCCATGTAGTGATGACACTTCCATTGCACAAGTGGGAACAATTTCTGCTAACTCTGATGTTGCTGTTGGTGAGGTAATTGCCGAAGCAATGCAAAAAGTTGGAAAGGAAGGCGTAATCACAGTTGAGGAAGCATCTGGCCTTGAAAATGAATTGGATGTTGTTGAAGGAATGCAATTTGATAGAGGATATCTCTCTCCATATTTCATCAATCAAGCAGACAGCCAAAGTGTTGAATTGGATAGTCCTTACATTCTTCTTTTTGATAAAAAGATCTCTAATATTAGAGATTTGCTTCCACTACTTGAGGCCGTTGCCAAATCAGGTAATCCACTTTTGGTTATTGCGGAAGACATTGAAGGTGAGGCACTTGCAACACTGGTTGTGAATAATATTAGAGGAATCGTGAAAGTAGCTGGTGTTAAAGCACCAGGCTTTGGTGACAGAAGAAAAGCAATGCTGCAAGATATTGCTGTTCTTACTGGCGGACAAGTCATTTCTGAAGAAGTTGGGTTAAGTCTAGAAAAAACTACTTTAGAGGATCTTGGTAGCGCCAAAAAAGTACAAATCACGAAAGAAAACTCAACCATTATTGATGGAGCTGGAACTGCAAATGACATCAAGGCACGTATCAGTCAAATCAATGCCGAAATTGAAGACTCTACTTCAGACTATGATAGGGAAAAACTTCAAGAAAGGTTGGCTAAACTCTCAGGCGGTGTTGCAGTTATCAAAGTTGGTGCTGCCACTGAGATCGAGATGAAAGAGAAGAAAGCCAGAGTTGAGGATGCACTGAATGCAACAAAAGCAGCAGTCCTTGAGGGAATTGTTCCTGGAGGCGGTGTTGCCTTGGTTAGGGCAAAAGCAAGTTTGGACAAACTTGAGGGAGACAACGACGATCAAAATGTTGGAATCAACATTTTGAGACGAGCTTTGGAAGAGCCTCTCAGACAGATTGTAAGCAATGCTGGAAGCGATGCTTCAGTAATCTTGAATGATGTCGCAAACGGAAAAGGCAATTATGGTTACAATGCCGCAACCGATGAATATGGCGATATGATTGAGATGGGTATTGTTGATCCGACAAAGGTGACACGATATGCATTGCAGAACGCTGCTTCTGTAACTGGTCTGTTATTGACTACTGAAGCAATGGTGACTGAAGCACCACAAGATGACGTTCCGCCTGCTCCAATGCCTGATATGGGCGGCATGGGTGGTATGGGAGGAATGATGTAATCATTTTCATCCATTAATAAAAAGCCCCCTATTGGGGGCTTTTTTATTATGAGTTATAATTCTTATTAGGATTATTGATATCACAAAAAATCATGGCTTTAAATACAGAAAAATATATAAAAATCACATCTAAAGACCTTCCGCTTCAGTGTCCCTTAGAAGAATATGATGATTACGATGGTCACCCCAGAGTTTATCTAGAGATTATAGGAAAGGAAACGCCATGCCCCTATTGTGGAACAATCTATGTGTTGACAGATTTTGATGAATGATGATTCATCATTGCTCTGTCACGTCAATATAGCAAATGGATTTAGAGGTGCAGAAAGGCAGACATTGCTTCTTGTAAAGGCACTCGCTGAAAAAGGATTCAAACAGAAATTAATTTTACGAAAAGATTCCGAGTTAGTTGCCCGCTCAAAGTCCATAGTCGGAATTGATGTGATTGAAAAAAATATGTTTGCATTTGGTGCTTTTTCAGAACCATCAGAGAAAACGCTTTTTCATTTTCATGATTCACGCTCTTTTCCAATGTTTTATTTGAGTGGCTTACTAAGAAGCATGAACTATATATACACAAGAAGGGTTCAGAGGCCTCCTAAAGTAAATTTCATGAGTAAAAAGATCTATAGAGACTCAAGGAAGATCGTGTGCTTATCTTCCTCAATTGAAAATACCGTGAAAGAATCATTTGGAAAATCCATTGATTCAGTGATCATTCCAAGTGCCTCTGCAAGCTTTGATCATGACCCTGAAAAGTCATTGGAGATTAGGCAAGAAATTAAACAGGAGTTTCTTGTCGGCCATATTGGCGCACTGGACGATAGTCATAAAGGTCAGTTAGATATCATTAAACTTGCAAGACAAGCAAAGAGCAAAGCGCTTGATATTGGTTTTGTGATGGTTGGATCTGGTAGAGATGAGCTATTGCTTAAAAAAGAAAGCAAAGATTTAGAAAATGTTTACTTCGCTGGCCAAGTTGAGAATATAGGAGACTATCTCAGCGCTTTTGATGTTTTTATCTTTCCATCTAGACACGAAGGTCTCGGTTCCACACTTATAGATGCAATTGATTTTGGATTACCGATTATTGCGAGAAATGTTGGCGGTATTTCTGACATCATTGATGATGGCGTGAATGGCTACTTGGTCAGCGATCATAACGCTGATTTTTTTACACCTCTAATTGAGCTTTATAACAGTGAGAGCATCAGAAATAGGATATCTGAAGTGAACAAAAAGCAATCAGATGCATTCAGCATAGAAAGAATGACGGAATCATATATTAGTCTCTATAATCAATACTTATGATCGATCAGAAATTTTATAAGAAGGTAAAGGCGGCACATCATCGCATACAAGATGATGTTCGATTCACTCCATTGCAATATTCACCCACTTTGAGTAATCAATCCAATGCAGAGGTTTATTTGAAATTAGAAAACTTTCAGGTGACAGGCTCTTTCAAAGCAAGAGGTGCAACAAATAAGGCAAAAATACTATACGACCAGGGACATAGAAAAATCGTTACAGCAAGTTCTGGGAATCATGGATCAGCTGTTGCAAACGCAGCAAAAACTCTAGGGATAGAAGCTCTGATTTTTTTGCCAAACACGGTTTCGGAAGCAAAGCTGAAAAAGATCCAATTTTTTGGTGCAGAAGTTCAATTAGTGGGCGATGATTCTGGCGATGCTGAAGTTGCAGCTAGAGACTATGCTGACAATACCAATCTTCCATACCTTTCTCCTTATAATGATGAAGATGTCATTGCTGGACAGGGCACAATTGGACTTGAGATTCTGGAAGAGAAAGACCCCATGGATGCAGTTTTCATTGCTGTAGGGGGCGGAGGCTTGATTTCAGGGATTGGCAGTTACCTTAAAGGGGTTGGACAAGACTGCGAGATTGTTGCTTGTTCACCCGAGAATTCAGCGGCGATGCATCATGCACTTCAGGCTGGAAAAATCGAGCAGATTGAACATTCGCAAACATTAAGCGATGGAACAGCTGGAGCACTTGAAGAGGGCGCAATAACGTTCAATTATTGTCAAACAGTGGTTGATAGATCTATTTTGGTAAACGAGTCACAAATCGTGCATGCCATGAAAACTTTCATGGATCAGCATCAGATGCTCATTGAGGGAGCAGCTGGAGTAGCATTAGCTGCTTTTGAAAGTGTTCAGAAAGAGTATGAAAAGAAGAGAGTCACGATACTTCTTTGTGGAGGAAATATTGCCAATCAGACATTATTAAAGGTTTTACAATCATGATGCCGATCACACTTAATTGGGAGCAAATCCAGCCGCTTATAGAAAAGATGGATATGAATGATGCGATGAGAGACGCATTCACTGAATATTCCAAAGGAAATGCAGTGATCCCACCGGTTGGTGAATTGATCATGCATCAGCCACCAGGAGAGGTCCACATCAAATATGGATACATTAAGGGCGGCGATCATTATGTGATTAAAATCGCGTCTGGATTTCCTCAAAATCAAAAAGAAAGTATCAAGCCTGGACAGGGGATGATGTTGCTATTTGATATTAAAACTGGAGTGCCTGATGCTATATTGATTGATGATGCTAACATGACAGACATCAGAACTGCAATTGCAGGCGCAATTGCCAGCCATGCATTATCCAATGATGATCTTGAATCTTTTGCAATAATAGGCACGGGTGTTCAAGCACGTTATCAGGCTAGCTATATTTCACAACTCATGAGCATAAAAAAAATAACTGTTTGGGGCAGGGACTCAGTCAAGGCCAATGCAGTAAAAACTGATCTAACAGAGTTGGATGTCAATATTGAGATGGATTTAGAAAAGCTTGTCAAAGAATCAAGATTGATCGTAACAACCACCTCATCAAAAGAGCCACTGATCCAATCCGATTGGGTAAAGCCAGGCACACATATCACCGCAGTTGGATCGGATACGCCCGAGAAGTGTGAGCTTGATCCAAACATACTTGCTAGAGCCGATCTTGTTGTCGCAGATAGCTTGGAACAGAACCTCATTCGTGGTGAAATACATCAAGCAGTTAAGAGATCGCTCATCGATACCCAAAGCATTGTTGAACTCGGGGAGATTTTTGGAGGATTGAAATCTGGAAGAGCGCATACGGATTCAATTACCATTGCAGACCTAACTGGCGTTGCAATTCAGGATCTCGTGATTGCAGAAGCTGTTTTAAATGCAGCAAAGGAGCAATGATTGAGCACAAAATATAAAATCCTAATTATGGGACTTCCTGGGAGTGGAAAAACGTATCTTGCTGAAAGATTGGTTCCGATGTTGAATGCTGCTTGGTACAACGCGGATAAACTGAGAGAAATGGCAAATGATTGGGATTTTTCTGATGAAGGCAGAAGAAGGCAATCTAGAAGAATGAGGACATTTGCTGATTTTGAAAAAGACAATGGGCGATATGTTGTTTGCGATTTTGTTTGTCCCACTAAAGAAACAAGAGAGAATTTTGATGCCGATATTGTTATTTGGATGGATACCATCAAAGAAGGCCGATTTGAGGATACCAACAAGATTTTTATTTCTCCTGAGCAAATTGATTTTCATGTCAGGGAGTGGAACGATCATAATCACTCAGACATTGCCAAAGAGATTCTAAAAAATGTTTGACTTCAAGAAACCCACAGTTCAAATGCTAGGCAGATGGCAGCCTTGGCATAAAGGACATCAGGAATTATTCAAAAGATGTGTTCAAAAAACAGGGCAAGTCATTATACAGGTCAGAGATGTTCATCAATCGTCTGGAGGTGAAGGACAAGATGATAATCCATTTGATTGGGACTTGGTTTGCAAGAATATTGAAGAGGGATTGGCCTCTGATGGTTATCAGCGAGGGGTTGAATACGAGATCATGTTGGTTCCAAATATTGTCAATATCACCTATGGGCGAGGAGTTGGTTATGTTTTTGAGGAAGAGACATTTGATGATTCAATCACTGAAATTAGTGCGACTAAGATCAGAGAGAAAATGAGGGATGAAGGAGATCTTTAAGTATCAAGGCTGATCTTCTGCTGCATTTATTTTTATCATCTCTATTAGAGTTTCCTCCTTCAGAAGCACCGAATCAAACTCTTGTTTCTCTCGATTAAATTGGAAACCACACTTCGTTAGAACTCTTTTAGAGCCTTCATTTCCAATTTTATAGGAAGCAAAGATCTCTTTTAGGTTTAGCTGAATAAATCCAAAATCCAACATGGCGGTCACCGCTTCTGTAGCGAATCCATTTCTCCAGTATTTTTTTCCAAGCCAGTATCCCAATTCACAGGATTGATTCCTAAACTCTGTCAGCCCTATCCCTCCAAGCATTTTATTATTTTGAAAGATCATGAAATTATAGCTTTCATTTTTCAATGCTTTTTCTTGTGACCTCTCAATAAATTCTTCGGCATGTATCAGAGTATAAGGAAAGGGAGTATCTGAAAGCCATTTGACAACAGATTTGTCATTGATCAATTCGGCTAACTCAACTGCGTGATCTATTTGGGGAGACTTAATTATTAAACGCTCAGTCTTTATCTCTTTTTCTAACATGAGTGATAACCTCATCAATCTTTACTTGAACATCATTGACTTCAATCAGTTGCATTGCCTTTGGTTCTTTTACTTTTTTCCCCCATCTTGACTCCTCTACTAGACTACCTTCAAATAACACCATGGCTTCTGGGTATTTATCAATCGTCCAGTTTTTTGAAAAATATGGTCCACTCCGATTTAGATTGCTCATTGCATACAGCCCAATGACTGGTTTGCCCATTACAGTTCCGATATGAGCTGGCCCAGAATCTGGTGAAATTACGAATTGCGAATGTTTAATGATTGCCGCCATCCCTCTGATGCTTGTTTTGCCAATTAGATTGATAAATTTTTTACCAAAGGCTTGATCATCGATACTTTTAGAGTATTCAATTTCGGTTTGAGATAAACCTCCAGTAACAATGACCTGGATATTTTCAAGCCCTAAAAGATATTCAATTATTCGTATAAAATTCTCTATTGGCCAACTTCGGTTATAGCTCTTGCCGTATCTTTGGCTACTGCATGGGCTGATCACGCAAGTGATTTTATCTTCATCAATATACTTCTTGATCTCATTCTCTTCAGGATCAATGCTCAGTTGATTCCATGTTGGGCGACCATTTTTTTGAGTTAAATGATTGACAAATTCAATCATCCCATCAGCAACATGTTGCTCTGTTCTGGCAGGAATATATTCATTGCAAAATATGTTTTGTTTGTCACGAGATCTTGCCTTATCAAATCCCACCTTTCTTTTTGATGGAATCATAGTGCTTACTAAATTTGCAGACATAGAAGCATGCATATTCAAAAGAACATCAAATTTTCTTCCCTTTAAATCATCTCTAATTTTCAACATCGCCCTAATGAGGTTTGATTTATCCACAGTATAAAAATCAATATCATCGATATCTTTGAATAACTGGTATTCATTCTTGCCTATCACCCAAGCCACTTTTGCATTTGGCATTTCTTCTTTTAGATGATTAATTGCTCCCAAAACGTGACAGCAATCACCTAGTGCTGATAATCTTAGAATGCAAATTTGATTTGCAGCTTTGGAAAAATCTATAGACATAGAACTATGAGCAACTTATTAATTCAAGACAATGAAAACATCATCATATATGCAGATGATTTGATCAAGGATATTAATAAAGACTTTTTTGAAGCAAATAAATGGCTTCAGATCCAAGGCACGAATGTGATCGGTTCAGGCAGAGGCGAAACTATCTTTTTTTCACATCAGAATCTCAAGTGTGTCCTAAAACATTATCACAGAGGAGGGATGTTAGGTCGTTATATTCAGGACCATTATTTTTGGACAGGAATCAATGGATCAAGATCAATTCGTGAGTTCAAAAAACTAAATGAACTTTTTGCAATGGGTTTATCGGTTCCGAAGCCCATTGGAGCTCGAGTCAAAAGATCAGGCATCACATACACTGCCGATTTGATCACCGCTGAGATAAAAAACGCCAAAACACTCTCGGAACTAATTGCAGCTGATCACATTGATAAGAATGTTTGGGAAGCCATCGGTAAATGCCTTAGTTTGTTTGAGGAAAAAAGGATTTATCATCCGGATTTGAATACCAATAATATCCTCATAGATGAGAGCCTTGAGGTTTTTTTAATTGATTTTGATGCCGCATCAAGACTCCATGAAAAAATTGGATCGTCCAACAAGACACTTAATCGTTTTCATAGGTCATTAAAAAAAACCTATTTACAAAATAAAAAAGAATTTTCAGAGAGCGATTGGAAGATCATTCTCAGTCGTTACTCTATTGATTGACGTATGGATCGCTTTGAGATTCTTGTTTTTTAAAACGACGATGAACCCAATAATATTGCTCTTTTTTACTAACAATATGGGATTCAAGACACTCATAAAAGTCCTGTAAAAATTTCTGCGGATCTTCGCAGTCTTCATTGTTCATTTCCGGATATACAGTAAGTACATAATCTCCATTTGGCAATCTCTCGGGAAAATAAGGAAGCACTGTGCAACCTGTCATTTCTACAAATCTACATATGGCAGGTGTTGTTGGTGCGTCTTGCCCAAAAAAACTTACATTCACCGAATTTTTCCCAATAAAATTCTGATCGGAGGCATACCAGACAATCTTTTTTTCCTTGAGCGCTTTGATTAAGTTCTTTACTTCAAACTTTGTGACAAGACTGTCAACCGATTTTAGACGAGCGTTTCTAAAAAAACGATTGATGATTGGATTGCTGCCAAGACGATACATACCAACCATTTCAGGCATTTCTGGTGCAATTGCTTCTCTGCCAATAAATGCAGTGATTTCCAATAAGGTAAAATGTGCACTCAATAGGACCACGCCATTATTTTTTTTCACGGCCTCTTGAAGGTTTTCTAAGCCCTTTATGTGCGTAATTTTTGCAATGCTTTTATCTGATTTCCATCTTGCAATGCAGACCTCAAAGAAACCAATTCCAAGCGAGACAAAATGTTTTTTGACCAATTTATTCTGTACTTTTTCATTGAGATCTGGAAAACACAGTTCAATATTCCTTTTCGCAATGTCCTTTCGTTTTGATGGAATAAAATAGAGAGCATAACCAATTATACTGCCCAATGACTGGATGACCTTAATTGGAAGAAATGCAATCATTCTTACTATGAATAATAACAGTAGAATCAGCCAATTATTTGGCTTCAGGTAGTCTCTAAACTCGACGTTTTTTGGGTCAGAATTATCCATACATCTCAATTACGAATTCAGTATACTCAACTTATGAATAAAAAAAATCTAGATCATTTATCTAAAGAACAACATTACGTCACTCAAGAAAGGGGAACCGAAGCTCCTTTTTCAGGGGAGCTCTTGCATAACAAAGAGAAAGGTACTTACCAATGTGTTTGCTGTGGAGCCGATCTTTTTAGCTCAAATACAAAATTTGATTCAGGAACTGGGTGGCCAAGTTTTTATGATGTCATGAACTCAGATGCTGTGAAAGTTAAGGTGGACAATAGTCACGGCATGACTAGAGAGGAAGTTCTTTGTGGATACTGCGAAGCGCATTTAGGTCATGTTTTCAGTGACGGGCCGCAACCAACGGGTTTACGCTATTGCATTAATTCTCTGTCTCTTGATTTCAAGCAGGATTAATCCACCTCGGGATTAAGGCTGTATAAACCTGTCAACTCTGTCTGATCAATAATATGGCCCTGCATTGCAGCGATGACTTCTTCTGAGGTGAATGTTCCGCCAACAGGGCATACATCAAAATCACATGCAAACATTTGGAATCGATAATGATGGGGAATTTCATCATTCCATGGAGGACAAGGTCCTTCATACCCAAAATAGTTTCCCTGCATCTCAGGGTCGCCTGCCATAAACTTTGTGTAATCATTAATCCCCTGTCTAGAACCGATTGGACCGATTGGATTTTGTTTCCCACCAGGCGTGATTCCATCAGAGCACTCGCCTTCATTCACGGAGCCATCCTTTGCTTTTATATCAACCATGACCCAGTGATAAAAATTGACTCTAGGTAAATCCTTTGAAATGGTTTTTCCTTCTTTATTAAAATTTTCTAAGGAAGAGGGGACATCAGTATCAACACAAATCAGAACCAATGACTTAGCATCTTCATGTATTTCTGACCAGTTGAGGTGAGGATTTTTATTTTCTCCAAGAGCCATGTGATTTTCAGTGTCTTTTATACCAAAAGCACATCTTTCAGGAATGTATCTTTGATGTTGAAAGGTATTCGATAGAAGTTTCATGATTTATTTTTTTCCAATAGAAAATTTCTTAGGCTGAACCAATAATATTAACCCTGCGAAGAGAATAGAACAAACCCATAAAGTTCCTGAAACAAAGAATATTTCATACCATGTGTCCCATCCTTTATAGCTATATACTGTTATAAAAGCACCTGTAAAAATAACCCAAATAAGCCAACGCATCTTCTGACTTATAGGCAAACCATACATTTGAGTTACAACAAAAACACCCAAGAAGCCAAACACGAACATTGGCCAGTTGTGCCCTGCTACGAGAGCAACCAATAATGCATGCAAGACAACTGTTGCCTCTAAAAAGATTGTCCATTTAGGGTTTAAGTGCATACGTGTAAAGAAAAGACTTCCTTGGAGTAAAAGCAAAAACATGTATAGGAATCCCATCAAGTGTCCTTGTGTTCCTACCATTGGGTGATACCAGAATGTGTAAATCGTTGCCCAAGCAAAATAATACCCGTGGTATTTCCTGATACTGACAGCTGCGTTGGTCACAAAACCAATCTTTTTACCAAAGAACAGTCCTCGTCTTTGGTTTTCCATGATCAATACCATGAAAAGAAGAACAATCACCGACCATTGTGCCGACACTTCTAAAACATCTTGAGCCAGACCGTCATACCAAAATCCAGTTTGCAATAAGTGAAGTGAAATGAAAAAAGCATTTGCAAGAAGTGCCGCGACATTAAACCAATGCAGACCATTTGTATATCCAGGCTTTTCTACTTGTGCCCTGTATATCAGCCACCATATGCTTCCTTGGTGTCCCAAATACATTAACCAAACAGAAGCGCGAGTGATCCATGTAGGGTCATTCAATTGCCATTTATACCAAAATGCGACTCCTTCTGGCCTAGGCAAAAGATCGGGTGTTAGAAACCAATAGCTGTCGGCGAAATATATCAATGCAGTAAATAAAAAACTAAAAATAATTCCAAGCTTGAGCGCAGAATTTGAATCGATTGTATTCAGTTTCTTAAGGTAATCCTTCATAAGATCTATTGGTTCACAATTGTGATTATTTTATATAACATCGAAATATAGATCATTTTGAGAAAAAAGTGTCAGACTTCTTTAAATTTTTAAAATCGGACCCAAGAGAAATACAAGCGGATGACGATGTTAATCCGGTTGAGATGGCCGCTGCCGTTCTGCTGATTGAAATGGCAAGAGCAGATTTTGAGCAAGCAGATCTTGAAAACGCAATGATCATCGAGCTATTGCAGGAGTACTTCGTAATGAATTTTGAGGATGCAAATGAGCTATTCGGTGAGGCAGAGGAGATTGCTGATAATTCGGTATCGTTGCACGAGTTTACTCGCGCCCTTCACGAGAAACTCAACGATGAAGCTAAAAATGAGATCATTGAAATGCTTTGGCGACTTGCATTGGTCGATGATTCTCTGGATCGTTACGAAGATTATTTGGTCAGAAAAATAGCTGATTTGCTTTATGTATCAAATTCAAATGTTCTTCGAATCAAACATGAATTAACCAGCAATTAAGGTGGACTTTATTTTTTTAACCAGAGGAGTGATGTCCTCAAAAATTGGGTTCAGTACTGGCATGCCAGTCTCTTCTCTTAATTGAGATGTATCGAATGACTCACTTGAATTAATTGCAATTCCAATGACTTCTTTTCCGTAATGTTTAATCAATTCAATTTCATCCATTACTGATGGGATAATGGCTTCAGCCGCTTCACAGTTATCAAAATATTTTCTCTCTGCTGGATGTGCTAGAACAACCGCATCTATATTCCCGGAGAGCAAGATTTCTGAACCACATGGACCCGAAGGATTTCGGAGTGAAGATTGGCCCTCAATCAGCATTAAATCTGGCTCTTCTTCTGTTGCGCAATCAATGATTTCTTTTTCGAGTTCACCTGAAACAAAATCATTCAAGGTCGAGTCAAGAATCAAACCGTGTTTAAATCCCTGAAGATAACCTGTTTGCCCCGTATATATTACTTCTGTTTTTACATCAGCATTTCTTAAAGCTTCAACCAAAAACTGACACATTGTCCTTTTTCCTGTCGCACAATCTGTTCCTAGGACTGCAATCTTGGGAATCTTTATTTTTTTAATATCGCCGTTCCAGAACCTCAATTGTTCTGCTTTTTTTGGTTTCCTGATGTCGTGAATCTTTGCACCATTTTTTTGAGCAATTTCTATAAACTCAGGATCCTCTGATAGGAGTTGATGCAGACCGCAAACGACATCCATTCCTTGGCTGAGTGAATCTTTCACAATTGATCTGTGTTCGTTGGGAAGCATGCCTCCTCCAAACGCAACTCCCATTACAAGATATTTCGGTTTTTCTGGTAATTCTTCTAGTGCAGAAGATAGATCTTTGTGTATTTTCAAATTCTCTTTGCAATGCCTGACAAAATCTTCACTCATTGAGCCGTGAAACCTTGGATCTATAAGACCCAAAATCTGAAATCGATCTGAGTATCTCATTAACCCATGTGCTGTTTTGGCATGAATATCATCAAGCAGACCTCCACTGTAAAGGAGTGCTGTGCCATAAATATCTTTCATGAAAAAACTCCTAGACCAGGCCTTTCAATTGCACTCATGATTCCATTCTCGCATCTATACCCACCTTCTATTAGGTCCCATCCTAAATCGAAAAAGCCGTCTAAATCAATGTATTGAGTATTCTCACATGAGAGCGCAGTATGGAGTGCTGCTGAGATACTGATTTTGCTCTCGTCAAAACATCCCCACATGAGTTCTACGCCATTCTCTTCAGCCAGTGATGCGATCTTCTTTGCAGCAAAAACTCCACCGCATTTCATGAGCTTGATGTTAAATACTCCAAAGGGTTTTGGTTCCTTTAAGAGGCGAACTGCATCATCGAAGTTTTGAAGACTTTCATCTGCAACACAAATCTTTCTAATCTCTTCAGGGAAATAGAGCATCTCATTATTTTGGTCTACCTCCATGGGCTGCTCTATTAGCTCGAGACCAAGATGAATAGTCTTTTCGTAAAATTTAATCAGCTCTTCTTTTGAGTACCCTCTATTGGCATCAACCCGAATTTTTATTTTCTCAGGCTTCAATTCAAACAATGCTTTCATTCGCTCAATGTCTTCTTCAACACAGTCGCCAATTTTAATTTTTAAAATCGAGAATCCGCTGCCTATATGTTTCTTTGCCATCTCAATGGTTTTCTCCAAAGACGCAACACCAATTGTAATAGAAGTATCAAAAGATTGATGTTTTTTACCCAAAGTATCAACGAGTGTTTTTTTCTCTCTCTTTGCCCATAAATCATGTATTGCAATATCAACGGCAGCATTTGCCTCTGTGTTCAAAGGCAATTCTGATGCGATCCAACCGAAAGTATTTTCATTTAGGCCAAGTTCTTTTCCAACCAAAGACGATGAGAAAGATTCTAGAATATCGAAACACTCCTTAACAGATTCCTCGGAATCATTTTGTGTGGCACATGATCCAATCCCTATATTGCCCTCTGAATCTTCTAAGGTGATGAACGTATTTTTAATTGAATCGTGAACATGCCCTGCAATTGCCCAAGGCTCTTTCAATTGCATGTCATGCGTTACAACTTTTGCATTCTTTATAATCATCATTTGATTCTAAACCAGATGCCTGAAATTGGCGCACACAATTCCATCAAGAAGTATTTTGCTGGTTAAGTTTTGAGAGATGAGAATGGAAACTGACTGAATCAATACAATTGCAATGAAGGGCGAAAAATCCAAACCAGCAGGAACGGGTAGGCGTCTTCGGATCGGGTTCAGAACAGGAACAACCAATTGTCTTATGAAATCTGAGAGAGCGCTGTGCTGATTGGGTATCAGCCACGTGAAAATTGCATGCAGAATTATCGAAAAAAAGAAAATTGTGAGCACAAGATCAAGAATTGATAACAAAGACAGAGAGAATAAATCAAAAACATCAGGGCCTTTAATGCAGTTCATTCTAAATAATATCAGTCCAGAAAAGAACTCGATCATCAACGCAAGTATTATAGATAGAATGGCTAGTTTCTGGGGATCGGACGATTTTCCAATAGGGGAAATCAAGCGATTAGTCATAAGGCCAATTGTTTTATTGATTTGGTTGTATTCACTGACCCAGCGAGATGAAAATACTCTGATGACCAGAAGCAATAATACAAAATCAATGAGTGTGGTGAATAAAAATAGGGCGAGATCAGTCATTCAAAATAGATGAGAAAATTATTCGCTCTGACCCAGTTCAATCGATCTATTTCTTGCGGCTTCAATCGCGTCGTCCCAGACTTGATCCAAATCATTCTCATTTAGGGATTTAAAAGCGGCTTCGGTCGTGCCTCCTGGTGACATGACTTTTTTCTTAAGTGTAACAAGATCGTCTGCACTATTTAGGGCCAGTTGGCTTGAGCCAATTGCAGTTTGTATGGAGAGTGTCTCAGCAATTTCTTCTGGGATTCCTGATTTCATTGCTGCATTTTTGAGAAGATCCATCATATGAAAAAAATAGGCTGGACCGCTTCCAGAAACAGCTGTGATTGAATGCATCCACTCTTCATTCTGTACCCATATTGTTTTGCCAACGGAATTAAAGATATACGTTGCCAATACAATTTCACTTTCTGTTAGATTGGACTGAATTAAAGCAGAGACTCCTCTTCCCACTAGACAAGGCGTATTTGGCATAACTCTGCAAAGTTTGGAGTTTTCTCCAAAGAGTGACATCATCGATTCTATCTTAATACCAGCGGCCACAGAGATGATCATTGCTTCGTTATTTTCAGCGGTAAAAGACTGCGCCGCCTCTTTGAAAACCTGAGGCTTTACACAGATGATGAGAACATCTGATTGGTCACAAACTTCTTGATTCTTTTTATGCACATTGAGTTTTTTATTGAGAATTGAAAGGATGTTTCTTCTGTCTTCACTTGGATCCGAGACATGTATTTTTGACGCATCATGTCCGTGTAGAATAAGGCCTCTAATGATTGCTTCTGCAACCATTCCGCCACCTATGAATCCAATATTTTTACTCTCATGCATATCAAAAATGCCTTTTTCCAAATAGTAATGTGCCTATTCTAATCATATTTGAGCCATTTTGAATGGCTATCTTATAATCATCAGACATTCCCATGGAAAGTGTATCAAGTTCATGGCCCTCTTTATTTAAATCCAGATATAACTGATACAGCTTGGAAAAGCCTTTTTTTCTATCTTCAATGGAAGATTCCGGTATGGAAATTCCCATTAAGCCTCGGACTCGAATATTTTCTAAATCTCCCATGGCATTGATAAGTTTTCTTGCTTGATCAGGATTGACGGATTCTCTGGTATCATCCTCATCAATCTTGACTTGTATGCATACATTCAAAGCTTTGGAATCAAGTCTCTGATTGTTTAGCCTTTCTGCTATTTTGTAACGCGTGATTGAATGCACCCAATCAAAACGACTGGCAATTAGCTTTGTTTTATTCGATTGAATATTTCCAATAAAATGCCAGATTGCATCCAGCTCCAGCTCTGTAATCTTATCTACTGCCTCTTGAGCAAAGTTTTCAGCAAACTCCTTGATTCCCAATTCGTGTAATTTTTTTATTTTTTCTAAGGGCTGTTTTTTTGAAACGGCAACGATCCTTGGCTTTCCGTTTGGGCAGTTTATTGCATTAATTTCAGAAAGGATCAGAGCAAGATTATTCTCAAGATCTTCCATTAAAAATATAGTTGTTCTGCATCAAATACGGGCCCATCTACGCAAACTCGTTTCATCCTCTCATGACCGTCTTCAAGAACTTTGACCGTGCAACCTGCGCATCCTCCTATGGCGCATGCCATATATTCTTCCAGTGAAAGCACACAGTCCAATTGATCTTCCTTGGCTAATTTAGCAACTGCCTCTAGCATGCTTTCAGGCCCGCATGCATAGATAATTGTTTCAGTTTTTTCTGCATCCGAAAGTGTTTCAATGAAACTCTTTGCTAGTTCAGTGACATAACCCAAATGGCAACCCTCATAACCCGCTTGACTCGATAATCGACACGGTATACTTAGCTTCTCCATATCATCGATGGTTTTATTGACAGAAAGATCCGTGCCTGGCATATCTAGATTTGAGTCACAAGTTTCAAAAGGAAAGGGTATTTCAGAGCCAAAAAAAGCAACTAAATTGATCCCATGTTTTGTTTCTTTTATCTCCTCACCCATAAAGAGTACAGGAGGGATTCCTACGCCACCGCCAATAAGAATTGCAGATTCTTTTCCTGAAGGAATAGTAAATCCATTTCCAATTGGCCCCATTATTTTGATTGCATCGCCTTTCTTAAGTTGACTCAGAGATTCTAAGCCTTGGCCCACAGTTTTGTACATAAACTCAACCGTTCCATCTTCTTTTGATGAACGCAGATATGAAAGAGGTCTCCTAAGAAGCGTATCCCCTCCGCATTCAACGAAAGCAAATTGCCCAGGTTTTGCTGTTTGTGATGATTTTTCGGCTTTTACAATTGTCACGAATTGATCTGATTCAAACTTTACTTGATCAACAATTTCAGCTTTTTCTTCAAAGATGATGTCTTTATTCGTCATTTTTTATTGTTTCAATATTTCAGTTAAGACAGCCATTCGGACTGCTACTCCATTTTCCACCTGTTTCAGAATGACAGATTGTCTGCCATCGGCAACTTCGTTGGAAATTTCAACTCCTCTGTTCATAGGGCCTGGATGCATCACTATTGCATCCGATTTGCATAATTCAAGTTTATCTTGAGATAGCTGATAGATTTTTGAGTATTGATCAAGAGACAGATTATTCTCAGAAGATTCAATTCGCTCTTTTTGCACTCGAAGCGTAACAATTACGTCTGCATCAGAAAGACCTTTATTTGGATCTTTTTCGAAGTCTGCATTTGGGAAGTTTTTCAAATTGGGTTTAAATTCCTCTGGCGAAATCAATGTAATATTTCCTGTATTTAAGATGTTCAGCCCTTCAGTCAAAGACCTTGCGACCCTTGAGTGTGAAATATCCCCCATGATGACAACCTTGAGATTNTCGAATGAACCTTTCTTTTGTTGCCTAATCGTCAATAGATCAAGAAGGCCTTGTGTGGGGTGCGATATTGAAGCTTCGCCTGCACTAATCAGACTTGTATTTGGACCGATATTATCAATTAATGAGGCAAATAAATTTTTATCCCCAGTGCGGATGATGAAACCCTTGACACCCATTGCTTCAAGATTCTTAATTGTATCTAATACAGATTCACCCTTAGTTGCGGACGATGTTTTCTCATCAATCACTATTGTCTCTGCGCCTAATCGTTTTGTAGCAACCTGAAAGGATGCACTCGTTCTTGTGCTGGGTTCAAAAAAAAGGCTGGCGATGGATTGGTTCTTAAGAAAATCCCCAAATTCATGCGATTGATTTGATTTCAGGAAATGATCGGATTGATCGAGCAGTTGAATAATTTCATCCTTGTTAAGATCTTTTAGATACAACAAGTTCTTCAATTCACCCTCCCTTGAATCTTTGATAAGTTCATCATTTACCTCTGGTTCATCCAATCTTGCAAAAAGATTGTTGCAGCCATACTGTCAATTTGACCTTTCATGATTTTCCGCGAAAGGATACCTTCTTGTCTTCTTACTTTCAATTTCTCTTTGGCATCCTTTGAAGTTAAATGCTCAGGAGTCCACTCAACATTTTGATTGAGATCTCTTTCTAGGCTTCTTTTAAAAGCTTTAATTTTTTTCATGAGCGCCTCTGAACTCTCATTTATCACTTTGGGTTTGCCCAGGATAATTTTGGTTGGACGATACTCTTTGATTAATTGTTCCAAAAGATCCCAGTCTGGGGTTCCATTTTTCATAGTCATGGGATCAAGGGGAGATGCGGTATTTGTAATATTTTGCCCAATGGCAACACCCATCTTTGTCATACCAAAATCAAAAGCAATGAAAGTAGAAGACATGACAGACCAACCTATAGTTTATGCATGGCCAATTTGATCACTAATGTTTACGCTTTTAATTCCCAACGAGTCAATACTCTTTTCCCAACGGAATGCTGTATCGACGTCAAAGACAATTGCCGGATCATACGGCGCACTTATCCAAGAATTGGTCATTAACTCGGATTCCAATTGTCCTGGACCCCANCCCGAGTATCCAACGATAAACAATGAATGATTTGGGCCCTGCCCATCNATGATGTCGTCAATGATGTCTCTAGAGCTTGTAATAAATGTATTTTCATTTATTTCAGTGGTGTTCTTCCATAAGCCAGAACTATGGATTACAAAACCTCTGTCTAATCCAACCGGACCGCCTTGCAAGAAACTGATCTCTTTTGTATCGATTTCATTCAGATTCATCTGGCTGATGACTTCGTCTAGATCTTGATGCAAGGGTTTATTTATAATCAATCCCAATGATCCNGACTCATTTTGTTCACAAACCAATGTTACTGTTTTCTCAAAATTTGGATCTTTTAAACTTGGGCTCGCAATAAGAAAATGACCCACCAGTGAATTGTTAATACTCATAGCAGTTAATTTTTTTGCAGCGATTTAAAGAAAAGGTCTGAAACATTCACTTCAGAATTTTTTGAGATTTCTCTCATGCCTGTTGGACTCGTGATATTTATTTCGCTCAAATAATCACCAATCACGTCAATGCCTGCAAAGTAAACTCCTGCCTTGAGCAATGTCCCCCCAATTTCATTGCATATTTCTTTGTCTCTTCGAGTGAGTTTTCTTACTTCTCCAATGGCTCCCATGACTAAATTTCCTCGATGATCTTCTTCAGAAGGAACTCTGGCGAGCGCCATATCAACATGTTTACCAAAGANAAGATGGATTCGCTTGTCGCCGTCCTTGATCTCGGGTATATATTTCTGTGCCATGATAGTTTTAGTATCGTTTTTCGTCATTTCCTCAAATATTGTGTTTGTATTTTTCTCTCCTTTCTCAACAATAAAAATAGAGCGTCCTCCCATCCCATCGAGCGGTTTTACCACAATCTTTTTATTCTCATTCAGAAATGACTTCAAGTCATTTTGGTTGGATGAAACCAGGGTCGGAGGCGTTACATTGGGAAACAGAGTGATTGAAACTTTTTCATTTAAATTTCTGATTGCGGAGGGTTCATTGATGATTTTTACTCCATTCATTTTGGCCAGATCCAGAACATATGTCGAATATATATATTCCATATCAAATGGAGGATCTTTTCTCATTAGAATCACGTCAAAATCATTGAGACAGAATTCATTTTCTGCACCATAGTCAAACCAACTATTGATATCATCACTTACACTGACTGAGCGTCCAATGCCCAATGGTTTTCCATCGTTGATTCTAAGTTCTTCCGAGTGAAATCGTGTTAACTGATAGCCAAATGATTGAGCTGAAAGCAATAAGTCGAGCGTACCATCTTTTTCTGGNTTGATTTGCTCAATGGGATCCATTACAACGGCTAGTTTCATAAATTATTCTCTTTAATTCTCATTCTAAATTAATTCGAGAGATCGCCATAGAGATATTGCAATATACTCAAGGCCATGATTGGGGCTGTTTCAGTTCTTAATAGTCTAGGACCTGATTGCATCACCATGTATCCTGCATCAACTGCCATTTGTTTTTCATTTTCGGTAAATCCTCCCTCTGGACCAATGACCAAAGTAATATGCTTTGGATTATTTGCACCTAATGAGTCATTTCCAGTGGTGTCATAGAAAATTGATAGATCGCTCTTGTGTTGCTCTAAGCACTTAGTCTCCAGTTGAATTGGGCTCATCAAATCTGGAATTTTTGTTCTACCAGATTGTTCCGATGCACTGATCAATATGTTTCTCCAATGATTTAATTTTTTTTCAATTTTATCCTCTTTCATTTTCACAACCGAATTGGTTGAAAAAACGGGAACAATTCTTGTTACGCCGAGTTCGGTTGATTTTTGCATCACGAGATCCATTCTTTGGCTTCTTGAGATACTTTGGATCAGTATNAAATTAATTGGGGATTCTCGATCAGGCGTGGTTTTTTCCTCTAGTTCAAGAAGCAATCGNTTCCTCTTTGTGTCANTTATTTTTGCTTTCCATTCAGACCCTGAACCATCAAATAGAATCATTTGATCACCTGCTTGAAGTCTCAATACTCTAGTCACGTAATGGGATTGTTCGCCGGTAATTTCTAAGTGAGATTTAGAGTTATCGATTTGGCCTACGTAAAACCTCTGAATTCTTTTTTTTCTCATCACAAAATCTAATTTGGTTTGTCTATTGAAAATTTTATTCTTATTGTAAATCATATAACTTTTATTTACTTGAACCCTAGGAGCTTTCAATGAGCAAAATGAAACATAAGAATATTCGTGGGAAGTTGGCATACACNTCTAAGAAGCCAGACATGATGGATCAGATTAGGGGGCATGAGTTATTCCATATTACAAAACATACTGACGGCCAGATGACTCTCAGAGCGCACTGTGAGATAGAAGAGCCAGATCCAACGGTTATGAGAGACGTAGTATTAACTTTGAATGAAAAAAATCATCCAATGGATTGTTTTATCCGATTAACTGTGGGGGATAAATTTATGGGCTCAGGTTTATTCATCTTTGACTTGGATGAAAATCGGAATGGCACAATTGAGTGTGAATCTTATGGTCCATCGATAGATCGTGTATCTCAAAAAAAGGAAACATCAGGTTCTTTCGATGCTTTTGGAACCCATCCAATTGTTGGAGATGGATGGAATTGCAGAGCCATTGATATTTCAAAAGGGCCTGGAATTTATGAGATGAGAGCGTTTATGCCGTCTTTGGATCATCGTGGCGCTACTCCTCCGATGATTTCTGAATTAACGATAGGGATTGAATATCATGGACTCGAAGAAATCAAAATACAGGCTGGAACATTTAGTTGTCATCACTTCAGTTACATAGACGATGTTGGATTCAATGAGGGCGTTAAGCATCCACCATACGATATCTGGGTTACTGAGGAGGATTATGTTTGTGTAAAGGCAGAGGTCACGGGATACATGATGACTTACTACGAGCTTGAATCCATTGAGTTTGATTAATGGTCTAGCTTATAGATTTCTTCCACTGCATTCGTAACAACTTCAATTGGATCTTCATTGGCTTGAAACCGAATGGCATTTCCACCATTGTTTTTCCAATCTTCAATGTTGTGAGGCCTATCATCAATCAATATATTCGGCTTTCCTCGATACTGAGCAAGCTCTCCTTTGTTTCTCTGAATAAATATTTCATCCGGTTTGATCATAAGCTCTTGCTCAATCCATACTCTTTTCCAATGTGCACAATTATCTTCATCGTCATCGAGGGGAGAAGACAGGATTGAGNACCCCCCAGAAATATTTGATGCAAAGTCAATCAATTCATCGCAACACCAAGTCTTTGGTATTCTCGAAAAAAAATCGGTTCCCTTGATCGAGTCAATTTTTTGCATGAGCTCCTCGTGTTTCAACTCTTTCCAGTGANTCACCCCGCAATAGCTTGAAAAGGCTCCAAAGAAGTCAGCNAAAACGCCATCCATATCAAAAAAGATTATCGGAGTTTGATTCACAGAGTTTAGATTTTTGACAATTTCTGGCCAAACAATCTGGACAAAGCAATGATAGGACGCCATTGCCATGGAAGAATGTAAGTTTTCTTTCCACCCTCAATAGCTTTGATCATTTTTTTGGCGGCAACATCGGTGTCCATTAAAAAAGGCATTTTGAATTCATTGACATCGGTCATTTCACTTTTTATGTAACCCGGACAGATGGTTGTGACATCAATCTTATATTTCTTCAGAGATCTTCTCCACGTATCTCCCAATCTTCTCACAGCAACTTTTGATGCCGCATAACCACCGAAGTATGGCGGTGCAGTGAAGCTAGCAATCGATGAGATAATGACCAGTGAGCCCGATTTTTGTNTTTTCATCTGAGGAACAAAAGGAACAATTGTGTTTGTCACACCAAGAATATTGATCGCCAGNGTTTGATTAATCTGTTTTGGGTTACCCGAGGATAGGCCGTCCGAGAACGCAACCCCAGCATTTGCTATCACAACATCAATCCCTTCTTTTTTAAGATGGGTAAAATCTTTTGCAACATTCATAGACTCTTCTTCATTTGTTACATCCAGATTGTATGTGACCACTGCCTCAGCACCCAATGTTTCGCAGTTGCTTTTAATTNTCTGCAATTTTTCTTGTCTTCTTGCTGCCAAACCAATGATTGCACCTTGTTTTGCATATTCTTCTGCAAGAGCAGATCCTATGCCACTGCTGGCNCCAGTGATAAATACTTTTAATTTTGATTCCATTTGCTGTCCTTTTAAAAAATTTAATTTAGCTTAATTAATTCGGGTCTGCATCATTTTAATTTGTTCTTCAATCAGCCAAATTCGATCTTGACCCCAAACAACCAATTCTTCATGTCCATCTTTGTTTTTAAGAATCATNGTTGGAGGACCCCATTTTCCAAGTTCAAAAAGTCTTTTCCTATTTTTTTCAACTTCATCTTTCCAGTCTTCCGAATCCAAATCTTTTTCAGCATCTTCCCACTCCAAGCCAATGGATTCGATAATTTTTTTTAAATTATTTTTCACATAACCGTGTATACCATCCGCCCAAACGGCTTGACCAAATGCTCTGAGATATTCTTCCTCTTTTCCATATTTTTTTGCAAACCCATACAATGAATAACATCTTTCAACTGCATACCCCAAGGGATCAACGATATTTCCAAATGGAATGCCTTTTTCTTCCGCGATTCTCTTACAATCTTTGGTGATATACATTCGTTTTTCATAATTCACCTTCATCCCTCTCATCACCATTGGCAAAATAAGCTTGTAGTTTAGTTTGAGGTGATATTTATCGGAGAGTTCCCTGAGCTGTTTCATGGCAAGATAGCTATAAGGACTTCTTGCCGACCAAAGAATGTCTACTTCAAGACCTAAGTTTATTATCGCCTGAACGTCTGATGGCCTTCTTTGAATGACCTTGGCTTTCTCATCTTTTTTCGCACCAAGATCTGCCAACCTCTTTTCTAGAAGAGATAGCCGGTCTATTCCTAAATAGCACTCACCTTCATAAACAAACAATCCACCCAGATAGTGTCCAAAATTCTTTCGTAATTTACTATTTTTCGAAAGAGTATCATTGACAATTTCCTCATTGGGCGATTTAGAAAAAAGATCTTCAATACTCGATTGATCATTATTCCACAACAGATCCCCAATCTTGATGATGTCTTCAAACGATTGATTTTCTGAACAAATAAATGCCCATTGAGCCATTTGAATGATCTTGTCATTGGGAAGCTCATTTACCGAAGGAAACGTAAAGCCATAATGAGGAGCAATTATCTTTGCATCCTCCAAGCTGTGACTCTTCAATAAATCGGGTTCAGGCGCCGCTTCTTTTGTTGGGGAAGGGACCAGAAAAGTTTTAATTTCGACATCGTAAGTTTTTGTGATCAATGGAAGTGTTTGTGCACACAAGTGCGAGTAGGGATCATCAACTTGATGAAAATAATAGATCACATGGTTTCGTCCTTCTCGAAGTCTTTTTTGCTCTCTTTTTTTCTTAGTATGAAGGTTTTTCTCTGCATCAAGAATAGCTCGAGTGACATTTCTTTTGAGCTCAAGCTCAAGCCATTTGATTGGATTTAACATTACTGCTTAAGTGCTGGCAAGACTTTCTCACCAATCGTTTTAAGCCCATCCCATGGGTCGTCAAATAGTCTGATGGATAAATCCGTTATCCCAGCTTCTTTAAATTGATAGAAGCGCTCTAATTCTTTATCTATGTCACCCATGTCGCCGGCTGAACTGAGATCACCTATTAATTTATTTACAAGATCTTCAGGCACATTTTCTATCACGCCCGAACGACTGATATATGCTTTTGCAAATTCATTGTTTGGACCTGCGTTATAATTATCAATGACAATTTTTGCTTCTTCATCTGTTAAGAAGTGCTGCAGAGAAAATGGAGGCAAAAGTGATCCTCTGAATATAAGTTCACGTCGAGCCTCTTTCATTGATTCTTCCCTATCTTTTTTGATGTGCCAGGCCCAAAAGTTTCCAATTCTAAAGTTGTCAATTTCCGATTCTCGTTTAGCAATCCCATCCTTGATATTTTGCATCGCTTCGCCAAGCATCGGTATGGCAACATCACTCATTTGAAGACCATCGGCGAGTCTGCCTCCTAGTCTCAACATTTGCGGTTCAGTGGAGCAGGTATAAATTTTAGGCGGACTTGCTTTGGCCCATGTAAATCCTTGCATATAAGGCCTGGTTATTTTGAAAATATCCCCATCAAAACTCAGATTAAATTTCTTACTTGAGGCACTGGTTAAGATTTCAACGGCTTCTCTTACTGCTCTGATGATCTTGAAAGGAGATAAACCGGGACACGAATCCTTCACGCAAGAGAATTTCATTGCACCGAGTGTTCCTCCGCCTCCACCGACCGCAATGATTGCTCTTCCATCGGCCAATTCGTTGAGTGTTAATATGGAATTTGCCATTTTTAAGGGATGCATTTCAAAGGGACTTACTGCAAGTGGGCCTAGTAATATCTTTTTTGTTTTTTGAGCGGCAGGAACCAGACTAATGAATGCATCCCAATTTTGATGATAGTTTGAGGACCATAGAGCCCTGATTCCATATTCTTCTGCTTTAACGGCTATTTCAGCTATTTCATTTGGATGCAAATCTGGTTCGAGTATGATCTCAATGTCCATGGTTATTCTTTTTTAACTCTTTCATGCTTCCAAAGCGTTTCATTTTCCGAAGATTCTCTTGCGAGAAGCCTTGCGATCACAAAAAATGCATCTGAAAGCCTATTGAGGTACTTGAGAGCAAAGGGATTGATGCTTCTCTCTTTAGACAGTTTCACTAAGGATCTTTCCGCTCTTCTGCATATAGCTCTTGCCATGTGAGTATGGGCTGATCTTATTTCCTCACCTGGCACAATGAATTCCTTCAGTGGAGGTAAATTTTCATTAACTTGATCTATAAAATTTTCAATTGAAGTAACCTTTTTTTCATCCACAGATTTAAACTCAGGAGCCGAAAGTTCTCCTGAAATATTGAACATTTCTTGTTGAGCAGATTGAAGAAATGCTTGGATATCAGATGGAATATTTTCTTGGCAAGTGATAAGACCAATGGCAGCACTGAGCTCATCCAAGTCTCCATAAACAATAATTTGTGAATCAAATTTTTCGACCCTGTTATTGCCGCCAAGATCAGTTGTGCCATCGTCACCTTTTTTGGTGAAAATCTTTGTCAATCGGTTACCCATATTATCAATAGTAACTAGATTGATGCTTTCGAGCCAATGGTTTTAGTTCATCATATAATTAAAACCAAGGTAGATTTTCCTTTTTGGTGTGTTGTAGCCATTCGCAAGGACATAGTTCTCATCGAGTGCATTATTGAAAGAAGCATTGATCATCAGTTGTTGATTTATCCGCCATCGCAATGAAGCATTCATCAATGTATATCCATCAAGTTCCAATCCTCCAAAATCATATCTACTCGAATCTCTTCGGATATTTAGATTTACTGTCACTGCACCAATGGTTCTTCCCATTGTCATGCCGTAAGAATTTTTGGGCCTTCTGAGTAATTGACTGTTGCTGGTCAGATTTTTTGGATCTTGAATGGTGGCATTCAATTTTAGATTCCATTCATTGATTTGAGTTAGCACATTCATATCAATCCCCCTCGTTTCTGCTTCCTCAATGTTATAAAGCTTCCAATCCACATAACTGAACGCGACGAGATCATCGATCTGATTATCAAAGAACCTCATATCCAATTCCATTAAATCGCTTAGACTTGTTGAAAATCCAACGCCAAACTTTTTTGATTTCTCTGGGACAAGCGAGGTGTTTCCGCCGAAACCATAAAGATCGAATGCGGATGGATTTCTGTAAGCAGAACCCCCCAGGATCATCACTCTTAAATTTGGATTGATTCTATAACCGTATTCAACATTCCATGCATCTTTGTCTTTTGTGAAATCGCTATTGCTCGTTCGAAATGCAATCAAAGCTTGATGATTTGATTTCGAATATAGATGTTCAAAAAACATGGCTTTATTCTCAAAGTCCACATCGACTCCAACGCCGTAATTGCTGGCAGTGAATGTTTCATCGTCAATAATTATGCCAACCAGAGTTTTATTGAATTGATTGACGTCAAATCGATTGATCCATTCAAGACCGGTTCG
>NZHP01000022.1 GCA_002691465.1 Gammaproteobacteria bacterium | reverse complement strand
TGAAACGGTGATAAAGTGCACTGAAAATGGTTTTCATTGCTACAGAGAAGATCACTTGATCACACATGACGGTCGAGAAGGAAAAGAAGTTGGTATTTTGGATGATGATGGGAATCTTATTGTGATCTATAAAATAGAGAAAAATTAATGGATAAAACTTCAACAGCCAATCAAAAACATATTAACTCATCGTCTGCTTGGGTGATGGTGAGTCTCATGATGGTTGCTTACATTTTCTCTTTTGTTGATCGTTATATTCTTGGGTTATTAATTGAGCCTATCAAGGCTGACCTAAACTTAACAGATACACAGATTGGCTTGCTTCTGGGGCCAGCTTTTGCCATTTTTTATGCCACGATGGGATTGCCTCTTGGTTACCTTGCCGATCGATCAAAGAGAATCACAATCGTTTCTATTGGAATCTTTGTATGGTCACTTGCGACAGCTGCATCCGGTTTTGCACAAAAATTCTGGCATCTTTTTCTTGCAAGGATGGTCGTGGGTGTGGGAGAAGCTACATTAAGCCCTTGTGCTTTATCAATCATAAACGATAGCTTTCCTCCTGAAAAAAGAGGCAGGCCAATTGGTCTTTATACAACGGGTATGTCCGTTGGTCCTGCTGCTGCTTATCTCGCAGGTGCTGCCGTTCTAACTTGGACCAATTCAGCCGGTCTGATAAATATTCCGATCTTGGGCGATATGGCACCTTGGCAGTTGGCATTCATCATCGTCGGCCTACCGGGAATTATATTGGCTCTATTGGTTTATATGAGAAAGGAGCCAGAAAGACCGCTCGATCATAATCCCAGTGGGAATCTAAGAGAAGGGATTGGCGATGCACTTAAGTTTTTTGCAAAAAAGAAATGGGTATATGCAAGCTTTATACTTCCAGCATCTGTAATGACTACGATTGCCTATTCGCAGGCATGGGTGCCTGCCATGTTTGAAAGAACATGGGGCATGGAAGCAGCAACATATGCATATATCAATGGTTTGCTTCTGCTGGCATTTGGGCCAATTTCAAATAATGGTGCTGGCTGGTTATGTGATTATTGGGAAAAAAAGGGATACGAAGATGCAGGATTGAGAGTCTTGATACTGGGTGCCATCATGCTTCTGCCTACTGGAATTCTTGCCCCATTGATGCCTAATCCTACATGGTGCTTAATTTTATATACCATTAATACAATTGGAACAGCGCTCACATCTTCATCAGCCTTGGTTACTCTTTTAAGAGTTGTGCCAGCAAACCTAAAGGGATTGTCTGTGGCATTTTATTTGATGTGTATAAGTCTAGCAGGTCTTTTAATCGGGCCAACCGCAGTTGGTATTCTGAATGACAATGTCTTTGGCGAACAAGGTGTGAGATATTCAATGGCGCTTGTGCCGCTTATCATCGGGACACCCGTTATGATAATGATTCCTTTTATGAGAAAACATTACTTAAAAGAATTAGAGGAGATTAAAAAATGATGAGATATATTTTTGTTCCTTTTCTATTGTTAAGCTTTTCGTCAGTTACTCAAGCACAAGGGGAAGACAGCACAAAATATGAGCGAGATGAAATGGTGATCAGTGAGTTCTTGCCTGGACTTTACAGCAACTACAATCAGGTTTATTTCAATAATCGTGGAAAAGTTCCCGATGAGGAAAGGCATCTCAGAAGAGAAATTGAAGTTCTGGAAGTTGAAACAAATATTTTCAGTGTAAAAGACACTTTTGTCATGGCCAATGTCTTTGACAAAACAATCACTGAAGACGACAAGAAGACCTCTTATGCAATCATTAATGTTGAAGCAAACAATAATGAAAAAGCGGTGCAACTTGATATCTACAAAAGCAACGAATCTTTCTCATTGAACGATTTAGACGGAAACCCAGAATGCTCCGTCATGATGATCCGTGGGGCTGAAGAATTTTATGCAAGAGAATCCTCTGGCGAATGCGATGGAATAATCAATGTTTACACATTGAGCAAAAAACATCTGTTTGTTCGTATGGATAAGAATTCTGGCATAAAAACTAATGAGCCATACAAACTCAATGAAGCAAGACCGTTTGAATGCTATGTCGATATACCAGGTGTCAGCGGAGGCAGAGATCTTCCGTACAAACGATATGAGCCCTTCTATATCCATGATCAAGGGGGGACATTCGAGATCATTACAGATTATGAACAAAGAAACTTGGTTTTTAGGCTTGTCAGAGTTGATTGGGAAATCAATAATCACATCGGTGTATTCACTAGAGACGTGATGGTTTTGTATGCAGAAGAACGAACAGATGATGGATACAAGATCAATGGTTATACGTTTACAGAACCCGATATCACTCGGGTTGGGATAAACTTTAAATGGATGCTGGTTAGCTGCTTCATGGAATCTAACAAATTTACCACTCCCTTTATGTAAGGGTTGCTTTCTTTCAAATCAATCCAGAAGTTCTGTTTGCTCTTGGATCACTGCTTCATCCTTCCTTGAGTCAACATCTCCATTGATCTCTTTTGCGAGATCACTAGCAGTGGTTTCAAAAAGAAATGGAAAGACAGAGTGGATGATTGCCGCAATTCCAGCAACGATCATTCTTAATCCGTAACCAGCAGCACAAATCAAGTGCTCAAAGTAAGTTTCACCTATCGAATGAGGATGTTCGGTAAAGAGTTTTTTTATTTTATTCATCAGTCTTTGTCCATTCCGCTGACTATGTGATTGAGTTCAACCAAGTAACCATCAGGATCATAGAATTTAGAAACATTGACACAAATCACATCTTTTCCATCATAAGATGGATATTCTGTCAAAGTTGGTTCTTGAATAATTTCTATTGAATTCATCTTCTGAATAGCCTCCCAACGAGAATCCAAATCATTGGTATTGAATACAAGCACCATATTCTGTGGAGTGAAGCCCTCTCTTCTAACAGGCTTTTGTTTTACCTCGGCATTGGGATCATCGTAAGCATAATCTACAAGCCCAATAACGCCTATATTTTCGTCAACAGCCTTAAGGAAGATCAAACGAATAGTTTTTTCGCCATGAGTATAAACTTGGTCATAAATAGACTCCATTCCAAGGATATTTCCATAGAGATTTAGCGACTCTTCTATGTCACGAACAATCAGCGTTGTTCGCCTAAAAATAATGTCAGAGTTTAATGGATTATTCTTCCTCATACCCAATATAACCAAAAATAATATCGATATAATATCAATAGGATATACCGATATCAATTCAAATGATTTTTTAAGTGATTTCTATATCAACCAAGCTTCTCAATAAGACCTAGGACTTCTTCTGTTTTTGTTTGCATGAGATGGGTATCGTTTCTCGATTCAACATTTAGACGAACCAAAGGCTCTGTGTTGGACATACGAAGATTGAATCTCCATGAGCCAAAATCAAAACTGTATCCATCTAAGTTATCAATTATTGGATTAATTGGAAGGTAATGATCTTTGATCTCTTCAAGCAACTTCTCTGGCTTACTCACGGTCCGATTAATTTCGCCACTGACAGGAAACTTGCTGATCATATTTTTTACTAAATCAGTGAGCGTTGATCCTGAGACAGATGCATTCTCGATGAGTAAGAGCCAGGGAATCATTCCACTGTCACTGTAATAGAAATCTCTGAAATAATGATGCCCACTCATCTCACCACCATAAACAGACTCATTCTCTCGCATCGCTTCTTTAATGAATGAATGCCCAGACTTAGAAATGATAGGGTTGCCACCAAATCCATCAACTTCTTCAATAGTATTCCAAACAAGTCGTGGGTCATGAACAATGCTCTCTCCTGGAGATTGTTTTAATAATTGCTGACTCAACAAAGAAATCAGGTAATAGCTCTCTATAAAATCTCCATTTGAATCAAAGAAGAAGCATCGATCAAAATCCCCATCCCAGGCAATACCAAGGTCAGCAGAATTTTCAATCACTGCTTTAGAGGTTATTTCTCTATTCTCTGTCAATAAAGGATTAGGAATTCCGTTAGGAAATGTGCCATCCGGTTCATTCTGAATCTTGATAAATTCAATTGGAAGTTTGTCCTCAAGCAAATCTAAAACTGGACCCGCACAACCATTGCCTGAATTGGTGACAACCCTCATCGGTTTGATTTTTTTAGGATCTATGAATTCCAAGAGTTTTTCGATGTATTCATTTTTCACATCAACGATCTCAATCTCAGGCACTTTATCAATCTTAGATCCTGATGCCTCAGCAATACTCTTTATTTCATCAAGTCCGCTGTCCATACTGACTGGTTTTGCGCCTTTGCCAACAATTTTTAGTCCATTGTAGTCTGCAGGATTATGGCTGGCAGTGATCATTACACCTGCATCCGTTTTCAAATGATTCGTGGCGAAGTAGATCTCTTCTGTGCCGCAAAGCCCAATTGAATATACTTTGGCGCCTTGGCTATTAATACCTTTTGTCAACGCATGGAGAATATCGATGGAAGATGGTCTAACATCGAATCCAACGACGACCGATTCTGCTGCAAAATAAGATACAACCCCAACCCCAATACGATAGGCAACATCTTCGTTTAATTCAGAAGGTATCCTGCCTCTGACATCATAGGCCTTGAAGCAGGATATTTCTTTTGTCATTACTTAAGCGGTTGAGAATAGTAAGGGAAGAAGAGATACATGATGATTGTGCAAATTACCAATGTAAGCAACATCACTGGCAGTCCTTTTTTCGCCCACATAAGCGGGGTAATTGCCATACTCTTATCTCCCGTGTCTCTAGCAAGTCTTTCCGAAACCGTTACAATGAAGACGTTTGCTGTTGAACCAATGTGAGTTCCATTTCCACCCATTCCAACTCCAAGTGCCAGGCACCACCACAGTGCAGCGGCATTTACACCTTGTGCTTCGAGTGACATGATGATTGGTATCATAGCTGCCGTGAAAGGAATATTGTCGATTGCTGCTGACATGATCGCAGCAACCCACATAAGGATAATGCATGCAAGCAAGAAATCTTCTTTAACAAAAGGAATAATGAATGTTCCTAAGTACTCCAAGAAACCGCTGCCTTCAACGCCGCCGACAATCATAAAGAGTGCAATGAAGAACATGAGAAGTGGAATCTCCACATCGTGCATGATGTCCTCAAGCTCCAAATGCTTTTGAAGAAATACCAAAGCAATAAGACCCGCTCCAGCAACCATCCATGGATCCCAGTTGATGACATTGTGAATAACAAAAAGAACAACCATCGCCCCCAATACAAATAGTGATTTATTCCAAAGACCTTTGTCTTTGTAATCCAAAGTATCCGTGAACTGACCTTCTGCTTTGACATCTAGTTCTTTCTTGAAAAGAACTCGCATAAAAAAGAGCGTGGCAATCCATGCGACAAATACTATTGGGCCCATCTTCTCTACGAAAGGCATAAACGCAATGTCTTTAGCTGAGCCAATCATCAAGTTGGGAGGATCTCCAACTAATGTTGCAACACCTCCAGTATCAGAAAGAAGTGCAGCTGCCATTAAATATGGAATTGGAGTGACCTTCATTTTCTGACAAATCAACACTATGAGAGGTCCAAATATCACCACCGTTGTGACGTTATCAAGAAGAAGAGAAATAAAGGTTACAGCAGTCCCGATTAGGGCTAACATGAGGAATTGTCTTCCTTTTGCGAACCGTCCGATCTCATAAGCTAAAACCTCAAAACCGCCAGTCTTAATCATGATTGCAACAATTCCCATCATCGCTGCTAAAAGGAAAACAACATTCCAATCTACCGCCTGAAAGGCGCAGCTTGGGGTATAGAATCCATACATCTGACCGACAACCACCATGGCGCCAGCACCTAGCATTGCAACTTTAACACGATGAAATCCGTGAAGAGTCTCTGTAAATATTCCTATAAAACTGATAGCTAGGATGATTCCTGAGATTAACATCCCCTCGTTCATAGCTGTAGGTATTGCTTCAACTGTGCATTGAGCCATTTCTGCTGCTGCCATCGCCTATGCTCCTTATAATTTAGAAATTAAAGACTAGATTCTAATACAAAATCACTAAAAAAGTTACCAATTCAATTTCTTATTTGATGCTTTTGATAATTTCTCTAAATATGCTTCATGTGATTCTTTTTGATCCTTACTTGAAACCGCATGAATTACTTTTCTATCAGAATAATCAAATCTTTCCGTTGATGATTCGATGTCTTTAATATCCTTATCATCGTTTGAGAAAAATCCCACCTGGCCGCCTGTCATCAATAGATAAACTCTTGCAAGGAGTTTTGCATCAATCAAAGCGCCGTGAAGATCTCTTGATGATCCATCGACTTCATACCTATTGATTAGTGCATCTAGACTATTTCTTTGCCCCGGATGTTTCTCTCTAGCGATTGTCAAAGAATCAGTGATTTGACAAAGATCCTCTAGTCGATCCTTATAACCCAGAAGCTCTAATTCCTTATTGATGAAAGATGAATCAAACGATGCATTGTGCATGATCACTTCCGATCCCTCAATGTATTCGATGAATTCAGAAATGACTTCTGAAAACTTAGGCTTATCTGATACAAAATCATCCGTGATCCCATGTATTGGTATTGTTACAGGATCAATTTTTCTATCTGGATTAAGATATGTCTGATAATCATTACCGGTTAAATTACGATCAATAATTTCAACCACCCCAATTTCAATCACTCGATGGCCTGACTCAGGCGAAATACCGGTTGTTTCTGTATCGAGAATGAGTTGCCTCATAAGCCTTCCAGCATATCGTCTAAACCTTTGTTGGCAAGCATATCAGCCCTCTCGTTAAACTCGTGACCCGCATGACCCTTGACCCAAAACCAATTGACTTTATGTTTACTAGTCAAATCGTCTAATTGAACCCAAAGGTCTGAATTGATCACGGGTTTCTTTTTTGAGTTTTTAAAACCATTTTTTTTCCATTTAATGATCCATTCGGTAATGCCTTGTTTGACATATTTTGAATCCGTGTATAAGTCGATCTCACAAGTTTCTTTAATAGACTCAATTGCCCTTATTGCTGCCAAAAGCTCCATTCGATTATTCGTTGTATTGTCCTCACCGCCAGAAATCTCTTTTTCGTGATTATCAAATTTCAGTAAAGCACCCCAGCCACCGGGACCCGGATTGCCTCTACATGCTCCATCTGTATATATCTCGATTCGTTTCATCAGTCTGTTTAAAAATTTGAAATCCAATTAAACATTTTAATGTAAAATGGCGAAGTTGTATTCTAGAACTAAATAGAATTCATATAAATTGTTATCAAGGGGGATCCATTGGGAATCTTAAAAGGAAAAAAAGCATTAATTGCCGGAGTGGCTAGCAATCGTTCAATTGCTTATGGCGTGGCAAAATGCATGCATCGAGAAGGCGCGCAATTGGCATTCACCTATCAAACAGAAAAACTGAAACCCAGGGTTGAAAAATATGCCAAAGAATTTGGATCAAATATTTGCATTGAAATGGAAGTCTCTTCGGATGATGGAATCTCTAAAGCTTTTGCTGACCTCAAATCCACCTGGTCTGATTTCGATATCATGGTGCACTCCATAGCATTCGCTCCCACTGAAGAGCTCAAGGGTTCTTTCATTGAATCTGTTACACGAGAAGGATTCAAGACTGCACATGAGATCAGCTCCTATAGTTTTGCTGCTATGGCAAGAGAAGCAAAATCGATGCTCAACCAGCATGCATCACTGATGACAATGACTTATCTTGGTTCAATGCGATCTGTGCCTAACTACAATGTCATGGGTCCAGCCAAAGCCAGTCTTGAATCCACAGTCCGTTTCATGGCTGCTGACTTGGGTCCTGAATCAATTCGAGTCAATGGCATTTCAGCAGGTCCCATTAAGACTCTAGCTGCTGCTGGTGTGAGTGGATTTAGATCGATGTTAAAACATGTTGAATCTAAAACTTCGCTCAGAAGAAATGTCACCATTGAAGATGTAGGAAATACAGCCGCATTTCTGGGATCCGATCTTTCGGCTGGAATGACGGGAGAGATCCTATACGTCGATGCGGGTTACAGAAATTTAGGAATGAATTTTGATATGGAATAAATCTAATTATAGATCAAATAAACCTTCATAAAGACCTGGCTCAATAAATACCTCAGCATTTTCTCTCAACGATTGAGCAAGACCATTTAGATCTTCAGAACCATACTGTTGAGATAAATCAGACTTGGCATCGCTTCTTTCTTGATCCGAGAAAAAACTTAGATTGCCAGAACTCACAGATGATACTTTTGCTAAATACACATTATTCAATTCTGAAAAGACTACAATCTCTTGATCCATATGATCTTTATGCATTGAAAAAATGGCTTCAGTTAAACCTCTGGGATAGTTTGTGGAATTCCTAAGGATCTGAAAGTCTTCACTTTTGATCCCCTCTTCCGCTGCCAAATCAGCAAAGTTCAATGACTCCTGACTCCTCAGTCCCTCGGCATAATCATTTGCAAGACTCATGGCTCTATCGCTCATTAAAAAACTCTCGATATCAGATTGAACAGATGAGAACTCTCTGGTTGCTGGCATTCTATGGGACTTGGCTCTTGCAACAATCACGCTGTCCCCTATTTGAAATAGTGGAGTATTCTCTCCAAGCTCAATAGAGCCAGGACTAAAAAGGATATTCACCATCTCGAGATCTTGATGCAGAAATGTGGATCCAGATCTCGAAAAAGCATCCAATGCATTTAATTCAAGATTCATTTTATCTGCAACTGAGGCAAGCTCGTTGTATGACTGAAGAGTGAGGTCTGCCATCTGATCCGCTAACACAAATAACTCTTCTTCTGCGAGTTGTCTTGAATATTCAAGTTCAAGTTCGTATTCGATTTCATCAAAAGATTGTTGTTGTCCGGTCTTGACGTCATCCATTCTGATTAAATGATACCCAAAGTCTGTTTTAACAGGTGTCGACACTTCCCCAACATTCATAGAGAATAAAGCGCTTTCGAATTCTGGAACAAAAAGTCCCGTTTCAGCCCAACCCAAATCTCCGCCTTGAGTAGCTGAACCCGGATCATCTGAATATTGTTTTGCTAAATCCTCAAATGTTTCTATTTCAAGCTTTAACTGAATTTCTCCAATGAGTTCAGCTGCTTGCTCATCGGTTGTATCTTCATCTATTGCTACAAGTATATGACTTGATTTTCTTTCCTCATTGGTCACAAACCGATCGAGGTTATTTTCGTAATATTCTTTTAAATCATCAGAAGTGAATTCAACCTGCTGAGCAACGTCTTCGATGCTGATTTCAAGATATTCTACATCCACCTCTTCATTGCTTTGAAATAAGTCTAGATTATTCTGATAGTAATCATTGACTTCAGATGGATCGATTACGACTTGATCCATAAACCTGGATGAATCAACCGTAAGTAATTGTCCTGTGCGCTCTTGCATTTGAAGCTCGATGAACTGAGTGAACTCGGCATTGGTGATAAATGCTGTCTCAATGAATCCTCTTCTTAATTGATTGATTTCCAGTTGCAATCTCAGATCATTTTCAAATTGATCAATAGTGACGCCTTGGCTGGCAAGTATTGCTTTATAGTTTTCAATATTAAATTCGCCCCCCAAAAGAAAGGTTTCATTTGTTCGAATCAACTCAGCCACATATTCAGGACTGACTCGATAGCCGCGTTCAAGTAAGTAATCCAATAATAAGCGCCTGATAATTAAATCTTCTGCTGCTGATTCTTTAATGGATTTTTCAAGGACTTCAGGTACGTCGTCCCCAAGAAGATCTTGAAATTCAACCAGCTTATTTGAAAATTCTTCCTGAAATTCAAACAAAGTAATCTCTTCATCATTGACTGTGATTACGACATCATCCTGAAGTGGTGTTTGATCCATATTTCCAAAACTGATGACTAATGTCATGGATATCAAGACTATGAAGACAATTGCGATCCAACCAGTAAACTTATCTCTTATTGTTTGTAACATGATTGATTGCCTTTATTGAATAGATTCAAATAAGCCAGCTGCGCCCTGGCCACCGCCAACACACATTGTTACAACACCATACTTGGCTTGCCTTCGAATGAGTTCTCTGATCAAACAGCCGACCAAACGAGAGCCTGTCATTCCAAATGGATGCCCAACTGCAATCGATCCACCATTGACATTTAAAATGTCACTAGAAAGACCAAGATGATCTCTGATATAGACCACCTGAGAGGCAAAAGCCTCATTTAATTCCCAAAGATCAATATCGTCTTGTGATAGCCCAGCAGATTCAAGTAATTTTGGTATAGCATATATTGGACCAATACCCATCTCATCTGGTTCACAACCAACAACTGTAAAACCTCTGAAATAAGCTAAAGGTTCTAAACCAAGCTGCTCAGCTTTTTTCTCACTCATCACAAGTGTAACCGATGATCCATCGGATAACTGAGATGAATTTCCAGCAGTGACCGTACCATTTTCTTTGTCGAATACTGGTTTAAGAGAAGAAAGACCTTCAATATTTGTATCAGGTCTATTGCAGTTATCTTGATCAACTACAGTCTCAACTTCACTCTCTTGTCCAGAATCTTTATCGAAAACTTTCATCATGGTCTTCATTGGAACGATTTCATCATTATATATTCCAGCATTCTGAGCAGCTGCACATCTTTCTTGGCTAGATAGAGCATACTCATCTTGTGATTCTCTTGTGACATTGTATCTTTTGGCCACTGTCTCAGCTGTATCTCCCATCGCATGATAGATCCCTGGCTTCTTCTCCTTAAGCTTTTCATTCTCAAACATAAACATATTGATGTTATTAGGTTGAGTTGTACTGATTGATTCAACGCCTCCAGCCATGATGCAATCCGCAAATCCACTCTGAATCTGAGTTGCTGCCATAGCGATCGTTTGCAATCCTGATGAGCAAAAACGATTCACAGTGGTTCCACCAACTGAAACAGGAAGGTTTGATAGCACTGCTGAAGTCCTTGCCACATTGCTTCCTTGGGAGCCTTCTGGATAGCCACAACCTAGTATTACATCCTCAACCATATCTGGCTCTACCCGAGGATGCTTCTCCAATAGAGTATTGATGAGATGGGCAGTCATATCATCGGCTCTGGTTTGATTAAATCCACCTCTATATGATTTTGCCAATCCTGTTCTTAGGCTATCTACAATTACTGCTTGATTCATATATTTCTCTTTATTTTACTATGGTCTGGCGGAGTGGACGGGATTCGAACCCGCGACCTCCTGCGTGACAGGCAGGCATTCTAACCAAGCTGAACTACCACTCCGTAATCGACCTAATTGTATCAAGATGACACAGTTTAAAAATCGTAGTTTATCTGTCAATAATTTATTACAGTAAATCAGGATTTAATTATCTCATATGTGGCTAAAATAAGCTTAATTATCAATTTCAGAATTTATTAAATGAAACGTCAGTCATTGTTTAAAATTCATCGTTGGATTGGCCTTGCGGCCGCTCTATGGTTATTCCTCTTAGGGATCACAGGTATTTTCCTAGATCACGATGAATGGCGATGGCTGAGGCAAACAGAGGTTCCAGAAAGTTGGCTTTCATCGTCTATGATGAGATATCTTCCAGCCACAGTGATGCGCTTTGTTGCGGTTGATAAAAATGATTCTGACAATTGGTTAGGTGGATCAGAAAGAGGTCTCTGGTCAACAAAAGATAGGGGTAAAAATTGGGAAAAATTAGGATTCCCAAATGGGCAACACCCGCAAGTGACTCGTTTTGCAAAAATGAATGTTAATTCTCAGCAAGTCATCATTATGGCAACAGATGATGGTTTGTGGATCATGAATGGTTTTGGCTCTGAAATAGAAAGGCTTGCTCTCAAAGGAAGATTCATCAATATGGTCTCTCAAGGTTCAGAAAGTGATGAAATCATTGGTGTTTTGAATTTTGAAAGAATATTTCGAATGAATATCAATCAACCATCAGATATAGAATTTATTGACCTTGATGAAACAACTATCACAGGATTGCCAGAAAATGTAACGATGTATAAATTTCTTTTTGATCTTCATTTTGGTTATGGCATTTTCTCAAGACAGTTTTCCACATGGATCAATGATTTTGGTGGTATCGCATTAATGATTCTCTCCATGACTGGTTTTCTCAGCTGGTATTATCAAAGAAAATGGCGAAGAAATAAGGATAAAGCGCCTCCAAAAGAAAGAAGAATATTTTTATCAAAGTCATTCTATAGAATGCATGCGCCCATCATTGGAATTCTTGGAATCATCCCCATACTCTATCTATCAGTCACCGGGATCCTTTTTAATCACATCCTGACATTCATAAATTGGGGTGAAAAGATAGATATAGATCGATCAAACCTACCTTATGTATGGAGATATGAATCACTAAAGGGTGAGATTGATCAGGTTGTTACTTATCCACAGAATCCAAAAAAAATGAGCATCTCAACCAGATATGGTGTTCTCCATACCAAAGATGGTGGAAAAAATTGGGCCAAAGATCCAATGACCGGCTCGGAAAGAGGTCAGCTATTTAGAACGGACGATCATATTTTTTATAGTAATAATCTTCGACAATTTTTTACAAAGAAAGATGGTGATGATAAATGGCGGAATATGTCAGGTATTCCAACTATTGTTTATGATGCTGAATTCTTCGATCAAGGTCTTATGATTAAAAATAGTCGCGGATTCTTTCTAGAAAAAGAAAATTATGATTTTGAAATGGATGAAATGAAGCATCCTGAATTAAAAGCAGCTACCCTCTATCTCTTTATGATTGAGATCCATACCGGAAATGCTATTCATCCACAGTTTAAATGGATCAGTGATATCTTTACTGTCATGGGCATCATCATGGTCATCACAGGACCAATTCTTTGGTGGCGAAGAAAATGGTAAATGTCTAATTTGTTAATTTCTTTTTTTTATTAAAATAGATTACGAATCCAGAAAGGAGCCATAAAATCACAATGAATCCAAAAAAGGACATTAAGAAGCCGCCAATTGATCCAAAATATTTTCCACTGTGTATTGGCAATAAGTAATTCCTGACTCCATCGCCTTTGCTTGTCTTTCCAGCTGCATATATACCTACAACCCCTCCAGATGAACCCTCAATGACAACATCTTGCCTGAACATCTGCTGATCAAAAAAGGCAAACCAATAATTTGGGCTATGATCACCAGCATAAGAATATGCACTGAGATGAAATCTTTCAGGGATAACTGATCTTGCTTTAATGAGTGCACTATCTGGATCGACGATTGAAGGCATGATGTGCATATGTCCTGCTTCCATATGATCAGTTTTCATCATATTTGCAAAAACTGACAAATTATCATCACGATCTTGCCAATGAACATAACTCATCGCAATTCCACTTAATGAGGTGACTATCAGAAAGAAAGACGCCACAAAACCCAGACTTCGGTGAAGTCTATTGATTACTGGCAAATGCTTTGCAGTGGCTCTGGTTCTATAAAAAAGATAAATCCCAGAAATGCTCATCAAAACAGTAGCCAAACCTAAAATTAAGACAACATAAAAACCGGCTTCACCAAATACTATCCAACGATGAAGGACTGTCATGGTTCCTATCCAGCCTGATCCTGCAAGCGGGTGTTCATCAAGTATCTTTTGCTTATATTGATCATAATTAACAAATAGACTTGATTCATGCAGATTTTCAGGATTCCTTCCGCCCATTAATATATAAGCAGTACTCTCTCGATTCGGAGGAGGCACCATAACGTGAGCAATATTGAACTCAGGCTCTAGCTCTCTCATTCGTTCTTTTATCTCAGTTGGGCCTGCTGGTTCTCTATTTGACTCAACCTTATAGTGGTCGGGATTCGACCACTGCATGAGCAATCTGCTTTCTTGTGCGATGCTTCCAGATGTGATTTGGAACACAATAAATAAACCCAGAATAAATGCTAGCCAACGATGAATAACCTTAATTGTCTTCCCTTTCACTATTTGAGTCCCCTATAATAGAGTTAATATCTAATTATATTTTTTATCAGTGTTATGACAACAACAGTAGAAGAAAACAGCATTAGCTGGAAGTGTAAGCATACTTGGAAAAGAGCTTCTGTAAATACACTCTGGTGCCTTCTAGGCTGCTCAATTGGTGATTTTGGAACAATCTATTTCTTTCAAGTGACGGGAAATCCTTGGGATTTTTCAGTGCTTTTGATCATGAGCTTAGCCATCATGAATGGTCTAATCACATCGATCATGCTTGAAACATACATACTTTCAAGACAAATGGTCCTAAAAGAAGCATTCAGGGTTGCTATTGGTATGTCCTTGATCTCTATGATCGCAATGGAAGCAGCCATGAATATAACGGATGTAATATTGACTGGAGGAGCAATGCTGACCTGGTGGGTCATTCCATTTATGCTCTTAGCTGGATTCATAACACCATTGCCTTACAACTATTATCGACTAAAAAAATACGGCAAAGCCTGTCACTAGAAGTTTGGGAGTCTTCAAATGAGATTATTCATTATTTTATCAGTGCTATTTTCACCATTGAGTTTTGCTGGTCATCACTCAGAATCAAAAAATGATCAAATTATTTTTCTACTTGATCTCGAGGTCATCGAAGGCAATGAGAATCAAGTGGATGATCTGATTGATAGATTGGTAGAGAATGTAAAAAAGACTGAGCCAGGAACCATTGCATATGAGTATTATGCTTCCTCTAAGGATCGAATTTTTCTATACGAAGTCTATGAAAATCATGCTGCCGCAGAGTTTCATGTGGATAGTTTTCTGCAAGGCGATCTGATGCCGATATTTGTGGATACATTTAGGGTTGTGACATTTGAAGTATTAGGCACCACCACAGAACAACTGAAAGTAAAAATGAAAGATTTCACTCAAGATCACCGTCCAAAAACGGATGGTTTTAAGAGATAAAATCTTTAAGTAAGCATCATATAAACTTTTCTGATCGTTTCTTTAACTTCACCCGTTCCCTTCCAGCCTTTTGGGAAAACAAAACTATCTCCCGCTTTAACTTCAGTCACTTGGCCTGAGTCAGATGTAAGCACCCAATGGCCTTTTAGAATGTGACAAAATTCAGTGACATCAAGATCTAATTTCAAAACACCTGGATCACATTCCCAAGTTCCAGCAAAAATATCCTCTCGATCAAGAAACCCTGAGTCCATCTGCTTAGGAAGATCGCCTATAGGTTCTCCAAATGATTCAGTTTCCTTGAGGTCATCTAAATTGAGACACTGATGTTGTGATTTGATTTCTGGCATTTCGTCTGCTCCCTATGAATTAATGACTGTGCGGTTCACCATCACCGTGACTGTGCATCTTGGGTGATTCAGAGAGAATCCTCTGCAATGCAGAGATTGAATTCTCTGTACTGCTGTTCTGATTGGATTGATCGTATTCCCAATCCTCATGAATATGAGAATGCTCGTCCTCATTAAAAGGGAACTCGTCCATATAACTGCTGTGCTGGTAACCGTGTAATTGCATATTGAGAAGAAAAAATCCTGCCAACATCAATAAAATATTTGAGGCATTACTGAACCTTATAAATGAATCTGTCTTCCTCCAAAATGATAAAAAGATCAGCATCAGACTGAGGGCAGCAATCTGACCAAACTCTACTCCAACATTAAATGAAAGTATCCGAAGGACTAACCCCTCTTCAGCCAGTGGCAACATTTGCAGACGAGTCGATAAACCAAACCCATGTATAAGACCAAATCCAAAGACCATCCAAAGTAAGTTTGGAGATTTAGTATTTAAATATCTCTTAAACCCATCAAGGTTATCAAAAGCTTTATATATGACAGTCAACGCTATAACAGCATCGACTAGATAGTAATTAGCTTGTATCTGATAAAGCGTTGCAAAAACAAGTGTTATTGAATGGCCAATTGTGAAGGCAGTAATAAATTTCACAATTTCCTTAAAACTTGTAATGAAAAAAATGACGCCAAATAAAAATAATAAATGGTCATATCCAGTAATCATATGAGTCGCGCCTAACTCAATGTATTCCCAGTTACTGGCCTCTAATGCCTTGGCCTTGTCTTCTTCAGACATACCGTGAGCAAATACATTAATGGATGCCAACAAAGAAAATAAAGCTAGATATAGTTTTTTCATAATCAAATCCCTATAACATCTGGTGGGTGCTGACGGGATCGAACCGCCGACATTCGCCTTGTAAGGGCGACGCTCTACCAGCTGAGCTAAGCACCCATCTGTGATGATGACGTTGTATATTATCCCAGTTTAAAAAAGATAACATCATAATTTCTCTTCGTTTAATTCAGACAATATTAGGTCCTTGTGCTGACCTCTTTCTGGAATTTTTCCTATATCTTCTCTGGTATTATTAAATCGTGGAGCTGCTGTGGCCTGAAGGAGTCCATCGTTATCAAGCCATGTTTTCCTATAATTCATATGAGGATCATTTTTTGATTGCGTTGGACTCAATACAGGAGCTACGCAAGAATCTGTCTGATCAAAAATTTTGATCCATTCTTGTAATGATTTCTTCAAGAAATGATCTTCAAGAATTTCTGTCATCTCCTTCCAATTTTCTTTATTGAGCTGGTTCTTAAATTTGGAATGATTTGAAAGATCCATGACTTCCAAAAATTCATTATAAAATTTGGGCTCTAAACACTGCACAGAAATCCAGAGATTATCAAAAGTCCTATAGCATCTACTCCATGGAGGGCCATCCAGTAGGCTTTTGCCTCTCTCTTCGCTTAACATTCCAGTATTTTGCAGCGACATAAATAAATTCATCATGTGGGCAGAACCGTCTACAATCGCTGCATCAACAACGGAACCTTTTCCAGACTCTTTTGCATTCAATATTGCTGATAGAACACCGATCACTAGATACAATGCGCCCCCACCTACATCACCAACCAATGCAGGAGGGGTGAATGGAGGCGTATTAGGATGAGATGCAAACCAAAGTGCACCAGAAAGTCCGATATAGTTTAAATCATGGCCTGCTTGTTTTGATTTGGGTCCATCTTGCCCCCATCCAGTCATCCGTCCAAATACCAAAGAAGGATTCTCACTAAATTCGTTAGGGCCTAATCCAAGCTTTTCCATGACGCCAGGTCTAAAGCCTTCAATCACAGCATCAGATCGGATAATTAACTTCTTTGCTACAACTAAATCATCAGGATCTTTAAGATTTAATTCAATTGACCGCTTGCCTCGATCCAATATATTTTTATGATTTGAAAAATCAGATTTGTCTTTACGATGAATCACAGTCACCTCAGCACCAAGATCTGAAAAAAGCATGCCTGCAAAAGGAGTTGGTCCAAGGCCTTCTATTTCGATAATTCTTATACCATTTAGCATAGTGAATAAAGTATCAAATTTTGTTTCATAAGGATAAAAAAAAGGGGCTTTACAGCCCCTTTTAAAACGTGATGTTTGTGTTATTAATTACAAGCGTCTTTAAGAGCTTTACCAGCCTTAAATTTAGGCACATTGCTTGCTTTAATTTGGATTGTCTCACCAGTTGCAGGGTTGCGTCCGGCTCTGGCAGCTCTGTGGCTTACAGAGAAGGTACCAAATCCAACTAGTGCACAAGATCCACCGCTTGCAAGTTCACCAGCTACTGCTGATGTCATTGCATCAATGGCTCTTCCAGCGTCAGCTTTAGAGAGTCCTGTGCTTGCTGCTACTGCATCAATAAGTTCACCTTTATTCATGTTGTTACATCCTATATATGTTTTTTTTTGTTAAATCCTCTGAAAACTAGTGTTTACCTAGGATCCCCTGTTCAAAGTTTTTAATGACCTGGAACATACAATTTATACCAGTCCTTTGAAACCCTTGTCAATAAAGGGTTTCGATATTTTTAATTGATTAATGAGGAAGATTTTTTTCTGATGAAGGTTTTGGCTTCGAAGATTGCCTTGTTTTTGAGCGCTGAATCTTAATTTCTGGCATCCTTTCTAGAGCAATTTCTAGCACTTGATCAATCCACTGAACAGGAACTATCTCAAGCTTTTCTTTGATGTTCTTTGGTATTTCAGTAAGGTCTTTCTTATTCTCTTCTGGAATAATTACGATCTCTATTCCACCTCTATGAGCAGCGAGTAGCTTTTCTTTCAAACCGCCGATTGGAAGCACCTCACCTCTTAAGGTTATTTCTCCTGTCATTGCGACGTTTGCTTTCACCGGAATATCGGTCAAAGATGAGATTAGAGCAGTACACATTCCAATGCCCGCACTGGGCCCATCCTTAGGCGTGGCGCCCTCTGGGACGTGAATGTGCATATCCTTTTTCTGGTAAAAATCCTCTTTTATTCCAAGAGCTTTGGCCCGGCTTCTCACAACTGTTGTGGCTGCTTGAATTGACTCTTTCATAACATCACCAAGCTGTCCCGTATTGATCAACTTACCTTTGCCTGCAATGGCTGTCGATTCAATAGTCAGAAGCTCTCCGCCAACCTGTGTCCAAGCCAAACCAGTGACTTGCCCAATCTGATTGTCTTTCTCTGCAATACCGTACTTAAACTTTTTGACGCCAAGGTATTTTTCTAGGCTGCCAGGCCTTATGTGCACTTTTTCATCTTTTGACTTCATGATCAATGACTTCACAACTTTCCTAGCAATTTTGGCAATTTCACGGTCTAAATTTCTGACTCCAGCCTCACGTGTATAGTGACGAATGATTGAAAGAATTGCGCTATTTGTGATTTTGATCTCCGAATCCTTTAAGCCATTGGCTTCCGTTTGCTTTTCAACTAAATACCTCTCAGCAATATTCATTTTTTCATCTTCTGTATAACCTTCAATGCGAATCACTTCCATTCTATCCAGCAAAGGAGGAGGTATATTAAGTGTATTAGCAGTGCAAATGAACATAACATCAGAAAGATCAAAATCGACTTCCATGTAATGATCATTGAAGGTGGTGTTTTGCTCAGGATCCAGAACTTCGAGAAGTGCAGACGATGGATCGCCTCTGAAGTCCATCGACATTTTATCAATTTCATCAAGTAAAAAAAGTGGATTTCTAACGCCAGCCTTATTCAGATTTTGCATGATCTTGCCTGGCATTGCTCCTATGTAGGTTCTTCTATGCCCTCTGATCTCTGCTTCGTCTCTAACACCCCCTAAAGACATTCTCACAAATTTTCTGCCAGTCGATCTTGCAATGCTTGCGCCCAATGAAGTTTTACCAACCCCAGGAGGTCCTACTAAGCAGAGGATTGGTCCTTTGAGTTTTTTGACCCTTTTTTGAACAGCGAGGTACTCAATGATTCTTTCCTTTACTGTTTTTAATCCATAATGATCCTCGTCAAGGATTTTATGAGCTTGATCTAAGGATACTTTTGCTTTCGTTTTCTTCTTCCAAGGCGCAGAAAGCAAAACATCCAGAAAGTTCCTTACTACAGTCGCTTCGGCTGACATAGGAGACATCATTTGTAATTTTTTAAGCTCAGATGATGCTTTTTCATCAGCTTCTTTTGTCATTCCAGACTTTTTAATCTTTTCTTCAAGTTCATCGAATTCACTATTAGCGTTGTCGAGATCACCGAGCTCTTTCTGAATGGCCTTCATCTGTTCATTCAAATAGTATTCTTTCTGGCTTTTTTCCATCTGATCTTTGACTCGGCCTCTGACTTTTTGCTCAACCTCAATCATATCTATTTCAACTTCTATGAGACCAATGACATACTCAAGCCGCTCTTTGATATTGATTTGCTCTAAAATTTTCTGTTTCTCATCAAGCTTGAGTGACATGTGAGCAACGATGGTATCGACCAGTCTACCGCTCTCCTTAATGCTTGCTAACGTGTTTACAACCTCCGCTGGAACCTTCTTGGTCATTCGAACATAACTTTCTACCTGAGAAATCATTGTTCTTCTGAGTGCTTGAATATCTTTGTCACTTTCATCGCCAAACTCATCAAGTGGGCAATAGTCTGCTTTGAAGTATTGATCCGATCGGATATCCAAGAGGTCAACTCTTGAAACTCCTTCCACAAGCAATTTCACAGTTCCATCCGGAAGCGTGACAAGTTGCAGAATATTTGCGAGTGTACCAACCGTATTGATATCTTTTATTGATGGGTCATCAATGTCTGATCTTTTTTGGGATGATAAAAGAATTTTCTTGTCCTCGCTCATTGCGTCTTCTAGCGCGAGTTTTGATTTTTCTCTTCCAACAAAAAGTGGAATTACCATGTGAGGGTAGACAACGACATCCCTAAGAGGTAGGAGCGGTTTATCCATGGTAATGTCGAGTGATATTTTTTCTTTGTTTTCAACCATATTCAGTCTTCTTTTCTAATCATAGTTTATTTATATGGTCAAAAATAGCTTTTTCAAGCCTTGATTCAAGTTATCTGATATCAGTCAGTGTATGCGCTTGTGCCATCTCTTAGCATAGGTTCAGATTTTGTTTTTTTTCCCTTTTTTGATGGCATGGAATCATTAGAGATGACAACAAATGGTTTTGATTTATTGACCACAAATTGCTCATTTACAATAACCTTATCTAGTTTCTTTTCATGAGATGGAATCTCATACATTGTATCGAGCAGTGTCTCCTCGAGTATGGTTCTCAACCCTCTTGCTCCTGTTCTTCTTAACATAGCAAGTTCAGCGATCTTAGTTAACGCTTCAGGTAAGAATTCTAGTTTTGTATCTTCCATTGAAAACAACTTTTGATATTGCTTGATTAGTGCATTTTTGGGTTCTGTCAAAATCCTAACCATTGCTTCTTTGCTGAGTTCATGCAGACTTGAGACAATTGGGAGTCTTCCTACAAATTCAGGAATGAGTCCATATTTGATTAGATCTTCTGGTTCAACTTTCTCAAATATTTTGCCCAGATCAGTTTGCTCTTCTGACTCTTTAACTTCAGCAAGGAAACCGATTCCTGATTTATTGGTTCGGTATTCAATGACTTTTTCCAATCCAGAAAATGCCCCTCCGCATATGAATAGTATGTTTGAGGTATCAACTTGGATGAATTCTTGCTGCGGGTGTTTTCTTCCACCTTGCGGAGGAACGGATGCGGTGGTTCCTTCAATTAACTTCAAAAGAGCTTGCTGGACCCCTTCTCCCGATACATCGCGAGTAATTGATACATTGTCAGTCTTCCTCGAAATCTTATCGATCTCGTCGATATATATAATACCTCTTTCAGCTCGCTCAACATCGTAGTCGCAATTCTGCAGGAGTTTCTGGACGATGTTCTCAACATCTTCACCAACATACCCTGCTTCTGTCAATGTTGTTGCATCTGCAATAGCAAACGGGACATTGAGAATGCGTGCAAGCGTCTGAGCCAATAATGTTTTACCTGAGCCAGTCGGTCCTATGAGAAGAATATTACTCTTTCCAATCTCTACGTAATCTTCGTCTCTTGGTTTTGGCTTATCGATTAATCGCTTGTAGTGATTGTATACCGCCACAGACAAGACTTTCTTAGCAACGTCTTGATCAATTACATAATCGTCAAGCATTGACTTGATCTCTTTGGGCTTATAGAGAACGAGTTCTTGATTCTCTTCGTCACTGCTGAGCTCTTCTTCGATAATGTTATTGCATAAATCAACGCACTCATCGCATATATATACAGATGGGCCGGCAATGAGCTTCCTGACTTCATTTTGTCCCTTTCCACAAAAGGAACAATAGAGAATCTTATTTTCTTCACTACCAGTGCCTTTCTTTTTTTTATCAACCATCTTTTTCTAAAACCCCATCTCTCTCTTCGAGAATCTGATCTATTAATCCATACTTTAATGCTGCTTCTGCATCCATGAAATTATCTCTGTCGGTATCTTTTGCAATTTGTTTTTCAGTTTTTCCAGTATGTTTCGATAAAATTGAATTGACCAATGATTTCATTTTAAGCACCTCTTTGGCATGGATGTCAATATCGCTTGCCTGACCTTGAAACCCAGAAATTGGTTGATGAATCATCATCCTTGAATTGGGTAGAGAAAAACGCTTTGATTTAGCTCCCCCGGCTAGAAGTAAGGCTCCCATGCTGGCTGCCTGACCGACACAGATTGTGCTGACATCAGGTTTAATGAATTGCATTGTGTCGTAGATAGATAATCCTGATGTAATTGATCCGCCTGGAGAATTTATGTAGAGGTATATGTCTTTTTTTGGATTTTCACTCTCAAGAAAAAGCATTTGAGCAACAATAAGGTTTGCAATGTAATCATCAATTGGGCCAACCGCAAATATGACATTGTCTTTAAGCAGGCGAGAAAAGATATCAAACGCCCTTTCACCTCTGGAAGATTGCTCAACCACTATTGGTACAAAACTGCTCATTTCTTCTATATTTTTCATGCTTGATTGTTGATTAATTCTTTAAATTCAGTTTCTTTGTCAGTAAATGTTGTTTTATCTATTAGCCAATCTACCACCTGATCTTCCATAACCATAGACCTTAATTGATCCATGAGTTCAGGTGTTTGCTCATACATTTTCTTAATCTCATCTCCATTAGGGTATGCATTCGTTATTTCAGCAAGTTTAGTTTTAACCCTTTCTTGATCTAACTCCATCTCTCTGGAGAGAACCAATTCATTTACCAATAATCCTAAATGGACTCTTTCAGTAGCAATTTGATTAAAGTTATCAAGCTCTGGCGCAGCAGACTCATCCTCAATGCCTGACCTTCGCATCCAATCCTTCTGCATAGCTGTTGCTTCATTTTTAATCATTACTTCGGGAATTTGAATCTGATTCTTTTCTCTGAGATAGTTCATCAGCCCAATTCTGACTTGCTCTTTTATCTTGGAATCTTTTTCCTTTTCCATGCTGTCTGATATTTCTTTTATTAAGTCGTCATATTTACCGCTGTCGATTCCAAATCCTTTGACAAAGTCCTCGGTAACTTCGGCCAGTGCAAGTTCTCTCACTTCTTTCACTTTGACATTGAAGTTGGCAGTTTTGCCAGAAAGATCGGGTTGATGATATCCATCAGGAAATGTCACCTCGAAATCTTTTTCATCGCTTGGTTTAACGTCTTTTAATGCCTCTTCAAATTCAGGCAACATTTGACCGCCGCCTAACTGCATTACAAAATCTTCAGAACTTCCACCCTCAAAAACTTCTCCATCCAAGGTTCCCTTGAAATCTATTAGAAGTTGATCGCTGTCAGTTGCATTCCTGTCTACTGACTTCCATTCCCCTCTCTGCTTTTGAAGGTTTTCAACCATTTCATTGATATCGCTCTGCTTAACGGTGGCAGAAGGTCTCTCAAGCTTAATTTTATCTAGACCTTTTAATTTGAACTCAGGGAAGACTTCAATAGTCGCTGTGTACTGGAAATCGCTTCCATCCACAAATTGATCAATATTCACTTCGGGAGGTCCTGCAGGCTTGAGGTCTTTTTCTGTAATTGCCTCAGCATAAGATGATTCCAAGACATCGCTCAGAGTCTCTTGGTTTACCTGATTGCCATACTGGCTCTGAATAATATTAATGGGGGCTTTACCTGGTCGAAATCCTGGCATTTTTGCAGTTTTAGCTATTTCTTCAAAACGTTTCATTTTCTTTGCTTCAACCATAGATGATGGGACAGAAACCTTTAATTCTCGTTTTAGTTCTTTTTGTTTTTTTACTTTTACAGTAATTCCTGACATTTAATATTCACCTTATTAATGGTGGGAAAGGAGAGACTCGAACTCTCACGGGTTGCCCCACTGGATCCTAAATCCAGCGCGTCTACCAATTCCGCCACTTTCCCATGAAGAATTGTTTAAGGCGGAAGATTATACAATAAATTTAAGAATTTTAACCACTTCTGATTAAATCAGAAAAATTGTGTAGAAATTATAAAAAAAGCCGCCTTAATTAGGCGGCTTTCTTTATTTTCAACAAACGTGCTTAGAACTGATATTTAAGCCCCATTTGTATTTGCCATCTAGATTGTCCAGAGTTATCTCTAATGAAATAACTGTCATCGTCATCCACTCCTCGAATAATGAATCGACCTTGGTCATCGGTACCATTAACAAGTATTTGCCTACTGTTATTGTAGTTGTACTCATATACGTGGCCTTCATCATCGTCAAGCATATTCAGGACATTAAGAAGGTCTAAGAAGAAAATAAACTTGTGACCATCCATTGGGCTTGGCAACTCTTGTGTCACTCTGACATCAAGTCTGCTATATCCTGGAGTTGTGAATGCGTTTCTAGGCGCATAAGTGCCTTTGTACTGAGCAAGTGGTCCACTGTTGATGTGGTCCATTACAGCAGCACCAGCAGCAGCATCTGTAAATACCACATTTGGATCATCAAGACCAGAAGGGACATATGCAAGACTATAATCTGCATAGAACTTACTGTAACAACGTCCACTGCTTCCTTCACAACCACCGACTGGTCTGTATGAAGGTTCATCGAACGTGATACTGTATGGCTCTCCAGACTTTCTAACATAAATTGCTGAGATTCTGGTCTCATTGTCGCCAAAGAACATATTTCTATACTCGAGTCCAGCTATGATCTTTCTTGAAGTCATAAAAGATGAGCGTGCTGCAGGAACGTTTTCACCGTCCCAACGCTGAGTGTATCCATAAGATGATTCAGCTTGTGAAGATGTCAGAGCATAAACATCTTCGGCGTCAACTGTAGCCCAAGATGCAAAGTAGCTGAAGCCATTATCAAATGATTTTCTGACAGAAGCAGACCATGCCTCAGCGCCACCTTCATCGGTATTTGTCAAAAGGTAGTCTCCAGGACCATGCGAATATCGGCCTCGGCCATCAGCAAGATAACCCTCGAGCTCTATTCCAAGCTCTCTGTAGAATACTCCTTCGTTGGTACTATCTTTGTTGTACTCTATTGTAAGTTCATAACCATTCTCTGTCGTAATATCTAATGCGATATTTCCTCTCCAGCTGCTTGGAGCTTCAAAATCTGGATCAGTCGTTTGAGCATCATTGTAGTATGGCGATGATGGAATGCAGTAATCACTAGTTGCACCTACCCAGAAAAATGTAGGATCGCCTGCTGGCATTTTACCAACTGTTCCACCACATCTAAACGATGGAAGACTATCATCCCAACCATAGATTCTCCAATAGTCGGAAGCTCCTCCGGAGCGGCTGTAGGCATTTCCATACCAAACATTAGGAATACGACCCATAAAGAGTCCATATCCGCCTCTGATTTCTGCACTGATCACTCTATCAGAATTTCCGAATAGAGATTCTGATGCATCGTAATTAAAGCCAATTCTTGGTTGAACAACGCTCATATCAAATCTTTGAGCATTGCTGAATCCATTTCGTGCAACAAATTTTGGGTTTTCTCTTGGTGCATCAGGCGTTTCAACTTGATCATATCTCACGCCCACATTAAGCGTTAAGTCACCCAAATAGATTTTATCTCCAATGTAGAGAGTTGTTTTCTCAAGGTTGAAATTTGCTGCAACCGGGTCAACATCCAGTATGCCTCCTTGAGGAACGTGAGCTCTCAAATAGCTGTATTCACCGGCCTCATAATCTGCAATCGAATTGAATCGAACTTCTCCGTTGTAACGAGAAATAAACAGGTTATATAGACTGGTGTCTTCATAATCAATCCCTGCAGTTACGACGTGATTTCCAAGATCATATGTGGCCTTAAAGCTGATGTAGTCGGAGCTAGTTTCAATCTTATTGGCAGCTCTGAATCTCTCTCCACCCAATCGAATACTGTCTTCTCCAACATAGATTGTCATTTCAGGAATTGTGAGCCCTGGAGAATATGGATCGCTGAGATACTCGTAGGTTGAATATCTAACTTTTGTTGATAAACGATCATTCCAATCACTGTAAAGGGTAATTGAATTTCTCTCTATTTCTGGAGCATAGTATACCCAGTTGCTACTAAATCGATTATATCCACCTGCAGGAAGACTATCCTCGTCACTCTGATAGAGGAAAACCGCTCTGTGAATGTCATTGATATTCGCATTTAATTTAATGATTGTTTTTTCACCAGTCTCAGGAGCGGTAAACCCAGTAAATTCGCCAGGATCGAAATCATATCGGTCCTTGGAAATTCTTACGAGTTCAGCAATATCTGCTTCGGTGGCACTTTCTGCTTTATTTGGAAAGTTGCTGTCTGCAGCACCATACAATGCTGGAAGGCCAGATTCGAATTCTTCGTATCCGACAAAGAAGAAGAGCTTATCTTCAATGATAGGACCACTGAATGTAAAACCTTTTGTTTCCTCAGAAAATTCAGCGAATTCTTGGTCAAATAGTTCACCCACATCATCCTCATCTCTTTCGATAAAGAAAACACTTCCGTGAAACTCATTTGAACCTGATTTAGTAACCGTAGCAATCGAACCACCAGTTGTGTTTCCTCTTGAAACATCATAAGGCGTTATATCAACCGAAATTTGATCAACAAATTCCATACTGATCGGGTTACGCATACTGCCAAAACCATTATCGTTTAGTCCAAATGGATCATTGAAGCTAACACCGTCAACGGAAAAGTCATTAAAACGCTCATGAGCACCCATCACGGTGATTGAACTATTTTTACTGCTTTCTGTATTGATGCTGACTCTTGGATCAAACTTTGCAAAGTCAGCAATTGAGCGGTTGATTGTAGGTACGCCTGCAATTGCATCTTCACCAAGAGAAATTCCTCCGCCCATCCTAATCATGCCACTTGTAGCTGACGCAGTTACACCAATTTCTTCCATATCATTCGAAACTAATGTGATTTCTATTGCGGCAGTCTTGTTTAGGACAAGGTATAAACCTGACTGTGATTGTGATTGATAACCTGACGCGCTAGCATTGATCTCATATGGACCGCCAATGAGCAGGTCAGATACAAAAAACAGGCCATCTTCATTAGCCGTTCTTGTTTTCTTTGTACCAGTTGGTACATGCGTTACTGTAACTTCAGCTCCAGGAACATTGGCAACACCTCTGATTGACGAAGTAGTTTCTACTTCGGCAAAAGTCGACATTGAGAATGCAAATAGAGCGGAGAGTACAAATGCGTATAGTTTTCTAGGCATTTTTTTCCTCATTTACTTAGTAAATATCTTAATTTTAAACATGTTTCTGTGGCATTTCTGCCGTTAATCAAATGCTAAAACTATTCCTTGAGTATTACAAGATGATTACAGATGGGTAAATATTAGATTAGTTTTTAAAAAAAAATTGAATGATTAAAACGTTACAATAATTTATCTCTCTAAAATATTGATAAGAAAAGAATAAATTTTTTCAGTGAAATAGATTTCGTTTATTGACCTGAGATGAAGAATATCTTGTATTTGGACAATGTGTTACAAAAAAACAACAAAATAGTTATTCGCAAAATTAATTAGCGCAATTTTCAAATCTTTCTGCAGACAAAAACAGGGATGTTTCTTTCCGTTACTCGCTGATAATTTTCATAGCCTGAGTATGCTGCAACAATCATCGGCCAGTATTCTTTTTTCTCTTCGTCTGATAATTCAAATGCTCTCATCCTGAAGTGGTCGGAGAAAACCTGCATTTCAATTTCAGGATTTTCTCTTAAGTTGTAATACCAAAGCGGATTTGTTTTGGCTCCTCCTTGAGATGCAACAAGAATGTAATCATCTCCGTGTGGTATCGTAAGTAAAGCAATCTTGATCATGTTTCCTGTTTTCCTGCCTTTTACAATCATTATGCAAAATGGTAATCCGTTATACTCACCGATGAACCTTCCGTCGTACTTCTCGTAAATCCAAATATGAAATCGATTGAGTGATTTAATCAGAGGTTTAAATAATTCAGGTTTTCGCCAAGGATACATATGGTTAAATGTTATCAACTTGATATTTGAATCACCACATATAAGATACAAACAATGAGCAAGAATAATGAAATTAGATCTGCAGGGCTTAAAGTCACTCATGCAAGAAAGAGAATCTTAGAAGTATTGGAGACGAGTCGAAAATCTCATTTGAGCGCCGATGATATCAATAAGATTCTTATAAAAAACAACGACGAGGTTGGGGTTGCTACTGTATACCGTGTGCTCAATCAATTTGTAGACGCAGGGATATGCATTAAGCACAATTTTGATTCAGGACAAGCTGTTTTTGAGCTCACTCCTGCCCATCATCATGATCACATGGTTTGTGTTAAGACCGGAAAGGTCATTGAATTTGAAGACGAGGTCATCGAGGAAAGACAAGATGAATTAGCCAAAAAACAAGGATACAAAATCGTGGATCACTCATTGGTTCTTTTTGTTGAACCCCTAGACGATTAAAACAGACCCTGAATCAATCCTTCATCGTCAACATCAATACCCTCTGCTGCTGGTATTCTAGGCAATCCTGGCATTGTCATAATCTCACCGCAAACAACGACTATAAATTCTGCGCCAGCAGAGAGTCTTACTTCTCTGATCGGAACGTCATGTCCTGACGGAGCACCCATCAATAATGGATCCGTTGAGAAACTATATTGAGTCTTCGCCATGCATATTGGGTATTCACCAAATCCATCGTCTTCTAATTTCTTAAATTGATTTCTTACTTTCTTATCTGCAATGATTTCTGATGCACCGTAAATATTTTTTGCTATGTATTCGGTTTTTTCCCACAAAGACATTTTATTGTCGTATAAAGGTTTAAATTCAGAAGAATCGGAGTCAGCAATTTTAACCACCTCTTCTGCTAAATCCGATGCGCCCTTTCCGCCTTTTTCCCAATGCGATGAAATTCTGCACTCGACACCAATTTCTTTGCAGTAATTTATTATTGCGGCATGTTCATCTTTTGTATCAGTCACATAGTCATTGATTGCAACAATGACAGGAACTCCAAATTTTGTGATGTTTTCAATATGCCTTTCGAGGTTCTTGCAACCCTTGGTTACCGCATCCACGTTCTCGCCACCCAGATTATCCTTGGCAATGCCGCCATGCATTTTTAGAGCCTTTGTCGTCGCAACTAAAACAACTGCATCTGGTTTTAGACCTGACTTTCTGCATTTGATATCGAAAAATTTCTCAGCGCCTAAATCGGCTCCAAACCCAGCCTCTGTAACCACATAATCGGCAAGTTTTAGTGCGAGCTTAGTTGAAACAACTGAATTGCATCCATGCGCGATATTGGCGAAAGGTCCACCATGTATAAACGCGGGNTTATTTTCAAGAGTTTGCACTAAGTTTGGCTGGAATGCGTCTTTTAGTAAGGCAGTGATCGCTCCATCGGCATTCAGTTGTTTTGCTCTTATCGGTTCGTTGGATCTTGTGTAGCCTATGACCATATTGCCAATCCTCTTTTTTAGATCGTCAATGTCTGATGCAAGACAAAAAACAGCCATGATTTCTGAAGCAACTGTAATGTCGTAACCACTCTGTCTAGGTATGCCATTGCCAACCCCGCCAAGACCGCATGTAATATCTCTTAAAGATCGATCATTCATATCAACCACTCTCTTCCAAGTAATTCTTCTGGGATCAATATCTAATTGATTGTCCCAGTGAATGTGATTATCGATGAGTGCGGAAAGAAGATTATGAGCTGCTCCAATGGCATGAAAATCGCCTGTAAAGTGTAAATTAATGTCTGTCATAGGTATGACTTGGGCATGCCCTCCCCCTGCAGCACCACCTTTCATTCCGAAACATGGCCCTAAACTCGGCTCTCTAAGACAGATCATTGCATTCTTGCCAATATGACAAAGCCCATCGACTAGACCAACGCTTGTGGTAGTTTTTCCTTCTCCTGCAGGCGTAGGAGAAATTGCGGTAACTAAAATTAACTTACCATTCTTAGAGTCCTTAAGCTTTTCATCATTGATTGAGAGGTCAACCTTGGATTTGAATTTACCGTAACGTTCAAGATACTCCTCACCAATACCCAACTGGTCTGCAATTTTATCAATGGTTTTAGGTTCTGCTTCTCTTGCTATTTCTATGTCTGTTTTCATCTATTACTCAAAAAATAATGGGGTGGACGATGGGGCTCGAACCCACGACCACCTGGACCACAACCAGGGGCTCTACCAACTGAGCTACGTCCACCATTGATTCGAAAGGGTATTTTGCCCGAGAAATTTTCTTAGTCAAATTTTCTCAGTCGCTAGGAACAATCTCAACTGAGATTATTTCATCGCCCTGTTCAATTGAATTTACTACATCCATATTTGCAGTGTGCCCAAAAACGGTATGCACACCGTCTAAATGAGGCTGTGGACTGTGGCAAATGAAGAATTGACTGCCTCCAGTGTCCTTCCCTGCATGTGCCATGGAAAGAGTTCCGGCCTGATGTCTATTTGCATTAATTTCACAATCAATATGATATCCAGGTCCCCCAGTTCCAGTTCCTTGCGGACATCCGCCTTGGATGACAAAGTTTGGAATCACTCTGTGAAAATTAAGTCCGTCATAGAATCCTTTTTCGATTAAATCTGTGAAATTCTTTACTGTATTGGGCGCATCTTCATTAAAAAGATCGATCTGTATTTCACCCTTTGCTGTTTTCATAATTGCTTGCATCATAGTCACCTCAATTTTTTGAATCGTCATTATCCATTTGTTTCATTAATTTTTCTACACGTAGGCCAATTTGATCCCTTACTCCAATAAAACTATCGTCATCCATATTTTTTGGATCAGGGATTTCCCATTCCAATCGAATTGTTGCTGGTATCTGCGGACATGCGTCTCCGCAACCCATCGATATCATTGCAGTTACTCCATCTTGAGGCAATGAATTGATGCCCTTGGATTTATGATCACTCATGTCATAGCCAATATCTGACATAAATTTTATTGCCTTAGGATTGACTTTGCCGCTGGGCTTTGAGCCCGCGCTTAAAAATTGATATCCATCAGCTCGCATCATTTTTCCAAATGCTTCNGCAATTTGACTTCTGCAAGAGTTTTCAACGCANAAGAAAACAATCGTCTTCATTCTATCTCCTTCATTCGAGTTGATGGCAATGACTCGATTTCTGTCATTAGGCTGCTGTTCCAACGATTGAGAAAACCAAACAGAGAAATGATTGCCAGTATTTCGATTTGCTGATTTTCATCGTAGTATTTTTTGAATTCACTGTAATGCTCATCTGAAATTAGATTGGGTGTTTGAGCTGCGTTTAATGCAATTCTCAATGCGGCTTTTTCGCTTTCAGAAAAAGAATCAGAGGTTTCAAATTCCCATATATTTTTTACCTTTTCTAGAGAAATATTTTTCTCTATTGCGCTATTGCTGGTATGAGCAATGCAATAATTGCAGCCAGATGCTTGACTTGCCATCAATCCCACCAAAGATCTTATCTCTTCTGAAATAGTGCTGAATGAGTAAATGGTGTTTATGAGTTGGCTTACCGATTTAAGTAGCTCGGGGTTCTTGGCCATGATGAGCGCATCATTTGGAATAAATCCCATCATCTCTTCTGATTGATCCATGAGAATTNGAATTTCTTTGTTGAGTTGGGATCTATTTGCTGGATTAATTCGTGACATCATTTTTCCTTTTTTTAAAATTTAATCGGACTTTACGGCAGTCCCCCAGTAATTGTAGCCAAGGATCTTTGGGGTCTTAGGTAAATACATTTGCTCCATATTAGGAATGTTGAATCCTGCTTCTTCTATCAATTGAGGAATNTTTTTATTGATGTTGCAGCCGCCTGAAATGTATGGCCAAAATTTATTGATGCGGTTCTGCCACTGCACTACTTTCTCTTCTGGCGCAAGACCGTGTTCACAAAATAGAAGCTTTCCATCTGGTTTAAGAACTCTCTTTATTTCCATAAGTGAAGCGGCAACATCCTCAACGGTGCACATGGTGTATGTCATTAAAACCGTATCGAATGCATTATCATCAAATTTCATTTCTTCCGCCTTGGAGATAATAAAGTCAATTTTGGGCATTGAGTCATCGATTCTCTTTTCTGCAATCTGGATAAGCTCCTCTGATGGGTCAATCCCTACCAAAGAACTAATATTGCTTGTGTTCAAATAGGGCATGTTGAGCCCTGAGCCGATGCCAACTTCAAGAACCTTGCCTTTGGCCATTGGAACAAGCTTTTGTCTCTGCTTAATGAACGGCTTTTGTCCGCATGTATAATTTAGAAGATATGGAAGAATATATTTTTCATACATAATCAAATGCACCGCCTAATTGACTTAATTCAATAAGTTTTTTTTATCATATAATTTATCAATGACTAAGAAATACTTTATTCTAATCTTTCTCATCATGATTCTTGATACTCAAGCTCAGGAAACAAAAAGTGGAAATAGTGAGCTATTGCTTTATTCGCAATTTGGTGAATTTTGCACCATGTGTGAAGCGACCCTTGTTTGCATAGATGAGAAAAATAAAATAAATGACGCTTTTTTAGATCATGAATCGTACCTACTGATTCATCTGGAAACGCGAACATTTTGGTCTCAAATAGCCACCATATGGGAGTTTTTTATAAGAAACTTTGATGGTTATCAAGTCAAAGGACATTCAAGACCGGCAATACTCTATTCCAGCGAAATAGGAAACTGGTTTGATGCTGAAACCACAACTGCTGAGATCTCTATTGATCCAAATCTGATCAAAATAAAGCAATTTGTGATAGATAGAAATACTCAAGATTGGATTGATCACAAAGAACAGAAGATCGGTTCCTGTATCAGACTCCCCCTATGGGAGACTCTTGAGTACATCGATGAAAGAGTTCATAAAAGTGAGAACAATGAATAAGTATATGCCTATCGTCTTGGGCTTTTTACTGGTCATTCTCAGGTTGCTATTTGGTTTATTCTGGCTATTGGCTGGAATCAATAAGGTCAAGGATGAATGGATGACAAGCCCAATCTTGGAAAATATTTTTTTGCAAAGATTGACCGAGTTGCCTCCAGATAGTTTTTCAGTTTTCTACCTCACTAAATTTGCAATTCCTTTATATCAGCCCATTGGCTGGTTTATCACGATAGGAGAAATATACAGTGCGATTGGTTTGTTAATTGGTTTGACCACCAGATCATCGGCAATCATTAGTTTATTTATACTCTTTAATTTTGCCATCGGAGGTTACTATGACGCGTCACTCATTCCATTCTTTGTTTTGGTTTTACTCTTCATCAAATATCCAACCGGTCTGTGGTTTGGTCTCGATGCATTCCTAAATAAACAATTCCCCCAAAGTAGACTATTTAAATAGTGAATATTCAGCTCTCTAGGAACGTAATGATTTTGATTCTTTGATAGAAAGCAAAAGTAAACCGATGAGTGCAATCAATACAAAAGGGGCGAAATCTGCGCCTGGTGTCATACCATTGCTATAGCGTTCATCGTTTGCTAAACCCAAATCGGTCAAGGGATAAATGATCAGACGAATGGTCCACTCGGAAATAAAAAGAATGTACATCAAAGATATCAATTCTTTATACCTAAAAACCACAACCCAACAAAACAAACAGAAAATCAGTTGAGCAAGTCCCCAAAGCGAAAAGAAAAGATATATCACCGGCATAGGGTCTGGATCACCTGAAATTAAATTGAAATTAGCAATCTGATGCAAACCATACTCTTGGTAAGCGAGATGGATAATAGAACGCCATGTCATTAAAGCTAAAAAAGCAATGAAACCCCAAAATGCAATGGGATGACCTTGGTAAATATTTTTTATTTCTTTTGGGAGAATTTTATTCACGATGATGTCTAATTTAATGCTTTTTTAAATTATACTCATTGTCTATATATTTTGGAGAATCAATATGAAAGTGGATGGGAAAACAATTGGTGATGCAAAGAAGTTTACCATTGAGGAACAGTTTCATGACTGGTTTCATGAGGGCTTAAGCGCAGATGATGTTTCGGTAAAAATAAAAAAAATGTATGAAGATTATTCTGTAAAGAAGGAAGCGAAACAAAAAGCCTTTGGAGAAAGCTTTAAAAATCTAGGAGAAAAGTAAGACTAAAGTCACTGAGTCTGTCTTTTTCTGATTTTCTTGATTTTTTCTCTCAAATGTTTGTTATGAGCGTAGAGTCTTTTTAAAAGTTTTTTTCTTATTTCTCGAACTGTCTTTCTTCGGCTCCTGGCTCTCTCTGATCTCTCTATTCTTGAGATTTTGCTCATCTATATTGATTATATATATTATTCATTTCTATTTGCAAAATATGCCATGCACTCCAGTTCTAGTGATGCTTCCAAAGCCAGTCCATCTGCACCAAATGCACTTCTTGCAGGATAAGGTTTTTCGAAATATTGTACGTATACAGAATTAAAATCGCCCCATTCTTCAATGTCATCAATCATAACCAAACATTTAAATACGTCCTTATAGTCCAAACCAAAGTGAGCAAGAATTTTACCCATATTCTTTAGGACAAGATGTGCCTCATTGACAATCCCTCCTTTGATGATGCTTCCATCATCTCCCTCAGCGACCATTCCTGATATATATAGCGTGTTGTCTACTCTTATTGCTTCAGAGAATGGATAATTTTTCTTGAGTGCTTCTTCGGAAGAGTAATGCTTCATATCATTAGCTATAAGAGGATTCCCAACAGATGAAAGAAGAATAAAGAGGATTATTTTCTTGCTCACTTATGATCCCATTTATTTCACAGAATAGAACTTCATATCTAATTTGTCTGTGGTCAAATTCATCTCGGTAATGCAGAGATAGAAATTTCCATCCGTGACGTCATCTAAAGAATAGAAGTGAAGAATATTTCCTTTTCGTTCCCAGACGCCCTGTCGACTGGCTGCATTTCTCTCACCGTCTTCATTGATAGCAGTGGCTCTTCCCGAAAATGAACCTTGCGTTGCTACATTAGGATTGTCCAATTTAAGGTTGTATGTCAGCCAAACTTTCCCATATTGCCCAGTGTTGCCAACTACATTAATCAATCCGCCATCATCCGTAAGAGTCACAGATGTAATCTCGCCTTTAAACTCATTTGCGTCGCCTCTGATATCAAGACTGTAAACATTGGAAGACCCAATAATGATCATCAACGATAATATAATTTTTTTCATATTTTTCTCCTTAAATAAAAAAAGGAGGGCCGTTATATAACCCTCCTCTAAGCCATTAATTTAACATTTTAATTTTAATTTGTGAGTAAAAATTTGGTAATTACCTCGTCATGCAATTTCGGGTCCTCATAAAACTGCCAACTGCCAACACCTGGGAGCTTTACAATTGTACTCCCTTTGATTCTCTTCTGAAGTCCTGCGACATCACCTGCGTAAATGTCTTCTTCACCCTCGAGAAGAAGGGTTTCTTTATCTAAATCGTCCAAATTGGGCTGATATCTAAAAATCGCATAATGCATATCAAACTTTCTCTGTCGATTAATGAGACTGGTTAGGAATGGTCTGAAGGTGACCTCTGGTGAGGTAGAGCTAGCACTCATATTTTTGTAAACATCCCATGTCTTATCCAGAAACTCACCGTCCACATCAACCGGAAGATCTCTGGTCATTGGTCTATCAATCAGAGCTTGAATTTGCTCTTCTGTCAAATTCTCCTCTCTTCCAGCACCTGAGAGAATCAACTTTCCAATTCTTTCTGGGTGACGAATGCCAAGATTGATTCCAATTGCGGCACCGCCGTGCTGTCCCAAAAAATGAAATTCATCCACGCCAATGTTGTCCATGACCTCGATAATTGAATCGGCATATTCATCGGCATTCAATTCGTGTTTTGAAGAATCGGATTGACCATGGTTTGGTAAATCTATTCCAATCACTTTAAAGTTATCTGAGAGAACAGGGCCCAGTGTTAAGTATTCATCTGAAGTTTGCCCAGATTGATGAAGTAAGAGCAATGCAGGTCCTTCTCCNATNGTCCAAAGATGCACNCTTCCAAAACTGGTATCACTGTAGTCCCTTCTGATTTCTCCAGACATNCCTGGCATTTCNGCACTTAAATTAANAGTAAAAATCGAAATAAGCACAAAAATTGCTAGTTTATTGAAGGTATTTTTTGACATCGTTTACTCCTATAAATTTTTTTAAGATGCGTCAGCCAATTCTGGCTTAGCTGCTCTAAGATATCTATGTAAAAACCAATAAATAACCATTGCTAACATAGCAGCTGCCCAACACATCATGAATACACTCTCATAACCTAAATTCTCTGAAAGTATTGATGCAGCTAAATTTGGCCCTACAATCTGGCCTAGCCCCTGAGATGCTGGAAGATAAGCAGAATAACGTCCGCCATGATCAAAATTTGCAAGTGATCCCATTTGGTAAACATCTGTAAATATCCAAAGTAAATTAAATGTAAAAACGCTCATTAAGAATTTTGGTTCAGTTATACCAAAGGAGAGTAGACCCACACCGGTTGCCATTGTAATCAGAGCAATTAGTAGAGGGCGGATCAAGCCAAAACGATTGCTCAGCAAGGTCGCAATGAAACACCCCAACAATGAGCAAAAAGATGCCCAGACAAGGGTGCTGCCAACAAGGTCTGCATTTGTATTTGCATCCAGTGCTGCGAGTTCAATATAAGTCCAGTAGGCACCTATATTGATGTAAGTTAAGAATATAGCGAATAAGCATATCCATGGGACCAATGAGAGTTTCTTATCCATGCCCTTTTTTTGAACCTGATTTTGGTCGCTGTTTCTTGATACCGGATAACTCTGAAGCCATCCAAGAAAAGGAATGGTGATTAAGAAGCAAACGATAAAAGCCATATAAATTCCGTTCATGGACAATTGAGGCAATACCTGCATCTCGAGTGCTTGTGAGAATGCAAAACTAAATAACATCAGATTGTATGCAAGTGCCGGTCTTATCGACATTCCAAAGACAGCAACTGCGACAGATGTGTAAATACCACTTCCAAAACCGGACATGAATCTCAAATACAACACTGTTTCATAATCAACATATCTAATGCACAAAGCATTCGCAGCTACAGCAATGATAATTCCGAAAAAGACCAATATTCTTCTATTAACCTTTTGGATGATCCAAGCTGTAAATACAGATCCTGCTGCAAGACCGCCCAAATCCATTCCAGCGACTCTGCCAACCTGAACTTCACTAAAGCCTAACTTCGTAACCCAAGCGGTACTGATGACTGGAATCCCAACCAAAACACCATATCCCACAAGGACCATGTAAAGTGCAATGAGCAATGATTTCCAGTCATCCTCAAATAGGATTTTCCAGTCCTCTAGTGCTAATGCTATTCCTTTTTTATCTCTCATGATCTATTGAAATAAGAATATCAGAACTTTTGCATGCCTGATAGAAGACAAATTGTATCCCTCAGCGAAGATGCTGATATTTACAAAATTAATGAAAACTTAACTTACGTTTGTTGCTTGTGGACCTTTGTCGCCGTCTTCGACTTCAAAAGTTACACTTTGGTCTTCTTTTAATGATTTATATCCATCTCCTTGAATTGAAGAATGATGAACAAAAAGGTCTTCGCCGCCATCATCTGGTTTGATGAATCCATAACCCTTTGTTGGGTTAAACCATTTTACTTTTCCTGTTGCCATGTTTTTTTACTCAGTTAAGTTATTTCGAGAGTCAATAGTATTGTTTATACAAAGATAATCAAGCGGTATTTTATTTTTTTTATCTATATTTTAAGATTGCTTCTTTTTGTTATTCCAAGGTGCATCCGGATCATCCTTAGTTTCCTCAAACCATTCTGAGAAACTTTTTCCTTCTTTTCTAGCTAATAAAAACTCTTCTTTAATAAAAAGAATTACAAGGATAAGAAATCCAGCAAATAAAAGTCCATTCATCCAATAAGTAATGGTAAGAAAAACGCTATGAAGGCCTAAACCGCTATCAATAAATCCAGATACATTTTCGATGCATCTTTGTATATCCATTTCAATTAGAGGAATTAGTAACTCATCACTTCCAACAAAATTACAATAGGCAGTTGTATTCCAGAATGGTGAGGTCATTGCAATAAGCAATGCAGGGGGGAATGCTACTACATTCTTAAGAATATTATTAAAATCCTCATCGCCCATTCCGTCATCTATAAGGCTTGTAACTTTCTTCATTAAATGTGCGAAAAGCATATATGCTGTGATCCCAAAAATAGCTCCTAAAAGAGACATCACCTGAGCAAAAAGTGAGAGAGAAACAAACAGTACAAATGCTAATAATATCCAGGCCATTCTAATATCCTTTTTATTTTCTTATGAAAAAATATAGCAGATTACTGGCGCGCCCGATAGGACTCGAACCTATAACCCTCAGCTTAGAAGGCTGATGCTCTATCCAGTTGAGCTACGGGCGCATAAAAAAGAGCAGAGTGCATTATAACGCCTTAAAAATTGAATCAAAGCCTATTTAGGCAGATTGTGCCTCTCTCCAACTTACATCTTCGTCGTCAAAATCTTCCCATTTTAGAACACCCAACTTTTCAAATTTAGGCCTGACAGACTCGGTAAGCAAGCCAACGCGTTTGAGACTTGGTATAACTCTTTGAAACATAAATTCTTGAAAATCTCTTCGAATCTTAACGCTCTCATCATAGTTTATTGTTTCGTCAATATCCCAACCGTATTCTTCAAATATCTCTACTGCATGAAAACGCTGACGCATCACTAAACAAGCCTCATAGGCAAACTCTGCCCTCTCCTCTATTTCCTCCTCGCTCAGACCTTTGACATGTTGTTCGAGGTAATGGACGCCAAATGTGACATGGCGAGATTCATCTTGGACAATCTTTTCTATCAGCTGATGCAATAGTTTGTCGGGATGTGTCATCTGAAATGCTTTAAATGCTCCTAAAGCCAGTCCTTCAATAATCAGCTGCATGCCAATGAATTTAAGATCCCAACGCTCATCNGTAAGAATCTTNTCCAAAAGAATCTTCAAGTCTGGAGTAATCGGATACATCTGCTTTTGCCGAGTCTGAATGTATTTATTAAATGCTTCTACATGTCGAGCCTCGTCATAAGTCTGCGTTGCGGAATAGAGTTTCGCATTGTAAGTTGGGGCACAAGAACAAAGTTGGCTTGCAACCAATAGTGCGCCCTGCTCGCCGTGCAAAAACTGGCTCAATGACCACGCAGCAAACTTATGTTGGATCTCAAGCTTGTCTGCATCCGTCATATTGGCATAAGGTGCATATCCCAAATAGGAATGATGATTGATGCTGTAATCATCCAATGTTGCCCTGTTTATATTCCAGTCTTGTGACCAATCCAAATCGATCTCTACATCCCATTGACGCTTCTTTGCCAACTGATAGAGTCGATTGATTTTGTCATCAGCCGCAGTGTAATCCCAGTTATAAGAACCATTCAAAGGCGTATGAAAAATCTCCTTTATTTCTTGGAAATCTTTCTTGGTCATGTAGATCTCTGGTTTAAAGTCAAGCAAGTCAGTCATGGTATTATTTTAAACAAAGATATTGGATGATTTCTAGTTCTAAAGATGATGGTCGGGGCAGAGGGATTTGAACCCCCGACCCTCTGCTCCCAAAGCAGATGCGCTACCAGGCTGCGCTATGCCCCGATTAACTTCAAATNAGTGAGTGGTATTATACTCATCAAATTATAAATTCCATTAAGATTTTTAAATTATCTCGGTGTTGCAATCTCAAACTTTGATATCATGGATCGATTCAGAAGGAAGCAAAATGACAGCGAATATAATTGACGGCAAAGCAATCGCCCAAAAGATAAGATCAGAAATCAAAGATCAAGTTTCAGCGATTGTAAATCAAGGTGGTAAAGCCCCAGGTTTAGCGGTTATAAAGGTTGGTCAGGATCCTGCCTCTAGTGTCTATGTCAGAAATAAAAGAATGGCCTGTGAAGAAGTTGGAATGAATTCGTTCAATCATGATTTAGAAGAAAATATCTCTGAAGAAGAACTCCTGTCTCTAATCAAAGAACTTAATGACAATGATGAAGTCACAGGAATATTGGTTCAACTTCCTCTGCCGAAACACATCAATGAGACAATTGTAATTGAGACCATCGATCCAAAAAAAGACGTGGATGGATTTCATCCATATACCATAGGAAGACTGATGCAAAGAATACCCCTTTTGAGACCTTGCACTGCAATAGGTGTCGTCACAATGTTGGAAGAAATTGATATTGATCCCATTGGCAAACATGTGGTTATCGTGGGAGCATCAAACTTAGTGGGAAGACCTTTAAATCTTGAGTTTTTACTGAAAGGCTCAACAACCACTGTCTGTCATAAATACACAGAGAACCTTGAATCACATGTCAAACAGGCTGATATTCTTGCTGTTGCTGTGGGCAAAGCAGACTTCATACCTGGAGAATGGGTCAAAGAAGGTGCCATAGTCTTTGATATTGGGATCAACCGAAATGAAGATGGCAAATTAACAGGGGATGTTGATTTTAAATCTGCGAAAGAAAGGGCTTCATGGATTTCACCTGTGCCTGGCGGTGTAGGTCCTATGACTGTAGCGATGTTAATAAAAAATACTCTACTTGCTAGAGAACTAATNTTNGAATCTCAATCATGAAAAGAATTCATATTTTCATCGCATGCATNACCTTAAGTGCACTGGCGATTCAACTGGATGCCTCGGAAAATTATCCTCAAATAGAAATTGTTACAACTTCTGGAAGAATTGTGGTTGAGCTCGATCGAAATCGAGCTCCAAAAACTGTAGAGAATTTTCTAAATTACGTTCAATCGGGAGTCTATGTCGGGACAATCTTTCATCGGGTCATTCCAGGATTTGTAATTCAAACGGGTGGTTATGATGTCAATCTCAATGAGATTGACACGCTTCCACAGATCATCAATGAATCTGGAAATGGATTAAAAAATCAAAGAATGTCATTGGGTATGGCAAGAACGAATGAACCGCACTCTGGCTCATCCCAGTTTTATATCAATCTTAATGATAATTTCTCTCTTGATCCTATGCCTACAAGATGGGGTTATGCGGTATTTGGGGATGTCATCGATGGATTTTCAGTTGTTGAGGGTATTGCGAGCAATGCAACCCAAACAATAAAAGGTTTTCAAGATGTTCCCGTTGCGCCAATCATTATTCTTGAAGTCAACCGCATAAACTGACTCATATGGCGACTTATTTCATTTCTGATCTCCATCTGGAAAAGATCGAGTCATCTATAGTAAGTATTTTTTCAGAGTTTCTTGAGCACCTAGATCAAGACGATCAACTTTATATATTGGGCGATCTATTTGAATCTTGGATAGGTGATGACAATGTATCTGAACTCAGTGAATTTGTTGGAAATCAACTGAATTCACTTTCAGAGAGAGGTATTAATATTTCAATTATGCATGGCAATAGAGATTTTTTAATTGGTAATGATTTTTGCAATGCGGCTTCGATTAAATTAATCAATGATCCCTGCATTGTTGAAATGAATGGTGAGAAAGTAATGCTCACCCATGGAGATCAATTATGCACGGATGATATTGAATACCAGACATTTCGATCTATTGTCAGAAATCCAATTTGGCAAAAAGATTTTCTAAATTTTCCAATATCAAAACGTGAAAAAATTGCGGGCGAAACAAAGAATGCAAGCAAGGACTCAAAGATTAAGAAAACAATGGAAATTATGGATGTGAATGATGATGCCGTTTTAAAAGCGTTCGATGATAATGACATAGGTATCATGATTCATGGTCATACACATAGACCAAATATTCATAAAATCTCAAATAATGATTGTATTTTTACCCGATATGTTTTGGGCGATTGGAGTAAAGAAAGTGCCATCATATTAAAATGGGATAAAACTGGAATCAAATTATTGGATTTAGCTGAGAGTCATTGAAGACTGATCCTGTATGTCGATCTGCTTACGCTCTATCTCTTTCTTTGCTTTTGCAGCGTCATTTCTTTTGCTCTCAATAAAGTCAAGATAATTTGATGTTACATCTCCAGTGACATATTCACCAGAGAAGCAAGATGTATCAAAAGCTTCGGCATCTGATTCATCAAACTGAACTGCTGAAATGAGATCATCCAACTCTTGATAAATCAACCAATCTGCACCAATGTATCTTGCAAGCTCTGCCTCTGTTCTATTGCTTGCCAGTAATTCGGCTGTTGAAGGCATATCAATCCCATACACATTGGGATGCTTAACTGGTGGTGCTGCTGAGGCAAAAAATACTTTTTTAGCTCCTGTGTTTCGAGCCATTTGTATTATTTTCTTTGAGGTTGTCCCCCTGACAATTGAATCATCAATCAATAATACGTTCTTATCTCTTATTTCTAGATCAATTGGGTTGAGCTTTTGTTTTACAGATTTTTTCCTGATTTCCTGTCCAGGCATGATGAACGTTCGCCCAATGTATCTATTCTTAATGAAACCCTCTCTGTACTTCACGCCAAGATGATGGGCCACCTGAAGTGCAGTTGATCTACTAGTATCGGGAATTGGAATCACCACATCCACATCATGATGAAGACCTTTTTTAATAATTCTTTGGGCTAAATATTCGCCCATTCTCAGTCTAGACTTATAGACTGACATTCCATCAATGATTGAATCTGGTCTGGCAAAATACACAAACTCAAATATGCAAGGCGTGTAAGATTTTGGTTTGATGCATTGCTTAGAAAACAATTCACCTTCTTTAGTAATATAGATCGCCTCTCCAGGTTTTACATCTCTCATGATTTCAAAATCAGCGATATCCAATGCCACACTCTCAGAAGCAATCATATATTCTGTGCCTTGGCCAACCTCTCTCTTTCCTAGAATAAGTGGACGAATCCCATTCGGATCTCTCATAGCCACCAGTCCCTCATTTAGAATCATTGAAACAACGGCATAACCGCCGGAGCATCTGTTGAATAGCTGCGTCGCAGCATTAAAAATAGTTTCGGGTGCGAGGTTGCCATCGAAATTTTCCTGGAGCTCATGTGCAAAAAGATTCAATAATGCTTCTGTGTCAGATTCTGTATTTAGATGCCTTCGGTCGACTTCGCTTAAATGCTTTCTGAGCTGATCATTATTTACAAGGTTTCCATTGTGGGCCAGACAAATACCAAATGGAGAGTTCACATAAAAAGGTTGAGCCTCTGATGAGCTGAGGGTTCCTGCGGTGGGGTATCTTACGTGGCCAATACCCATATTCCCTCTGAGTCTGGTCATGTGCTCATTGGAAAATACATCATTAACCAAGCCATTGCTTTTTCTAAGGCAAAGCATTCCCTTGTTGTCTGTCATGATTCCTGCTGAGTCTTGCCCCCGGTGTTGGAGAACTGTTAAAGCATCATATATTTCTTGGTTAACGGGCCTACTACTGATTATGCCTACGACTCCGCACATATGATATTTCCCCTGATTAATCCTTCACTAGATTGCTAGTTATAATACTGTAAAAATAAATTATAGAAAAACTCTTTCACTTGCTCAGCTTCTTCCAAAAATACCGCATCTTGAATAATGGGTTCAACGTACAATTCTGTGTCTTCTAGAATCAACATCAATAAACAAATTAAAACAAGGCCTCTAAGAAAGCCAAAGCTAAGACCAATCATCATGTCTCCAGAAATACTTGAGCCAACGGCTTTTGAAACTTTACGGCTTGCTAGACCACCAATAAACAAAATAAATGCCAATATCAATAGTCTTGATATCCATAGCCTCAGCACCTCTGATGTAAATATTGACTGAAAGATAATTTCAAATTGTCCGCCAAATGCATACGCCGCTGAAACTGCAATAATCCATGTGAGCAGCGAAAGAACTTCGGTTAAAAATCCCTTAAAAAAGCCATAAATACTTGATAAGCCTAAAATAAGAATGAGAATAAAATCCAAAATCGATACGACTTCTTCAGCTCCAAAAATATGAATGGGAAATGTGACTGGGAAAGGGAAAGGTATGTGATAAATCATTGTTGTCCTTTACCTAAAACTTGAAAGTCACTTTCACCTCTTTCAAGCCTTTTGATAACAGGATCAACTTCCTCATCTTCATAGGAAGGTCTTATTCTAACTCTATAAATCTTTTTACCAGAAAAGTCTTTAGCGCTGACATAAGCATTGTAGCCCTTTCTCTCAAATTGCTTGGTCAAATTTTTAGCATCTTCAATATCCTGAAAGGCTCCCAACTGGATGACCCATGGGTAAATAAAATCAGACTGAATGGATGCCTCTTCTACTGTCACAGACTGTCTTGCTTCAATTCTATCTTCAATCCCTGTTAAGCCATCTCCGGTTAAATAAATCAAAGAAATTACTGCAATCACAGTGGTGATGGTTAATATTCCTATTACTCTTTCTTTCATATTTTTCCCTGAGAATTTAGCAAATACTCTCTTATGGGTCCGACCAATTCAAATGACCCAGAAACAATCACATTGTTACTTATGCTCACATTTTTTTCTAGGGTCTTTATTGCATCTACAGGAGATCTCGCACAATAAATGTTACTGATACCCATATTGCTCATCTTACTTTCTATTTGTTTCACTCTGAATGAGCGTTCTGTTTCCATCTCACAAATAATCCATGTATCAACCAAATCTTTGAAGGCATTGAGATATAACTCAAGATGCTTATCTTTCATCATGCTAAAAATCATTGAATAATCTAACTTAAAATTTGAACGATCAATTCTCTGCCTAAGGTTCTCAGCTGCAGAGGGATTGTGAGCAACGTCTAGGATCCATCTATGATGCAAATCTAATAATTCAAATCTGCCAGGTAAAATAAATTCATCTATGGCTTCTTGCAGTAAATCATTGGTTGGAAAAATTTGTTCATTCGCCTCCATTGCTGCAAGAGCCGTTGTTAAGTTATCTATCTCTCCATCGCCCCAGTTCTTTGGAAGAACAATTCCTTCTATGCTTTGATTGGCTCCATTAAAAAAATAATGGCCCTCATCGATGTGGCCATTAAAATCTTCTCCTTTTTTTCTCAGTTCAGCTCCTTTCTCGTGACATCCTGCCTCAATGATATCCATGGCCACAACATCGCCAAAGATCAATGGCCTTTTTGTTTTTGATATGCCAACTTTTTCTTTTGCAATTTTATCAATACTGTCTCCAAGCCATTCCTCATGATCCATGTCAATACTGGTCAATACCGAAACAGAGGATTCAATTATATTGGTTGCATCTAGACGACCGCCCAAGCCAACCTCTATAAACCATGCATCGCAATCATGGTTGGATAGAATTTGAAATGCTGCAAGCGTGCTGAATTCAAAATAAGTCAAAGATGCATCGCCTCTCACAGTTTCTATGATTTCAAATGCTGATACCCAATCTTCATCGAATGAGTTATTTAAATTAATTCTGACCCTTTCGTTGTATTGAGAGAGATGAGGGGATGTAAAAGCCCCTGTTGTATAACCTTTTTTATGGAACAATCGCTCGAGAATTGAAGTAGTGGTGCCTTTGCCATTTGTTCCACCGATTAAAAAAACATTCTTTTCAGGAATATTGATTTGAAGCTTATTGTATACCTTTTGAACCCTATCCAGGCTCAGGTCAATTTCTTTGGGATTGATGCCTTGCTGAAATTCAAGCCATTCGTTTAATGTTGAAAAACTCATAATCAATTTTTTTAGGCTTAATGATTCATTAAATTGGAAATCAACGTAGAAATAGTGTCTCTCATTTGGCGACGATCAACAATCATATCAATGGCACCTTTTTCCAATAAAAAATCGCTTCTTTGAAATCCTTCGGGCAGAGTCTCTCCAACGGTTTGCTCAATCACTCTGGGTCCTGCAAATCCTATTAATGCGCCCGGCTCTGCAAGATTTATATCGCCAAGCATTGCTATACTTGCTGATACACCTCCAGTTGTTGGGTCGGTAAGAACCGAAATATAGGGTATGCGCTTTGCATCCAGCTCAACCAAAGCAGACGTCGTTTTTGCCAACTGCATCAAAGATAAGAAAGCTTCCTGCATCCTTGCTCCACCGCTTGATGAAAAACTGACCAATGGTGCATTCTTTTCAATGCTTAAATTCACTGCCCGAACAAATTTTTCTCCAACCACTGATCCCATTGATCCGCCTAAAAACTTGAATTCAAAGGCACATCCAATCATTTCGATTTCATTAACCCTCCCTGACATAACAATCAGAGCATCCTTTTCTCCGGATTTCTTTGTCGATTCAGAAATACGGTCTCTATACCTTTTGGTGTCTCTGAACTTCAGGGGATCATTGGCCGAAAGGTTTGCAAAATATTCCGTTGTTGATGAAGGGTCAAAGAAACTTTCCAGTCTTATTCTGGCGGGTATTCTCATATGGTGATTGCACTTAATGCAAACATGTAAATTTCTCTCAAGCTCAGCTCGATACAGTTGCGCACCGCATGAATCACAAGTCACCCAAACGCCTTCTGGAACAGACTTAACCCTTTGTTGTTTTTTTGTCGTTATCCTTGAAGGAACTAATTTCTTAAACCAATTCATTTGACCTCATACACTAGGTTTTATCATATCATCTCATTTGTGCGAAAAGGGAATCCATATTTTTCAGGATAATTGACTTTAACTAGATATAATCCTGATGCAGAGGCTGTTTTTGACGCCACATTTCTATCTTTTGCATGAAGTATTTGATTGATATCCTTAGGTGGTATTTTTCCAGTTCCTATATCTAAGAGCGTTCCAACAATATTTCTTATCATGTGATGTAAAAAAGCATTTGCATTGAATGTTATGGATATGAATTTTCCGACCTCCAGTTCAATATTTTTCATCTCCCTTATCGGATTATTAGATTGACAGCTTGATGCCCTAAATGAAGAAAAGTCATGCTTCCCAATTAAATATTGGCATGCCTCCCTCATCAGTTCCGTGTTGAGCTTTTGTCTGACATAAAGAACTCTTTGATCACTGAATACATCAAATTCATTGTTATTGATGAGATAAACATATGTTCTTGAAACAGCTGAGTGCCTTGCATCAAATTCCTCATCGACAATTTTGATCCACTGAATTCTAATGTCAGAAGGTAAATGAGAATTGATGCCATCCAACCATTGACTATCGGTTCGATTGGCGTTTGATGAAAAGTGAAAAACCTGACCGAGTGCATGGACTCCAGAATCTGTTCTGCCCGCTGAATATATTCGTAGTTTTTCGTTTGCTACATTTGATAAGGCTTTTTCAATCTTATCCTGAATGGTCTCCTGATTGTCTTGAGATTGCCACCCTTTGTAATGAGACCCTAAATATTCAACTCCACATGCATACTTGGTTGAAGCAACTGTCATCATTTAATAATTTGATTCAATGATGGTCTCAGCAATTTGAATTGAATTCAGTGCTGCACCTTTTCTTATGTTGTCTGCAACAACCCAAAGATTTACTCCATTCGAATGATTCAAGTCCGCTCGAATCCTACCAATGTAGACAGCATCAGTCCCTTCCCCTTCTCTTAATGGGATGGGGTAAGATTCATCATCATCCATTAGCTGGATTCCACTTGATTCTGAAAGCAATGCTCTGATTTGCCCAATACTGAGATGCTTTTGTGTTACAACGCCTATTGACTCAGAGTGACCAAATCTCACTGGGACTCTTACTGCGGTTGGATTCACTTCAATGCTTTTGTCTTCAAAAATCTTATGCGTTTCCCAAACCAATTTCATCTCTTCAAGTGAATAACCATTGTTCTCAAATAAACCAATCTGAGGTATGACATTGTGTGCAAAAAAGCTTTCTTCGTTTTCAGGATAGTTCGAATCCACAACTTGACGGTCATATTCATTAAGCATCGATCGCCCAGCACCTGATATTGATTGATATGTAGAGACATTGATCGATTTGATTCTTGCAGCCTGATGTATGGGGTTGAGAGCCACAAGCATTTGTATCGTTGAGCAATTTGGGTTGGCAATAATATTATTCTTTTTAAAATCTTTCAAAGCATGGGGATTAACCTCAGGTATAACAAGTGGGATATGGTCGTCGTATCTAAATTCAGAGGTATTATCAATGACCACTGATCCGGCATTTGCAGCCTTGATTGCAAAAATTCTAGAAACAGCTGCGCCTGCAGAGAAAAATGAAAAGTCAATGTTCTCGAAATCAAAATCATCCAGAAGCTTGACCTGATGTTTTTCACCATTGAAATCAATTATTTGGCCAGCAGATCTCTCGCTCGCCAATAGGGTTAGTTCACTGATTGGGAAGGAGCGTTGTTGAAGGATTGCTAGGAGTGCTTCACCAACCAATCCAGTTGCGCCAACAATTGCTACACGGTTTGACACAATTTAATCGCCTTTGTCTTCAACTGAGACATCAGAATTTTGGGCACGATTCCTCAAAAAATGATCCATTAAAACAATTGCCAACATGGCTTCTCCAATCGGAGTTGCTCTAAGTCCTACGCATGGATCATGCCTTCCTTTGGTTATAATCTCTGTCTTTTCACCTGTCTTGTCGATTGTCTCAGCCGGTTTAATAATGCTCGATGTAGGTTTCAGAGCAATGCTTGCAAAAATATCTTGTCCACTTGAAATTCCTCCTAAGGTGCCTCCTGAATTATTCTGCTTAAAGCCATCGGTATCGATCTCATCTCTATGTTCACTGCCTTTTTGATTCACGACAGAGAATCCAGCACCAATCTCAACGCCTTTGACTGCATTGATGCTCATTAGTCCATGAGCGATATCTGCTTCCAGTTTGTCAAAAACTGGTTCACCCAATCCAACTGGGACATTTGTTGCCATCAAGTTAATCCTCGCACCAATCGAATCGCCCTCTTTTCTCAATTGATCCATATACGATTCTAGCTCTGATATTTTATCCGGGTCCCCACAAAAAAATGGGTTTGTTTCAATGAATTCTCTATCTTTCATTTCAAGATGAATGGGTCCCAATTGCCCTAAAAAACCAAATATTTCTATTCCAACTTTTTCAAATAGATATTTTCTTGCAATTGCACCTGCTGCGACTCTCATCACTGTCTCACGAGCAGAAGATCTGCCTCCACCTCTATAGTCCCTGATGCCGTATTTATGAAAATAAGTATAGTCTGCATGTCCGGGTCTGAATTTATCTTTAATCGCACTGTAGTCTTTGGACTTTTGGTCCATATTTTGAACAACTAAATTGATTGGTGTGCCTGTAGTCACTCCCTCGAAAACACCAGACATAATGCTCACTTCATCTTTTTCTTTTCTTTGGGATGTAAACCTAGATTGACCGGGTCTCCTCTTGTTCAATTCTTTCTGAATATCCTTTTCACTGATGGCGAGTCCTGGTGGACATCCATCTATAATAGCTGATAATCCAGGGCCATGACTCTCCCCGGATGTTGTCACAGTGAATATTTTTCCAATTGTATTGCCAGCCATTACCGATCTCTTTTTCTGCTTATTATTTTATTCAATTCTGAGGTTTGATGCTTCTATCATCGCAACACCCTCGCCTCCTATTTCAAAATCAATCCAAATAAAAGGCATATCAAATCGTTGTTCCATATTTCCAGAGGCGACCCCTGCCTCTATTATCACTATACCGTTATGGGATAAAAAAGGAGGTGCATCATGCAATATCCTGGAGATAAAATCCAGTCCCTTAGCGCCTGCAGCCAATGCCATATGAGGTTCATGGAGATATTCTTTAGGCAAATCCAGCATGATTTTATCAGGGACATATGGTGGATTAGTGATGATTAAGTCAAAAACACCACTCACATTTTCAAACAAATCTGACTCTATGATTTCAACCCGATTTTCTAAACCATGAGCTTTTGCATTTCTTAAAGCCACATCAATTGCATCTGTCGAAATGTCCGTTGCAACCACTTCAACATCGGGAAAAGCCTCTGCAATACTCAAAGCAATGCAACCAGATCCTGTTCCGATTTCAAGTACACGATTTAAAGAGGTGGATTTTACCCATGGCTCAAAATGATTATTTATAAGCTCAGCGATTGGAGATCGAGGAATGAGAACACGCTCATCCACATAAAACTGTTTTCCACAAAAATAAGCCTCATTGGTTATATAGGGTAAAGGCTTTGATTCAATAATTCGTTGATATAAAACTTCTTTCACTTTTTCTCTAATCTGATCATCAAGAGCATTTTTAAGCTCTGCTTTATTCAGTACGTCATTCGATTTCGATAAATGCATAATGATTGCCATTGATTCATCCTTTGGATTTTCAGTTCCATGGCCATAAAAAAGTTGCTCTTCTTTCAGTAACAATTCCAAATCATGCAAAAGCTCTTTAAAACTTGTGCATCGATCAATCGATTCAAATCTGGTGTCCATCATGTCAACGATGTTACATTAGATTTTTAATATTTCATCTATCTAAATAAACAATGTTCAATCTGATTCAAAATTTTCTAAGCGATGTTCTTCAGACGATTGTACTTAGGGTATCCTTGATTGAAATAAGCGCTGTTAAAAATCTTCTCATACGAATATTTATCAAAAATTATGAGATAGAAATTGATGACTATCCAAGAATATCTCATCACGAATATAAACATTTCAATGATTTCTTTACTCGAGAAATCAATCCAAATAAGCGCCCAATAGATGACAATGACGATGGCCTAATCTCACCAGTGGACGGAAAGATTGTTGAATTTGGAAAGATCAAAGAAGGTCATCTGCTGCAAATTAAAAACATGAAATACAAATTAAATCGATTGTTAGATGGCAATGACGAACTTACTGAGAAATACGATAACGGTTCATACATCAGTATTTACCTTGCGCCATATAACTATCATCGAGTCCATTCACCCATTGAGGGTATTCTAAAACAAGCAATTATGGTTCCTGGCGAAATGAACAGAGTGGATATAAATGCTTTGTCGAATATTGAAAATCTTTACATAAAGAATCAAAGACTCATGACCGAGTTAAAGGGATCAGTGTTTAATTGCATCATGATTATGGTTGCCGCAAGAAATGTGGCGTCAATGACTTACGAGAACACAAATCAAAACTTAAAAAAAGGCGATGAGATAGGTCGTTTCAATCTCGGATCAACTGTTGTGGTTCTTCTTCCGAATAATGTTCAAATAGAATGGGATCAGCGTGTTTCAATTGAGAATAATTTAAAAATGGGTGAAAAAATAGCTCAACTGAGTAAGATCAGATAGCGAGGAGAAAAATGGACGGCTTAATAATCATAATCATCATTATTGTAATTTTCTTAGTGAAATCCTTTAAATATTTCAGTAATCGAGTCTCCCCGTCTGAAAAAATAAACGAGAAAGATGATAGCTAAAAGGGCTGAAAAATATTCTTAATTCCAAACAGAATCGATATCACCATTAAGGCAACAATCAGATAGTAGATAGTCTTTTGTCCATTCATTGTTTCACCCTAGATAGGTACTCACCGGTCCGAGTATCCACTTTTATAAGCTCGCCTTCCTCGATAAATAATGGAACACGAATAGAAGCGCCAGTTTCGACAATGGCAGGCTTAACGCCGCCCTGAGCCGTATCTCCTCTGAGTCCAGGGTCCGTTTCTGTAACCTTTACATCGATATTATTGGGAGGCTCGACTGCAATTGCTTGATCATTCCAAATTGTAACCTCGCATAGGCTTTCCTCCTTAAGCCAGATCAATATCTCATCGATAACAGATTTTGCAATGCCAATCTGTTCATAACTGTCTGTATCCATGAAGTGCCATTGATCTCCGTCATTATATAAGTATTGCATTTCCCTTATCATGACGTCTGCCGCCTCAAGCGAGACTCCGATTTTGATCGTTTTTTCAAGAACTTTTCCGTTTCTGAGATTCTTCAATTTGACTTTGTTGAATGCTTGACCTTTGCCAGGCTTATGAAAGTCAGTTTCAACGATATTGAAAGGTTCGCCATCAATCAGAACTTTGAGCCCTGATTTCAAATCTCCGCTATTATACATCACCATTGAATACTCCTTACTTTGGCTCAACTTGAAGGGAATCTATTTTTTTAAATGGAGGTACCGATCGCCCTCTTTTCCCTCTATCGCTCATGTAATTTTCAAATTCATCGGGTCTGATAATTTTGGGTTTCTTTCCGCTGTAAACCCGGATTGAATCTTTCGCGCCAATCACAATTGCTGAAACCATTTTTTCCTTCCCTTCTTTGAATTTCTTAGAATTAATACCAATGATTTTCAATCCCTTCCCTTTGCTCATTTCCATTAATTCATTGCTTTTAAAAATAAGTAATTTACCAGCTGAATTTGCTGCTGCAACATAAGTTTCGTCTGGATACCCAAAAGATGTTGCATTCGAAGGAATAAGCACTTCGGCACCTTTTGCACTCAGGCAGGTCTTTCCTTTCCTATTCTTAGTATACAGATCTTCCAATTTGACAAAAAAGCCGTAACCGGCACTCGAAGACAAAAGCCAATGTTCTCCAGGATCTCCTGACATTACTCCAGCAAAATAAGCTCCGTCTGGCGGATTAAGTCTGCTAGATAAAGGCTCACCATTGCTTCTTGCTGACGGAAGAGTATCGGCAACGATACTATAAACTCTGCCTGTGCTGTCTATAAACACTACAAACTGATTGCTTCTTCCAGGAACAGAAGATAAATAATCATCACCAGTTTTATAATTGAGAGATTGCGGATCCTCTAGAGCTCCTTTTGCAGCCCTAACCCAACCAGCTTTAGATAACACAATTGTCACTGGGTCACTGCTGGCAAGTTGAGTTTGATCAAGTGCTTGAGAGGCAATTCCGGATTCATTCAAAGTTGTTCTTCGATCATCTCCGAAATCTTTTGTATCTTTTTTGATCTCATTTTGAATGAGTTCATTTATTTTCTTCTTGCTCTTCAGTATTTTTGTCAACTCACTCTGCTCTTTCTCGAGATCATTCTTTTCTGTAAGAATTTTTTCCTCTTCGAGTTTAGCTAAATTCCTAAGTCTCAGATTTAAGATTGCTTCGGCTTGAATCTCTGAAAGTTTAAACTTCTTGATCAACTTTGATTTTGGATCATCTTCTTCTCTGATGATCCTGATGACTTCATCTAAATTTAAATATGCGACCATTAATCCTTCTAAAATATGAAGTCGAGCTTCCACTTCATCCAATCTGAACTGGAGTCTTCTGGTAACGGTTTGTTTTCTAAACTCTATCCATTCTGACAACAATGCTTTTAGATCAAAAACCCTTGGTTTTCCATCGAGTCCAATCAGATTCATATTGACTCTGACATTCTTCTCAAGATCAGTTGTTGCGAAAAGGTGTCCCATCAATTCATCTGTATTGACTCTATTGGACTTGGGTGTAAGCACAATACGAATGGGTGTTTCGTGATCAGACTCATCATTGATGTCTGTAATCAGTGGTAATTTCTTGTCTTTCATCTGCGACGCAATCTGCTCAATGATCTTATTTCCGGACACTTGATAAGGAAGCTGAGAGATGACAATTAAATTCTTTTCTTTTTTGTATTTCGCTCTAATTTTTACTGTTCCATTGCCAGTAGTATAAATCTGCTTAAGCTCTTCTGACGTAGAAATCATCTCTCCTCCAGACGGAAAATCAGGACCCTGGAAGTTTTTTGTAATTCGAGTCAATTGACCCAATGAAATATCAGGATTTTTAATCAATTTATCCAATAAATAAGCTATTTCTTTGATGTTATGAGGTGGAATGTCTGTTGACATACCCACTGCGATACCGGTGACACCATTGAGTATAAGATTGGGTAATCTCGAAGGCAGAAACTCGGGCTCCTTAAGTGTTCCATCAAAGTTGGGTTTCCAATCGGTTGTGCCTTGACCAAGTTCACTTAACATCAATTTCGTATAAGCACTAAGTTTTGCTTCGGTATATCTCATTGCAGCAAATGATTTTGGATCATCGTATGAGCCCCAGTTACCCTGACCTATGATCAATGGATATCGATAAGAAAAGTCCTGTGCCATATTCACCATAGCCTCATAGCATGCAGTGTCTCCATGAGGATGATATTTCCCAAGAACATCGCCCACAGTTCTTGCAGACTTCTTAGGTTTTGATTGAGCAGATAAGCCCAATTCAGACATGGCAAAAACAATACGCCTCTGCACGGGTTTTAAACCGTCACCAATAAATGGTAATGCACGATCGAGAATGACATACATTGAGTAATCAAGGTACGCTTTTTCCACGAACTCGCTGAGAGGCTGAGAGTCTGATTTTGAGGCTCTTTTCGTTTTCTTGAAATCCATTTCTTCCTGTTTACCCATCTATAACTCTGCCAAATTTCCTTTTTCTTCAAGCCATTCTTTACGATCTGTATAACGTTTTTTTGCCATCAGCTTATCCATAAGTTCTTCGGTATATGATGCATTATCAATGGTGAGCTTCACAAGTCTCCTTGAATCTTGAAGCATTGTTGTTTCTCTTAATTGAGCTGGGCTCATCTCTCCTAAACCTTTAAATCGAGTAACGGTTTTCCTGGTGTTCGGCTTCTTTTTCTCTAACTTTTTTAAAGTAGATTCTTTCTCGCTCTCATCTAGAGCATAGTAGACATCTTTTCCAATATCGATTCGATAGAGCGGTGGCATGGAAACATAGACATGACCATCTTCAACGAGATTTTTGAAATGTTTAAGAAAAAGAGCACAAATCAAAGTTGCAATATGCAGGCCATCTGAGTCTGCATCCGCAAGTATGCATATTTTATGATACCTAAGGTTACTGATATCCTCTGCACCAGGTTCAACTCCAATTGCTTGCGAGATATTACTGATTTCTTGTGAAGATAGAAGATTGCTCTCATCAACCTCCCAACTGTTTAGGATCTTACCGCGAAGCGGAAGAATGGCCTGAAAAACTCTGTCTCTCGCTTGCTTTGCTGATCCGCCAGCAGAATCACCCTCAACAATAAATAATTCGCAAAGTTGAGGTTCATCGCTGGAACAATCTGCGAGTTTGCCTGGCAGTGTAGGTCCGCCAGTCGCCTTCTTTCGCTTTACCTTTACATTTTTCTTTGCTCTCTTTTGTGCATTCTCAATGGCCCTTGCAACAATTTGGTCTCCAGCTTCTGGATGTTGATTAAGCCAGAGTGTGAAGGCGTCTTTGATTAGCCCTGTAACAAAACCTGCAACAGCTCTAGAGCTGAGTTTTTCTTTTGTTTGTCCTGAGAATTGAGGCTCCTCAATCCTGACGGAAATAATGTAACTCAAGCCCATCCACACATCCTCTGGAGATAGCTTCACACCTCTTGGTAGTAGACTCCTGTAATCTGCAAATTCTTTCACAGATTCAGATAGTCCAGCCCTAAATCCAGATACGTGAGTCCCGCCGTGTTTGGTTGGTATCAAATTGACATATGATTCCTGAATGCCCTCGTGGTCCCTGTCAGGCCAAGTCATACTCCATTCAAGCTCTTGATCGTCACTATTAGCTTTACCAGAAAAGGGAATGGTTGGAATGCATTCAATCTTTTCAAGCATTTCCACTAAATACTCACTCGCTCCCTCTTTATATTCCCACTCAGCTTTATCACCACTCGTCTCATCTTTAAATTTAATCTTTAAGCCTGGACATAAGACTGCTTTTGCACGAAGGTTATGCTTTATATCATCTAGTCTTATATCTGGTGAATCAAAATACGATTCATTTGGCCAGAATCGGATAGTTGTTCCCGTGTTTGCCTTCCCTACACTGTCAACAATTTCGAGCTCAGATGTTCTATCGCCATTACTAAAACTCATATTGTATTCCTGACCATCTCTTTTTATCCACACCTCCAAATTTTTTGAAAGAGCATTTACAACAGAAACGCCAACGCCATGCAGGCCACCAGAAAACTTATAGCTCTTATTATCAAATTTTGCACCGGCATGGAGCCTGGTTAATATCAGTTCAACTGCAGGTATTTTCTCTTCAGGATGATCGTCAACAGGCATGCCGCGCCCATCATCTCTAACTTCTATAGAGCCATCTTTATAAAGGTTGACCTGAATTATTTTACAATGGCCAGCAATGGCCTCATCTACACTGTTGTCGATGACCTCATATACTAAGTGATTTGGACAATCAGTATCGGTGTACATACCGGGTCTTTTTTGAACCGGTTCAAGCCCACTGAGGACCTCAATGTCTGAGGCATTATAATCCTTCGTCATGGTCCTTCATTATTCGTGAGAAAGTAAGTTGAATCAAGGTGAATGATATGTATTTAAGTTGAATTTATTGAGTTCTTATCAGAATTAAGAATTATTTTTCTTAAAAAAAAGGGGTGCATTCCTGCAACCCCTTTCTTTCATGATCTTTAAAATTAAGTCAGATCAGCATTCATCACCTTATTCCATGCGGCAATAAAATCTGAAACAAACTTATCTTTTGAGTCATCAGAAGCATAAACTTCAGCAATTGCTCTCAGCTGTGAATTGGACCCAAATGCCAAATCAACCCTAGTTGCTGTTCTTACTTTATCGCCTGACTGACGATCAATTGCCTCGTATGTATTTTTTCCTGTTGACTTCCATTCAACACCCATATCAAGAAGATTGACAAAGAAATCATTGGTTAATTTGCCAGGTGTTTCCGTGAAGATTCCATGATCATTTGAGCTTATTCCTAGGGCTCTCATGCCTCCAGTTAAGGCTGTCATTTGAGGAGCCGTCAAGCCAAGCAATTGAGCTTTATCAAGCAACATTTCCTCAGAGGGAAGTGCAGAATCATCTTTTTGGAAATTTCGAAAACCATCAGCAATCGGCTCAAGAGCATCAAATGACTCGGCATCTGTTTGCTCCTCAGTTGCATCGCCTCGACCTGCTGTAAATGGAACCTCAACACCAGAAGCTTTCTCAATGCCAACATTTCCTCCAAGAACAATGACATCTGCCAAAGAGGCGTTTGACTCTGATGAGATTGATTCATATATACCTAAAACTTTTGCAAGCTGTTCTGGTTTATTAGCTTCCCAATCTTTTTGTGGAGAGAGGCGTATACGAGATCCGTTCGCTCCTCCTCTTAAGTCAGAACCTCTGAATGTTGATGCACTAGCCCATGCTGTTTCAACCATTTCTTGAATGCTTAATCCACAATCGGAGAGTTTGGCTTTAACTGCACTGACATCATAATCACTATTGCCTTTAGGAATAGGGTCTTGCCAAATCAACTCTTCTTCAGGTACTTCAGGTCCTAAATAGCGAGAGCGAGGTCCCATATCACGATGCAAAAGCTTAAACCATGCTCGAGCAAATGCGTCTGCAAATTCCTCAGGATTTTCGTGAAAACGTTTTGAGATCTTTTTATAAATAGGATCCTCTCTCATTGACATGTCAGCTGTAGTCATCATCGTTGGAACTTTCACTGAAGGATCCTCCGCATCAGGAGCCATATCCTCCTCCTTCTGATCTATGGCATGCCAAACAATTTTGCCTGAGGGTGTTTCCACTTTTTCCCATTCATAACCAAAAAGTAGATTGAAGTACCCGTTATCCCATGTTGTTGGTTTAGCAGTCCAAGCTCCTTCAAATCCGCTTGTGATCGTGTCACTGCCCATGCCTGATTTATGAGTGCTCATCCAGCCAAAACCCATGTTTTCAAGAGATGCTCCTTCTGGTTCAACTGCAACATCCTCTTCAGGTCCAGCACCGTGTCCTTTCCCAAAAGTATGGCCGCCGGCAACTAGAGCAACTGTCTCTTCATCATTCATTGCCATCCTGCTGAATGTTTCTCTAACATCTTTACCGCTGGCAATGGGATCTGGTTCGCCATCTGGACCTTGTGGGTTAACATAAATTAATCCCATCTGAACAGCTCCAAGTGGATTAGCTAGATCTCGCTCACCGGAATATCGTTCATTTGCAAGCCACTCTCTTTCAGCTCCCCAATCAATATCCTCTTCTGGAGCCCATATGTCCGGTCGTCCGCCACCAAATCCGAAAGTTTTTCCACCCATTGATTCTATAGCTACATTGCCGGCTAGTATCAATAAGTCTGCCCAGCTTATTTTATTGCCATATTTTTTCTTAATTGGCCAAAGAAGTCGTCTAGCTTTATCTAGATTTCCATTATCTGGCCAACTGTTGAGCGGCGCAAAGCGTTGGTTTCCAGTGCCGCCGCCGCCTCGACCATCTCCGGTTCTGTATGTGCCAGCAGCATGCCAAGTCATCCTGATAAAGAAAGGACCATAGTGCCCGTAGTCCGCAGGCCACCAATCTTGCGAATCAGTCATTAGATCGTTTAGATCTTTTTTCAAAGCATCGAAATCTAATTTTTTAAACTCTTCTCGATAATCAAATCCATCATCCATTGGATCAGACTTTTGGTCATGTTGGTGAAGAATGGATAAATCCAACTGATTTGGCCACCAATCTTTGTTTGAGGTTCCGGATGCACTGTTTGTTGTCAATGCGCCATGCATCACAGGACATTTGCTTTCATTGCCTTTAGACATAATATATTTCCCTTTTAAACTAACTATTAGAATGATTCTAATTTTATATAAAAATCTTAAAATGAACAATATTAAATTCATAACATTTAGCTATAATTAGGAACTATGACACCGTCTAAAAAATCTACTGCAAGCATAGAATCAAAATTAAATGATTTAGAGAAGATTCTAAAGGAATTAGAGTCTGGCAACTTAGAGCTTGATGAGTCACTCAAAAAGTTTGAAAAAGGAGTTAAACTGTCAAGAGAGTGTCAAAAAACCCTTGAAGAAGCCGAACTTAAAATAAAAGTCTTGATGGGTAATGAACTAGAAGATTCTGACAGTACCCTATCGCAATAAAACTGTTGCAATAAGTATGAGTATGATTGAATAGGCAGCAGCAATCATATCATCCATCACGATCCCGAATGCATTCCTGAACTTTCGATCGATTACATTGATTGGGAAAGGTTTTAAGATGTCAAAAAAACGAAACATTAGAAAAGCTGCAATCGCCCAATAAGGATCAGCAGGTAAAAAGCTTGCAACAAACATCATACCAATGATTTCATCGATCACAATTTCAGGATGATCGCCTTCTCCAAGAATTTTTAAGCTTTGACTCGTAGCAAACCATGCGACCAATAATAGAGCCAATAAAAAAAGGTAAGTTACATATACAGAAAAATAAAAATGAGCCAAATAAATATAAAGGCACAAACCAAAACCAGAACCAAAAGTGCCTGGAGCAATAGGAATAAGTCCTAGCCCAAAGCCGCTAGAAAACAATAAATATGGGTTTCTTAGATCGCTTAATTTCATTTTAATTCAGAAGTGTTCAAAATTTTTATTTTCAATCATATAGTCATTGCCATTGTATTTATAGCCACTACTTGATTCGGTAATTATGCCAATATGACTCAGCCTTGTATTAAATTTTTCATTCCATTTTTGCTCAAATCCATCCTTCATCTTCTCAGGAATGGTAAAACACAATTCATAATCATCGCCGCCAGACAAAGTCATTGAAATGGCATCGTCAGTATTAAAATGATCAAATATTTCTTTTCTGATCGGCAATTGATCAATGCTCACATTGAATCCTACATTGGATGCCTTGGTCAATTTTGAAAGGTCTGTATGAAAGCCGTCTGATACATCTATCATTGATGAAGCATAGTTCGATAAAAAGATGCCTTCATCCACTCTGGGTTCTGGATAGTCAAATGCTTGAATGAATTCTGATGGTTCATTTTTTCCTAATTTCAATAAATGCAGGCCAAATCCAGCGCTTCCAAGATGGCCGGTTACATATACTAAATCTCCAATTTTCGCATTTGTGCGTGTTATATATTTACCTTCCTTCACTAAACCCTGAATTGATAATGAAATCATCTCAGGTCCTTGAATGGTATCTCCGCCTATAATAACCAAATCATGCTTTGATGCTATAGCGCTGGCACCTTTGACAAATTTTTCAATCCATGAATGATCTGCATTGGGGAGGCTCAAGCTGAGATGTGCCCATTTTGGTTTTGCTCCCATTGCAGCCATGTCACTTAAATTAACAGCAAATATTTTATGTCCTATTGAGTCTGATGTGGTTTGAGGAAGATAATGCGTGCCGAGCGTCATCGAGTCTAAAACGGTAACTAATTCCATTCCTTTTTTAATTTCTACAACAGAACCGTCATCGCCGATTGAAAGCTTTACACCTTTGGAAAATGAAGGCGCCATATCTTTAATCAAAGTTATCACGTCTTCTTCTTTCATGCTTATGAGTTCTTAATTGATTGACAAAAAGAATCGAGTACAGCATTAATATACTGAAAACTGGTTTCCGCTCCAAATGACTTTGCTAACTCGATCGCCTCATTCATGGCAATTGCATTGGGGATATCTGTGTCAGTGATTTCGTATACCGCAATCCAAAGAATTGCTCTCTCTATGGAATCAATTTGATCAATTGGTCTATCAATATGTGATTTGATCTTTTCATCAATTTCTTTCTTTGAAGCTATAATTCCTCCAAGCAGTGTAGAGAAATAATCTTGATCGATTCTTTTGTACTCTTTGAGACTGCATGACTGAGACATCAATGTCTCAACATCATCGTCATTCTTTTGATGCTGATACAGTACTTGCACAAGAAGCTGTCTGGATCCTACTCTTCCTTTTCCTTCAAAACGCTTTTCATTTTTGTTATTGACCATGATTTCATTATCACTGATTGGCAGCAAAGAATTCATCTGCTTTTTTTGAATCTTTATTGATTTGTGCTGAAAGCTCTTCCAATCCATTGAACTTTTTTTCGCCTCGGATTCGATGCATAAAATCAATTCTCATATTAGATCCATATATATCCTTATCAAAATTCAATAAATGAACCTCTAGTGTTAATGCAGTTCCATTGATAGTTGGCTTAAATCCAATATTAGCCAGCCCCTTGTATTCATCCTCATCACCTTCAATGATTGCTTTTACACAAAAAACACCCCTTAAAAGGATATCTCGTTCATCAATATCAATATTCGCAGTTGGGTAACCAATAGTTCGGCCAATTTGATTTCCTTTAATGACTTCTCCTAAAACAGAATAATGTCTTCCAAGCATTTGATTGGCATTTTGAATATCCTGATCCATTAAAGATTGACGAATGTTTGTGCTTGATATTTTTTTGTCTTTTTGCCGAATAAATTTAACTGGATCAACTGTAAATCGATATTCATGACCAAGCTCTATCAAAGTTTCAACGGTGCCGGATCTATCTTTAGCAAAATGAAAATCTTCTCCTACTACAACATGTTTGGCATTCAGCTTCCTTATCAGATGTTGATTTACAAACTGTAATGGAGATAGATTTTCCATTTCTTGGTCAAAAGGCGGGCAGTAAATAAAATCAATTTGACCAGAGCTCAAATAATCATATTTTTCATCCAATGAAGTCAATCTCGATTGAGACTTGCCTTTACTGAAATAATCGCTTGGTGATGGTTCGAAGGTAAATAAAACGGAAGAAATCTTATTTTCATTTGCATATCCAATTGTTCTTTTGATTAATTCTTGATGGCCCAAATGAATGCCATCAAAAACCCCAATACATACTGATGATCCTGTAGGAAATTCATTCCATTCAGAATTGATGTTTCTGGCAATTTTCATTTTAAATATTTTTCCTAAAGAGATTTACCAAAAGCTCACAAAGCGTCTTAATCTTTAAATATTGTATTTGCGTTTTTTGAATTTCTATAATGCGCCATTACAGCTATTATTAACCAAAATACTACAGCAAATAGATTGGATGAATAATCTGTTATTTGCTGAATGGTGAATTGAGAAAGGAACTCAAAAATAGACATTAAATAAGAGAAAACAACTAGAGGCGCCAAAGCTGAATATGGTCTCCTATAGATAGCATAGTTGAATAAAAATATAGAGATCGTTAAAAAGACGCATGATCTGAGTAAAAGAAGTCTGACATAATCAAAACTAATGTTCTGTATTGCCTCAAACTTTATTGGAAATGTAAAAATCTGATAACCGAATAAAGGCGTAATGGCTGATGTTATTCCATAAATACAAATAATAAGTAGAAGAAGGTTGAATAATTTTTCTATTAGATTAGACATAATCTTCGGATCAAAAATATTTAACAGTGGGCATTCAATCAGAGATTATTTAAAAACTCTATCATTCCAAGAACAGCTTCAGTTGACTCAATACCCTTATTGCCAGAACCTTCTCCAGATCTCTCAATGGCTTGTTCCATTGTATCGCATGTAAGAACCCCAAAACCCACTGGAATATTGCATTCTAAGCTTACCTTAGTGAGACCTCTTCCCGTCTCTGTTGCAATATAATCAAAATGTGGTGTCGCCCCTCTGACTATTGCACCCAATGCAATGATTCCATCTGGTTTCTTTTTCTCAGCAACATTTTTAACCGCAAGCGGAAGTTCATAGGCGCCAGGTACTTTGAAAATTTCAGGGTTAGATTGATATCCATTCTCTTCAAGCGTTTGGATAGAACTCTTGATTAAGCTGTCGACAATGAGTTCGTTGAATTGTGAAGCAACAATGCAAATCTTAATTGACGATTTATCCATCTCTCACCTATTCCTTTTCAATATAATCGGTGATCTCAAGATCAAAACCAGAAATTGCTTGCATTTTTTTCGGCTCGCTTAGAACCCTCATTCGTTTAACTCCAATATCTCTTAATATTTGTGAGCCCGTTCCATAGGTTCTGACAACTGAAGATTCTGCTTCTCTTTCGCTATCTTCAATCTGTTCTGCTTCAATTGATTTTACCATTCCTAGAAAATCTTTTGGTTGCGACGAATAGCAAAGTGCGACCAATATCGAATCTTCTTCTTTTGACAGTTGCTTCAATGCAGATTTCATTGGCCACCCAAGCGATTGATGATTAACCCCAATTGAGTCACGCAGAGAATTTTCAACGTGAACTCTAACCAAAGGGTTTGATTCATCGGTTATTTTTCCTTTTACCAATGCAAAATGAACGTCTCTATTTATGTGATCTTCAAAAGTCATTAAACGGAATTTTCCAAATTCAGTGTCTATTTCTTGATCACTAATTCTCTCAATGGACTGCTCATTTGAAACTCGATATCGAATTAAGTCAGCTATGGTACCAATCTTAATATCGTGGCATTTTGAAAACTCTATTAAGTCAGGCCTTCTTGCCATCGTTCCATCATCATTGAGGATTTCAACAATCACTGCTGCTGGATTCAGTCCTGCAAGTCTCGTTAAATCACATCCTGCTTCCGTATGTCCCGCTCTGGTTAAAACACCACCGGGCTTTGCCATTAAAGGAAAAATATGTCCTGGCTGTTTGATATCGCTTGGCTGTGCGCCAGGAGCAGTTGCCACCCTAATGGTGCGAGCTCGATCATGGGCAGATATTCCTGTTGTAACTCCTTCGCTTGCCTCAATTGAAACCGTAAAATTGGTTTCTTCTAGTCCACTATTTTGAGATGCCATCAAGGGAAGCCTTAAAAGGCTGCAACGTGATTGAGTGAGAGTCAGGCAGATCAAGCCTCTGCCATACTTAGCCATAAAATTAATGTCCTCTGGCGTCACTTTATCAGCAGCCATAAGGAGATCGCCTTCATTTTCTCTCTCCTCATCATCAACAACGATGACCATCTTTCCAATGCGAAGATCAGCAACAATCTCATCAACTGAGGAAAACTCAACAATGTTTTCAGATTCAGTCTTTTTTATTACATCTGTCACTTAATTAACCTTTGAGATTTTGAACATAGCGTGCCAACATATCATATTCTATGTTCGCTCGAGTACCCTTTTCGAATTCACTGAATGTAGTTTTTTCTAGAGTGTGAGGAATGATCATCACTTCAAATCCATTATTACTGACTCCATTGACTGTCAAACTAACTCCGTTAATAGTAATTGACCCTTTTTTCACAACAAACTTCATAGCCTCGTCACTTAATGAGAAATGCAGGATCTTAGTCTCGTCCAATTCTTCTATATTCTGAACTTCAGATACTTCATCAACATGGCCAAAAACGAAATGGCCATCTATGCTGTCTCCAATCTTCAATGATTGCTCAATATTGACTGAATCATTGATCTCAAGCTCTCCAATATTTGTGCACTTTAAAGTTTCAGTTGAAACATCAACCGAGAAAAATTCTTCATGCAAGGATGTCGCTGTCAAACACACGCCATTAATTGCAATACTGGCTCCTAAATCAAGATCATTTGGCCTGAATGCTTTGGTCTTGAATGTCATTTCAACAATGGAATCCTTTTCTTCTTTTGAAGACAATGTGGCATGGCCTTGAACGATTCCACTAAACATTATTTTTTCTTAAAGTTAATTTCATATCAGTTCCAATTGTTTTTAGGTCACGTATAACAAAAGAGTATCGATCGGAGAGTTTTTCAATTGCTGGAAATGCAAACATATCAATCGCATCCTTCCCTAGTATACAAGGAGACATATAAATTATTAATTCATCAATCAGACCAGATTCTAAAAGAGCTCCATTCATCCTAGGACCAGATTCCACGAGAAGATCATTAATCTCCATTGACCCTAGATGCTCGAGGAATGATTGATCCACACGGTGATGGTGTAACAATGTCTCTCCAGGTAAATGAAAGATTTTCTCATTGCCGCCACATTTGCCTGTGGAATCAATCACAATCCTGAGCGGTTGATCATCGGAAGAAAAATTATCCAATCTGACATTTAAAGATGGATCATCCCTCAAAACTGTTTGGTTTGAGGTCATTATCGCACAACTTCTTGCTCTGAGATTCTGAACATCCTTCCGTGATTCTTCAGAAGTGATCCATTTACTTTCTCCATTATGGAGAGCAATTTTTCCATCCAAACTTGATCCAATTTTGCTTCTGACAAATGGCTTATTGGCCCTCATTCGATTAAAGAAACCAATATTTAGCTCCTGCGAATCCTCCTCCAGCAATCCATGCGAGACTTCGATGCCAGCTGTCTCTAGTAATTTTATGCTTTTTCCTGATACTTTTGGATTTGGATCCATAGATGAAAAGATCACACTAGAGACTTTTGCATTGATTAAAGAATCAATACAAGGCGGGGTTCTTCCCTTATGAGTGCATGGCTCCAGCGAGACAAAAACAGATGAGCCCTCTGGACTATCTTCACAGCTCTTCAGCGCCATTATCTCTGCATGGTCTCCTCCTGTTTTCTTATGCCATCCCTCACCGATTACGATATCATTTTTAACAATCACACAACCAACACGAGGGTTTGGTTTGCAAGAGTGGATTCCATTCTTGGCAAGCTCAATGGCTCTTTGCATATATTCTTCTTTTTGTAATTGATTCATGATTCTTCTTCATCTTGGAAAATTGATATCTGAGAACGGCTGTCTGCCGCTGAGGGTGTATCTCTCAATGATTCAATCTCTTTTTCAAATTCCTCAATATCTTGAAATCTTCTGTAAACAGATGCATACCTGACAAAAGCTATTTCATCAATCTCCCTCAACTCAAGCATAACAATCTCACCCAGAATCCTCGATTGTATCTCCCTTTCTCCTAATTTTTGAACCTTTCGAATTATTCTTGAAATCAGTTCTTCTATTGACTCACTGCTGATTGGCCTTTTTTCTGTTGCAACGAGTATTCCAGATCTTAATTTTGATTCATTAAAGGGCTCTCTTGATTCGTCTCTCTTGATCAATTTAGGCAACAATAACTCTGCAGACTCATATGTTGTGAACCTTTCACTGCATTCCATGCATTCTCTTCTTCTTCGAGTTTGATATCCATCCCCAGCCAATCTTGAATCAACCACTTTGGTTTCTTGGTGACCGCAAAAAGGACAATACATAGAAGTGACTTACTTTAAGTAAACTGGAAAACCTTTGCAGAGATCCGTGACTTTGTTCTTCACAGAAGAAATATTGTTTTCATTATCAATATCGCCCAAGACAGAATCGATGAGGTCTACAACATACTCAGACTCATTGACGCCAAACCCTCTTGTTGTGATGGCTGGCGAGCCTATTCTAAGACCGCTCGTTACCATCGGTGATCTTTGCTCGTTCGGAACTGAATTTTTATTCAATGTAATATTTGCTTCACCCAGTGCTTTCTCGCCATCAGCACCGGTGATATCCGTGTCACTAAGATCAACTAAAAATAAATGGCAATCAGTTCCATCGGATACAATTTTGTACCCGAGTTCCTGAAATCTTGATGCCATGGCTTGTGCATTCTTCACGACTGCTTGTTGGTAAGTTTTAAATTCTGGCCTGAGTGCTTCTTTAAATGCGTGGGCCTTGGCAGCAATAACATGCATCAAGGGTCCGCCTTGTGTTCCAGGAAAAACCTGCTTATTGATGGCTTTTTGTATTTCCTCATTTTCACGTGCAAGTATGATACCGCCTCTGGGGCCTCTCAGTGTCTTGTGTGTTGTAGAGGTTGTCACATCTGCTATTGGTACTGGATTTGGATAACAATCTCCTGCTATGAGTCCCGATATATGAGCCATATCCACCATAAAGTATGCGTCAATGGAGTCTGCAATTTCTCTAAACTTTGTCCAATCAACCAATCTTGAGTATGCAGAAAACCCAGCGACGATCATCTTTGGACGATGTTTCTCTGCCAGTGCAGACACCTGATCATAATCTATTCTCCCCGTATCGGGATTGATGCCGTATGAGAAGAATTCGTATAACTGCCCAGAAAAATTAACTTTTGCTCCATGCGTAAGATGACCGCCATCGGATAAACTCATGCCAAGAATCTTGTCCCCTTGATCAAGCAAAGACATGTATACAGCCATATTGGCTTGTGAACCAGAATGAGGTTGCACGTTGGCATAATCGGCATTGAAAAGCTCCTTGACTCTTTCAATTGCGAGCACTTCAGCTTCATCCACATGCTCACACCCCCCATAGTATCTTCTGCCCGGATAACCCTCCGCATACTTATTTGTTAAAACCGATCCTTGGATCTCCATGACCTCTGATGAGGTATAATTCTCAGAGGCAATCAACTCGATGTGCTCCTCTTGCCTCTTTTGTTCCGACTCAATCGCAGTAGCGAGATCTGGGTCAAGTTTTGATAATGTTTCTGAAAAAGTCATAAATCCTCACATTTAGAATAGAAATTCTACTTACTTCACGAGAATAGTTCGATGATTTTTATAAAATAGTTGGCTAATCAATCCAGTCTCTTGCATTCATAAAGAATTTAGCCCATGGTCCATGATCCTTCCAGTCATCTGGGCACCATGAAAACTGCTCAGCTCTCATGACTCTCTCGGGGTGAGGCATCATAATGGTTGACCTTCCATCTTTTGAACAAAATCCAGCAAAACCCGACTCTGAACCATTCGGATTATCTGGATAATGAATTGCTGGTTTTCCATGGTTATCGACATACCTTATGGCCACAGTATTGGACTTTATAAGAGCATCCTTGTCATCGGTATGAAGATACTGAACTCGGCCCTCTCCATGGGATGTTGCTATTGGAATCCGTGATCCCTCCATTCCTTTAAGAAAAATAGAATTTGACTCCAAAACTTCTACCGTATTAAGCCTTGCTTCAAATTGCTCAGAGAGATTTCTAACAAATCTTGGCCAATGTTCGGCGCCGGGAATCAGTTCTTTTAACTGAGACATCATCTGGCAGCCATTGCAAATGCCAAGGCTGAATGTTTCCTCTCGGTGAAAAAAAGAGTGAAATTGATTTCTTGCATTTTCATTGAACAAAACTGATTTAGCCCAACCGCCTCCTGCACCCAAAACATCGCCATATGAAAATCCACCGCATACAACCAAACCACGATATTCTTCAAGATTCACTCGGCCATTAAGCAAGTCAGTCATATGAATGTCATACGCATTGAAACCAGCTTTATTGAATGCAACTGCCATTTCAATTTGACTATTGACTCCTTGATCTCTCAGTATGGCTACTTTAGGACTTGATTTTGTAAGGCGTTTGTAATCAATCTTAGGTGTGTCGAAGCTGATGACAGGATTTAATCCAGGATCTTCTTCATCCAACTGTTTCTTAAACCCTTCCTCTGCAGTTTCTGGGTTGTCCCTAAGCTTTTGCATCTCATAAGACATTTTTGACCAAGCTTCCCTGAGCATCATCAGATCAAACGATTTTGAAAACCGATTCGTATCTTGGATAGTGATTCTCTTATCCTTCGATACATTTCCAATTGCGTAGGAACAATCTGACAATGAGGCATCATTCAATATTTCTAAAACAACTTCTAAATCCTTCTTATAGATTTGAATGACGCATCCCAATTCTTCGGTAAAGAGCAATTGAAGTATCTCCTCTTGATTCCTAGCATGAAGCGAAAGCTCAACGCCCATATTGCCTGCAAAGGCCATTTCTGAAACACACGCAAAAAGGCCGCCATCGGAACGATCATGGTACGCCTGAATCAGGTTTTTTGATTTCATTGTTCCAATTAAATTAAAGAATCTTTTAAGAAGTTCTGGATCCTCAATATCGGGTGTTTCTCCAAGGTTTCGATTGTATATTTGTGAAAAGCAAGAGCCTCCCATTCGATTCTGGCCTTCACCCAGATCAATCAACAATAAGATGCTCTCATTTATGTTTTTTAATTGTGGCGTGATGACTTTATTGACATCGTCGACAGGAGAGAATGCAGAAATGACGAGTGATAATGGAGCGGTATTGATGAATTTATTTTCTTCACTCGTCCATGAAGTCTGCATCGAGAGTGAATCCTTGCCTACAGGAATAGTGATTCCAATCTTGCTGCAGAAGTCAACCGAAATTGCCTCAACCGTTTCATAAAGATCCTGTTTAAGTCGGTCTGTCATTATTGAAGACATCCAATTTGCAGAAAACTTTACATCAGAAATATGATTTATGGGCGCAGAGAGAATATTAGTGATTGCTTCGCCTACGGCTATCCTTCCGGATGCAGCAGCGTTGTATACAGCAATGGGGGAACGCTCACCCATTGCCATGGCTTCACCTTGACTTCCAAAGTGATCTTTCAATGTGACAGCGACATCGCTTACTGGAACTTGCCATGGGCCAACGAATTGATCCTGTGCGACCAAACCGCCAACCGTTCTATCGCCGATATGTATGAGGAAGGTTTTGTCGGCAACGGTGGGAAATCTTAAAATTTTTAAACACGCCTCTTCTATATCAATGCCATTCATCGCATCATCAATGATCGCTTTTTCCCTAGTTGCAATCTCAAGCTTTGTCTTTGGTGGCTTGCCGAATAAAACATCCATAGGCATGTCGATTGGATAATTGTCAAAAACTTTGTCTTTAAGTTTCAAATTGCCATGAGTTGCTACATCCCCTACCACAGCATATGGACATCGCTCCCGCTTGCAAATCTGATCAAAAAGTTCCAGATCATCAGGATGAATGGATAAGACATATCTTTCTTGTGCCTCATTGCACCAAATTTCCAAAGGCGTCATTCCAGGTTCGGCATTGTCGATTTCCCTCAAGTTGATATCTGCGGACATTTTACTGTGGTCTGCGACCTCTGGAATGGCATTGGAAAGACCGCCCGCTCCCACATCATGAATCAATATGATCGGATTAGTATTTTCCTGATTGCTCTGAACCCCCATTGAAAAACAGCGTGTGATAACCTCCTGAGCTCTCCTTTCGAGCTCGGCATTGTCTCTTTGAACTGAGGCAAAATCCAAATCACTATCGCTTGAACCGGCATTCAAAGAAGATGCTGAGCCGCCACCCAAGCCAATTAACATGGCTGGGCCTCCCAAAACAATTATCAGAGAACCGGCGGCGATGTCATTTTTATTGACCGATGAATCTGAAATATTGCCCATGCCTCCAACGATCATAATCGGCTTATGAAAACCCCAAGATGAATTTTCCTGCTCCCTGTTTCTTTCCTCAAAAGTTCTAAAATATCCAAGAATATTGGGTCGCCCAAACTCGTTGTTGTATGCTGCACCCCCAATCGGGCCATCCAGCATGATATCGAGTGCTGAGGCAATATGATCGGGCTTACCGATTGTTTCCTCCCAAGATTGAACATCGTCTGGAATAAAAAGATGTGAGACACTAAAGCCAGTTAAACCCGCTTTAGGCATTGCACCTCTCCCGGTTGCTGCTTCGTCTCTGATCTCACCGCCAGAGCCAGTCGCAGCTCCAGGGTATGGAGAAATTGCTGTTGGATGATTATGCGTCTCCACTTTCATCATCGTATGAATTTGATCATGGATTCTTGCGTATTTTTGATCATTGTGATTCGGCAAGAACCAATCTGCTTCATTGCCAGAAATAACGGCTGCATTGTCTTTGTAGGCGGATAATACGTTTCTCGAGCTGGACTCATAAGTGTTTTTGATCATCTGAAAAAGGCTTCTTTCTTTTTCAACGCCATCAATTGTCCAATCGGCATTAAAGACTTTGTGTCTGCAATGTTCCGAGTTCGCTTGCGCAAACATCATGAGTTCAGCATCCGTTGGGTTTCTGTATAATTTTGTGAATTGATCCAAGAGATATTCAATTTCATCGTCATTCAATGCCAATCCCAATTCTATATTTGCACTCTCTAAGGCCTTCTTACCATCAGATAAAATATCAATCTCAGAAAATGGTTTTGGTTTCAATGATGAAAAGATCTCTTTTGCTTGACCTAAATCAGTTATGGCAACTTCCGTCATTCGATCGTAAAGCAGTTCTACTGCTTCACTATTTGGCATTAAATCTTTATCGTTTAAAGCAAAAGTAAATGCGACTCCTCTTTCAATCTTTTCAATGGAGGTTAATCCGCATACTTTCGCAATGTCTGAGGCTTTACTGGACCAAGGAGATGTCGTTCCAAAACGAGGTAAAATGAATATTTTAGATCCTTCATTTACTCCAAGAGGCCAATTGGGTCCATACTCTAAAATTGACTCCAAAACATCGTCTTGCAGCTGATCCAACTCTTTCTTTGAGTCAATCAGATGGATAAATCTCGCGCCTAAACCGCTGATGTTTTCATCAATGCTTTGCAAACGTATGAGCAATGATTCAAGCTTAAATGGGGAATGAGATGCGGGTCCCTCTTTTACAATCATGCCTCTATTCCAAAATTAAGGGTTCATTAACTTTTTGATTTGTCATCAGGAACAAAAACGGTGTTGGGCATTTGTGTCACATTGTCGCCCTCTGCTTTGCTCACCTTGCTGACTCCTTGCTCATCGACTTCATCGATTCTGAGCACAGAATGCATTGGGACATACGTCCTCTTAACTCCCTCAAACTCAGTTTTTATTTTTTCTTCTGACGGGTCTACAACCAATGACGTTTTTTCACCAAAAACCAAAGATTCGATTTCAATAAATCCAAGTAGATTGCTGTTAGAAACCTCTTTTGCATAGAGCTCATAGAGCTTCCCTTGATTGCTAAATGTTATCTTGTATAACTTTTTTTTCGAGGGCATATGTCCGAATTTATTTTGGAAGAGATTCTAAATTATACCTTGATTATAAACTCGATGAAGAAATATCTTTTTAAACAAGCTCCTTACTCTAAAAATATATTTAAACCAATAATGATTATCACTATGATGGTAATTCATTGAAATTTATATGGGCTTTTCTATGACAAAAATCATAGACTTTAAACCAAGAAACAAACTCATCGGTTTGTTTGCACTGCTTATGCTTTGTCAGCAACAAGAAACACGAGCTGAGATGATCATTGGAACTGGCTATATTAAGCCGGGTGTGGATTTAATTTTCGAAGGCGGAGTTAAAGACGAAATCATGCCTCAAGAATACTATTTAAGCGAAAATGAAACGGATGTTCATATCGAAGTTTTGGCCAATTGGTCAAGCGAGGCGCCAAATGGTTCTCCAGAAGGTGGTCACGTTGCCTACCTCAATGTCAGTGCGACATTAATCAATGAGGTCACCGGTTCATCAGAAACTCACATCCTAACTCCTCATGTCAACATGGCAGACAATCTTCACTATGCCAAGAACATAAAGCTTCCAGGGGAGATTGATGAAAAATACACGGTCATTTTTGAAATTCTTCCGCCCAAGAATGATCAACTTGGAATGCATTATGATTGGAGAAATACAGTTGATGACGAGCTCGTAGATGTTGGAAGATTTGAATTCAATAATCTTGACTTTAAAGAAATCGCTTTGTCCAAAAGACTATAGAATCAACAGATTGAGTTCATGATCCAATTAAATGATGTCCACATGCTTATGAAAAAATCTTGCTTGCTTGCAATGCTCTGCATTCTATCCGCATGCTCTGATCCTGGAGATGAACTAAATTCTGAAATTGATCCGGTCATCCTTGAAGATTTAATTCAACACACCGATGAATTTGAGAAGGAAGTTTACTCATTTGAAAATGGGCTTCATTTGGCAGTTGGTTATGGCATTGCAAATTCAATCATGATTGAAGGCACCGATGGAAATATCATTGTCGATGCGTCTGATAGCGTGGCTGAAGCCGAGGAAGTTTATTCGCACTTTCGAAAGATCAATTCAAATCCAATCAAGGCAATCATATACACACATAATCATGGCGATCATACCTTTGGTGCTGCCTATTACTATAATCTAGAAGAAGAAAAACCCATGGTCATCGCTCATGAATCAACCAGTGAATATGTTGAACGAATCATGGGTATTCTGAATCCAATTATTTCAAAAAGAAGCTCAAGAATGTTTGGAACGGAACTTCCCTCAAGTCAGGTCATAAATGTGGGGATTGGACCATACTTGGGTGTCTCACAAAGTCCAATTGGTTACATCAAACCGAACATTACTTTTTCCGATGAACTGAAAATTAATATCTCCGGCATAGAGATCGAACTCTATCATGCGCCAGGAGAAACCAATGACCAATTATTTGTCTGGTTGCCCAAACACAGAGCACTCATGCCTGGCGATAATATCTACAGGACATTTCCAAACCTTTATACAATTCGAGGAACCCCTCATAGAGATGTTAAAAGCTGGATCGAGAGTCTTGATCGTATGCGAGCTATGAATCCTGATTACTTGTTGCCGAGCCATACTAAAGCACTGACGGGTGAGACAATTATGGAAACACTCACCATCTACAGGGATGCCATACAGTATGTTCACGACCAAACCATTCGACTCATGAATAAAGGCCATTCTGCAGACGAAATATCCAACATGATTCAATTGCCACCTGAATTGTCTTCCTCTCCATTTGTAAGAGAGTTTTATGGAACCGTTCGTTGGTCAGTGAAGAGTATCTTTAATGGCTATCTTGGATGGTTTGATGGAAATGTTTCTAATCTTGATCCGTTACCATCCGAGGATTATGCAAAAAGACTTGCGGCCCTTTCAGGCGGTGAAAAAAAACTTTTTGAGGCATTAGAAAAAGCCATTCTTGATGAAGACATGCAATGGGGGTTGCAGCTGAGCGATAGTTTGCTTGCATTGAATTATGAAACTGAAGCCACAAATAAACTAAGACAAAAAGCAATACAGCACATCGGGGATCGAGCACTTAATCCAAATAAAAGAAACTACTTTTTAAGTTCAGCCAATGAACTAAATCCTAATTACCGGGCGCAACCGCTCCTCCCACAGACCAGTGAATTGTTGAGTGAGATTTCCATAGATATGTTTTTCGATATTCTCTCTGTAAGACTGAATCCAGAAGAAACAAAAGGAATTTTGCAAAGGGTATGCTTTGAATTTGACTCGGGGAACATCAAAACAATAACTCTAAGAAACCGAATTGCAGAAATTTCATCTGAAAGTAAAAATTGTGATATTCGAGTAAAAACAAGCGAACAAATTTTCAAAGAGGCACTAGCCGGTGTTCGCAACCCACTTATTGCTGTAGCCTCTGGAGACATTGATACTGGCGGTCAAAGAACAAATTTTCTGGCTTTTCTTTCTAAATTTGCCGAATGAGTTCTTTTCTATCTTCTTGATTTAAAGAAGTTTTGCATCAAAGCCTTGCACTCATTCTCCATGACTCCGCCCAACACATTGATTTTATGATTCAAATCAGAGGAATCAGAGAGATCGAATGCAGATCCAGCTGCGCCTGATCGTGGATCAAATGCTCCAAAAATCAATGTCTCAATACGGGCTTGAATCATTGCTCCCATGCACATCACGCAAGGCTCCAAAGTAACCACCAATGTTCCACCAATCCTGTGATTCTTTTTTGCCTTTGCCGCTTTCCTCAAGACAATGATTTCTGCATGGCCGGTTGGATCATGATTTGTAATGCTCACGTTTCCAGATTCTGCAATGACTTGATTGTCATCAAAATAAACAGCGCCGACTGGCACCTCGCCATTTGATTCACTGATCATTGCCTGATCATAGGCAAGTTTCATCAGGGCTTGTGGATCGATATCCAAAGCTCTTACTTGATTACATCCATGGTTTCAATATTGAGCTGACCTTCAAGGCCAGCAGACCGATGCTTCTCAGACTCCCTGTAGTCTTTGTCTGATATCATCTTGAGCATTGCTTTTTTATTTGGGTACTCAGCTATTGCAATCATGTCCCACATATCCTCAACCTCACCAATGAGGAGTCTGCTGACAATGCCTGAAAAAATAATCTTCCCACCAACCTTCGGCAGGTGAATCGTGCTCACATCTTTGGCATAGAGTGCGTAAGCTTCTCTGCCGGACAAATCTGTTTTTCGTCCATCTTCGTAAGAGGCTTTTTTCCTAAATTTTAACAAGTTCACCATTCGTATCGTTGACTTGGTATCTCCAACCAGAAATCCTGCCATTGCCATAACGTTGGGTGTGAGTTTATTTTCTACCTTCATGCTTGCACCTCAATAGTCAATAGACAACGCCATCCTTGATAATGACCTCAATATTTTCCAGAATACTTATGTCATCAAGAGGATTGCCTTTAACGGCAATCATGTCTGCAAGCTTTCCTTCTTCAATTGAACCAAGTTTGTCCTCAATACGGAGTAACTTAGCAGTCTCTATAGTGGCCGATTGAATGGCTTTCATTTCGGACATCCCATTCTCAACCATGTAAACAAATTCCTTCCAGTTTGTTCCATGTTTTTGAACGCCGGCATCTGTCCCAAATGCAATCTTAACTCCCCTTTTATGTGCCTTCTTGAAAGTTCCACTGATTTGAGGTCCGACACTTGCAGCTTTGGGTCTCACAATTTCAGGAAAGAAATTGTCTATTTTTGATTTTTCTGCGACCCATACACCGGCTGAAATTGTTGGCACATAATAAGTGCCATTTTCGATCATCAAATCCATGGCTTCATCGTCCATAAATGTGCCATGCTCTATTGAATCTACGCCTGCTTTGATGGCTCTTTTCATGCCTTCAGCACCGTGTGCATGAACCGCTACCCACATTCCATAATCTTTTGCCGCGCTGACAACAGCATCAACTTCTTCTTGGGTAAATTGTGGGTTATCGCCTGACTTCGCGGGGCTTAATACCCCACCCGTTACAGTAATTTTAATGCCATCGGCACCATCCTTGTAACGTTGCCTAACTGCCGTATACACTTCATAGGGTCCATTCACAACGCCTTGTTCGGGCAATGGGTAGGCATAATCATCGAGTGCCTTTCCGTTTGTGGGGTCGGCATGCCCTCCTGTTGTAGCAATTGTTTTTCCTGCGGCAAATATTCTTGGACCAATAACCTTGCCTGCGTTGATTGCATCTCTTAGGCTAATTGCCACTAAACCACTGTCGCCAACTTGTCTGACCGTTGTAAAACCAGACTTGAATGTGACCAGTGCATGCTGCGTGGCAAGAATCGCCTCCATTTCTCTCTCTACCTTGAGTGGTGATTCAGCTTTAGAGAGATACTCTCCGCCAAAATGAACATGCATGTCCATCAATCCCGGCAAAACAGTGTGATTTCTTAAATCGATGTAGTTTTCAAAATCATTGGAAGATATAAACCCTTCTTGGATGTCTGCGATCGTATTACCATCAACTACGATGCTAATTCTTGATTGAACACGATCAGACTTCCCATCAATGAGTTTTCCTGCATGTATTAAAGTTTTTGAGTCAACATCAAAGCATGTAAATAAAAACACACATGAAAACATGAACCATTTAAATTTCCTTATTGGATTCATTTTTCACCCCTCCCCCATTTCTTATTTTCGAGTCAGAGGATGGAGCATGATTTTCATACTCCATTCTCTGATATATGATCTTAACCCCGAGAAAGGGCTTTTGCCTAGTCTAAAGGTTCAGTAACCTCAAGAGGGACCATGACATGAACAAACTCAGTGCCTTCCCACATGACGTAAGGCCCACCAGCATAGGGGTCTGTTGGCAAATCCTTAAGCAGCTCTTGTGGCAGTAAAAGCATCAAATGAGGTCCTTCTGCGACCCAGACACCTTCGCTGGTGTCTGTATTGAATGGCACATTGTTATCAACAGGTATATCTCCAACAAGCATATATGACATGCCGAAAGTGGCCTGATTTGGATCATATTCATAAGACAACCCAAGGGATCCTTTCATATACTCTTGAAGCCATTTTTGCCACGCAGGGTCTACGCACATTGGGTTTACATTTTCATTTGGAGGAGAGCCAGGCATGCATACCCATCCATTTGATCCTTCTCTTAAAAGCGTGCCATCATGAGATATGATTGTGGCGTCACCGCTCACATTCTCAGGTCCTGCTGACATAGCTATTTGTATGATTTGCTCTTTACTATATCTTTCGTGAGTGTGTCCTTCGTGTGAATAGACGTCGATCGATATGACAAAAACAAACAATGAAATTAGTATTTTCATCTTCATTTATCATGCTCCATATTTAAATTTATTCGGCCTTGTAGATCTGCTCGCATTCTTCAAATGTATCGCTTGTCACCTCTGACATCATTTGCGATTGTTCCCAAATACGCCCCCATGAAGCGCCTTTGAAGTAATTATCAACAAGCTCTCCAAATTCTTTTGCAGTTGGCATGATTGCTCTAATCATCAGAGTCTCTGATTCATGGGCCCCTCCACCAATTGGGACAAAGACACCCATATTGAATGCTGGGTAACCACTGTCAATGATCGCTTTTTCTAAGTCTTTGATCATTTGTACATATGCATTCATGTCCTCAGATTCCACTTTAACTCTAATCACTCTTTCCCAACCGGGATCAAGCCTGAAAGACTTCAATGGTCTCCATGTCACTCCATATTTCACCTTTCGAAGTTTTTTCATTTCTTTAGGCGCATCATATGGATTGTAGATTGTATTCGCATGCATTGCTGTTGCTACGTCTGGATAGGCATTCCAAACAAACATTTCACCTTCGTGATTGTTTCCAGACCTGGTTATGCAGACTCCTGCATCGGAAGTACCAATTGCCTTGAAAACAGTTTGATCAGACTTTAGTCTCGCAACATATTTCTCTATATCTTTTGATTTGACCATTAGGGTGTTAAAGGCACCTTCGCCATTATTCGAAGCATGTCCATCTGCGTGGACTTCGATTCCCGTAATGAAAAAAAATGTGATCATAGAGGGAAGTATTAACTTTTTCATAGTTGTCTCCTTAAGTTGTATTTAACCCCCCGGTCATATGAAACTAATCTTTGAGATAAAAAAAATCAAATAAAAAATTCTTAAATCGTCTAAACCTCGATTTCACCACTGAAAAATACAGCCGTATGCCCCCCTATTCTGATTCTATCTTCCAAGACTTCACAGAACAATTCTCCACCCCTTTCCGATAATTGTCTCGCATTGATTTTTGTTCTTCCAAGGACAGAAGACCAATAAGGGATGATGAGGGTATGGGCCGATCCTGTGACAGGATCTTCATTAATTCCATATTTCGGATAAAAACACCGGGAAACAATATTCCCTTCTGAGTCTATAGCACTGACAATCGCTCCTCTTGAATCGAGCTTTCTGACCTCTTCGTAATTGGCATTGATTGTCTCGATCTTCTCCTCTTGATCAAAAATAAATAGGTAGTCATCGGTGCCTTTAATAACTCTCTGAGGAGCATAATCAAATAGATTGTTCGAGAAGACATTTTCAATTACCTGTGGTTTATCTGATGGAAAATCAAGAAAAATTAAATCCCCTTCTTTCTGAGCTTTGAGGAGACCTCTCTTTGATTCAAAAACTATTTCTTCGGAATCTTTAAATTTTGATTGATCAATTAAAACCCTTGCAGAAGCAAGTGTCGCATGACCGCATAAATCAACTTCCCTTTTGGGTGAAAACCAGCGTATACCAATTGGATCAGTTGATAAATTTAGGAACGCTGTTTCTGATAAATTATTTTCAGATGCAATTGAAAGTAGAAGATCATCTGACAGCCATTCACTCAATATACATACAGCTGCCGGATTGCCAGAAAATAAATTACTGCTAAACGCATCCAATTGAAACATTTTAATCTTCATAGCGAAATCAGCGATTAATCAAATGGGCGAAGAATGGTGTACTTTTATTTTAAGAGAGTCATCCGTATCAATCAGCAAGAATGTAAAAGCTATCAAGGTATTTTCTTCGAGGTTGAGGGGTTTAAAATTTAATGTACCCATTGCAACCATTAAATTATCTTGCTCAATGATGCTAAGCTCCTCCAATCTGATTTCTTCCCATGGCTTTAGGGCGAAACCTTTGTCTTCGGCAACTTCACCACCGATAAAATAGGACAACGCTAAGTCTTTTGAATTTCTGAATATGACTTCTTTAGTGAAGGTAGGCTTAAATAGGACCTCTTCGCTATCAAAGGCATAATGTGTTGATACAAAAAGTTCAGCAGATTTTTCATAATCTCCCCCTTCAAGATGGATTCTTCCTATCTCTATGACGCCATCTTTCCAAGAATTTAAAAAATGCTCTATTTGATTCGAACTCATTAAGTATTGTTTCCTTTTTTATAATTATTACATGCTTTTAGAATTATTTTTCTTGTGTCTGCTGGATCTATCACGGCATCGATCTCTAAGTGTGCTGCCGCTTCAATTGCTTTTCCTTTTTCGTATGCAGATGCAACCAGTTGATCAAATAGAAGTTCGCGTTCTTTTGAGTCCTTAACTGCTGCAAGCTCTCTTTTAAAACCAAGATGAACTGCGCCTTCCAATCCCATCCCACCAAACTCACCTGTTGGCCATGAAGCAGAGTAGATTGGCTCATGAAAACTACCCCCTACCATCGCCATTGCTCCTAAGCCATATGCTTTTCTGAGGTAAATAGCTACCAGGGGCACAGACAATTTGGCTCCCGTTTTAAAGAGTTTGCTCATCCTAGTGACTGCAGATTCTTCTTCACTCTCAGGGCCCACCATGAATCCAGGTGTATCGACCATAGAAACAATTGGGATATTGTGTTCATCGCACAATGTCAAAAATTCTGATGCCTTCTCTGCTGACATCGCATCGATAGCACCACCCAATTGCTGGCAATCGTTTGCTAAGATTCCAAAAGGCTTTCCTTCCAATCTAAAAAATCCAGTCACAACGCTTCTGCCAAAATTTCTTCTCAGTTCCAAGAAGGATCCTTGGTCGCAAATTACTTCTATAATGTCTCTGATTGGGTAACCCCATTTTCTATCCTCGGGAATCAATTCTCTCAATCGATTTTGCTCAGATGTTTCAAAGGACTCCTTTTTTCCTTGAAAATAAGACAGTAATTTTTTGGCAACATCGGTTGCTTCCTTTTCATCTTTAGCTAAAAAATCGATGGTGCCATTCATTTCATGCATCGAAGAGGGTCCAATATCTGTTGGCTCATATTTACCCAGACCTCCGCCTTCGATCATTGCGGGACCAGCCATTCCAATCCATGAATTTTCAGTGGCTATTCTAAAATCGGCAGTTCCAAATAATGCGGCATTGCCAGCAAAGCAATACCCATTGCTAACTGCGATTCTCAGAGAAGAGCCTGTCAAACTTGCCCACTTTGAAAAAGTTGCCACATTCAGTCCTGCTATCTGTGTGTTGACATCGACATCTCCGGGTCTGCCTCCTCCTCCTTCGGTGAAAATTACCACGGGCAAACCATATTTTTTTGCCTTGTCTATGATTCGATCAAGTTTCTGATGGTGAAAGTAACCCTGCGTTCCAGCAAGAACTGAATAATCATAGATAATGGCAGCTGCATGGGAATTTTCTGTGCCGATTTCATTTGAATTAATTTCACAAAATCCAGTTATGACTCCATCAGCAGACGTTTCTGTTTGTAAAGCATCGTATTCCTTTCTTGATCTCTGAGCCGCAACAGCAAAAGCGCCGAATTCAACAAAGCTGTCTTCTTCAATTAAATGATGAAGATTTTCCCTAGCAGTTCTATTTCCAGATTGATGTCTCTTTGAAGTAGCCTCTTTTCGATGTTCATCACTTAGCTTCTCAAGTCGAGATAAGAAATTATTAAATTCGTTGTTTTTACTCATAGGCATTTGATTAAGAGTGAGTCATCTTACAATTATGTATTCATGGATGTAAATTGTTAAAAAATTTGAAACACAACTATAAAACGATACGAATACCACGAAAGATTTGTAAATTTAGTTCAAATGATGAGATCGCTACACTGGTTTAGAAATGATTTGAGGCTGACCGACAACCCAGCCCTTATTGCTGCATCAGAGAATGATGTGCTTCCTGTTTATATCCTAGATTCAGAGGATTTAAAGGATATGGGACAGGCATCAAAACTATGGCTTCATCATTCACTCAATCAGCTAAATGAATCTCTTGAAGGCAAATTACACTTCATTCAGGGCGATTCAATAAATGAAATAAGGAAACTAATTGATTCAGAGCAAATAGATGCCATCTACTGGAATAGAGTCTTCGAACCCAAAAAGCGATCAAAAGACAATGATTTAATTAAGTCACTTGAGATTGATTATCATATTTTTAATGGATCGCTACTGTGGGAACCAGAATCGATTCTCAAAGACGATGGAACACCTTACAAAGTATTTACTCCATTTTATAGAAAGGGATGCATTAAGGCTGGTAAAACACCAAGAGAACCATTGTCTAAAGCCAAACTTAATTTTATCAGTGCCCAAGATCAGACGTCTCTTGATGAACTTAATCTCTTGCCTGTTCACCCATGGAAAAAGAAAATCGAATCAAAATGGGAGATGGGCGAAGACACCGCAATGAAGAGATTGGATGATTTCCTGGAGAATGGAATCCAAAATTATAAAGAAGGAAGAAACTACCCTGCGAAAAGTTTTGTATCTAGACTTTCTCCTCATCTTCATTTTGGAGAGCTCTCACCCAATCAGATATGGTTCAAAACAAGAGCAATGGGCGATGACAAAAATATTGATCACTTTTGCAGTGAACTTGGTTGGAGAGAGTTTTCTCATTATTTAATCCATCATTTCTCATTCATGCTAAAAGAGAACCTAAACAGTAATTTTGATGCTTTCCCTTGGGAGAATAATGCAGATTTCATTCAATCATGGAAGCTTGGTGAAACTGGCTATCCAATTGTTGATGCCGGGATGAAAGAGTTGTGGGAAACGGGTTACATGCACAATAGGGTGAGAATGATTGTCGGATCATTTCTTGTGAAAAATCTGCTTACGCATTGGAGTTATGGGAGGGATTGGTTCAACGAATGCTTAGTTGATGCTGATCTTGCTAATAACACTGCGAGTTGGCAATGGGTGGCCGGAACCGGAGCTGATGCAGCGCCCTACTTCAGAATTTTTAATCCAGTAAAACAGGGTCAAGATTTTGACAAAGACGGTGAATACACCAAAAAATACTTGCCTCAACTTTCCAAAATGCCTGACAAATATTTATTCAATCCATGGGAAGCGCCCAAAGAATTATTAGCTGATGCAGGAGTCAAACTCGGTGAAAATTATCCTCATCCAATCGTTGAACTCAAATCATCCAGAGAGAATGCATTGGCTTCGTTTGACCAGATAAAAAAGAAAAAATGAGAAATCTCTGTGTAATCCTTGCGGATCAATTAAACCAAGAGATTGCCTCATTGAATGATTTCGACAAAGATCTTGATGAGATACTGATCTGTGAATTGAATAGAAACTTCAGTGATATCAATCATCATAAAAAGAAAATCGTCTACCAAATAGCGTGCATGAGGCACTTTGGTATGGAGCTGGATAGATTGGGTTTCAAAATAAACTACCTCAAACTGGATAACCCAGATAATGAAAATAGTTACACATCAGAAATCATGAAGCTCATTGATAATAAAGGCATCGATAAAGTCATTGTTACGGAACCTTCGACATACGATGAGATGGAATCCATTCAACATTGGCAGAAGACCATTGAGACAGATGTTGAAATCAGAAAAAACGACCTTTTCTTCTGTGGGATCGATGAGTTTGAGGCATGGGCAGAGGGAAGAAAAGAGTTGAGGCTGGAATTCTTTTATCGGATGTTGAGAAGAAAACATAATGTTTTGATGAACGGTGATCATCCCGAAGGTGGCGCTTGGAATTTTGACAAAAAAAATAGAAAACCAATAGCAAAGAAGATTTCGATCCCTAAAACCTATACTTGCATCATCGACAAAGAAACTCGAGATGTAATTAATCTTGTAAATCGTGAGTTCTCAGATCATTTTGGAAGCACGGATAACTTTGTGTTTGCTGTGACAAGAGATGATGCCCTTGAAGCATTGAATCGCTTCATTGAAGAAAGACTGGTTAATTTTGGAGATTATCAGGATGCAATGACCTCTAGAGATCCTTGGTTATTTCATAGCCATTTGAGCATGTACCTAAACAACGGTTTGCTCCAACCCGAAGAATGCATTGAACTCGCAGAAAAGGTCTTTTATGAATCAAAAGCACCGATCAATTCTGTTGAGGGATTCATCAGACAAATACTTGGTTGGAGAGAATACGTTAGAGGGGTTTATTGGCTTAAAATGCCAGATTATCGAGATCTGAATGAGCTTGCTGCTGAAGTTCCGCTCCCCTCTTTTTATTGGGACGCAAAAACAAAAATGAATTGCTTAAAGATTAGCATAGAGAATACGAGAGATAATGCATACGCACATCACATACAGAGATTAATGGTACTCGGTAATTTTGCCCTCCTTGCCGGCATAAGACCGGGAGAGCTAAATGAATGGTTTCTCTCCGTATATGCAGATGCATACGAATGGGTTGAGCTGCCAAATGTTTCAGGAATGGCACTATTTGCAGATGGAGGAATCATGGCATCAAAGCCTTATGCATCTTCTGGTGCTTACATTAATAGAATGTCAGATTACTGCAAAGATTGTCGCTTCGATGTGAAAGAAAAAATAGGAATCGAGGCATGTCCTTTTAACTATCTATATTGGAACTTCTTAGACAAGAATAGAGAACGTCTATCCTCAAATCCGAGGCTTGGACTTGCATATAGAAATTTAAACAATATGCCTGATGCCCAATTGGATTCCATAAATGAAAGTGCACTGAATTTTTTCAAGAGCATTGAATCATGAAAAAATCTAATCTCCCCAGAAAGGTCTGCCCAGTTTGCAATAGGTCATTTAATTGGAGAAAAAAGTGGGTGTCAGTTTGGGACGATGTTAAATACTGTTCAAAAAGATGCAGTAGTAGTAAGAATTCACGCTACAGAAAGGTATCCTAAGATACTTTTTCACCAGCAACTGCAGCTCTTTGCAATCGTCTTGTTTCTGGATAATAATCTGCAACAGCATAGTGTGAAGTGCATCGATTATCCCAAACGGCGATTGTTCCAGACTCCCATTTAAGCCTCACACAAAACTCAGGTTTCTCAATTACACCGTATAAAAAACTCAATAATGCTTTGCTTTCATCCTCTTTTAGACCTTCAACAGATTCTGTAAAAAACTTGTTTACAAAAAGACATTTCTTGCCCGTATGCGGGTGCGTTCTTACAAGCGGATGAGATATGGGTGGAAAATCCTTTTGAAATTCTAATTTCTTTTCTTGGCCATGTTCCCATTTAGAAAAGATTGGCTCATAGTAATAGAGCAGACTGTGTTTGCAATTTAAAGTATTAAGGAATTCTTTCATCGAAGTTGACAAGGACTCGTATGCGGTTTCATTGCAAGACCATATGGTGTCGCCTCCACTATCCGGAATAATCACCCCTTCAAGAAAGAAAAGTGCCGGAGGCTCCTCTAATCCTGTCATGTCTTGATGAAAAGTATTGAGATAAGGAGGTTTCTCGCTGTTTGTTTCAATCACCAATAGGTCTTGATATTTCTCTGATAATGCTGGCTGCACAAAAGGAGGACCAAACTCTTTTGCAAGGTTAGTTAACTCATCGCCATCAAGATTCTGATCCCTGAAAAAAAGGACCTTGTATTTATCAATTGCATCTTGAATCTCTTGAACAGAATTCCTGCCAGACAATGCTTTAAGGTCAACATTGCTGACCTCAGCACCTAAAACATTTAATGGCTTAATGTTCATTATTTTTCTCTCAATCTCTGAATATTATTCTAGCAGACAAATAAGATATCAATCTTTTGAAACCATATCCTTTATCCAAAATGGGATATAAAGCAGATAAAAAATTGCTATCGCTATCGGAATCACCACAGTCATATGAAAAGGGGGATCGGGAAAGAAATTCATCACAGAATCTCCGTCCGGTTTATCCATGAGATACCAGAAGTTTGAACCCTCACCCAGCAAAAGATTAATGAAATAGATTATTACCATGGCGATTATGCTTATTCTGATCACCCTATGAACATCTTTGAAAAAGGGTCGTTCTTTGAGTGCAATAATGGCATAAAATACCGCCAATAGGATCAAGGTATGGCCCCAAAAAAAAGGGAAAAATACTCCACTAGGAAAAGCAAAATCAACGTCAGGCGTTAACAGTGCCATTGATGCGCCACCTAATCCCCAGAAATAGGCGCAATTGAAATACATCTTTTCTCCTGAAATAAAGTAATAAGCAATGCAAAGCGCTGATAAATCGCACATGTGCAATGGGAAGGCTTCTTGCCAAGCATGATTGAATGTAAATGTGTTCAAGACTGAATCAAAGGTGTGTACCAAAATTAATGCAGACAATGAAACGCCCATCATCTTTTTAGCTTCCGATGACTTTCCCTTAAAATAGACAGGCAGGAGGACAATCAGAGAAAAACACACAAACAAAGTAAAAATATGCTGGACACCAAATAGTTGAAAAGGCTCCTGATGCATTGTTATTTTCCTCCCCTGCTATGATTTGATCGACAATAAACTGCAACTGCTATCAGAATACATAATATTGATCAAAAACTTCATAATTCTTTAATAAATTATGGGAAAAAATGTATATAATGATGATCGAGAAATTTGCAGCAAGTAGCTAAACAGTCTCTCAATACTCCAAATAGAAATTCTAAATCCAGATTGCGCTGGAAGCAGAAGTATATTTGGAGAAACCAACCCCTAAAATCTAACTTAATTAAGGAGCTAAATATGAAAATATTCACAAGATTAAATCTTGCTCTAATACTTCTCATGCCAGCATTTGTTTCAGCAGATAACTGGACAGATATTGAAGCCGATACTGCTATGTATGGAAGAATCGTAAAGGTAAAAAATACAACTTCAACTGATAAATGCAAAAAGCTTGCAGACAAATACGGTGCAGTCGCCTACAGCATCGATTCAAAGAAAGGCAAATGCAGTGTGCTCAAATCAGTAAGAGCAACCACAGATAAGGAAGGGTTTACCTCTCAAAGAAGAGCAAGCAATTAACCTATTCTTTTCAATATAAAAAAACCCTCCAAGCGGAGGGTTTTTTTAGAATTTTATCATTGATTTTTCATGTAATCTACTTCAGTGTTTGTAGAATAATTTTTATTGCATGAGTGAAAATCAAACTTAAAAAATATCTCTCCAATGCCGGTTATTGTTCCCGCAGAAAAGCAAAAGATTTCATTGAGAATAACGCGGTTACAATCAATGGAAAAAGGGCTTCTAACGATTCAGTCCTTCAGGACAGAGATGTACTCATCATCAATACAAAAAAAGAAATAGTAAATCTTGAAATCGAAACAGACATTTTGATTTATCACAAACCAACCGGTGAGATATGCTCATCAAAAGGCACGGATAGCAACAAAAGTGTTTTTGAATCAATCCCTGAAAGAACTCAAGGCAAATGGATTATGGTTGGCAGGTTAGATGTCAATACCTCTGGATTGCTCATATTTTCAAATAATGGCGATTTGGTTCAGAAATTGTCCCATCCAAGTTCAGCGATAAAAAGATATTACCTATGTCGAGTATTCGGAAATCCAAAAAAATCTCAGATAAAAAAATTATTGAATGGAGTTAAAATCAATGGGAACGACTCATGCTTTGACGAAATAATCCCAATGAAAAAGAAAACAAATGCAAAAAATAACTGGTTCAAAGTGAGTCTGCATTCTGGAAAAAATAGGGAAGTGAGAAAACTATGGGAGACCGAATCTCTTCAAGTCAGTCGACTTATACGAATCGGATTCGGTCCAATAGAACTCCCGGAAGATCTCAAAAAAGGGCAATATCGATGCCTTGAAAAGAACTCGGTCGAGAGAGTGATTAAACTTACTGGAATGGAAGGCTAAATCTTTGAAATAGACTTGAGGATTTCCTTTGATAAATGGTTATTGTGGTTCATCACTATCACTTGTGATCTGAAAAGCGCGAGAAGCTCCACGATCAGTATAAAAAAAATAATGAGCGTTCCAACAAAAACATATTTTGTAAAGAAAATCAGCGAGGTCCCTGTAAGTAAAATAATCAAGTTGAGAGATCCTCTAAAAAATTTACCAAGATAAAAATGATGAAGCCCGGGTAGTAACAAATAATTCAAAACAGCATATGTATCATGGTCTTTTAATGCAGGCTCTAAGAGATTAAAGTAGTGCCTTCTTTGGTCATCATTTAACTCTCTTACTCTTTCTTTTAGGCGTTGGCTTTCATATTCAACCAAGTCTTTCTTTAGATTCAATCCCTCGAACATGCTCTAACCCTTCATTAAAAATAGTTTTAGCTATCTACCCAATGTCACAATGACAGTTTCACGATTCCAAAACAGTAAGAATCTTCTGTTCTCAATGACTTGAAAAACAACCTGCCATCCTTCGGCTGCTTCCCTATTGAGTGTGACCTCTAGCTTTTCAAGTGGCAGTCCAGAACTTCCAAGGAAAACAGTGCCTAATCCCCCTTCCATGACATGAATCACTTTGTACTCTGTGTAAGCCATCATATTCTCCAAAAAATCTATATTCTTGATAATATTATCAAATGTTATCTACTCCCGACATACTTGATAGTCATCCTGGCCTTGAAACACTGATTGAGTTTAAACATTTTGGTGGCGAGAAGTCATTTCAAGGAGAAATTCAGACCATTCAATGTTTCGAGGACAACAGCTTCGTGAAAAAGGAACTCAGTAAACAATCACATTCAGGTGTGCTAATTGTCGATGGTGAGGCTTCAAAAAATTGTGCGCTACTAGGAGATCTTCTGGCTCAGATGGCCAAAGACAATGGGTGGTCAGGAATTATTATTAATGGTTTTGTAAGAGACATTGAAATACTAAGAGGGATCGACATTGGCATTATGGCTCTTGGTTCTTGCCCAAGAAAAAGTGAGAAAAAAAATCAAGGCCAAAGTAGTTTAGAAATCAATATCAATGGCGTCGTCATTAATCCTGGAAATTGGTGTTACGCAGACGAAAACGGTGTTTTGATTTCTGAGAAGAAGCTCGAGATATAATCAAGTTTTTGAAAATCTATCTTTCAGTTCATATGGCAAATATGTCAGGTAAAAAGCCAGAATAGCAGCTGGTATCAATCCCAAAATATGAAATGGAGCCGAAGGAAAGAAATTAATAATAGTATCGCCATCTGGTTTGTCTTTTAAATACCAGAAATTTGCACCCTCTCCCAAGAGGTGATTCAAGACAAAGATTAATGCGGTCATTGCCAATGTAATCTTAGTCACCGAAAGAAAGTCTTCAAATTTCGGCCTTTCTTTTAAAACAAAAACAGGCAGTCCCACACCCAAAAGAATCAAACCATGCCCATAATAAAAATTGACGTATTCTGGATGAGGATAAGCGTAAGTCAATGCAGGAGTTAAAAGCGCCATACTTGCGGGGATTATTCCCCAAAAAAATGCGCAGTGAAAATATCGTTTCCCATATCCCAATAAGTACAGCCCAATCGACAGCTTTGAAAAATCACACATATGGAGAGGAATGATCTCTTGCCAAGACAATTCAAAACTTATGGCATGAAAAAACTGCATAAAATAGTGAGTGATCAACAATACTCCGATGGAAACCTCCGCATTCTTTTTGATCGGTTTGGATTGATAACTGACCCAGACTAGTATCAAGGCAATAATCAGATAGGTACTGACGATACTGATTATGTGTGTCGAATTGAACAGCGTGAAAGGTTGCATCGAATCCTCTAATTAATGATTAACATACCGATGTGTGAAATGATAACAATGTTTGTGAGCCTAAATCTCATTTGTTTGTAAAAAATATCCTGTTCAAAAGCGATCCTTTCATAAAAAAATGCAACGAAATACGACAAGATCAAAGAAAGCAAAACAGAAAATTCTGCATTAGCATAAGAGTTAGCAAAGACGCCTAAAAGAAAAGGAAGAAAAAATAAAAGAATGGCATAAATAGGCTCTTTCCCTTGCTGAATACTCATCGTCCAAAAGCTTCCTGTCAAAAAAACATAAATGCACAAACTGTATAAAACAAAGAGGTTAAAAATGGTTTGATTATTTCCCAACTCTAGCAGATCAAAGAATGGCAATGAAACAAAAGGAATCAAGCCAGAGTATCCGAGCAATTGAATCTTGGTTTTCTGAGTCATTTGAATGTTAAAAAATATCGATGGAAGGATATGGCGACTCATCAATGACGTCATTTTCCATTGATACGCAATAAGCATTTTTATTGTCTGAGAAAACAATTGAGCCATGAGGTGCCTCATTAATAAGATGCAATGCACAACCCCCATCAATCGCTATACACTCAGAAATATCTTTATCCTTAATCATTCGATGGACAGTTGGTCTTCGCTCTGGCTCTTCATCAAAATGAGGGCAGCAGACTCCCTTTGTGAAAGCAAGACAGTTCATTAATCTTAGGTCGCTAGACCAAGAATCAGTAATGCCTGAATCAAACCAACAAATAGCTCCTGCGCTGACTCCACACATAATCGTTCCTTTTTCATATGCCCTTTTTAGCAATTTATCCAAACCCCAGTCTCTCCAAACAGCCAACATACTTTTGGTATTGCCGCCTCCCACAAAAACAATGTCTTGATCCAAGATCAGTTCTTCCAAGTCTGGAGTTCTTTTGAAAAAATCTAAGTGCACTGGTTTGCAATCGAAGATGGAAAAAGTAGAGTAATAACTTTCCTTATATCCCTCGTCGTCTCCCGTTGCAGTTGGAATAAAACAAATTTTGGGTTTTTCGCTTTTCGATTGATCAAGAATGTAATTCTCGATGATGCCCTCACCGGGATTTCTTCCAAAACCTCCGCCTCCAATGGCAATAATTTGTCTTTGGGTCATTGTTTTATCTATTTGAAATTAAATTCCGAGGTAATTATATGCTTCGGAGACCTTTCTTACAGCAATCACCATAGCTGCCGTTCTGAAATCTTTGATTTTCTTATCAGAATGGTAGACCTCATGAATGGATTGATAACCTTGTCTCATCTTTTCTTCCAAGCCAGATCGAACTAGGTCGATTTCGCTTGAGCCTTTAATATAATCATCTTTGAAATCTGAAGGAAATGTAGAACTTGTCATTGCTTCCAAAGTATTCACTAGATTCTCACTCCTCTTCTCTACTTCTCTCTCCTGCATCAATCCGTAACGCATTTTTGACAGGTTTTTCACCCATTCAAAATAAGACACTATGACACCGCCTGAATTGGCATAAAAATCTGGTATGACCGTGATTCCTTTTTTTCTCAGAATTTTATCCGCGTCTGAAGTTACTGGACCATTGCCACCTTCCACAATTAATTTTGCTTTGATATTGCTTGCATTATTCTTGTTGATAACTCCCTCTGTAGCGGCAGGTATAAGAATATCGCAGTCTTTGGTTAAAAAACGCCCTCTGACTTTCGAGTATCCGTCGTATCCCTCAAAGGATCTCTTTTTTATAAAATATTTTTTCAATGACTCAATGTCAATGCCGTCTTGATTGACCACAGACCCATCCCTTTCAATGATCGCTATGATCTTTGCCCCAGATTGATGCAAAAGACTTGCCACATGATAACCAACATTCCCAAAACCCTGAATGATGACCTTTTGATCCTCAAGTCCTTGTCTCAATTTTGATTTCTGGCGATCTTTTTTATTCTTCAAGAACTCCAATATTGAATAATAAACGCCTCTCCCTGTGGCTTCAGTTCGACCGTCAATTCCTCCAACGGCAATCGGTTTTCCAGTCACTGCTGCCATCGCATCAATTTCAGTGGGATTGAGCCTTCTGTACTCATCGGCCATCCAAGCCATCACGTTTTCATCTGTTCCCATATCTGGTCCAGGAACATTTTGCGAAGGATGTATCAAATCTCTTTTAGCCAGCTCGAAAGTGAAGCGCCGAGTAATCCTCTCAAGTTCTTCATTTTTCCATCGGTAAGGATCGACAATTAGCGCTCCTTTCGAGCCACCAAATGGTAAATCCATCAGAGAGCATTTGTAAGTCATTAAAGCGGCTAGTGCTTCTACCTCATCTTGAGTTGCGCTTAGAGAATATCTAATGCCCCCTTTCACCGGCTCAACATGCTCAGAATGGATGCATCGATATCCAGTGAATGTATACAATGTCTTTCTCAATCGAACACCAAAGTTAACCTGATAAACAGAATTTGCTAATTTGATTTTTCGAGCGAGATCTTCAGGAAGAGAAAGAAGCGAAGAGGCTTCGTCAAAAACCTGATTGACAGAATTTAAAAACGTAGAGTTATTTGCCAACTTTTTTCTTGGTTAATGTATATTTTTTTTAGTATAACAGAGGTGTCTATTGAAATATTAATACTATTTATTTCTATCTAAAAAGGCGAAACAATAATGAAAATGATAAATGTTTTTCACATTTGATAATGAGGTTTTATGAAATTTAGATTCAGAAGATTGATGACTATTACTTTAATGATCGGTTACGCGAGCGTGAATGCTGAAGTGCCAATACTGCAACCGGGAGCACCCGGAAATCCAACAAAAGAATTGGATCCTGAAACAGCCATTGCCATTGCCGACTCATCCTACACAGCTGCAGACGCTGAATTCTTACAAGGGATGATAGTTCATCACTACCAAGCCTTTTTAATGTCAGAAATGGCGCCTTCGAGAACGAATAACCAAACCATTCTCGACCTAGCAGGCCGAATTGATGCTTCTCAAATAGATGAAATTGACTTCATGGAGAATTGGCTCACAGAAAGAGGGAAAAGCGTCCCTGATCCAACTCAGACGGATCACTCGCATCATCACAAGATGATGGGTATGGCTACTCCAGAACAAATGAATAAACTCGAAGCCTCCAATTCTACTGATTTTGATAGATTGTATTTGAATCTGATGATCAGACACCACGATGGTGCAATCGACATGGTGGATAGATTAAATGAATTCCCTGGCTCTGCTTATGATCCTCAATTATACGAATTTGTCACAGATCTTGAAAATGACCAAGCTGTTGAAATTGAAAGAATGAATGGCATTCTTATCAGTCTTTCTGATGATCCTAGAGCAGGATTAAAGCCAGGAGTTTATGACGCAGGTATAGCAATCCTTAATATGGAACTGACCGCTTCACTGAAAAAACCAACCGGTTTCTTTGATCCAGACAATCCCTTAGAGAGAGGAGTTGTTGAGCCCGATGAAGATGAAGAAAATAGTGAGTCTCAGGAGGAAAGATCAATAGAATCGTTAGCCTCCAGCCAAAGATATCCAATGCTGAGCTTCTCCAATACAGACATGGCATTTACCGAAGACATGTTGGTGGCGGGAAGCTATCACGGATTCAATATATATCGATTGGAGGAAGATGGATTTCCTAACCTGATGACATCGGTGGTCTGCCCGGGAGGACAAGGGGATGTTTCTGTTGTTGGCGATCTGCTCATTATGTCGGTTCAAGATACACGAGGGAGACTGGATTGTGGATTGCAAGGCGTGGATCCGGAACCCAATGAAGAGCGCTTCAGAGGAATCAGGCTATTCGATATCTCCAATCCTGAAATGCCGGTTCAAGTTGGCGCTGTTCAAACTTGTCGAGGATCTCACACTCATTCAGTAGTAGAAGGCCCTACCTCAGATGGAAAAATAATTGTGTTTAACTCCGGGACATCGAGTATTCGAGATCAAGAAGAGATGGGGGATTGTTTTGAGGATATTCCTGGAGATGACAGGACGGCTCTTTTTAGAATAGACGTGATTGAAATTCCCATAGATAATCCTTCAAACTCAAAGATAGTTGATAGCCCAACGGTTTTTGCAGACCTGGAAACTGGAGTGATTGCAGGATTATGGAGAGGCGGTGATCACGGAGATGAGACTCAGGAAACAGAAATTACTGATCAATGTCATGACATTACTGTCTTCCCCTCCGCTTCTTTAGCTGCTGGCGCTTGCTCTGGTAATGGAATACTCTTTGATATCTCTGATCCAACCAAGCCCCAAAGAATCGATGATGTAACCGACACAGGTTTTGCTTACTGGCACTCGGCAACATTCAATAATGAGGGCACGAAAATATTGTTCACGGATGAATGGGGAGGTGGCGGAAGAGCTCGCTGCAGAGCATGGGATCCTATAAATTGGGGTGCGAATGCCATTTATGACATCGTTGATGGTCAGCTGCAGTTTCGCAGTCATTTCAAAATGCCAGCTCCACAAAAAGAAACAGAAAATTGTGTGGCTCACAATGGGGCCATTATCCCTGTTCCAGGAAGAGATATATTCGTTCAAGCATGGTATCAAGGGGGTATTTCAGTCATTGATTTTACTGATTCATCAAATCCAATTGAAATTGCCTATTTTGACAGAGGGCCCATCCTAGAAGACGAACTGATCACTGGAGGTTTTTGGTCGGTTTACTATTATGAAGGAACCATTTACGGTACTGAAATCACGAGAGGGCTTGATGTTTTTAAACTAATACCAAGTGAGTATCTTTCAGAGAATGAAATTGAAGCAGCAGAATTGGCCTATCCTCAAATTGGGTCAAAACGTCTATTCAATCCACAACAACAAATACCTATGACTTGGCCTGCCAATCCATCGGTTGCTCTTTCGTATGTGGATCAATTAGAGAGAATAGGGGCAATAGAAACAGATACGAAAGAAGACATAAGATCGCTGCTCTCCTCGTTTGATGATGAAATCTCCAAAGGCGGAAATAATAGACTCTCAAGAAAAATTAGAAATATTTCTATAAACAAAGATACTGAGAGTGATAATGCACAGAGGATTCAATCGCTTCTCAAGGCGAACTTGGACGGAATTTCTGAAAAACTCAGACGACGTTAAACTCTTTCTACCATGGCAACTCTTTGCCATCGTGGTTCAGAAATGATCCGTTTTGTGACTGGTTTGCATTCTCAATGACGTCGATCATTCGTCTCACGCCCTCCTCTGGAGACACAGTCGGGTAACCTTTGTAGTCAAAATTGGTTGCCTTTTCTGCCTCCTCAAGGGATAAACCAAATGCCTGCCTGAGTGCTCTAGTATCTACTGCCCCAGGGTTTAAAAGGATAACAGTGACGCCTTCGTCTTTAAGCCTCAGAGCAACGGTTTTCATTGCCATATTTAAGGCGGCTTTGCTGATTGAGAGAATTGGAAGCGATGACGGCCGACCCATGGAAGAAATTGATCCAGCCACGCTAGAGATTGCAACTATTTTTTTGTCTTCGCTGTTAGCAATATTTTTAGAAAACGCTTCTGCAACCTTCAAAGCTCCAAACGCGTTTATTGAAATCAATTTGGTGAATTCGTTTTGATCAATCTGACCCCATGCTTGATTTCTCCTGTCTCCACTCATGCCGGCATTATTGATCAGCAAATCGATAGATTGATTCTGATATTTTTCAGCCAGATTGCTTATTTCTGAAGTTTTTGTAACATCCATTTGTTCGATCTGTATCTTTGGATTGTCTTTGGCTAAATCAATGAGATCATAGTCATCGGAAGGAGATCGACTCGTTGCAATCACACTCCAACCTTTTTCTGCATACTGGGTCACAAACTCTAAACCCATTCCTCTATTTGAACCTGTTACAAGAACAGTTTTTGCATTAACAAAGTCCGCATAAAGAAAGAATAAAAGAAAAATAAAAAAACTGGCGGTTCTATAATTCATATTCATTGACCCCTTGAAATTAATTTTTTTGAATTTGCAAATATCATAAATCGTCTGCAGCCATTTTAATCCTATCAAGGGCCTCTTTTAATAATATTTTTGAGGTTCCAACGTTCATTCTTAAATATTTCTCACCGCCACTACCAAATCGATAACCCCTTCCCAATTGAATGCCTGCCTTTTCAACCAAATACCTCTCCATATAATCGCCCTCTTCTTCATTCTTTTCATTCGCCTTCTCTTTTGCGTCAATTGCACTCATCCATTCTGTAAAATCTATCCATGCAAGGTAAGTTCCTTCGGGACGATAGAAGCGGATCAAAGGTATGTTTTTTCTTATGTATTTCTCAACCAAAATCATGTTCTGGTTGATGTATTTGCTTACTTCATTAAGCCATTTTTCAGAATGAGTATATGCCACCTCAGATGCGATAACACCCAATGTATTTGCAAATTCGACATGGCCTGCTTGTCTGATCTTTGAGATTATCTCTGCATCATGGGCATAAACATATCCGGTTTTAAAGGCAGATAAATTGAATGCCTTTGTGGTCGATTTGAAGATAATGGCCTTACGTTTTACCGCTTCAGTTGCCAGAGAATAAATTGGTGTATATTGGGCATCGTCAGCAATGAAATCGCAGTGAATTTCATCAGAGAACAGCATGACATCGTTTTCGTCACAGATTTTTGCTACTTTTTTTAGATCGTCTCGAGACCAACAATTGCCAGTCGGATTGTGTGGGTTGACTAAAAGAAATGCATGCACATCATCTCGGGCTAGTCTTTTTGAAAGGTCAGGGAAATCGAGGGAATACATTCCATTTTTTTTGATCAATGGGCTTTCATCTGGCATGCAATCTGCCTTGCGAATGCTTGCATACAATTCAGTGTATCCCGGTGAATTCAAAACCACCTTAGAATTTTTTGGGCAAAATGCTCTGATGGCACTCTGGATAGCAGGTAAAACACCTGTGGACAACAAAAGTTGGTCCCTTGAAATCCTTTCCCCATATCTTTTGAGGATCCATTCGACGATTGATTCGTAGTAAGAATCTGGGGTCAATATATAACCCCAATTTTCATGCAAGACTCTCTCTGCAATGGCTTTAGTGATCTCAGGTGCAGTTTTGAAGTCTAAATCTGCGATGCCCATTGCTGCATGAATCTTTTGCCCTGGGAATCTTTTTGTTTGTAGATCCCACTTTGCAGAATCTGTTTTCCATCTTGGATAAATCTCATCAAGATTTGATACAACTGGGTTCGTTTGCTCTCTATGGTGATGATTGCTTAAAACATTTGGAGCTGAGACGGCTATAGGAATTGAGCCAGCAGATTGGATTAATCTTCTTCTTGATTTATTGATTTTAACTTTCGACATCTAGAAAACCTAATCAATGATTTCAAATGCAATGAGTGCATTTCCAGCTAATTTACCATATCCGCCATAACCCGAGTTAATATAAATCATTCTTTTAGAAATGACCGGACCAGTTGCATCAATCGTGCCTCCAACTGCAGGAATTGAATTTATGCCCTGAAATTCTCTTCGTGTATCAAACTCCCAAACCGACTCTCCAGTGATTGTAGAGAATGCGTACAAGACTCCATTTAGGTTGCCAGCAAATAATATTTCATCGGTCGATGATATGGCTGCAGAGAAGCCGCTGTGGCAAAAAAATGTGTTATCGGAGCAGCGTTCTTTGGCTTCATAGCCCCATAATTGTTCGCCAGTATATGGATCGAATGCATAGACTCCTGACTTACTTTTACCTATGGCTTTTGGATGATCTCCAATGTCTCCGACTGGAACAAATACTCGCTTTCCATCGGACGATAATGACCAGTGAACTCCGCCATGCTCTCCCCCCTTTCCTATCCTTCTTTCCCAAACCATGCTTCCATCGTCTGGATCAATCGCAAAAAGCATCCCTGATTTTTGACCAGCTAATATCAGATCCCCTCTATTTTCATCTCTAATTAATAATGGCGATGCCCCAAAATCAAAGTTTGATCCCACATCAAAATCGCAATTGATTCCATTCCTCACACACGAACCATTCCATATATCGTTCTTTTCGGACTGAAATGACCAAGCCTTTCTTCCACTATTTATGTCTATAGCAATTATAGAATCACTCATCTTTGTTGCAGGTAGAGAGTAGTTTTGTCCAGTCCCAATATATAACTTACTTCTCTTTTTATCGATGGTTGGGCTTGACCAAACAGGCACTCCTGAGGGTCCCCATTTCTTTGCATTTGCGTCATTGAAACCAGCCTCGATTGGTTCATTGACTGTGTAATATTTCCATGTTGTTTCACCAGAAATCTTGTTTATAGCAACTACGCCACCACGAAAAGTGCAGCATTCGTAATTTTCATCAATTGCAGCAACAATCTCTACAGATGAAAGAGGAACAAAAATATTATTTTCAAATATTGCAATTGAACCAGTAATTGTTGTTAATGGATGTGCATTTGGTTTTCTGATCCATTTTTCCTCGCCTGTTAATGCATCCAAGCGATAAATTCTTCCTTCAAAATCTCCAAAATATAGATCATTGGGATGGTTTGATTGATTCAGATCAATTGCAATTGCATTCCTGACTTCTGCTTTTGCTTTGTATGTCCATCGTATGCAACCAACTTCAGCATCAAGCGCATAAACCAATCCCGATTGAGTACCAAAATAAAGAAATCCACCCGCAATGGAGGGCTGCGATCTAACCTTTTCAGCATCTGGCACTCCAAAAACCCATTTCATCTTTAAATTGGAAATATTCTCAAGATTGATCAAACTCACTGATTCATCCTGAAAGCGATGCTGATCATGAGAGTTTCCCCAGCCTATCCATGTTGGCTGATTCTCAATCGACCGCTGACTTATGCAAAATCCATCTGAATGGGTTTTAGAAATCAATGGCTCAACTCCCAAAAAAAGGAGTACAGCAAAGATAAACTTAAACTTATTTAGATCTAGCTTCATCAATAACTTACAAGGGTCTCAATTTTATATCCTTGATCAGCAATCAGCTTACTGCCTCCTAAATCTGGCAAATCAATTACAGCAAGAATAAGAATGTTTTGTTTTTTCACGTTAAAGTTCTCTGTAAGAAGCTCTGCACAGGCAATAGCTGTGCCACCAGTTGCAACCAGATCATCGACGATTACAACTCTGTCTGATTCATTCACAACGGTGTTTTTCTGAATTTCAATGGATGTACTGCCGTATTCAAGGTCAAAATCCTTCATAAAAGTCTCATTGGGCAGTTTTCCAGGCTTTCTGGCAAGAATAAATGGTAAAGATAAATCTTTGGCTATGGAGCCTGCAAATATAAATCCTCTGCTTTCTATGCTTGCAATTGAAGTGGCATCAAATGATTTAGAAATTCTTGTAAGCTCTTCACAGGTTTCAACAAAAGCAACAGGGGTTTCGATTAGACTCGTAATATCCCTAAAAGCTATACCATTAATTGGAAAATCATTAACCGTCCTAATGTATTGTTTAATTTTAAGTGGATCACTCATTTACTAATCTCCTTTAAAAAATATGAAACTCGATTACTTCTTATCATCATTGTAAGTAATGAGGTCTTGTTACTGAATATGCCCAATATATGAATAGGAATTGTAACGGAAGTCTAAAATAAAGCAGCTCTATAGATATTTCAGGGAAAGCCTCAGGTGTAATGGCCATGTAAATATTGGCAGGATAAACACAAATCAATAAAGCAACTAATCCCCATCCTGCTATCTTTCTTAGTGGCGCTATCAATACTGAAATGCCACCTAAAATTTCAAAGAAACCACTGATGTATACTGCTTCTGCATGCAATGGAAAAGCTGGGGGCATAATAGAAAGATAAAACTCAGGATTGATGAAGTGATCAATGCCAAAGTAAATAAAAAATAAAGAAAGCCCAAATAAAGAGAGCTTTCTCCACCATTGAGTGGGTAATTGTAATACTTTCAACATATTGAGTATTAGACTCACTCCCAATCAATCAAATAGCCTTGTGCCATCTCTTCACTGGTTGACCAAAGACGTTCGGCCATTGGCTTATCGAATAAAAAATTATCGCCACTCACGCTCACTGCATTGCAATCCTCAAAAAATGCACCACTGACTCCCTTTAGGGCTTGGTTTGTTGCCACATAAACTTGCGTAGCTGCTCCTTGCTCAGGTGTTTTTGCAATGAGATTGCCAAACCAATCAAAAGCTTTTCGAAGCAAGACAGGTGCATTCCGAGCAATATTAGTTTGAACCAACCCAGGATGAAGCGCATTTGAAGTAACATTGGAGCCTTCAAGCCTAGAAGCAAGCTCTATAGAAAATAAGGCGTTTGCTAACTTGGATCGACCATATGCAGCCCAATAATCAAATTCTCCCTCGCCTCTGAGATTATCGAAATCTATTCCTGCTTTGGGAGCCTGGACATAGGCAGACTTACTGCTTACATGAACAATCCGACTCTCTTTAGACTTTTTTAATAGGGGCATCAAACGATTAACCAATACAAAGTGGCCTAAATGATTGACGGCAAATATTCTCTCGACACCGTTTACTAAATCCAATTCGTCAAATGTATTTATTCCAGCATTGCATACCAAAATATCAATGGGATAGCCCAGCTTCTTGACTGTATCACTGCATTCAATAATTGAATCAAAGTCTGATAACTCAAGGGCCACGGGCGTCGTTTTTCCAGATATGCTTGAGCAGGCTTTGCTGGCTTTTTCAAGATTCCTCCCCGTGCCAATAACGTGTGCGCCTCTCATTGCTAAAACTCGCATTGTCTCGAAACCCAAACCGGAATTACAGCCTGTGACCATTGCAGTCTTTCCTGTTAAATCCAATCCAACAGTGACTTCCTCGGCTGTGGATGTCGCACCAAAAGGTCCGATTGGATAGTTTTCATCAATGCTTACAATGGGTTCATCATCATTATCGCAGCCCACTAATACTGGAACTGCAACTGCTGCTGTCCCATAAATAAATTGCCTCCTATTCATTTCATAACACTCCATTAATCCTTAAAAATCTTGACACTTTTTGCCGCTTAACATTGCTTTAAATAAGTCTAACTGATTTTGATCCAAACTCCGACCCGTCCACCAAGAGGCATGCTCATCCATATTTTGATTTTTATCAATAACTATTCCCCACATTGGCGCTATTTGATTTGGAAGCATTGAATAACGAATATCTGTAACAAGGCTATTCTTTTCGTCGTAACCCAGATAGTCCTGTGAAAACCACCTAAATCTTTCAATATCGATGGCTTGTTGACTGCTTCTATCAAGATTTGGAAGATGATATTGATAATCAAACTTCCTAATGCTCTCACCGGAGCACCAAGTTGATGAATAGACTGTCCGAATTGCATCAACAAAATAAATGCCGTCATGTTCATAAATGGATTTCCATAAAATTAAATTCCCAAAGGAAGGCTTTAAAGTCAGACGCTCCGAATTATGTCCTCTAGAATCTGCCAACTGCATTGCTGCTGAAAGAGTTCTTTCATATTGCACAAAGCCTAGAGACAGATAGAAAACAATCCATCCAATGGCTATAAAACTAAACATTTTTCTTCTTGTTATTATGGCAATTACCAAGAGAGCTGCGATCGGCAACGTAAACAGTGGGTCGACAATGGATATATTGTTCCAAGTGACTCTCTCGTCTGAAAAAGGCCAAAAGAGTTGAGTGCCATAGGAAGTGCAGGCATCAAGCAATCCATGGGTCGCATATCCCAAAAAACTTGCAACATATACAGTCTTCATGCTCATCGATCCCTTAAAAAAAGGAAAAAGAAAAAGAGCGACAAACAATGATCCAAAGGGGATAAAAAATAGCGAATGACTGAACTGTCTGTGGTATTCGAGAAACAATATTGGATCATCCGATGATCGAATCAAAACATCTAGATCCGGGGCTAAACCGGCAAGAAAACCAATGAATCCGATACGGATAATATTATTTTTTGAAGCGCTTGACTGTGCAAATGCTGCACCAACTGTACCTTGAGATATTGGATCCATATTGATTTATCAAATAAGGCTTAAAAATTTAAATTATTTATCTTTCCAATTGGGTGATCTTTTTTCTATGAAAGCATCAATGCCCTCTTTGGCATCATCGTTCAATAAATTATCTTTCATAACTTGAGAGGTGTATTTATATGCTTCAGATAAATTCATTTCCGCTTGAGCATAGAAAGCCTTCTTTCCAATTGAAACTGTGATTGATGACTTGCTGGCAATTTTTTCTGCCAATTCTTTAACCTCTCCTGATAGATCTTCCTTCTTGACTACATTATTTATTAGGCCTATATCTTTAGCCTTTTCAGCATCAATAAAATCGCCGGTAAGCAGCATTTCCATGGCATTCTTCTTGTGAACATTTCTTGTCAGAGCAACCATAGGCGTTGAACAAAAAAGGCCGATATTCACCCCAGGTGTTGCAAACTTAGATTCATTTGAGGCAATCGCCAGATCACAACTTGCAACCAATTGACAGCCTGCTGCTGTAGCAATTCCATCCACTTCAGCTATAACTGGTTGCGGTGTATTGACAATTAATTCCATCATTGTTGAGCAATGATCAAAAAGTTTTTGGAAGAAGACTGCACCGCTATCCTCATTTTCTCTTGCGGCTGTGATTTCTTTTAAATCGTGCCCTGAACAAAACACATTCCCATTTGCAGCTAAAATAATAACTTTTATCGATTTATCCTGACTTGCATTTCTGATCTCACTCATGACTTCGCTCATCATCCTCTCGGACAAAGCATTTTTTTGATCTAAATTGTTCATCGTAAGACGCAAAACGCCATTACCGGACTTATCAATGGTTAAAATTTTTGAACTTTCACTCATTTCCATAAACGGTATTGTGGGTGTTATTCACACGAACAAATGTTGTGCATTTAGAAAGTGTTTTCAATCTATTTGCTCCAACATAAGTGCAGGCAGATCGAATACCACTCAGTATGTCTTTAACAGTATCATCGGCTTTACCGCGATATTTGACCTCAACAGTTTTGCCTTCTGTCCCTCTGTATTCATTGTGATTACCGTGCTTACTCATGGCTGATTCCGAAGCCATTCCGTAAAATTTCATTACCCCATCTTCGACTGTGCCATCGCACTCGTCATGTCCGGCGAGCATTCCACCAATCATGACAAAATCTGCACCCCCAGCAAATGCTTTCACAATATCACCAGAGCTTACACAACCACCATCTGCAATAATGTGTGCATCCAGTCCATGTGCTGCATCTGCACATTCAATGACTGCGCTTAATTGTGGATAACCAATTCCTGTTTTGATCCTTGTTGTACAGACCGACCCGGGGCCAATGCCAACTTTGACAATATCAGCCCCTGCTAGAATTAATTCTTGTGTCATATCAGCAGTTACAACATTGCCTGCTGCAATGGTTGCATTGGGGCACTTTTCTCTTAACTTTTTGACCGCATCGACAAACTTGATGGTGTAGCCATTGGCAACATCAAGACCTATGAAGCCATCTGCTATTTTTGATAATTTTGGAATGTCGTCAATGCCACCGAACCAACAAATATTTCGTTGCCCTTTTTTGAATTGATCAGACTTCTTTTTGAGATGATGTCTAGCTGGACAAGTAATTAGATTGTACTTTGAGAGCACCTTGTGCATTGCCGGTGTCCCAACGGTATCCATATTGGCTGACATAATTGGAATGCCAGTCCATTTTTTTTTACTCCAAAGAAATCTATGCGTTCGTTCTAATTTGACTTCCCCTCTAGAGCTCATGGTTGACCTTTTTGGTCTAATTAGAACATCCGAATAATCTAATTTTATCTCTTCATTTACTAACATTATACGATCTCGGTTTATTCAGTTAATTGTTATCAACTCAAATAGTAATAAATTCTCATGCATCATTCTCTATGAAATTCATAAAGAGCATTGCCAAATTAGCGCCGATCAACTGAAAAATAATAAAAGGCAATATAAAGTCTGGGTTTATTCCAGTAAAAGTATCACTGAATCCCCTAGCAAAAGTTACTGCTGGGTTTGCAAAAGATGTAGAAGAAGTAAACCAATATCCGGCTGAAATATATAATCCAACAGCCGGTCCAACAGCAAGAATGCTCATTTTTCTTACGCCAAGAATAGTGATAATGAGACCAAATGTTGCTATCAATTCGCTGAAATATATATTGAATCCGCTTCTTTCATTTGCGGAAATTTGGAGGGGTTCTAAGCCAAACATTATATTAGCTAAAATGGTTCCAAAAAATCCTCCAATAAACTGAAAGCAAGTAAAGCAAGAGAGCTCTTTCAATGTTAATTCTTTCTTTAAAAACATAATTAAGCTAACTGCGGGATTAAAGTGAGCTCCCGAAATTGAGATAAATATCCAGATTAAAGCAGTAAGTCCTGCTCCTGTTGCTAGTGTATTTCCCAGCAGAATAGTTAGTTGGTCTGAAGATAAATTCTGAGCCATAATCCCAGAGCCAATAACAATCATTACGAGAAAGCATGTCCCAACAAATTCCGCCAAAAGTTTTCTTATTAATCTTTTATTCATTCCCACTCAATAGTTGATGGAGGTTTTGATGATATATCCAAGGTAACTCTAGATATGCCAGAGACTTCATTTATAATCCGAGTTGATACATGTTGCAAGAATTTGTGTGGCAATTTAGCTGAATTTGCAGTCATAAAATCAGACGTCTCTACTGCTCTTAAAGCAATGACATATTCATATTTTCTTCCATCGCCCATGACTCCAACAGATTTGATCGGAAGAAAAACTGCAAAAGCCTGACTGACCTTGTAATAAAGATTCTCTTTATGTAACTCTTCAATGAAAATATCATCTGCCAATCTTAAAAGATCTGCGAACTCTTTCGTAACTTCGCCCAAGATTCGAACGCCCAAACCTGGTCCTGGAAATGGATGCCGATCTACCAATTTTGAGTTTAGACCAAGCTCCTTCCCTATTTTTCTGACCTCATCCTTAAATAAATCCCTAAGAGGCTCAACTAGCTTTAACTTCATGTCATCTGGAAGCCCGCCAACATTGTGATGAGATTTAATGACATGTGCCTTTCCTGTTTTTGAGCCTGCAGATTCAATCACATCTGGATAGATTGTTCCCTGAGCCAACCATTTTACATTATCTAATTTTAAAGCTTCGTCCTCAAAAACCTCGATGAAAGTTCGGCCAATTATCTTTCTTTTTTCCTCTGGATCATCAATCCCTTTTAGTCTTTCCAAGAAAATATCTTCGGCATTGACTCTGATGACATTGAGATTCATGTGCTCTGAGAACACCTGCATCACCTGATCGCCCTCATTCAATCGAAGAAGACCGTTGTCCACAAATATGCAAACTAGCTGATCACCAATTGCTTTATGCAAAAGAGCGGCAACAACTGAGGAATCGACTCCACCTGATAATCCTAGCAATACTTGATCATTGCCAACTGCTTGCTGAACTTCTTTGATGTCTTTCTCAATGATGTTTCCAGGATTCCAGTCGCTTTTACAACTACAAATCTCATGGACAAAGTTTTCAATGATTTTCTGTCCGCATCTTGTATGTGTGACTTCAGGATGAAATTGAAGACCGTAAAATGATTTATCCTCATTTGCCATTGCTGCTGAAGGCGAGTTTTCACTTTTACATATCGTCTGAAATCCCTCTGGTAAAGATTCAACTCTGTCTCCGTGACTCATCCAAACAGATTGCTCAACATCAGTCTCGATGCCCTTTAAAAGAGGACTATTTAACTCTATCTTTGCATCGGCATGACCGAATTCTCGATCACTTGATGAAGAAACCTTTCCGCCAAGTTGTTCGGACATGACTTGCATACCATAACAAATGCCTAAAATCGGAAGACCCATTGAATAAATCTCTTTTGACGGTCTAGGAGAGTCTTCGCTGAATGCAGATTCCGGTCCACCGGAGAGTATTAAACCTGATGGCTGAAATGATTCAATGGCTTCTATACCAATGTCACCGACATAAATCTCGCTATAAACACCCGCCTCTCGAACTCGTCTTGCAATCAGTTGGGTGTATTGTGAACCAAAATCGAGTATGAGAATTCTGTCTTGCATTAAGGGCTAATCGACAGAGTAATTGGGTGCTTCTTTTGTAATACTGACATCGTGGACATGTCCTTCTCTTTTTCCCGAGTCAGTAATTCTGACAAACTCAGTTTTGGTTTGAAGCTCAGTTATGTCTTTACAGCCTGTATATCCCATAGACTGGCGTAAACCGCCAACAAGCTGCTCAATAATTTTTGAAAGTTTTCCTTTATAAGGAACCCTTCCTTCAATGCCTTCAGGAACAAGTTTTTCTGGTTCTTCAACATCGCTCTGAAAGTATCGGTCTTTGGAACCATGTTTCTGAGCCATCGCTCCAATTGAACCCATTCCACGATACGATTTAAAACTTCTGCCCTGATACAACTCAATCTCACCGGGAGACTCTTCTGTTCCAGCAAATAGACTGCCGAGCATGATGCTATTAGCACCAGCTGCTATGGCTTTTGCGATGTCTCCTGAATAACGGATGCCTCCGTCTGAGATTATGCATGTATCGGTTCCCTTAAGCTGATTTGCGACATCAGTAATTGCTGTGATTTGTGGCATCCCAGCTCCTGCGACCACCCGAGTAGTGCAAATTGAACCTGGGCCAATTCCAACCTTTACCGCATCTGCTCCCGCGTCAGCAAGTGCTTTTGCAGCCTCTCCCGTGGCAATATTGCCTGCGATCACCTCAAGATCAGAATGCATTTTCTTGATTGATTTAACCTGATTAATAACACCTTCCGTATGCGCATGAGCTGTATCTACGACAATGACATCTACGCCAGCAGCCTTAAGCGCCTCTACCCTTTCTTCTGAGCCATCGCCAACACCAACAGCTGCTCCAACCAAAAGTGCACCGTTCTCATCTTTTGATGCCAGAGGGAAATCCGTTGCCTTTTGAAAATCCTTGGCAGTCACCATTCCTTTTAAATGAAAGGAATCATCAACCACGAGTACTTTTTCAATTCTGTGCTGATGAAGCAATCTTAAAACCTCTTCTTCGTCTGCGCCCTCTTTAACAGTGACAAGTTTTTCCTTGGGCGTCATGACACTACTCACCAATCCATCAAGATTGGTTTCAAATCGAAGGTCACGATTAGTCACAATGCCGACTGTTACGCCATTATCTACAACTGGTACGCCGGAAATATTATTGAATTTTGTAATTTCCAAAACTTCTCTGATGGTGATGCCTGAACTGACGGTAACGGGATCTGAGATAATCCCACTTTCGAACTTTTTTACTCTGTTAACTTGTGATGCTTGATCTTCGATAGTGATATTCTTATGAATAATCCCTATTCCACCCTCTTGCGCAATTGCAATTGCCAGCTGATATTCTGTGACGGTATCCATGGCTGCAGACAACAATGGGATCTGTATGGAAAGATTTTTGGTGAGTCTTGTTGAGAGATTTGTTTCGCGTGGAAGGACATCCGAGTAATTCGGTTTGAGAAGGACATCGTCGAATGTTAAAGCAGTTTTCTCTATCGTCATTGACATTTCCATTTATGTGATGGATTTGTCAATGGAATTTTACACTGCTTAAGTTATTTGTAAACCGAAGCCTCTTCAATTTTGTATAATTTTTTTATGGATCCATTTGAAAATCAAGAACACATATACAGCATTTCTGAGTTGAATGACGAGGTCGCTTCCACTTTGACTCATGCCTTTGGTGTCATTTGGGTCGAAGCAGAAATATCAAATCTAATGAAGTCAGCGGCGGGTCATGTTTATTTCTCACTCAAGGACGAATCGGCAAGTGTTAGATGCGCCATGTTCAGGATGCAAAATCAATCTTTGGATTTTTCTTTAAAAGATGGCATGCAAATACTCGCAAGAGCAAAAGTTGGGCTATACAAGCAAAGAGGCGAGTTTCAACTGATCATAGAGTACGCAGAGGAAAGCGGAGAGGGATTGCTTAGACAAAGATTTGAACTCCTAAAACAAAAGCTTCAGAAAGAAGGGTTGTTTGATGAGGGACATAAAAAATCTCTTCCAGAAATACCAGAAACAATTGGGCTGGTCACCTCACCACAAGGAGCAGCACTGCAAGACATTTTAAAAACTATCAAAAGACGTTACCCATTGGTAAAAGTTGTTCTTTACCCCACTCTGGTTCAAGGCAATGATGCAACTGAAAAAATCGCTTCAGCAATTGATATTGCGAATCAAAGAAAGGAATGCGATGTCATAATCATCGCGAGAGGTGGCGGCTCCCTAGAGGACCTTTGGTGTTTTAATGAAGAGTTGGTTGCACGCTCAATTTTTCAGTCGAAGATTCCCATTCTTTCAGGCGTTGGCCATGAAACAGATTTCACAATAGCAGATCTTGTCGCCGACCTAAGGGCAGCTACACCGACTGCTGCAGCAGAAATTGCATTGCCTAGTACAAGTGAAATAATGGATCAATTAAATCGAATAATCATTGATATGAATCAATCTACAGATCTAACAATTAGCGATTTCAAACACCAACTAAAATCGGCATCACTTCGAATGCAGGCAACTCATCCAAAATCAAAATTGCAACTCAATATGCAAAGACTTGACCACATGAATGAGAAGATTGAGCAGTTGCCTTCGGCTCAATTAAACCATTTGGGTAATACGTTAAAAGTTTATTTTTCAAAACTCCTTACATCGAATCCTAAAATAGATATTGAGACTAATAGGCAAAACCTTCAAAGAAAAAATACAGCGCTCTCAAATGCCATGACAGCTCTTATTGGCAATAAAAAAAATCAACTCAATCTTCTCACAGCTCAATTGGATGGAGCATCGCCACTTCAAGCATTGAATAGAGGTTATGCACTGATCACAACCGAGGATGACAGAAGCATAAAGTCTGTCAAAAAAATTAAAAAAGGAGCGTCCGTCAAAACAAAATTATCCGACGGTTTTTTTATATCCAAGGTTGAGAAAATCGATTCAGATTAAGACTACTTTTTTCTTTTTCTGATTCGAATGATTCGTCGTCTTTTTTTCCACTGACGCATGCTCAGTTTGTTTTTCTTTCCTGCAAATGGATTGTCCCCGTCTTTAAAAATTAATCGGATAGGTGTTCCTTTGAACTTGAATACTTTCCGAATCTGAGATTCTAGGAATCTTTTATAGTTGTCCCTAAGTTTACTTGTTTGTGTTCCGTAAATAATAAATGTTGGAGGCTGATGATTCACCTGTGTCGCATACTTAAGCTTGATCCGTCTCCCTTGTACGTAAGGTGGTGGCTTGGTCTCCGTTAGATTTTCAATCAAATTTGATATCTTGGATGTTGGAACATCTTGCATAGAACTTTTTGCTGACTCAATAGCCGAATCGATCGCTTGATTGAGTTGCATGGATTTCAATGCCGATATCTCGATGGTCTCAATAAAACTTGCAAATTTCAGCCTTCGTTTAATTTGTCTTTCCAATTGCTCTTTTTCTTCGTCGTCCAAAAGATCGTATTTATTCAATGCGATGCAACAAGCTCTGCCCGAATTAATCACCAATCCAATCAATGAAAGATCCTGATCGGTAATGCCTTCAGAAGCGTCAATAATCACTATGACTGAATCAGAAAGATCAATGGCTTGAAGTGCTTTAACAACGCTAAACCTCTCAATGGTTTGATCGACTTTCTTCTTCTTCCTAATGCCAGCAGTATCGATAAGTACAAGCGGTGTTCCTTTATAATTAAAATCAATGAATATGCTGTCTCGTGTTGTCCCTGGTCTATTTTGAGTGAGCAATCGGTCTTCTTTGATAAAGGAGTTTATAAATGTTGATTTTCCAACATTGGGTCGTCCAATCAACGCAATTGACATCTCATCGTCAGAAAGCTCTCGAGTAGTTGAAGGAATAGTTGACCGGTCAATTTTTTGCTCAATCAATTCAATCAGTTCGTCGCAGTGGTCTCCTCGCTTTGCTGAAATGGAAATCATTTCCTTAAAACCTAAACTGAAGAAATCAGCCTCCAAGCTTTCACTCTTCATGCCTTCAATTTTATTCACAATTAAAATCGTGTCTTTGTCTTTTTTTCTAAGATCTAGTGCAACTTCGCGATCACTGTTTGCAAGACCATCTCGACCATCGACCACAAAACAGATCAAATCAGCTTCATCTATCGCTGTTTCGGTTTGCTCTTGAATTGTTTGTGATAATTCACCATGATCGAAGTCTAATCCACCTGTATCGATGACAATGACATCATTCGTTTCAGATTGAATATGGCCGTATATGCGGTCACGAGTCAGTCCCTCAACATCAGCAACTAACGCAGCTGTAGTACCCGTCAGCTGATTAAATAGAGTAGATTTTCCGACATTAGGTCTTCCGACTATGGCAACAATTGGTAACATAATATTGCCCTCATCTTATCTAGAAGATTGGTTAGGGGCTTTTACGGAAAAAAGATTACCGCCGTCCGTCTGCACATATATTGACTCACCTATAACTAATGGTGATGATGTAATCTTATCTGATCCAATACTGGTTCTTTGAAGAGTTTCTCCATCTTCTTTGCTCAGCCAATGCAAATATCCTTCGAGATCCCCAATAACAATTGCATTGCCTACGATTGCCGGTGCACTAGGATAACGATGAAGAAGGGTTTCTTTTTTCCAAACTTCTCGTCCAGTGAATCTCGAAAAGGCTCTGATTGTTCCATCTGCTTCAGACGCATAAACGACATCATCATCGACATCCATTCCAGAATACAAAGAGGCTTCGGTTGACCAAATGATATTTCCACTCTCAATTGCCAATGCTGTCAATGCACCTTGATAACTTCCCGCATAGACTTCATTTCCAAAAATTACCAGTGGAGCATCGATGTCACTGACTTTTTCAATCTCTGTTCTGCCACCAGGAGGAGTGAGCATAGTCTCCCAGAGAAGACTTCCATCGGTTAAGTCATAGGCAGTGACCTTTCCATCATCAAAGCCGCATATAACTGCATTTGATATCACTACAGGTGCCGATGTTCCTCTTAAACTTAATCTTGGGACATCATGAGAAGAGATCCATTCAAGAGTGCCATTGCTTGCTGAATAGGAAGCAAGATTTCCATCCACTGAACGTACAAATATTGAATCATCTTTGATGGCAACGGGCGCAAGTACTTCACTCGTTACTTCACTCATCCAAATGATCTCTCCTGTCATTGAATCGAGACTAAGGAGCTCGCCATCATTGGTTCCAAGAACCAAAATCCCATTGCGGTAAGTGGGCCCAGCTGTAAAAGACATGTCAAAGTTCTCTCTCCATAACCTTTTTCCAGTCTTCATATTGATGGCCATGACATTCCCATCAAAACTAGCAGCATAAATTGTTTCCCCATCCGTATCTGGTCTTAGCATGAGATCCTGTCCTTCATGCCCCTTTCCAATTGATGTTTTCCATTCCCGATTTACATCAAGCATAGGTGTAAAATCAACCAACTCCGCAGGAACATCAAATGCTTCCTCTTCGTCACCCCCAAAAAATGAACATCCTTGAATCAATAGAAATAAGCAAAGTACTGTAGAAAGCCTCGTTGTAAAAAAGGATGTTTGCGTTCTAACTTTCATATTCATTATGATTGAGTGTCTTCGTTTTCATCGGTCTGATTAATCTGGTCAAACTTCATCTTTGTAAAATCATACGAAAACGAACCTGGTGAAAGTGATTCCAGTGCAATCTCATATGAGGCCTTGGCATTGCTCATATCTCCAATGCCCATATATGCATCACCTTTGATGATTTCATATTGCGCACTAAATGCTTCTGGGGTTCTATCCCCAAGCATATCAAGCGCAGCTTGGTACTGACTTTTTTCAATGTATATTCTTGCAATTCTCTGTCTCGCAACCGTTGAGAATGTTTCATCCTCTGCTTGCTCTAAAACAAATTCCAGTTGAGTGATTGCATTGTCATAGTCCAGTGAATCCATAAAAAGCTTTGCCATGGATAAATGGCTTTGTATCTGATAAGCAGATCCGGAAAAATCATTGTCCATCTGTTGAAGAATTGTTTGAGCCTGAGACAACCTCTGTTGCCTGACAGCAAATTCCATTTCAGCATATAGTCTTGAAGCATTCTCAGCTTGTTTTAAATTACTTTCCTGAAAGTACTGCAATCCAAACACTCCGGATATTGCTATGCCGAATGATGCAACAATGAAAAGGCCATTGTCTTTCAACCATTTCTTTACAATTTCTGCTTGCTGTTGGTCTGTTAAATTATCATTCATTTTTATCTTTTCCTGGTATTAGGCCCCTATCTTTTCAGCGATGCTATCTAGAAGCTTATGCTGCGAAATTGTTTCTTGTTCACCATCTTCTCTCATTGTCTTGATGCCAATCGTCTCATTCTCAATCTCTTCATCTCCTAGGATGAGCGCAATGTCAGATTCCGAACGATCGGCACGTTTAAACTGCTGTTTGAAACTACCGCCATCTTGGTTGAGTTCAACTACGCAGTCCTCAAATCGGTCTCTAATCAATTCTGCGAGCTCCGAGGACTTTGCCTCTGCCTGATCACCAACAGCAACGAGATAAATTTTTGGCTGCCCATTCTGATCTTTTTTACCCGATAGTTCAACCAGTTCCACAAGTCTTTCAAAGCCAATTGCGCATCCGATTCCAAAGACATCTTTACCGCCCAATTGTTTTACTAAATCGTCGTATCGACCTCCTCCGCAGACTGTGGCTTGTGCGCCTAGCTTGTCTGTTGTCCATTCAAAGACTGTTTTCGTGTAGTAATCCAACCCTCTGACCAAGCGGTGGTTGAGTTTATGATTGATACCATGACTATCTAGTCGCTCTAATAAATCATCGAAATGATCCTTAGATTCTTGATCCAAATGATCATTCATTTTTGGTGCTGAATCAATAAGTTCAGACATCTCTTGATTTTTGCTATCTAGAATCCGCATTGGATTCTTTTCCAATCTCAACAGCGAATCCTCATCCAATGAGTCGATGTGGTCTTTGAAGTACTCAATAAGAGTTGCTCGATAGTTTTTTCTTGATTCGGATGTTCCCAATGAGTTCAGCTCTAGTTGAATGGCATCAATACCTAGATTTTTCCATATTCTTGATGTCAGTATCATGAGTTCAGCATCAATTCCAGGCCCCTCAAATCCAAACGCTTCCATATTGACTTGATGAAATTGACGATAACGCCCCTTTTGGGGTCTCTCATAACGGTACATTGGGCCCATAGACCAGAATTTTTGTGTTTGGTTATAAAAAAGCCCGTGCTCTATTCCAGCTCTGACAACTCCAGCTGTTGCTTCAGGTCTGAGAGACAGCGATTGATCTTTTCGATCAAGAAATGAATACATTTCTTTTGAGACAACATCTGTCTGTTCACCGATGGTTCTTTGAAAGAGTTCCGTTCTTTCTAATAGTGGGGTCCGAATCTCTTGGTAAGCATAGCTTGATAAGATTTTCTTAATTTCAGATTCTACAGACTGCCAAAGTTTTAACTCTGCCGGTAGCAGCGTTGGCATTCCTCTGATGGATTTGATTTTCTCAGTCAAAATTGATTAGTTATGAGACATATACATACCAACCAAAGTCATCAGAAATAGTCCTACACAGACAAGTCCTATGACTCTGAGTGCAACCAAATGCTCTGTTTTTCCATCATTTGACATATGTTTTCTCCGTTAAAGATATTAATGTAATGTTTTTTTTAATTTTTGTCTCAGTGTTTTCTTAGCAAGATTCATCACTTGCCCTGATAATTGTCCACAAGCCGCTTGGATATCATCGCCTCTTGTTTTTCTAGTGGTTGTCATTATCCCAGATTCCAAAAGGATATTCCTGAAATCATTGATCTTGTTTTGATCGGTTGGCTCGAATTTTACACCTGGAAAAGGATTGAAAGGAATCAGATTAACCTTGGCAGGCTTGTTCTTTAAGAGTTTTGAGAGCTGTTTTGCATCTTTTGCTGAATCATTCACGCCTTTGAGCATGGTGTACTCAAATGTTACTGATCTCAAATTCTGACGATCTGCATAATGCCAACAAGCATCCAATAATTCTCCTATAGGATGTTTGCGATTGATGGGCACCAACTCATCCCTCAACTCATCATTTGCCGCATGGAGGGATACTGCCAGTGATACTCCTACTTCCTCTGAGAGTTTATATAACTGTGGAACCAGACCAGACGTACTGACTGTAATTCTGCGTCTGGAAATATTACAACCATGAGGATCATTTAATATTTTTATTGCCTTAATCACCTCTGGATAATTTGCAAGCGGTTCGCCCATTCCCATGAAGACAATATTCGTAAGTCTGCCTTCATCTAACTCTTCTCTGGCCAATAACACTTGGCCGATGATTTCACTCGAACTCAGGTTTCTATTAAACCCTTGGTGTCCTGTTGCACAGAATGGGCAGTCAATCAGACATCCAACTTGACTAGAGATACAAAGGGTTCCTCTTTTTTCCTCAGGAATAAACACTGTTTCAATGATTTGATTGTCTTTCTTTCCGATCAACCACTTTTTTGTGCCATCTTCAGAAAGTTCATTGCGTATGGCATTGTCAAAATCTAAGCTACAGTTTTGATTCAGATGGCTTCTAAGCTCGAGATTAAAATTAGTCATGAGGTCGAAGTCATAAATATGCTTGGAATAAATCCATTGCATCAGTTGTTTTGCCCTATAGTCTTTTTCCTCAATCTCATTAAAAAAGGTAACAAGATCCTCTAGGGGCATGCCTAGGATATTTTGACGCTTTATTGTCAATTTATTCTGGTATTAACCGAAGAAATATTCGATCTCTACAGCTGCCGTTTCTGGTCCATCTGAACCGTGAACCGTATTTCTTTCTATGCTATCGGCAAAATCTTTTCGAATGGTCCCTTCATCAGCCTCTTCTGGGTTCGTTGCACCCATGAGCTTGCGATTAAGATTGATTGCGTCTTGGCCTTCAAGCACCTGAACCATAACTGGCCCAGAAGTCATATAGTCAACCAAGTCATTAAAAAAAGGCCTTTCTTTGTGCACGGCATAAAATCCTTCTGCTTGTTCTTGGCTAAGATGCAACATCTTTGCCTCAACGATTCGAAGACCTGCTTTTTCAAAACGAGAATAAATTTTGCCAATGATATTCTTTTCTACACCGTCTGGTTTAATGATCGATAATGTTCTTTCCATTGCCCTTGCCTTTGCCTTTGTTGATTAGATACTGAAGCTTTCTCCGCATCCACATTCTCCAGTGGCATTCGGATTTGTAAACTTGAATACTTGATTAAAGCCTTCCTCAATGAAGTCAATTTCCGTTCCATCAATCAACTGCAAACTCTCATTGTCGACGACAACTGACACGTCTGAGAAAGTCATGATCTGATCGTCATTAGATATGTCCGATGCGTAATCCAACACATAAGAATAGCCGTTGCAGCCAGTGGGCTTAATACTGATTCTAAGGCCCTTGGCATCGGGGTTATTCGAAAGATTTGCTTTAAATCTTTTGATTGCATTGTCTGTAATTGAAAGTTCCATAAATTTAATCCTTCTTCAGATGCTTTATACATCCTTTTAAAGCATCTTCCAACAAAAAAAGACGGTCTTTCTTTGTTTTTGGTAGATCAATGGTATCTGCATACTCATTGATATTAAGACTTTCAAGCTCTTGAATGGTTTTTTTTTGCAAATCACCGATGATGATTGATGTGATAGCAATCAAATGTGGGCAGCCATGTACATTGTAATGCACTTCAGATTTTCCATTCGAGTCTAATCGTGAAAATAGCTTCAACCACATTCCATTCGAACTCAAGGTTTGCTCTTCAATGAGTCCATCTTTCGTGTTTGAATCTTGCATGACATACTTGGTGTCAAAAAAAGCATCTTTTTGGTTCATTGAGAACACCCCTTCAGTTTCCTCAGATGCAATACTGCTTTAATCAGTTCGGATGCTGCTAGCTCGGCTTGCTCAATGGATGTAGTTCTTCCAAAACTGATACGAATGGTTCCATTGATCTCATCATCGACCAAGCCCATGCTTTTTAAAACATGCGAGGGCTCATCATGATCCGAAGAACAAGCCGACCCTCTTGAGATTGCAAAATCTTCCATGGCATAAATCAAACTTTCGGAATATAAATCCGGAAAACAGATGCTCAATATTCCTGGATAACTGTGCTCTTTCGAGCCATTGATCTTCCAATCATTGAGATTCGAGAGCTTTTTCAAAAATGAATTCTGACATTGCGTGATGTGCTCTAAATCTTCATGCATTCTTTGTTTTGAAAGCTTATAGGCCGTTGCCATTCCAACAATTTGATGAGTTGGAAGAGTGCCTGAGCGCATCCCCCGCTCTTGACCTCCTCCGACAATGATTGATTTAACTCGGCCAATGCTCTTTTTATTGATGTATAGAGCGCCAACTCCCTTTGGACCATAAACTTTATGGGCAGACATTGACATCAGATCAATGCACATGTCGTCAACATCGACGGGTATTTTCCCAATACTTTGGGCTGCATCCACATGAAATATAATTTCATTCTTTCTGCAAAATTTTCCAATCTCTTCAATGTCATTTATGATGCCTGTCTCATTATTGACATGCATGCAACTCACAAATACTGCATCTTCATCCATTTGATTTGAGAGCGTTTCAAGGTCGATTCGACCTTTATCATTGGGTTTAATAAAGCTCACTTTTGATCCCAGCGCCTTGATCAAATCCATACACTCTATAACTGATTTATGTTCGAGGTGTGACGTTAAAAAACTCATCGCTTGGTTTTTATATTGAAATTGATGAAAACCCACAATGGCCAAATTATTGGACTCAGTTGCCCCAGAAGTCCATAGAATCTCATCAGGGTTTGCATTGATTAGATCGGCTACCTCGGCTCTGGATCTTTCCACAATTTTTTTTGCTGCGAGTCCAAATTTATGATCTAGGGATGACGGATTGCCGAATGAATCTTCTTTCATTACGGCATGCATCTTTTCGATCACCTCTGGCGCCATCGGTGTCGTAGAAGCAAAATCTAGATACGTTGTCATATTTACTGTTTTAACCTTGGTTTCTGATATGAAGTAAGAATCCCTCTCATAATATTAACCTCATTGTCATCAAGTTCAGCACGATTAAATAAAGCCTTTAATCGCCTCATCAACTGCTTGGGATTATTCGGATTGAGGAAACCTGTCTGCAACAGAACCTCTTCCAGATGTTCATAAAATAATTCCATTTCTTTGCCTGATGCCAACTCTCTTTGGGATTGGTCTTCGCTAAGCCCAAAAAAAGATAAATTGATCTGATAAGCAATAACCTGAACCGCCATGGCCAAATTCAATGATGAATACATCTCTCCAGTTGGTATATAAACAAGGCGGTTGCAACGATCGATATCGTCGTTAGATAGACCCGAGGTCTCAGGACCAAAAACAATTGAAACTTTCTGGTTCAAGCTGGTCTTAAAGATGCCCTCTGTGCTTTCATGAATTAAATCAATGGGCACGCTGATCCTTCTTTCTCTTGCGGTTGTCCCGATGACAAGGCTCGAATCTGCGATTGCCTCATCGAGAGTTTCAAACACCTTTGCATTCAACAAAATATCAAGCCCTCCTGAAGATCGAGCTCTTGATTCAGGATGTGGATGTTTAGTGGGTTTAACAAGAGAAAGATTCTTAAAGCCCATGGTCCCAATGGCTCTTGCAGCTGCGCCCACATTACCTGGATGAGAGGGCTCAACTAAAATAAATTCTACATTATCGTGACTCATAAATATGAAATTGACTCAAATATTGAAAAGTTCTGATATTCTACACTCATTTCAGATCATATTTTTATTTAAACATGGACCAAAAAGACCAAATAGCTTTTCTAAACTCGGCAGTGAAAGCGGCTAGAAAAGCAGGCGATATTGCTCAAATTAATTTTGATCGAGTGAGCTCGAGCGATGTCAGAACAAAGGGGCACAATGAGTTTGTTACCCATGTCGATGAACAAGCTGAGAAAGCCATCATTGAGATTCTTCAATCCAGATATCCTGACCATTCAATTTTAGGAGAGGAGCATGGATTGCAAGACAACGATTCTGAATTTCTATGGATCATTGATCCCATTGACGGCACCACAAATTACATCCATGGTTTTCCTGTCTACTGTGTTTCCATTGCTTTGAAGATCAAAGATAGATTGGAAGTTGGGGTCATTTACGATCCATCAAGGCAAGAATTATTTACTGCAATCAGAGGCATGGGCAGTCAATTGGATGGCCGAAAAATTCGAGTGAGCAAACATACACAATTGCCAGGTTGCCTATTGGGCACTGGATTTCCATACAGAGATCAAAAGGATTGGTTAGAACTCTACCTTGATATCTTTACGGATTTCACAAAGATTGTGGGCGCAATCAGAAGACCCGGCTCTGCAGCATTGGATCTTGCGTATGTTGCAAGTGGCAGATACGACGGTTTTTGGGAATTTGGATTAAAACCCTGGGACGTTGCTGCAGGGGTGCTCTTGATACAAGAGGCTGGTGGAATTGTTCAAAATATCATTCCTAATACAGACCCTGTAGAAAGTGGAAGTCTATTTTGTGGGAATCCAAAAATTTTTGAAGGCATGAAAGAAATTGTGAGTCAATATGACAAAAGACTGAAAGCCTTTGCCTAAGGCATTCCGTCATCAACCTCTTCTCGTTTAACCGGAATAAGATCAGTGGTTGAAATATCCAGATAGAAGATCGAGGTCGATGCCACAAAGATTGAAGAGTACGTTCCAATCAAAACGCCAACAATCAGAGCAATTGAAAATCCCTCCAGTGAGGATCCACCAAATACAAACAGTGACAACAATACAAGCAATGTTGTTGAACTGGTAATAATGGTTCTTTTGATCGTTTGCGTTATCGCTGAATTTAGAATCTCAAGAGTCTCAGCCGTTCTCATTGATCTAAAGTTTTCTCTGATTCGGTCATAAATAACAATGGTGTCATTAAGAGAATAACCAACAACCGCAAGAATTGCTGCCAGCACAGATAGATCAAACGTGAGTTGGAAAAATGAAAAGATGCCCAATGTAATCATAACATCGTGAATCAAGGCCAATACGGCACCGATTGAGAATTTCCACTGAAAACGGAAAACAATGTAGATCATGATCATAATCAGTGCAAATATCATCGCCAATCCGCCCTGTTCCGTCAGCTCTTCCCCAACTTGGGCGCTTATGTATTCTGAGCTTTTCACCGTAACGGAATTATTAGAAGCTTGAAGCATGCCTTTAACATCCTCGCCTACTTTTTTATTAGTGACTCCATCTCTAGGAGGAATTCGAACCATGAGGTCTTGGGATGAACCAGAGTTTTGAACAATGGCATCATCGTATCCGCCAGAGGCCAGATTGCTTCGAACGTTTTCAATATCGGGTGCGGCCTCAAAAGTAATCTCAATCTGGATCCCGCCAGTAAAATCAATCCCAAGATTGAGTCCTTTCGACATAAGAGAAAGAGTTGACGCCAAAATCAAGATGATTGACATGATTGTCGTAAATTTTCTGATAGATAAGAATTTTATGGTCTTCATCACTGCAGCTAAATCCTCAGTTTTTCGATTGTTTTACCGCCGTATACTAAATTCACAATTGCTCTAGAAGCAATGATGGCAGTGAATAAGGATGTAAGAATACCGATTGATAGTGTTATGGCAAAGCCTTTGATTGGGCCAGTACCGAACGTAAAAAGAACCAGTGAGGCAATCAACGTCGTGACATTGGCATCTGTAATTGTTGCAAAAGCTTTCTGATAACCCGCACTAATGCTTGCTTGCGGTGAATTGCCATTATTGATTTCTTCCCTTATTCTCTCAAATATCAAGACATTTGCATCGACCGCCATTCCAACCGTTAAAACAATCCCAGCTATTCCTGGCAATGTAAGCGATGCCTGTAACATTGAGAGAATCGCAACAATAAAAGTGAGATTGACCAATAGACCAATATTCGCAATCAGGCCAAACCCTTTGTACCACATGATCATGAAGACAATTACAGCCATGAGTCCGTAAAGAATTGCTGCAAAACCTTTGTCAATATTGTCTTTACCAAGACTTGGACCGACTGTTTTTTCTTCAATCTTAAATATTGGTGCAGCCAAAGCACCTGCTCTGAGAAGAATTGCCAGATCCTTTGCTTCAAATACAGTCAAACCTGTGATTTCAAACTGACTGCTGAATATACCTCTGATTGTAGCAATATTAATAACTTCCTTATCCAAGATGGTCCTGTTTACAAATGCTCCATCCTGCTCAGAGGTTTCTTGCCTTTGTTGGACAAATAAAACAGCCATGGGTTTGTTGAGGTTCTTCTTGGTGGTTTCAAGCATTGATTTTGAACCTTTACTGTCAAGACGAATTGAAACTGCTGGCCGACCTTGTGAAAAAGATTGCGATGCATCAATGAGTTGGTTTCCAGTAACGATTGCTTTCTTTTTTAACAAAACAGGTGTTCCTGCTCGATCATTAAAGAGTTCGCATCCGATGGGCGCTCTACCCTTTTCCTCTGCTTCAAAAGCATTTTCATTTTCGCATACCAATCTAAATTCCAAGGTTGCAGTAGCGCCAAGAATCCTTTCTGCTTGAGTAGGATCTTGAACTCCGGGAAGTTGAACCACGATTCGGTCAAGACCTTGCCTCTGAATGATTGGCTCAGCAACACCCAATTCATTGACTCGATTTCTCATGGTCAAAATATTTTGTTGAATGGCGAAATCTCTTCTTTGTTTCAGTTGATCATCTGTCATGGTAATCAATACCGCGGTCTGTGACGGTGTTGAGACATTCTCAAAAGCCAAGAGATTATCAAGCTCTCTCACAATTCTTCTGGTGGCATTGAAATCATCAGAATTCACCAACTCAATTCTGATTGAATTTCCTTCTTTTCTGATGGTGCGCCTGATTCTTTGATCAATCAGTTCTTTGTTTATATCGGTAACATATTGATCCAGTCTCTGCTGAACTGCTGCATCAAGGTCGACTTGAAATTGAAAATACACGCCGCCCCTCAGATCAAGACCCAAGCTCATTGGTTTCATGTCCAATGCATCTATAAAGCCAGGTACATTGGGTGCAAATGACAGAGCTACGGTTGAAAACCTACCAAGGAATGCTCTGACTTTATCACTGGCTTGAATTTGATCTTCCACATTGTCGAAACGAATCAATACATCGCCGTCTTTGCCTTCAATTGATTTGAATGCAGCATTATCGTCGCTTAGAAATTCGTCTATCTCTTTAATCTCTTGCTCAGAGAACATTAATCCATTTTCTTTAGCGATCATCAGTGCTGGATCTTCCCCATAGAAATTTGGCAATGCAAAACCTATGCCAACGATTACACAAATCAAGACAAGCAAGTTTTTCCATGTGGGATATCGATTCATGAGGATAATTTAACCTTTTCTAATCGTTCCTTTTGGGAGCAAAGATGAGATCGTTTGCCTTTGAATTTTGATTGTGACGTTTTCTGAGATCTCAAGTTGAACATAATTCTCATTCATCTCTTGAATTTTTCCCAAAATACCGCCAGCTGTCACCACTTCGTTTCCAACCTCAAGAGCATTCACCATCTCTTGGTGCTCTTTTTGCTTCTTGGTCTGTGGTCTTATGAGAACAAAGTAAAAGACAACAAAAATAAGTATCAGTGGAAGAAAACTCAAAAATGGATCCCCTCCTCCAGCATTCTGTGCCCAAGCATTTTGTATCAAAATATTTACCTTTTCGTTAGTTCAAAAAATTTCTGGTGCAATTATGACATATTCCAATTACTGCTGATAACTTTGAATGAAGTTTTTGGCAAATTTTTCAAAAGTATCTGACTGAATAGACTTTCTGATGTCATCCATTAATTTGATGTAGAAACTGAGATTATGGATTGTCGCCAGTCTTAGTCCCAAGATTTCATTGCAGTTGAATAAATGACGCAGATATGAACGAGTAAAGTTGCTGCATGTGTAACATCCACAAGCGGCATCAAGAGGTTCTAGATCATTGATATATCTAGAATTTTTTATTTTAAGTACGCCAGAATGGGTGTAGATTTGTCCATTTCTTGCGTGCCGAGTCGGAATCACGCAATCAAACATATCCACGCCTACAGAAACAGCTTTGATGATATCAATTGGAGTCCCAAGACCCATAAGGTATCTGGGAATATTTTCAGACATTTTGGGCATTAATGATTCCAAGACCATCATTCTTTCATCGATGGGTTCACCAACAGATAGTCCGCCAATTGCGAGTCCATCAAAATCAATTGAGGACAAATACTCCAAATTCTCAAGACGAAGATCGGGATACATTCCTCCTTGAATAATACCAAAACAAGCACTGTCATCATCTCCTTTTTGCTTTAAGAAGGACTCATGGCTTCTCAATGCCCATTTCTCTGATCTTTTCATAGACAGAGATGCCTCTTCTTTTGTCGCTGGATAATGAGTGCATTCATCCAAAACCATTTGAATATCACTTCCTATAACTTTTTGGATTTCCATAGCAATCTCTGGCGTTAAACGAATCAAATCGCCATTCACAGGTGAATCAAATTCGACATATTCATCATTGATCTTCCGCTTTTTTGATAGGCTCCAAATCTGATAACCACCTGAATCGGTCAGGATCGGTTTTTGCCATGACATCATTCGATGCAATCCACCGTGAGCAGACAGGATTTCTTTGCCGGGCCTAATCATCAGGTGATAAGTATTTGCAAGAATGATTTCTGCGCCAATATCTGTGAGCTCATTCGGCGTCATTGTTTTTACTGTTCCATAAGTGCCAACCGGCATAAAAACTGGAGTATGAATGATGCCCTTGTCAAAATGTAGCTCACCCAATCTGGCGCTCTTATCTGATTTGATTAGTCTAAATTTCACTGAGCCAAACCTTTTTCTAAAAACATGGAATCACCGTAACTATAAAAACGATAGTCATTATTGACGGCATGCTGATACGATTTCAAGATGGATTTTCTTCCGGCAAAAGCTGAAACCAACATAATCAATGACGATTCAGGCAAGTGGAAATTAGTAACCATTGCATCAACCAACCGAAAATCGAAGCCTGGAGTAATAAAAATATCCGTCTTGCCGTTGATGGGCTGAATCTTGTTTGTCTGCATCATGGATTCGAGCCCTCTTACAACTGTTGTTCCAACGGCAATAATTCTGCCGCCATTGGCTTTGGATGTTTTGATTTGATCGCAAAGTCTCTGATCAATCTCAAAGTATTCTTCGTGTAATTTTTTTAACTCCATTTGCTCAGATCTGAGAGGTGCAAATGTTCCAGCCCCAACATGAAGTGTCAGTTCGCCAATGTCTATACCTCTCTGCTTGATCTCATCGAGAATATCATCTGTAAAGTGAAGTCCAGCAGTGGGAGCCGCAACAGCGCCTTCTTTTTTAGCATATACAGTTTGATATCTTCTGCTGTCCTCAGAGTTTGCGCTTCTTTTAATATAGGGAGGAAGAGGAGTCAGTCCATTCGATTGTAAAATATCCATAACTGGCCTATCGGTTGAAATCAAAAAGAATTGTTGATCTCTCTTTTCTATTTCGAGATTGATATTCTCATTAATGATGATCTTTGAGCCGATGTGAATCTTTCCACTGAACTTTAACTGTGCCAAAAAACTCATTTCGTTCAGCATTCTTTCAAAGAATATTTCTACCTTTCCGCCAGATTGTTTCTTGCCTAAGAGTCTTGCAGGCAAAACTTTGGTGTTGTTTAAAATAAGCAGATCATTTTTTTTAATGAGATGAGGCAAATCCGAGAAATTTCGATCATTTATGACATCATTCTTTAGGTGCAATAATTTGCTTGATGACCTCTCTTCAAGAGGCATTTGAGCAATTAATTCACGTGGAATATTTATATTGAAATCACTTGGTCGCATTGTTGTATTGTACTCGATTAACCCATTCTTAAAATGATTCAATAATCGACTAGTTTTATAGACTGAATACATAACAAAAGGTATTCTTCATTTATTATTTAGCCGGGATGGCGGAATTGGTAGACGCGCCGGATTCAAAATCCGGTGGGGCAACCCGTGAGAGTTCGAGTCTCTCTCCCGGCAGAAAAATTATTATGAAATATTGCAATCAATGTGGCAACGATTTGGAATTCAAGATTCCAAAAGGTGATAACAGAGACAGATACATATGCTCTGTATGCGGCTATATTCAATATGAAAACCCAAAAATAGTAGTTGGAACCGTTCCAATGCTTGGCGATCAAGTGATGTTGTGCCTAAGAGGCATTGAGCCAAGAATAAATTTTTGGACATTGCCCGCCGGGTTTCTTGAGAACGGTGAGAGCATGGCCGATGGGGCTAAAAGAGAGTGCGAGGAGGAAGCGCTGATTACTCCCAATGTACAATCAATGATTGCTGTCGTAGATGTTGTCCATGCCGATCAAGTCCATGTGTTCTATAGAGCGACCATTAATGACGAAAATTTTGGAGCAGGAGAAGAATCGTTGGATGTAAAATTATATCGACTCGATGAGGTACCATGGGATCTGATTGCCTTTGAAACGGTTGAAATTGCTTTGAAGGCACAAATTGAAAAAGAGGCAAATGATGAAAGCCCGATTTATCACACAATTCAATAACCGAGGTGAGACTGCATGACATTCATAGTGGGTGAAAGCTGCATCAAATGTAAGCTTGGCGATTGCGTTGAAGTATGCCCCGTAGACTGCTTTCATGAGGGTCCAAATATGCTGGTCATTAATCCCGATGAATGCATTGATTGTGCTTTGTGTGAGCCTGAGTGTCCTGTTGATGCAATATTTGCCGATGATGAGATTCCTGAAGGACAAGAAGCTTTTGAAGATCTTAATCGTGAGTTGAGTGAGTCTTGGCCTGTTATTTCTGAACCTCCCGAACCGCCTTCGGACGCGGACGAGTGGAGAGAGATCAAAGATAAAATTCAGTATTTAGAGAAGTAATTAACTTTCTTCATTCAATCGAAATAGTAGTGACTCAGGCGGCAAATAGCCAACGATAATCTTACCTTTGTCAGTAACAATGGTTGGCGTTCCCGAGATATTAAAGACCGATCCCAAGTTATAATGAGCCTCAACAGGAGTGCCCGGACAATTATCGGCATCCACCTTCTTGCCTTGTTTTGCACGATTCAGTGATCCGGATCTGTCCTTGTTACACCAAACAGCCTCCGCTTTCTCCCAACTCTCTGTATCGGGACCTGTTCTTGGGAATGAGAGGTACCTTACTCTAATTCCCAAATCTAAGTAATCATCGATTTGCTGATGAAACTTTCTACAATAACCGCAATCGATGTCTGTAAAAATTGTGACTGTGTGTTTGATTTGATCGGGCTCATAAATAATCATTGTTTGTTCATCCAAACCTTGCATTACATCGAGCCTTCCAAGGATTCGCTTTTCTTCAGTGAGATTTATGCTGTTTTGGAGATCAAAAATTTCACCACGAATTAAGAATTTCCCATCTTTTGAGATGTAAATCACCTCTGATCCAATACTCACTGCATAGAGACCATCAACCAATGAATCATCCAAACTATAGTCGTTTGCACTAGGAAATACTTCTAACAGTGTTTGCAGAATAAGATCGATCTCTTTGAGGCTTTCTTCTTCATCGTTTGATAAGACTGTTGTTGATAAAAACAGTAAGCACAGCGTTATAATTCGGAAAATTTGCATCCGACTATTTTAGCCTCTTGGATGATGTTTTTCATGCAGATCTTTTAAGCGATGCTGTGCAATATGCGTGTAAATCTGTGTTGTTGAAAGATCGCTGTGACCAAGCAACATCTGAACAACCCTTAAATCAGCGCCATGATTGATGAGATGAGTGGCAAATGCATGTCGCAAGCTGTGCGGCGATAATTTGGCACTGATTCCAACTTTCACTGCATACTTTTTGATGATTTGCCAAAAGGCCTGCCGACTGATAGATATTGATGTTCGTGTTGGAAACAAGCAATCCGATTGCCGATCATTTAAAATTTCCTGAATAGGTCCATTGAGGTAATTTTTCATCCATCGCTTAGCTGTTTTGCCCATTGGAACTAAACGCTCCTTGTCCCCCTTGCCCATAACTCTGATGTAACCCTGATTTAAATTCACCTGATTGGCTTCGAGCTTCACCAATTCAGATACTCTTAAGCCAGTGGCATAAAGCAACTCGAGCATGACTCTATCTCGAAAGCCCAAAGGCTTTTTTGTATTGGGAGCCTTGATTAGTTGCAAAACCTCATTTTCTGTTAATAAAACCGGGAGAGATCTTCCAATTTTAGGCATTGAGATTTTTTCTGTTGGGTTGGTTGATATTATTTCTTGTTGCATGAGGTATGTATAAAAGCGCCTCAGAGACGAAAGCATTCTAGCTGATGACCGAGCACTGGAACCTTGTTCGGCTTTAAATGCTATAAATTCTAACAAATCAGGCCTCGATATTTCATCCAATTTCAGTTCTCGATTCTCCGCCCAAACATTAAGTAATCTTAAATCCGAGCGATACGCATCCAATGTGGATTTGGAAAGGCCTTGTTCAAGCCAAAGCGAGTCTAGAAAAGAATCGACCACCTTGGATTCTTTATTTTTCTGATCGTCAGATGTTTTCATAAAGGTTAATTGTGTATGATATCGATAGAAGTATACAGCGATTTTAAATTTCGAATGAAAACCATAACAATGTATTTATTTGGCTCCTGGGCATGGTTTATTTTTACCGTGATCCTTCTTGTGATGCTGTGTTTCTATCCTTTTACAAGATCCATTCAATCAACCAGAAAGTTGGCAAAGAAATGTTCTGAATGGATGATACGACTGACAGGCTTGGATCTCGTAGTTGAAGGCGAAGAAAATCTTACCGATGGATCGTCAATCTTAGTCGCCAATCACGCAAGTTATGCCGATCCAATGATTCTTGCCGCTGCATTGCCTGCTAATTTTGCTTATGTTGCAAAAAAAGAATTGAAATATATCCCATTTGGTGGATACGTTTTAGGAAAATTGGGCACTCACTTGGTTGATAGAAGAGATGCAAAGAAAGGAGCGGATGATTTCAAAAAGATCATGAAGAGCTCAAAAGAAAACGATTCGATTATATTCTTTCCGGAAGCTACATTTCTAAGAGAAAAAGGTCTTTTGAAATTTAAAAAAGGTGCCTTTCTGACTGCAATTAAGAATCAGGTCCCCATTGTGCCAGTTACAATCAATGGCTCGAGAACGTTTCTTAGATCGGAAAGCTGGTTACCAAAAAAGGTTCAACTTAAAGTGACGATACATCCATCTATTCCAACAAATAATCCAGATTATGGGATAAAAGAGATCATGGATGAAGCCAGACAGAAAATGCTAAGCACTCTTGGTGAACCTGACCTAAGTACCAAATCTTTTCAGTGAGTTATCTGCCGCCTCTATCGGCTACGTAATCAATCCATGCCTCGGCATTTTTCTTATTGGTCTCTGTGCCAATCTCCATGGCCTGAGTGAACGACTCAATCGCATCGTCGTAATTTCCTAATTCTGTCTCAGCCATGCCTCTGAGGATATATACATCGCCAGGGTTTTCGAGTTCTTCGTCGTTAAGGGCTTTTGCGGTTGCATCCTGCACACCTTCCCAGTCGCCATTCTCATTCAATAGCATTGCTTTTTGGATATAAAGTTTTCCCTCGCCGGTCAGAGGCGCAAGGATATCAATCACCTCAATTGCTTTATTGAATTCTCTGGCTGCAGTCCATGCGCCAAGAAGCAATCTCAGATTCTTTTCTGAGTTTTCAATGTTGCCTTCCTCAAGATTTTTTTCAATCAATGATGCTGCTTGAAATGGAATTTCTAAATAGAGGCTAAGCCTTGCAAGATTTTCCAATGTTTCTGCTTTTGATATGGCATCATTCTTATACCCCAAATTCAATGCTGCTAATGCATCGGCATCTTTTTGCATTTCCATGTAAGTGCCGGCCATTGTTTCCCAATATCTTTCTTTCTCTGGCCAATATGTTGAAAGCTGCTTCACTACATCAATCGCTTCTTCGTATCGTTTGTTTATAAATAAAATGGCAAGCTCTAGCTGGAGCCAGGTTTCTTTCGGCTTGGTTGCTTTTACATTCGCAATGTGAATGTAAGGTAGGGCTTCCAATGGCTGGCCTTTTTGAAAGTACGCTATGCCAGTCATGATATAAGCCTCTGAAACAGGCTCTTTCTCAAACATATAAAACGTCATCAAGGTTTCTATGGCAAGATCCCATCTTTCTTGGGATCCATAGAGGCTCGCTAAATTAAATTGGGTACTTTGATGTTGGCTGTTTGATAACACATTCAGATCGACAACTTTTTTAAAGACTTCAATTGCCTTGTCGATTTTATCTTGCTGAACAAAAATAAAGCCCATGAATTGATAGACCACGGCCCTTTCGTATTTAGATATATTCCATCCCATCATGGACTCTAAACTTTCCATTGCTCCATCCAAATCTCCAGATCCAAAACGATCGGATATACCTTGAAACTTCTTCTCAACATTATAAGAAAATTGCCTAGACGAGTTAGGTCTTTCAATGGCTATGCGATCTGCCCTTAATGGATGGTGAATAGGTAAATCAGAAGCGGCATCGACAATGGCAGAAAAACCAATGAGAAATACCACGAGGACTTTCAAATGAAGGTTCATCAGAGGCTATCCAAATTGAAATCCAATCGTTGTATGGCCCGCCTTTCAACCGGCACTCCGTTGACGATTCTAGGCTTAAATTTCCATTTCAAAACTGCTCGAATGACATTCCTATCAAACATTCTTCTTGGAACAGACTCGACAACAACCGCGCTTCTGACCGAACCATCGGATGCAATCAAGACCTCGACAATCACGTATCCTTCAATCCCCTCTATCAATGCTTCCCTTGGCCATTGAGGATCGATCCTGACTATAGGCAACACATCGCCTTCAGCAAGAGGATTGCCTGCCCAATTACCAAGAAATGGGCCTCCTCCTGCAATGGTTGGAAGATCGATGTTGGGTATATCAATCTTAATTTTATTCATCGTTGGTTTGGCTTGCTTTTCAACAATCATCTTGGGTGGAGGTGGCGGCTCCTTGGGAGGTTCTGGCTTTTTAGGCTTTCTTCTGTCTTTAAAACTTAAGCTCTCATCATCCTTTATCCTGACAAATTCCATGATCTGCCCATCCGAATCGGAACGGTACTGCTGATCGCCTGAGTCAATCAAAGCTTGCATAATAAAGAAAAGGATTAGTGTGACTCCAATGCCGAGAATTAAAGCACTCAAATAGCGTGATTCATTTTGAATATTGAACGAAATCGTTGACATCTTACTTCTCTCTCGCGGCAATGGAAACTTTTGAAATACCGCTCAATCTTATTTGATCCATCACATCAATGATAATGCCAGTCGAGGCCAATTCATCTGCGACTATGACAACGCTGCTTTCTGGGTTTTCAGCGTGTGCTGCTTCCATCAATATTCGAACTGATTGGAGCTCCACTGGGTTTTTATTCATCCAGATCTGGTCACTCGGTGTGACCGCAATAAGAATATTTCCTTGTTCGGCACGTGCAGCTGTTTCTGCTTCGGGTCTAGAAGGATCCACACCAGTTTCTTTGATAAATGAGGTAGTAACAATAAAGAAAATAAGCATGATGAAAACAATGTCCATCATGGGAGTGATATTGATCTCACTCTCTTCTTCCATTCTTTTTCTTCTTCTTAACATAACTACTTTTGAGCCGCCAAAGATACGCTGCTGGCGCCGGCAAGTCTGGATTGATCGATTACTCTGACAAGCAATCCAGCATCGGCATCTCTATCAGAAACCACGACCACACTTGCTTGGGGTTTCAAAGCGAGGTTTGATTCAATATTGGCTCTAACTGCATCAAGAGAGATCAGTCTCTCTTGAATTAAAATTTGTCCGCTGTCTAATATTCGCACTGAAATCACATCCGATTTCTTTTGTTCCTTAATCGGAGACTTCGTTGGGCGATTGACGTCAATGGAGATCTCCTTCACGAAGGATGTAGTCACAATGAAGAAGATCAGCATAATAAATACAATATCCAGCATTGGTGTGATATTGATCTCGCTCTCTTCATTCTTCTTTTTGATGCGTCTTTTCATGATCCTCTATTCATGGATAATCAATTGGTCAGCAACTTTGTTGATTTCATCTTCTGCCTTTCTTTTCAATAAATTAGCAATATATACTCCAGAGATGGCGGCCACTAAACCTGCCATTGTTGGTATGGTGGCTTGCGAAACTCCACTCGCCATCAGTCTGGCATTTCCTGTTCCAAAAAATGTCATGACATCGAATACTTTGATCATGCCAACCACCGTTCCCAATAAACCGAGCAAAGGAAGAATTTGCATCATGGTTTCTATGGTGAGAAGGAATTTTCTTGTTTCTCCAGAAACTTCCGAAATAATCTGATCCCTGATTCTCATAGAAAACCAATCGCCCTTATTTGAAATATTGCTCCATTGATTAAGAGCTTTTTCAGAGAGCGCGGGCATCAAATTTTTAAAATACCAAAATCGTTCTATGATCAATGTCCACATAATCATTGTGACCAGAAGAATCCCCCAAAGGACGGGGCCGCCTGCTTCAAAAAATTCTCTCAATTCCCCTGCGATGAGGAAAAATATGATAAGAACTAGTCCCGATAAAATAGAGAGAGGGAGTACAGACTGCTTGAGATCAGTTTCTGTTCCAATGATTGAGGAAATCTTGTTTAAAATTGACATAGATCAAAATTAACTCTTTCCGGCATTTTTCGCAATCAGCCCGGCACTTTGTTCTTCGAGAATTTCGATCAAAGAAGTACTCCAACTTGTGAGTATGCTATGAAGGAAAACCAAAGGAATGGCAACGATCAAGCCCAGCATGGTTGTAACCAATGCTTGAGATATTCCACCAGCCATTAGCTTAGGATCACCCGTACCAAAAAGGGTCAACGCTTGGAAGGTCACAATCATTCCGACAACCGTACCCAAAAGACCAAGCAGAGGTGCTACTGCTGCGAAGACTTTGATAATGCTGTGGTATTTTTCCAGCTGAGGAACTTCCCTTAGGATCGCTTCATCAATTTTCAGCTCCAGAGTTTCTGGATCCACATCTGCATTTTCTTTTTGAATCGCAAGGATTCTTCCCAAAGCATTGTCCTTGGATGGTTCATTTGATGAAAGTTGACGATTAATTGCATCCCCTTCTTCTTTCAAGTACTTCATTCTCCAAAGCGACATGGCTAAACCCAAAAGTCCGATGAGGATAATGATGTATCCAGGCAAACCGCCTTGATTGATTCTCTCTCCAATACCCGGAGTTTGAATCAACAAGCCCAATATTTGCCCTTTGCTTGGATCAACAGCCATAGCGGTATAACCGTCGTCAAGATCAAACAAGTCATCTGCCATGGATCGAAACCTTCCAGCCGGCTGTCTTGCAAGAACCTGCAATGATTGGGTTTCTGGAATAAATTTAAGGAAATAATCTTCCGTGATTGCATTGAACACTCCTACCCTTACAATCTCCGCATCCGAAATGCTGCCGCCAGGTAAAATCACTTCGCTGTCAAAGCGCTCCACATTGCCCGACTTGGTCATTTCTTCCAGCAGAATGACCAAAAGATTCTTCATTTGATCGATGCTGGGTAAATTTCTGGTTTCTGCCAGTTCAGCAAGTCCATCGCCTCTTCCGGGATACTGAATCGATACCAAAGAGTTCTTCAATGTTGCAATCGCCTCTCCTGAAACTTGTCTTACAACGCCAAACAATTCGCCAAAATTACCGATTCTAATTCTCAGCGTTTCTGATATTTCTTCTAGAATTTTTTCATTTTCTTCAAAATTCTTTTGGAGTCGAACGGCTCTCTCCTCTTCAAGCGTCAATCTCGCTTTCGCCTCCTCAAGCAAAGCCTTTTGACGGTCTCTCGCAGCGATGAATTTTTCCTCGCGCTCCACATTCATTGCCCCTGTGGTGATGCTGTCCGATTTAGTAATTTCGAGAAGCTTTTCCATGGTGTCTATTTGTTTGAGTTTTTCAAGCAAGACAGGATCGGTGATCGGGTTCTCCTCATCATCAGAATCCGTCTGCGTATAGCCAATAGACAGAGGCACTAGGAGCAAGCTCATAATGATTATTTTTCTAAGCTTCAACATGGTTAATCGCTCTCCTTTGGAGCTTCTATGGGAAGCTGAATGAGATCGGGAGTAATTTGTTTCTTAGCTATTCTGAGACCTTCTTTTACATAATCAGTGTATTTCCTTGGCAAAGACTCCCATGCAGCAGTCTCTTTATTCCAAAATCCAGTTTCGTCCTGATCGGGTGTTTGATACGTCAAAGACGTTCTGCCAATCCTTAAAAAATCAACTTGCCTTGTCTCTCCATCAATCTCGAGAAATCCTGTGTATGACTCGATGTCTGAGCTGTAGCTGGTTTCGATCTGATAGGCATCCATGATTTGTCTGTATTTCTCTGAAACCGTGATATCGGCCTGATCCATGATTGTTCTCAATCGAGCGACTCTTGCCTTTCTTTCCTCAAGCAAGAACGGGACATCGAGATCAATGAACTTATCAATCGTCTCGATGCTGTCAAGCATGAGCGGGACAATGCCACGCTCAATCATTGCAAACTCTACGAGTTGATTGTTGATATCGACTATTTGTGACTCCTGATCTTCAATGAGTCTTTCGACGTAATCGTTGTATGCAATCAAACGATCTATTTGCTGCAATACTAGGCGGTATTCGCCAAGCAATTCTTGTGTTTCATTTGACAAGCCGCTGATCTTTTCTTGCGAGCCGACAGAACTGCTGTCGCTTTGGTTTTGAACAACCAACGTGTCAGACAGGATCTCGATTGGATCGGGCAATATAATTTCTTCATCGGCATCTTGTGCAACAATGGCCATAGCTGCCATTGCCATTGGGACAAGAGCGCATGCACAGATAAGCTTAAAAACTTTGTGTATCATCATTTTAATTCCTGAGGATTCCCCCTACAGAGTCCAAAAAAATACCACTGCAACTTATCAGATCAAAGGCTGAAATAAAAGCGGTTTATAGTCTCTCTAAAAATAAGTGAAAGTGGTTTAAAAGTTGTTTTTCTACTATCGGGTTAAAAAAGTAGCTACATATCAGTGTAATTCGGACCTCCAGCGCCTTCTGGGCAATCCCAATTGATATTCTGGCTTGGATCTTTGATGTCGCAAGTTTTGCAATGAATGCAGTTTTGGGCATTGATTTGGAAATATGGCTCGCCGTCACCGCCATCGACTACTTCATAAACACCTGCAGGGCAATAGAGCCTTGCCGGTTCGCCATAGAGAGGCAAGTTGGTAGCAATGGGAATTTCAGGATCGGTTAACTTCAAATGGCAGGGTTGATCTTCTTCGTGATTGACGCCAGAAAGATAAATCGAGGAGGTTCTGTCAAACGTGACGACGTTGTCGTATTTTGCATATTCAATTGGCTCTGCCTCACTTTGCTTTTTTAATTGTTCATGATCTTTTGATGCCGACGACAAGGTGAAAGGCAGCCTGCCCCTTAAAATATTTTGATCGATCCACACCAATGGCGAACCAATCATGAGTCCAAACTTTTTAAGCAACGGCGAGAAGTTTCTGGCCTGATAGAGCTCGCTCATCAGCCAAGTCTTGTCGAGTTCCTCATTGTAATTCTCTATTTCATTTCCTGGGCCATCCGTTTGCAATTGAGAAACAATCACCTCAGCCGCAGTGATCCCTGATTGCATCGCAGTGTGAGTGCCCTTGATTTTTGCCCCGTTCATAAAGCCTGCTTCGCATCCAACCAAAATGCCTCCAGGAATAGTCAACTTGGGTATCGACTGAATGCCTCCTTTGTTTAA